>DAITME010000040.1:0-37177 GCA_036835305.1 Lewinella sp.
CCGAAAAGCATTTTCGTTTTATCGCGGAAGAACAGTGGATTTTCTATGCCAGCGTAGCCTGCGCTCATGCCTCGCTTTAGGACAATGCAGTGCTTGGCATCCCACACCTTTAGCACGGGCATACCGTAGATGCTGCTGCTGGGGTCGTCCTCAGCGGAAGGGTTGACTACATCGTTAGCACCTACCACCAAGACTACATCGGCGTCTTGTAACTCCTCGTTGGCTTCATCCAAATCGAGCAGTTTGGCATAGGGAATATCGACCTCTGCTAATAGTACATTCATATGGCCTGGCATACGGCCAGCGACGGGGTGGATGGCATACTTTATATCTACTTGCTCTGCTTCCAATAACTCATCCAGTTCTTTGCAGAGTTTCTGGGCTTGTGCCACGGCCAAGCCATAGCCGGGCACTACCATTACTTTTTTGGAATACAGCAGCTGTATCGCCAGATCGGAAAGGCCAATTTCCTTTGCTACTTGTTCTCCCACTGCTCCCGCAGTACTGCCACTTTTCACCGCCGCCGAACCGAAACCGCCTACCAATACGTTCAGCAGCGACCTGTTCATGGCATTGCACATCATTACCGTAAGGATAGTTCCCGAGGCGCCTACCAAAATGCCGCCAACCAACATGATTTGGTTGTCGTAAATCAGTCCAGCCGCCGCTGCCGATAATCCCGTCAGCGCATTCAATAAAGATATGACTACCGGCATGTCAGCCCCCCCAATGGGGGCTACGAAGGAGAAACCGTACAGCAAGGTGAGCACCGTAAATAAGACCAGAAGCCCCAGCGACAGCGTGCCGCCAAAACTCAGATATCCGATAAAAACCAGCAGTACCAACAGGAAGATGGCATTAGCATAGCTATGCTTAGGCAGCGTAATTTTTTGATCTTTCACCCGGCCATCCAATTTCAGATAGGCCAATATGCTGCCGGTGAAGGCTACGCCACCAATAAAAAGCGTAGCTAGTAGAATGAGCAAATCGCTGCTATTCGCTGAGCGCGAGGCGTTGGCTACCTGGCTTAGTTCAATCGCAGCCAAGGCCACAGCGGCGGCGCCGCCTAGCCCGTTAAAAATAGATACCAGCTGCGGCATATCCGTCATGGCCACACGCTTGGCCGCTCGCCAGCCGATCAAGCCTCCCAGCACTAGCGCTCCCATGATCCAAACGATGTTGCCGCCTGGCGCCGCCAGCGTGGCAACGATGGCCACACCCATACCAAAAGCTGCCTGTTGGTTGCCCCGCTTGGCCGTGGTGGGCGAGCTAAGCAGACGAAGCCCCCAAACGAAGGCCAAAGCACCTAGCAAGTAGGCTATATTGATAAAAGTTTCCATGGGTATAAAGTTACTTCGCCTTTTTCTTGAACATCTCTAACATACGGTTGGTCACTGCAAAACCACCTACCACATTGATCATCGCTAGCACAATGGCCAAGGAACCACCCAGTAGCATCCACCAGTCGTTGGGGGCGGCCTGCTTCACGAGCAATATACCGCCGATGATGACTACCCCGCTGATAGCGTTCGCCCCTGACATCAAGGGCGTGTGCAAGACCGTGGGCACCTTCGCGATGATCTCGAAGCCCAAGATGACCGTGAAAAATAACAAGTAGATCATGAGCAGGTGCTGCTCTAAAAAAAGCTGAATGCTAGAAAAGTCCATAATCGAATTATTTACAAGATTGGCTGTTAACAACGCTACTGCGTGATAAGGGTGCTACGCACAATTTCGTTCTCGAGATCGATGACAATATCGCCATCTTCGGAAATGAGTAGCTTCAGAAAGTTGAAGAGATTGTTGCTGTACAACTCGCTAGCATTTTGTGGCATTTCCTTAGCCAGATCAGAATAACCCGAAATAATTACGCCATTGCGGACAATGGTTTTTTCATCTTCTGTGAAGGCGCAGTTCCCGCCTGTAGAGGCAGCCAAATCTATGACTACCGAACCGGGCTTCATCTGGTCGATGGTATCGGCCTCTATGAGCAGCGGCGCTTTTTTCCCTCTCAATTGAGCCGTGGTAATAATCACATCTGCTTCTTTCGCGTGGGCCTGAATCGTGGCGGCTTGCTTTCTCTTATAGTCTTCGGATTGCTCCACCGCATACCCTCCCGCACCCTTATCGTCTGCCGCCCCTTCCACTTCTACAAAACGGGCACCGAGGCTTTGTACTTCCTCCTTGGCCGCACTGCGCACATCGAAAGCTTCTACCACTGCCCCAAGGCGTTTGGCGGTGGCAATAGCCTGCAAACCAGCCACGCCAGCACCTAGCACCAACACCTTTGCCGGCTTTATGCTGCCCGCTGCCGTAATCATCATAGGGAAGAAGCGGGGCAGGGTCTTGGCTGCCAGCAAAACCGCTTGATAACCCGAGATGGAAGCCATGGAAGACAGCACGTCCATACGCTGCGCCAGGGTGCTGCGCGGGATCATGTCCATACTAAAAGCCTGCAATCCCAGTGCCTTGAGTTCATCCGCGACCGAAGTTTTAAAATAGGGCTGGAACTGGCTTACCAATATCTTGCCCGCTGGAAGTTGATCCAGCACTTCTTGAGCAGGCGGATAAATTGTTAGCAGAACATCCGAAGCCTCCGCCACTGCAGCCCTGCTAGTTACCGTGGCCCCAAGGGATTCATAGGCCGCATCTGAAAAGCCTGCTGCCACGCCCGCATTGGCCTGAATTTGCACCCCAGCACCCAGCGCTAGCAACTGCTTCACCTGCTTGGGTACCAGGGCTACTCGCCTATCGTCTTGTTCGGCTAAAATACCAATCGTAGCGCCCATGATCTTATTCCTTTGACTTAGTTTGAGGTAAAAGCGAAGAAAGTTAAAAAGGTTCAGCTTTCTAGGCCAGTAAGATAGGTGTTTTTACAATTTCTAGGAGGTGGGGGAGGTGAAAAAGGTCAGTTGGACGGGTCCAACTGACCTTTTTTCCTGAATTTTACCCAGCAAACCGATTCTCTACACCCCACACCCACTGCATCCACGTGTATGCAAGCGCGCCGGTTTTGAAGACGCGTATGTACAGATTGGAAGACGGGCGGGAAGGCATTACAGACTGGAGGCTTGCCCCAAGGGCTGGAGCCATGTTCTCTTTTTGAGCAAAGCCGAGTAAGTAAAAATTTATACTTCGCATCCAATACTCAAAAAATGATCCTATATTTGTCACCAAAGGCTTGTCGGACAGACGAGACTTACCAAGCATGTTGGTTCCAGTTGTATCGCTGTAATTCTATTATAATGTTTCGTACCCTAGTGTTTCTTTTTATTTGGCTCTTTGTTCTCAGCGGCTCTATCGCTAGTCAAAATTCGCCCTCCTACTCTTTGTCGCTCGACCTCAGCGGGCTAGAACTCGAATCCATCCCTGATTACGTCTTTGATCAGGTAGCGCCTGAAGAATTGATTCTAAGTGGCAATGCCATCCGCCATATCCCGCCCGAAATTGGGAAGCTAACCCAGTTACGCATTCTGGATCTACGGGACAACCAAATCCAGCGAATTCCCGAAGAGATAGGAAATCTACCACAACTTCTTGAACTGGACTTGTCTGGTAACCAGCTAAGTTTCCTAGACTTATCCTACCCATATTTCACCCAGCTCAACTGGCTAGACCTAAGCAACAACAAGCTCCGCTATACCCTCTTCATCGGTTCATTGACACAACTAACTGAACTAAATTTGGCTAATAACCAACTTTCCAGTTTGCCGATCGAAACACGAGAATTAGTCTTCACTCACATCAGTATTGAGAACAACCCTATGGTTCTACAGCCTATTGGCGAAACCATTTTAGACGCCACCAATCCCGACACTTGGAAATATACTTATCTACCTAAAATGGTTTCACAACAGGCAGTCCCCCTAGGTTGTGAAACAGGAACAAGCAGCCAGCAAATCGCTTGCCTAATAGACAAAATTAATTCATTTATTATAGCTGACCTTAAGTACCCATCTGAGGCTAGAGAAAAATACCTAGAAGGTACTGTCGTCGCCTGCTTCACTGTCGATAGTGACGGTAAAGCCCATACGCCAGGAATAATCAAGGGCTCTCACGATGTATTTAATGAAGAGATGCTTCGGAATGTGCAACTTCTCATTGACCAGAACCTCCAATGGATACCAGCCACATACGAAGGAGAAAACGTAGCTCAAATAGTATATTGCCCCATGAAATTTAAACTAGAATAGCCTTCAACAGTGTTCAGAAAATAAGGTAGTTGACGTAGTCTATCAAAAACAACGCACAAGCATGCCCAACATTACGCACTTATCGCAGCTAGCAGCCGACGGCCACTACACCTATGCTGACTATCTGACTTGGAAATTCCAAGAAACCGTTGAGCTGATCAAAGGAAAGATGCTGCAGATGTCAGCTCCCAGCCGGCGGCACCAGCAAGTCTCTTGGCAGTTGAGCGTCTTGATTGGTAATCATTTTTCGGATGCTGCTTGTTTTGCCTACGCAGCTCCTTTCGATGTACGGCTACTCAGCCCTTCAGCTAAGCCAGCAAATGACGAAGATATCCATACCGTAATCCAGCCAGATTTGTGCATTATCTGTGATGCCAACAAGCTAGATGACAAAGGCTGCTTAGGAGCGCCCGACCTCATTATCGAAATCCTATCTCCTGGCAACTCCGCCAAAGAGATGCGTACTAAGAAAAACCTATACCAAGAAAGCGGTGTGCGTGAGTACTGGATCGTTGACCCAGAACGCGAGACCGTACACCAATTTTATCTTTCGGAGGCCAATACTTACGAGCCAGCGCGCATTTACGTCAGTGAAGAGTTGTTGCCCTGTATTATTTTCCCAGAAATGTCCATCAGCTTGTCCACCGTTTTCCGAGATCCTTTGAAAAAAAGCTAATTTATGCAGCCACTAGCCGAGCGGATGCGGCCACAAACACTAGCCGATTATGTAGGCCAAGTACACCTAGTGGGGTCAGATGGTGTGCTGCGCAAAGCTGTTGACAGTGGTCGCTTGCCTAGTTTTATCCTTTGGGGTCCGCCGGGCGTGGGGAAAACGACCTTGGCGAAGATTATTGCCAAGCAGTTGCAAATCCCATTTTACAGTCTTTCCGCTATCAATTCGGGTGTGAAAGATGTGCGGGACACCATTGCGCAAGCGCAGCGGCAGCAGTTTTTTGATCAGCCTTCGCCGCTCTTGTTTATCGACGAGATTCACCGTTTCAGCAAATCGCAGCAGGATAGCCTACTAGGCGCAGTAGAGGCGGGCATCGTGACGCTCATCGGGGCTACCACCGAAAACCCTAGCTTTGAGGTGATCCCTGCCTTGCTATCGCGCTGTCAAGTCTATGTGCTAGAGCCGCTAGGGGCGGAAGAACTCAAAAAACTGGTAGATACAGCACTAACAAAAGATGAGTACCTCTCCAAAAAAGCGGTGCTCATCCAAGAGTACGAAGCCCTGCTACGCTACTCGGGTGGCGACGGGCGCCGCCTGTACAATGTACTGGAAATCGTGACCCACTATGCCAAGCCAGATAAACAGCTGATCGTTACCAATGCGCTGGTGGAGCAACACGTTCAGGAAAACTTTAGCCGCTACGACAAAACTGGCGAACAGCACTACGATATCGCATCTGCCTTTATCAAGAGCATACGAGGTAGCGACCCCAATGGGGCGGTATATTGGCTAGCCCGCATGATCGACGGCGGGGAAGATCTAAAATTCATTGCCCGCCGAATGGTGATTGCAGCCTCCGAAGATATCGGACTGGCCAATCCCAACGCACTCCTCATGGCGCAGACAGCTGCTCAGGCAGCGCAGTTCGTCGGCTACCCGGAAGCACGGATAATCCTCAGCCAAGCCGCTATCTACCTGGCCAGCAGCCCCAAAAGCAACAGTAGCTATGTAGCCATCGGGCAGGCCCAAGCCGAAGTAAAAAAGAGTGGAGCCTTGGCTGTGCCCCTGCATCTTCGCAATGCACCCACCGCCTTGATGAAGCAACTCAACTACGGCAAAGACTACCAGTATAGCCATGACCACCCCGATAACTTCGCCGAGCAGGAATTTTTGCCCGAAGCCATTAGCGGCACTTGCTTCTTCAGCCCACAGGACAATAACCCCAACGAGCTAAAAATGCGGGAATTCTTAAAGAAACGATGGAAGCAGAAGTATAAATACTGATTGAATGAACAATTGATAAAGGACAATGGACAAGGAAGGAACAAGCTCCTCGGATGCATTCCGCGGTTGAATGAGAGTTCGTGTAAGGGTGGTTGCTGTTCACAACAGGAATGGTGTTTGAGATTTTGTGTAGATTTATCGCTCAAAAAGCGATCTTTGCTCCTGCGTGAGCCATTATTAAAAGCCCTTAGTGACAAGGCGTTGTTGTAATCGCAAACCCATCGAAAAGGACGCAGAAATGTTTGATGAAAAAACTAGTCAGGAACTAAAATACTATGTTTATATGTTACTGGATCCCGCGGATAACAGCCCGTTCTATGTGGGGAAAGGAATAGGGAATAGAGTGTTTGATCATGTAGCATGTGCGTTAACTGATCTGGATGCGTCTAGTGCAAAATACGAAAAAATCAGAGCGCTGAACCAAAAAGGACAAGACGTTAAACATATTATCCTCCGGCATGGACTATCTGAAAAAGGTGCATACGACCTAGAGGCTTCCTTGATTGACTGGTTTACTTATGACGGATTGCCGCTCTCGAATAAAGTTATGGGGCATCACTCGATCGAAAGAGGGCTTATGACAGCGGAGGAAATCAAGCGCTTGTACAACGCCCAGCGACTTGATAAAATCGGCGACGATTGCATTCTAATCAACATAAACAGAAAGTATGTCAGAGGCAGTGAAGGGCAGTCTATCTATCAGGCAACGAAAGAAACTTGGACGATAAGCAAAAATAAATTACCGCTGCTCAAATATGTCTTAAGCGAATATAGAGGTCTAGTCGTTGAAGTTTTTGAAGTTGCAGAATGGTATGAAAAAGAAAGAGGCTATCTTCCGAATTCCCAAAAACACGGAGAAACAAAGATAGGATTCGGATTTAACGGTACAGTAGCGCCAGATAAAGTTAGAAATCTATATCTAAATAAATCGATTGCCCACACTAAAAAACGTGGCGCCGCATCCGTAATTAGATATAAGCTATGAAAAAGCCTAAGCCACAAGATAGCAGCAACGGCTAAACCCATTTATAAATTCAGTAGAGAAGCTTCCATGCTCCCGAGCACTATACAAAAAACCGGTCTTTTGTCAGGGCCGCTGCTATTTTTACTCCTCTGGGTGCTACCCTGCCCCGAGGGTCTGAGCCGTGCGGGCTGGATGGTGGCTGCCACGACCCTTTGGATGGCCATTTGGTGGCTAACGGAGGCCGTGCCGATTTACATCACGGCGCTATTACCGATGGTGCTATTTCCCCTGGGTAGTGGCTTAGACATCAAAGCGGTGGCGGCGCCTTATGGTAGCTGGCTGGTTTGGCTCCTATTTTGTGGTTTTAGCCTAGCGGCGGCTATAGAGCGCTGGGGCTTACACAAACGGATTGCTTTGCGCATTATTCTTGCCACGGGCACGGCACCCGATCGGATTATTCTAGGTTTTATGTTGGCCACAGCCTTTTTATCCATGTGGATATCCAATACGGCGACTACTGTTATGATGGCACCCATCGGCATTGCGGTGGCCGCTACCCTGAGTGGGCTACCCGGCGGAACGAACAATGATTTTGCCAAGGCGCTACTGCTTAGCATCGCTTACTCGGCCAGTATCGGCGGAATGAGTTCTCTGATTGGTACCCCTACGAATCTGATTTTCGCCAGCGCTGCTAACGATCTTCTAGGGATAGAAATCACCTTCCAGCGCTGGCTTTCTATCGGGCTGCCCATCGGTTTGGGCTTACTCTTGTCTTCTTGGTTCTATCTGAGTCGCTTTGCTTTTTCTTTATCCCAGCAGTCTGGCAGCAGCGGCAAGCAAGTAATCATTGATCGCTACAAAGCCTTGGGGCCGCCCAGTACAGCAGAAAAACGCCTTGCTTGGGTCTTTGGTCTGGTGGCCCTGGCCTGGATCACGCGGAGCTATTTATTGAAGCCTATTTTTCCCGCTATCAATGACACCACGATCGGGATGATAGGTGTTACGTCGCTTTTTATCTTGTCGGCCGGCAATAAAGCCTCTGCGAAAGAGAAGGCGCATGAAAAACTCCTAGACTGGGCGATCATCCAAGGTATTCCTTGGGGCGTCTTACTCCTTATTGGCGGGGGACTGGCGATAGCAGAGGGTTTTAGCACCACCGATCTAGCCCAGTGGATAGGACAAAAACTGGGCAGTTTATCTTATTTACCGTTTATTATTATTCTTTTTGTGGTCGTAGCGCTCGTCAACTTCCTAACCGAAATAACAAGCAACATGGCTACCGTGAGTATCCTCATGCCCATTTTAGCCATCAGCGGGCAAGCTATTGGTGCAGATTCTGTTTTACTGATGGTGGCCGCGACTTTAGCATCGGGCTGTGCTTTCATGCTACCGATTGCCACGCCCCCGAATGCGGTGGTGTTTGGTTCGGGCTATCTTCGGATACAAGATATGGCTAGGGTAGGCATTGCTATCAACCTTTTAAGCGTTGTGCTAATCGTCCTACTGGTTTTTTTCTATCTGCCGCTGGTTTGGTAGGTAGAGACACAAGTGTTTGTCTTGTCAATTCGCAGGGAAAATCCATTTGGTATGCTGGCGGAAGAAAATGGGGTTTGCTGGGTAAAACACGGGAAAATGGACGGTTGGACTGGTTCAACTGTTGTTTTTTGGTCAGTTGGACTGATCCAACCGTCATTTTTTTGCTTTGTTTACTGTGCGTTGCCAGTTTTTCAATTCTGAAGTGCCACGTGCATCTTTGTTGCTCACGCTCTGATAAGTGGGCACTACATGCAGGAGCCATGTTTTTATATAAGGAGCCGTGTTCGATCAACGCGCTACGCCCCGAATGCCCCATTCGAGTCGGCAATTAATCTGCTGCGTAGTCGTGAGACCACTTGTAAAAACTAGTTCGAGGCGAACATTTTCTGTTTCGATCAGCTGCTTGAAATTTCGAAGACCGGGGTTGAGGTTCACAACTTGGTCTCGGCGCCGAAAAAGATCGCCAATACTGAATAGAATATCGAATTGGCTACAACCGTTTGCTTGATCGACTGGGCAGAGCCGTAACTCCATAGTGCGATACTCGCTGAAGTCTTCGCCGCTCAGCGAGACGATCCTGGCGAAAAAGCCTCCTACTTCATCCACTTCATCCGGCGAAACATTATTGGTAGCTAGTGCATTGCTATAACCAGTGGGAAAGCTTTGCCGCGCAATCACCAACGACTGGAAAGCGGGCTGACCGGGTGTGAGCGTAAAATCTATGGGGGGGTAAATGAGTTGGAATAGCTGCTCCCCTCTGTCGTTGGGGCAGCCAGAAAAAAGCAGCAAGCTTACCAGGGAAAATAAAAATGGTCTCGACATCTGAAAAACTAAAATTGATACCCTTTCTAACGACTATCTGGTTTGCGAATTGTCTCTTTAAAGACTTGCTTTGCCTTTTCCATGTCCTTGTTCCTACCCAAAAGCACTGCTCCTGCCCTTGGGGCCACGGTTTTTCTATATCTTTCTATCGTTCTGTTTTGCGCTTCAACTCCTAACGGTAATAAATAATAAATGGAGCTTGAAGATGAATTGGCTTTGCTGGCTTGGTTTGGCTAAAGTTGATAGCTATAGCTTTAGGTATGAGGATATGAGCGTGCTGTAACACCCGTGTGCCCAACCTACGTGTTCCTAGGACCTGCATTCCCGTCCGGATACTTGGATCTTCCAGGCCTAACGGCACGCTAGTCTGTATGATACTAGTGCCCAACGAAGGACCAAGGAAAGGCTGTAAAAAATGAAATAAACGCCAGTAACTACAAACAATACGAAAATAGCTATATTTGTACTTCATCTCGGGTTATTCACAAAAAACGCCTCGAGATAAGATCACAATAGGGCATCAAAGAAGAACTACTTAATCATGGGAGAGGAGCGCGTTAACGTACCGAAGGAAAGCGAACAGCTACAAGATTTTATACAGCATCTATTAAAAGATGTGCAGGCGCTGGAGTATATGCTCCAGAACGATTGGTTTGAGCTTGAGCCCATGCGCATTGGGGCGGAGCAAGAGCTGTGTTTGGTGGATAAAAACACGCTCAAGCCAGCGCCCATTGCTATGAATGTGCTAAAAAAGCTCGGGGAATATCCTTGGGCTACCACGGAGATTGCCAAATTCAATTTGGAGTGTAACTTCACGCCTCAAGAATTCACGGGGCGCGCGTTGCAGTTGATGGAGGCCGAAAATTTGCAACAAATGGCCTTGGTCAAAGAAGCGGCAAAAAAGTGTGGTGCCAAAACAATTTTAACGGGCATACTTCCCACCATCCGAAAATTTGATCTAGGCTTAGACAACCTGACGCCAAAACCGCGTTACAGAGCACTGATAGACGCGATTAATGCCCAGATGACTGCTGATAGTTACGAGCTTCGGCTCCAGGGTATCGATGAGCTCTCGGTGAAGCACGACTCGCCGCTTATGGAGGCGCTTAATACCAGCTATCAGGTGCACTTACAAGTGACTCCAGCCACTTTTGTGCCGCTTTACAATATTGCCCAGACAGTAGCCGCTCCAGTCATGGCTATTGCTGCTAACAGCCCCATTGTTTTGGGTAAGCGCTTGTGGCACGAAAGCCGTATTGCCTTATTTCAGCAGGCACTCGATGTTCGTACTAGCCGCGAGCACATGCGCGAGCGGGCACCGAGGGTAAATTTCGGAAATAGATGGTTGGACGCATCCATTCTGGAAATTTACAGAGAGGACATCGCTCGTTTCCGCGTCTTACTGGGTGCTGATATCGAGGAGGAAAGCCTCCATGAGATTGCTGCCGGCCGTACACCGAAGTTGAAAGCGCTACAGGTACACAACGGAACGGTTTACCGCTGGAATCGGCCCTGCTACGGCATTAGTCCTAATGGTAAGCCTCACTTACGCATAGAAAACCGTGTTTTACCTGCTGGCCCTACTATTTTAGATCAAACAGCGAATGCTGCTTTTTGGCTTGGTCTCATGAGCGGGATGGCGCATCAGTTCAAAGACATCAGAGAACACATTAGCTGGGCAGATGTGCGCGACAACTTTGGCAAGGCGGCTCAGTTTGGTATTGATTCCCAGTTCACTTGGTTTAAGGATAAAAAAGTATCCTGTGTAGATCTCATTACGCACGAGCTACTGCCTCTTGCCAAGTATGGCTTGGAACAGCGCCAAATTGCTTCCGAAGATATTGACCGTTACCTAGGTGTCATCGGTGAGCGTGCTAGGCTACACACCAATGGTGCTCGCTGGCAACTAAGAGCCTACACCGAGCTGCGCTCTAAACTCAACCAAGATGAGGCCTTGGTGGCTCTGACGGCAGGTATCATCAAAAATCAGACGACCGAGCAAGCTGTCCATACTTGGAAAGAGGCCAAAGTGGGCGATTTCAAAACCTACCGTCCTGTTGGCCTTAGAGTGGAAGAATTTATGGAGACTGACCTGATTACGGTACACGAGGAAGATCTTCTGGAACTGGTAGTGGATATGATGAACTGGAGGAAACTCCGCTACCTACCCGTGGAGAACAAAGATGGACAACTGGTCGGCCTTATTACTACACGCCACCTGCTACGCTACTACACTCAGAAAGACAGGGCCCCAGAAGGAAGCTTTGTTCCTATCAAACAGGTGAGAGACATTATGATTAAAGCACCTGTATGTGCGGCCCCCGAGACCACTCTGCCAGAGGCTATGCGCATCATGCGGGATAAGAAAATAGGCTGCCTTCCCGTCATCAAAGCAAATGAGCTAGTAGGTATCATTACAGAGATGGACTTCCTGCGCGTATCTGGTAGGCTAATTGAGCAGATGGAGTAATGGCAGCTACTCCGCTTATCTCTCAAAAAGCAGCACTCAGCTTGCTGCTAGAACAGTGTTTTGACTGGGGTACAGAAAGTATCCCCTTTGCCCTGGCAGGGGGTAGAGTTGTCCGGCAGCCTATCTTTCCCGATCGGCCGCAACCGCCCTTTGATCGGGTTATGATGGATGGGATTGCCATTCACTACCCTAGCTATGCCAAAGGGCAGCGATTCTTCCGCATAGATGGGCTCCAAGCGGCGGGGGATTCCCCTAAAAAACTTATCAAATTGGACTACTGCCGTGAAATCATGACAGGTGCGGCACTTCCCGAGGGTGCTAGTACGGTGATTCCATATGAAGTGTTAAAAGCCAGTAACGATGGTTTTCTATTGGAAGAAGGAGTACAAGACGGGAAGAACATCCACCGAAAAGGCAGTGATTTAGACCCTGACCTCAGCCTTGGCAGTGGCCACCTTACTGATCCTTCTGCTAAGCCACTTGTGGAAGCTGGCCGGCTCATCCATATCGGCTTAATCGGTATGCTGGCTTCCTTTGGCTACACGCGAGTTGTGGTAAGTCGGCTGCCCAAATGTGTGATTATCTCTACGGGTGATGAGTTAGTAGAAATCAACGAAAAGCCACTCGACTACCAGATCCGGCGGTCTAACGTTTATCAGATTGCCTACCTTCTACAGTCGCTCGGTATTCAGGCCAGCTTGCCCCATCTACCCGACGACCCAGCTGTTATGAAACAGCAACTAAAAAAACTGCTAGCAGAAAATGATCTAGTTATCCTGAGTGGGGGCGTTTCAAAAGGAAAAAAAGACTATGTACCTATCCTACTTCAAGAGCAGGGGATCCGATCTCTTTTCCATGGCGTGGCTCAGCGCCCTGGCAAACCGCTCTGGGCGGGTAGAGACGAGGACACGATGGTTTTTGGCCTACCGGGTAATCCCATTTCAAGTTTGTTAAGTGCGCTCGCTTACGTACTACCCTTTATCAGAAAGAATATACAGCAAAATGAAAGAACTACGTTCGCTGTCCTCGGTCAGGATCATGACTTTTCACCGCCGCTGACCCAGTTCCTGGCGGTGCGTTTGGAAAGCCAAGCTAACAACGGGCAACTCGTGGCCTCGCCGGTGAAACAGCAAGGCTCGGGGGATGGCAGTTCACTCCTCCATACCGACGGTTTCCTGATCTTGCCTGCTGATCGGGCCAATTTTAGAAAGGGTGAGGTGTTCCCATATTTAAGTTTAGAATAACCTACTTTTTTTTGGAAATCGTATTTTTTTGGGAAGTATTGACGTTTGAGAATATTTTACTGGGTAAAAGCGGGAAAACGGTCAGTTGGACTAGTCCAACTGACTAAAAAATGAACAGTTGGATCCATCCAACGGATCAACAGGCAGCTTCCCATTTAGTACATCCTGCGCTTAACTGCCTCCTGTTCCTGCCGGCTAAGATGTAACTTTCCAAATGCTACACTTACCCTTATTTGCCCCGCCAATTCACTACTGCCAGGTATTTTGATTCGGCTCATGTGTTCGGTGTCTTCTAATATTCTTGCAGGTAACTCGGTAGGGAACTGAAGGTCAGTAGCACTAGCCGACAAAGAATAATTAAAGGAACCAGAGTAGGGATCGTAAATATAGACGTCTGCTTTGTCCGCATTGACTTGCAAGTTGGCTAAACGAACATTAGGACTCAGCCGCAATTCGCCATACTGGGCATTGATCAAAAAGGAGCCCGCTACGTCCAGCAGCTCAATATCTGATCGGCGAGAGTTGATTACCACGTTACCATCTATTTTTTCGCCAAAAATATCACCAAATCTTGTACGAATATCCAACAGCCCCTGCACGTTATCGATGTTGATTTGGCTATATTCGCCATTTATCCGCAGGCGGTTGTTTAAATTGCTGATATTCGCTGTGCCAAAATAGGTTTTCAGATAAACGGGGCATTCCTCGGGAAGAAAAATATGGTAGTGAATGATAATTTCGCTTTCGGATAGCTGCTTAGGGTGGATGCGATTATTTTTAAGGAATATTTTCAGCCCGGCTTTTTCTGTTTGGAAGTGAAGATTTGCTAAGTCTTTTTTTGCTTGAGCGAGATCTTTGTGCTTGGCGGTCATTTCTACTTTTACGCTTATCTCATTTTTGTCCCACGTTTCAACAAAAATCTCTGCTTTCTCCCCCTCTACCGCTAGCTCCATGCCTGCTCGGTAGGCATAGGTATCCTCGATGGTTTTGGTGACGACCTGCCGTAGCCCACCGTTCTGTGCAAGTAGGGGGACTAGAAAAAAATAGCAGAGTATAAGAAAAGGATGGTACATATTCTATAGTTCGTTGATCACTAACCGATAAACCTGAGACCGCTGCGTTTCTATTTCCGCTAGCTGACGAATCACCCGATTATCCCAGCCGTATTCCCTCAGCATGTTCTCTACTTCTCGTTTGGCCTTGGTGAGTTCCTCCAGCTGGGTTCGGAGGCTATTTAGCTGGGGTTCGTCTATCTCGGCCAACTGATCCATGATATGCCGAAAGCTCTCCTCTTCGTCGTTCCAGTCCACAATCACTGCTCCTATATCAGATCCTTGCTCCTGCCGAATGGCCAAACTTACCGTGGGCTCACTATGCCAATTGGCGAATAAATAGCCGGCGCAAAAAAGCATTACCGAGGCGGCAGCACTGACTACCCACACCACCCAACCAGGACGCATTCCCTTGGTTTGGCGCTGCTGCCTGGAGGTACGGTTGGACTGTTCCAATCCTCGATTAATTTGGTTCCAGACCTCCGAGGGAGGGGCATAGGTGGGCAGCTGTTCCCGTAAAACGGATGGTTGGACGCGTCCAAGCTGCTGCTCAATCCCTCCCCAAACTTTCTGGGCGGGTTCGTAGCTGGGCAAGCCAGCAAGTCCTCGCTTGAGTGTATCTTTATTTCGCTCTTTCATTATTCCTGACTTAAAAATTCTCTCAACTTTTTTTTAGCATAAAAAAGCTGACTTTTTGAAGTTCCCTGAGTAATACCTAACATCTCCGCTACTTCTTTGTGGCTGTAGCCCTCCACTTCCACCAGCAGGAAAACCGATCGGTAGCCGCTCGGGAGCCGTTGTATGGCTTTCTCCAAATAGTCAATATCGAGTTCATGTTGCCCCCAATCTATTTGTTCATCATTGAAATTGGGTGGCAGCGATTCCACGACAGGTTCGCGCTTTACATTCGTGAGGGCAGTACGAACAATGATTACTTTGATCCATGCCCCCACAGTACTTTCTCCTCTAAATGTGTGTATTTTCTGAAATATTTTCAAGAATCCCTCCTGCAGTACATCGTTGGCCTGATCGAAGTCGCCCGTAATTCGGTAAGCTGCCGTGTACATCGCTCTGGAGTAGCGATCGTATAGCTCCTTTTGTGCTCGCCTATCCATCTTTCGGCAAGCCTCCACGAGTTCGACTTCGGTCATTTTGGCAGTTGTAAGAGCCATAAATACAAAATATGATCTTCAATAGACCTTTAACAGATAGTTGTCCCTGCATATCAACGTTGGAACTGTTCTTTATTGCTCACCACGAAGGTAGGCTCGCAGGTACGCAAATCGGTTTCCATGAGCATTTAGGCGTATTTTTGATATGCAGACCAAAAGCTTAGGCGAGTTTCCATATACTGGCACTCCGTGTACGTCCATACGGATGTTCCATCCTCACTCGTTGCTCTCGCAGGAGCCATGTTGGTTCAGGAGGAGCCATGCCTTAGGTAAAATGCCTAAGTGCTTCGCGATTGATGCACACAGCTCCCTTGGTCTTTATCAATTGGAACCAGTCCTCCTTGTCGACGTAAAGTTAACGAATAAAGGAGACTGGGAATTTCAAAAAGGTTGGTTGGGGGGAGGTAAAATGGTCAGTTGGACTAGTCCAACTGACCATTTTACGGGATTTATCCACGATTCAGCCCTTGTGTGTCCTATCCTCTCTTTAAAAACGATACCCTACCGTTGCGATCCATCTCCTTGGAGCTTGATCAACCGTAAACTCGTCGCCCAGAAAAGTGAACGTCTGTCCAAATTTAGAGAAGTTTCCATCGAAACGCAAATCAATAGTGAACTGTCCTATATCTATAGCCCCACCAAGGGCGTAGCCTAGATTAAAAGAGTTGAATACCTCACTCCAGCCCTCTCGGCTACCAAGATCACTCATATTCTCCAGATAGAAGTGCCCAACAGGACCAGCCTGAAGGCACAGAAAGCCAAGCCTATAACCTAGTAGTAAGGGAACATTGATATCGTTGTAGCGCTCCTCAAACACGAAGGTCTCATTTTGGTTTGGGTCGTTGAGCCGGAAGTTCGCAGTGGTGCTATTGAACGTAATTTCTGGTTGTAAAAACACCTTTTCGCTCAGCGGAAATCTGAAGAAGATTCCTGCTTGAATACCGTATTCAGCATCCTCCAGGCTGAGCAAGAGGTCACTTGCACTACCGCTGTTTAATTGAAGTTGCTGGCCTTGCAGCGATTGAGTGCTCAGTCCGGCCTTTATCCCGAACTCTACTTGAGCCGACAAACTTGTAGCAGCGGACAGAAAAAAAAGAAAGAAAAGAAAAGAAAATCGAATGTACATGACTGTTGGTTTTGGTTGAAGAAACAGGAAGTTAACCTATCAAGGTAATGACTCGAGAAGTGAAAAAGTTACGAAAAGATTGAAACGCTTCAACAAATTGACCAAGCAAGCTTGGTCATTTGGTACAGCAAAGAAGGAAGTTTTCGATCTTTCAGTCCTCCCCTCCCCCCTTTAAAGCGCTTGATGCGTTGTAATAATTGTATAGTGGATGTTAGGAAAGTCTTAAAGTTTGGGAAGGAACCATTAGTGGTCAGTTGGACTAGTCCAACTGACCACTAATGGGCTAAAAATCACCTACTTAATGATCCAAGCCCTTCATTTCTCACTTATTAAGAAAAGATCGCGATCAAAAAAAATGAAAAATTTTTAGAAATATTTGTATATTAAAAACAAATAGTAGTATATTTGCACTACCTGTTAATCACTAAATCCTTGTACTATGGCCCTAGCCAAAAAATACCGCTTCGCTCAGCACCAACAAGACATAGCAGACTATGCACTTGTTTTCTATCATCCTGCTCGGCACCAGATTCTAGAACTCCTCAACGAACAAGAGGGAGCTACTTTCCCACAAATTGCCGAGCGCATTCCGCTTCACCAAGCTACTGTTTCAGAGCATATTAAATTGCTCAAGCGTTTCCAGTTACTCTCGCTCACGGATCTACCAAATGGCGAGACGGCTTATGTTCTCAAAAGAAACAACTATGACAAAATGCTCCGAGATTTCATAGCCTATATGCAGCGCCTTCAGGAGAAAAACCCAATCGCTCAGCCCTCTGATCCATCTAGGAATAGTATTTCTATTGGTATGACCAGCATTATTGCTATATTTGGCGCTTTAATGTCCGTAGCCTCAGAAATTTTTGCTTCTATGAAATCCAATTTCCTCTCCCTGCTATTCATTTCCCTTCTTCTTTCTGCTTGTGGAAATACGACTGTAGTAAGTAACGACATCACCCCGAGTGACAACAAGTACCGCCTCGCAGGCAAGGCTATATCACACGATACGCTTTTTGCTTACGAGGACATTTTATGGGCTTTTGTTTGGCTCGACGACCAAAAGCTGATTGCCACCGAAAAGTCGGGGAAACTATTGATCGTGGAAAATGGTCAAGTTACTGAAGTTACAGGGATGCCAACTGTATTCGACCAAGGTCAAGGAGGTTTACTAGACGTATCTACCCACCCGAACTACCGGGATAATGGCTGGATATACTTGACTTTCTCCGAATCAAAAGAAGCAGAGGGAGTTGGTAATACCACCCTAGCGAGAATTCAAATAAAGGACTATTCCATAACCACCTTTGAAGAACTGTACCATGCTTCCCCAGACACCGACAAGGCACACCATTTCGGCAGCCGTATTGCTTGGAAAGATGGCCACGTATTCTTTAGTATAGGCGACCGTGGGAATAGAGACGAAAACCCTCAAGATATTCGTCGAGACGGCGGTAAAATCTATCGTCTGCACGATGACGGTCGCGTTCCAGATGACAACCCTTTTGTTGATAGCCTAGGTGCGAAGGCTGCTATTTATTCTTACGGACACCGTAATCCTCAAGGTCTTGCACTCAATCCATTTACCAACGAGTTATGGGAAACAGAACATGGCCCAAGGGGTGGAGACGAGTTAAACATCCTCCAGGCTGGTCTTAACTATGGCTGGCCAGTCATCACCTACGGTATCAACTATAATGGCACACAAATCACTCCTGAACAAAAAAGAGAGGGTATGGAGCAACCCATACATTACTGGGTGCCCAGTATAGCCCCGAGCGGTACAGCCTTTGTTACCAGCGACGTTTACCCAGGCTGGAAGGGAGACCTTCTGGTGGGTTCTCTGAGTTTTAGCTACCTCCAACACCTCATGCTAGACGGTGACACAGTGGTTGGTCAAGAAAAACTGCTGACAAATTTAGGACGTGTAAGGGATGTCCGTCTCGGACCAGACGGCTACATATATGTTTCGGTTGAGGGAACAGGTATTGTACGCCTGCTTCCGGCTTAGACGGAGTAAAAATGGACAGTTGGACTAGTCCAACTGTCCATTTTTAATCAAAAAACACCCCATCCCAATCAACGCTCCAAATAAGCATCCTTCAACTCCTGAAGTTTCAGCATACACTCTACCGGTGTCATCTGGTTGATATTTACCTCATCTAAAATAGATTTGATCTTCCCAATACTGGGATCGGAGGTCTCGAAAATGCTCATTTGTATAGCCGCAGCACTCAAGTGCTGAGTGGGTGCCTGCGGATTAGAGCTTGGGCCCGTCGCCGTTGGCTCATCGTCTGCGCCAACAACTACCTTAGCATCTCCTATATGTTGCTGTTCCAACTGTGACAAAATCTCTGTAGCTCTAACAACGATGCTATTAGGCATACCTGCCATACGAGCTACATGAATCCCAAAGCTGTGTTGGCTACCACCAGGAATAAGCTTTCTCAAAAAAAGAATTCTATTACCCATCTCCTTTATCGAGACATTGTAGTTGTGAATTCTGGGCAGCTGTTCCCCTAGCTCATTCAACTCGTGGTAGTGCGTAGCAAACAATGTTTTTGGCCTCGCCGCTCCGTTATTGTGCAAGAACTCAGCAATGGCCCAGGCAATACTGATTCCATCAAAAGTACTGGTCCCTCTCCCAATTTCGTCCAGCAGAATCAAGCTTCTATCGGTCACATTGTTCATAATACTGGCCGTCTCGTTCATCTCCACCATGAAGGTGGATTCTCCGCTACTGATGTTGTCACTAGCGCCTACTCGTGTAAAAACCCGATCAACTAACCCAATTCTCGCATAAGCAGCAGGCACAAAGCTACCCATCTGAGCCAAGAGGCAAATCAAAGCAGTTTGTCGCAGCAGTGCTGATTTGCCCGACATATTCGGGCCTGTAATCATGATAATCTGTTGCTCATCCCTATCTAAGTAAACATCATTTGGCACATACTGCTCCCCAACAGCCAACTGCTGCTCAATCACTGGATGCCGTCCCTGCTTGATGTCCACCACATAGCTCTCGTCAATACTTGGTGCCACATAATGATACCTATTAGCCAATTTCGCAAAGCCCATCAGACAATCTAATCTCGCCAAATATGCCGCATTGGTTTGCACAGGACTGATAAAACGCTGAAGATACAATACCAGATCAGTATATAAACGCTGTTCTAATTCCAGAATCTGATCCTCGGCATTCAGTATTTTGTTTTCTAGCTCCTTCAGTTCCTCTGTGATGTATCGCTCTCCATTGGTGAGCGTTTGCTTGCGTGTCCATTGCGTTGGCACTTGGTCTTTGTACTTATTAGTAACCTCTAAATAGTAACCAAACACATTATTGAAACCAATTTTAAGACTGCTAATACCAGTTCGTTCTATCTCTCGCTGCTGAATGCCTGCCAGGCGACTCTTCCCATTCTTTGTGATATCTCTCAGTTCATCTAGCTCTGCGTCGTAGCCATCCGCCATCACACCTCCTTTATTCAAATTCACAGGTGGGTCGGCTTGCAAACGAAGTGCTACTTCCTCACATAGCAAAGGTAGCGCATCGAGTTTGTCCGATAAGTTGCGCAACTCTAGGCTGTCACATTCAGAAAGTAGTCCCTTCAAAGGCTGAATCACCATAAGTGCCTTTCGGAGTTGCAAAATCTCACGGGGATTAACTTTCCCTAGAGGTACTTTAGATATCAAACGCTCTAAATCACCTACTTGCCTCAAAAAATCGTGAACGCTCTGAAGAAGCGTAGCATCCGTCGTAAATTGCCCCACGATTTTGTGCCGTTCCTCAATGGCTCCTACATCAATAAGTGGTAAAACAACCCACTTCCGAAGCAAGCGCGCGCCCATAGGCGTTACGGTATGATCCAGCACTTTCACCAGTGGTACTCCTGTTTCGTGTGGGCTATGCACCAATTCCAAATTTCGAATGGTAAAGCGATCGAGCCAAACGTAGCGGTCATTAGCCAGACGGCTAACCCGAGTGATGTGCTGCAAATTTTTATTTTCAGTGCTCGCCAGATAATGCAGCACAGCACCTGCTGCTATCTGCCCAGCTACCATCTCGTCTATACCAAAACCCTTCAAACTAGCAGCCTGAAAGTGGTTTAAAAGTTTTTCACGGGCATAATCCTCTGTAAAAATCCACTCATCTTGAGGTGTTATATAAAAGCGATCGCCATATCGCTCCTTGAAAATCTCCTTTTTGTCTTTAGATAAAATAAGCTCCTTAGGTTCAAAACTTTGTAGCAGCTTGTCTATGTACTCTTCACTTCCTTCCGCCAACAAGAATTCACCCGTACTAATATCAAGCAAAGACAAACCATTTTTCCCCCTTTTCCCTGCCGCCAGGTATAAGCTTCCTAGGAAATTATTCTTCTTGTGATCCAACAACTTATCATCAATGGCCAAACCAGGAGTTACTATTTCCGTTACCCCTCTTTTGACGATTTTTTTCTCTTTACTGGGCTTTTCCAATTGCTCACAAATCGCCACCCTATAACCCGCTTGCACCAGACGTGGTAAGTACATATCAAGGCTGTGGTAAGGAAAGCCGGCTAGCTCCACATCGCTCCCCCCGTTGTTGCGGCTTGTGCAAACAATACCAAGTACCTGAGCCGCCTTTATGGCATCTTCGCCAAAGGTCTCATAGAAATCCCCCACCCTGAAAAGCAATATAGCATCCGGGTACTTAGCCTTCACTTGGTTATACTGCCCCATCAGCGGGGTTACCTTGCCACTATTCTTATCAGATTTTTTCGCCACTAATTTATGCTTTTCAAGATCGGCTATGTATTGGTGTGAGGCAAATCCAGTGTTCTCACAATTGTACTCAACGAATTCCTCTAAAAGTCAGTTGGTTGAGTGTAAGTTGAAAAACTTAAAAGGAGTACTTGTCTTTATACCGTCACCAAGGTAGAAAGACTAAAGCAATTGACCTATTTTTTTGTCACTTTCCTTCGTTATCTTATCTTCCACCAATACGATGTTGGCTTTTCACAAGCGATCAACTAAACGGAGTGGTGGCTCACGCAGGAGCAAATAATGCTACAAGGAGCCATGCTGGTGCATACAATGTAGGTGACTCGATCAACAGCTGATCCGGAGCCTCCAGCCTAGTAAAAATAGTCTATTGGACTAGTCCAACTGACCATTTTTCCCGTATTCTACAAAGAACAACAGCTTTATATCCCAAAATGATATTCCTTCCCCATGGTGGGAACCGAGCCTTGGCTTGGTCTATTGGATCAGTCCAACCAAACCTAAAACAGTCTATTGGACCAGTCCAACCAACCATTCTCCTACATTCCCCCCCAACTCAACAGCCAGCACCACACAAAAATGCCCGCTTAGGTACCTGACAGCAAAGCCCGCTCACATAGATCTCCCCAGCCGGCCTCTAACAGCATGGCTAATGAAAATAAAACTTTGCTCCTGCCCTTGGGGCGCACCTCTAACCCGTATAGATATATCCGAAAGCAACGATTGCACACCGCCATACTCGCGTTACCGTGTTGGGCTGGGGCTTCCAACTGGCTCAGGGCTGAGCGCCGTATGGACGTACACATAAGATCCCATCCGCTCAGAAGCTAACAGCACAAACGGGTCTATACCGCTATCGGCGCCCTGATGCTCGGCTGCGGATCGTAGCCCTCCAAGCGTATGTCCTCGAAGGTGAAATCAAAGATGGATTGCCGAGACGCGTTTAAAACCAGCTTCGGCAAAGCACCTGGCGTTCTAGCGAGCTGTAAACGAGCCTGCTCCAGGTGGTTGTTGTATAAATGCGTATCCCCCAAAGTATGTACAAAATCCCCCACCTCCAAACCACAGTCGTGAGCTACCAAATGCGTGAGCAAGGCATAAGAAGCAATATTGAAGGGCACGCCTAAAAAGGTATCGGCCGACCGCTGATACAGCTGGCAGCTTAGCCGCCCTTCCGCTACATAAAACTGGAAAATCGTATGGCACGGGGGTAAGCCTGCCTTCACCATGGCAGGTATCTCCACTGGATTCCAAGCGGTTACCAAGTGCCGTCGGGAATCTGGATTGCCCTTGATGTCTGCAATCACTTGCTCCAGCTGGTCTATCCCATTAAAATCGCGCCATTGTTTGCCATAAACTGGCCCTAGCTCCCCCCACTTAGTTGCAAAATCAACATCTTCCGCAATCTGTCTTACAAAATCAGCCATGCCCACCGACCACTCAGCCGAATGTTTGGGGTACGCATCCGCCAAGCCCTGCTGCTCCAAATAGTGCTGATAAGGCCACTCATTCCATATCCGCACACCATACTGCACCAAATAGCGGATGTTTGTGTCGCCAGCAATAAACCAAAGCAATTCATGTACCACGCTTTTCCAATGCACCCGCTTGGTCGTGAGCAGCGGGAAACCCGCCCGAAGGTCAAAGCGCATCTGATAGCCAAAGACCGATTTGGTACCCGTACCCGTCCGGTCGCCCTTCTCTACGCCGTGATCCAAGATGTGCTGTAGTAAGTCTAGGTAGATTCTCATGAAGCAAAGATCGAAAAATATTGAACAACACCAACATAATCCTGCCTTATTCGTATATTGTGCAATCTAGTGATTTCCAAAAATTATCTTCCTTGATGAAATATTTTTTAGGGCTGGCGTTTGCACTCCTTATCGCCGTAGCGATCGTAGCCTCTCAACCCGCTAAAAAAGTCTCCTTTCCACCCCCAAGCACTGTAGAAGTAGCACAGCAGCCAGGCTTTTACTACTGGAAAACAAGCCTCGTATTTGGTCATCAAGAAAACCAACTAGCGCGGGAAAATGGTATTCAGCAGCTCTATATCCGGGCTTTTGACGTGCAATGGAGCCCTAGCCAAAATGAAGCCTTGCCCGTTGCCCCCATCCAATTACCCGAATGGGGGGAGGAAAGCCTGTATTTGCAAGGCTTAAAAATAAGCCCTGTAGTGTTTATTGATAATCGGGTATTCAAGTCCAACGTCAACAAAGTCCAATTGGCTAGAGGCATCAGCATGGCACTCAAGGCAATGGAAAAAAAGCTCGTGGAAAGCGCCGCCATATCGCTAGAGGCAGAAGGAGTGAATCTTTATGACTACAATGAAAACTACAATTTGCAAAACAGCCGCCGAAATGAAATCGCCCAGAATATAACCCAATGGCAAATTGATTGCGATTGGACGCCCGCCACCCAAACAGCCTATTTCGACTTTCTGAAAATTCTTCAGAAAATGGCTCCCGAAAAAAATATAAGCGCCACGATTCGACTACACCAATATCGCGATCGCGACGCCAATGGCATCCCACCCGTCGAAAAAGGTTTGCTCATGTGCTACAACATGGCACCCGTACACGACATCAATACCCAAAATGCCATCTTCGATCTTTCCCTCCTGAGCGGCTACCTGAAAACTGAAGAGCCCTACCCCATCTCCCTCGATGCCGCGCTACCGCTTTTTAGCTGGGTCGCCGCTTTCCAACAATCAGAATTTGCCGGCATATTTAATAGTCTCGCTTTTCAGGGGTACAGCCCAAACGATAGTCCCAAAGGCCAAATTGCCGTCCTCAAAGCCGATACCACGCTGCAAAATAAATTACTGCGAACTGGCGACTTGATCCGCTTCGATGGCCCCAAAGACCAACAAACACTAACAGCGGCCGTGAACCTACTCCGACAAAAACCAGAAATCAAACAGCTGCATTTCTTTGATTGGCAGCCGCAGCACTTCCAGCAATTCCAGATCAAAACACTTATTTCATCCTTCTATAACCAACAGTAAAATGCGCCTTTTCTTCCTCCTTCCCTTCTTTCTTCTGGCCTCCTCAGCCAAAGCCTGTGGCTACAACCTCGTCGGTGAAGACTACCGCGTTGCGCTCTTCAACCCCTATATCATAGGCGATGATTATCAGCCCTTCTTCTTCTCCAGCGAATATCTACACAACTACCAAAATGCGCAAGCAGGCATAGACCGCAAACGCAATTGCCAAGATTGGGCTGACGAACTGGGTGGAAATGTGCAGTGGGCAGATATGCTAGAAATTCTCTACAATAGTTCGCTGGATGATTGGCTCATCGCTGCGCAAAACCTCAACGACAATCCCTGGCAACACCAGCCAGCCTGGCGCGCCCTACGCCAGCGACCCGAACTCGTGGAATACATCATCTGGGCAAAAAAACATGAAGTTCCCGCTGCGCATACCAGCCGAAAAATGCTGTCCTGGCGTGAAGTATTCCAATATTGGCGATCAGAAGCCTCCTCCCCACCAAATGATACCTTGGCAGCCCTACAGACAAGTGCTGAAGAAGCGCTACAATCCGCCGCCCCTTCCTCCTTCCTCGCGCGCAGATATGCCTATCAGCTACTACTAATGGCGCGTTACCGAGACGATGAAACCGCTTTCAACCAGTATTTCAATACCTATTTCCGCAACCAAGAGGATGCACTAGCCGATTGGGCGCACTTCCATAAAATCCATTTCCTGGTTAAGGACCCCATACAGCAATACATCTTGGCCGCCCGTAGTTTCACCCGCTGCCCAGAAAAAGCCCTCCCGATCTACCTGCTCAACCGAGATCTCCCAAAGCCCAGCGATGCCAGTATCCCCAAAGCTTTTCTGGCTGATGCCTACGCTTTCGAGGCGCTTAAGAATTATGGCTACACGCAGGAGCAATTATCGCGTTTGAAGCAATACAACCCCCAGCACAGCCTCCTCCCGCTGCTGCTTATTCGCGAAGTTAATAAGCTTGAAAACTGGCTCCTTACCGATAAAATCACCGCTCAGGGTACGCTTGTCCCTTCTACCCCAGCACCTGAATGGGATTATGACAGTATGAGTTGGAAAGAATACGAGGCCACCAGACGAACCCTCTACAAACAGAACCTTCAAAAAGACCTGGCCTACCTCAAGCGTTTCCGCCAATTTGTTGATGGCCTACAAGCCAGCAACAACAAGCAAGGGCTAGACAAAACCACCCTCCAGCTTATCCGTGCTCAGTTAGCCATGCTAGACCAAGACTCCCGCGCAGCCCTGAAGCTCACCGAAGGATTGGAAAAATTAAGCGGGCCAAAAGGTACCCAAGCAGCCATCATCCAATACATGGCACTACTCTCAGAGGCCGACCTCCAGCAAGCCGATACCAAAGCGCGTATCCTTGAACTCCTCTGCCGCATCGACCCAGAACTAGCCCATACACAAGGCCCCAAAAATACCTTCCCTGCCTTGCTGAGGCTCACCTCCCAAGCCTTCGAAGCCCAAGGAGATACCGCAACCGCCTTCTTCTTCCACCTGCACTCCCTTGACCTACCCTACAGCGACGAATACGCCAGCCAATACTATCGGCAAATTGACTACCTAGATAGGGATCTAAGCCCCACTGTCTTCCAGCAAATCCTACAGCTTGTGGAAGGAGAAGCCCCCACCACTCCTTTTAATAGCTATTTGCTCTCCACCACTTTACCCAGCAGGTCTGCCATTCGGGATGTGGCCGGCACCGTGGCGCTAAGAGCCAACCGCTTGGAAACAGCACAGCAGTATTTCGAGTCCATCCCCAGCAGCTGGTATCAGGAGGCCTACGCCTTCTCCTATCACCTAACCAACGATCCATTGTTGCCCAGGTTTAGCAAGAAGCAAAACGCCCCCTCCCTTGTTCCAAAAGCGGAGGTGGTGAAGCAACTCATCGCTTTAGAAAAAGCGGCCCAGGGCACAGGAAAAAATGCCGCACAAGCTTGCCTCCAGCTAGCAGAGGCGTGGTTCAATATGAGCAACTTTGGCTCGGCTTGGATGATGCTCAGCTACGGCCAAAGTAGTATCGTAAGCGATGGCCCCCAAGCTTGGCCAGCAGGATCGCACCTCTTCTCCCCGCACTCCGATGCCGACTATCAACTGATCTTCCAAGCTGACCGCGCTAAAGCGTACTGGAGCAAAGCCCGAACGCTTTCTCAAGACCCCGAGATCATCGCCCAAACCGCCTTTGCACTCTTGGATATAGCGTATCAAGAAAAAGCACTAGCATTGCAGGCTAACTATTACGACAACCGAGAGCAAATTGCCACTCACTACCTCAGCCATCAAGATCAGCTGCGTAGCTATGCCGCCGACTTCAAGGAAAGCGCCTTTTTCCAGTCGGCCATGATACAATGCTCCAGTCTTCGCCTAGCCGCTGGGCAGTAGGCGAAAAGCTAGCCGCCAGGAGCCTAAAAACGTTAGTTGGATGCGTCCATTGGTACGTAAAACGGTCAGTTGGACGTATCCAACTGACCGTTTTTACTGATAAAACCTAGTATTTTAGTCTTCTATGTAATTTCAGGAAGCCTATCTTTCATTTGGGATCAGATGCAGGAGCAGTGCCATAACGAAGGAGCTATGCCCCCCAATTTAGCCTTGCTCTTGACATCAGCTTTGCTCCCGCCTTATGGCCAATATCTCCAAAAAGATACTGAAGCTTTGCTGAGAACTTAGTTCAGAAAACTGAAGGGTTTTCTAGCTCACGATACCTAGAAAAAAAGTAGCAAGGTTAACTCATTTGAGCTAACCCTGCTACCATTATGAAGTTGGCTTAGTGCAATTGCTGCAGGATGCGGGTCATGCGCTGGCCAACTATTACGACAACCGGGAACAAATTGCCAGTCACACCCTCAGCCATCAAGATCAGCTGCGTAGCTATGCCGCCGACTTCAAGGAAAGCGCCTTTTTCCAGTCGGCCATGATACAATGCTCCAGTCTTCGCCTAGCCGCTGGGCAGTAGGCGAAAAGCTAGCCGCCAGGAGCCTAAAAACGTTAGTTGGATGCGTCCATTGGTACGTAAAACGGTCAGTTGGACGTATCCAACTGACCGTTTTTACTGATAAAACCTAGTATTTTAGTCTTCTATGTAATTTCAGGAAGCCTATCTTTCATTTGGGATCAGATGCAGGAGCAGTGCCATAACGAAGGAGCTATGCCCCCCAATTTAGCCTTGCTCTTGACATCAGCTTTGCTCCCGCCTTATGGCCAATATCTCCAAAAAGATACTGAAGCTTTGCTGAGAACTTAGTTCAGAAAACTGAAGGGTTTTCTAGCTCACGATACCTAGAAAAAAAGTAGCAAGGTTAACTCATTTGAGCTAACCCTGCTACCATTATGAAGTTGGCTTAGTGCAATCGTTGCATGATGCGGGTCATGCGCTGGCCTTCGTAAGTAAGGGTAAAGAAGAGGTTTCCGTTTGGCATTCCCTCTCCATGGAGTTGGATGCTATTATAACCTGCTCCATACGTTTGGTCTACTACCCTCAGCACACGGCCATCTATATCGTGAATACTGATGGTTGCTTGCCCTTCCCTTGGGAGGTAGAACTGTAGCGTTGTTCTTCCCTCAAATGGGTTGGGGTAATTCTGTAGTAACTCAGCCGAAGCCATAGAAACTACAGGTGTCGGACTAGTAAGTTGACCTCCGGAAGAGAACTGCAAGTGCATATCCATAGCTTCCTGTGCAAGCGTGAAGGCTTCTACTTTCGTAGGTTGGCTCATCAAGCTCAAGACCTCACTGGCTAAGGCGGTTTGAACGGCAGTCACTTGGATAAAGAAGAGCGTCTCTTCTCGATCACTAATATCCGCCCTTCCGCTTTGGTTCCAGCTAGCTGAGAGGTATCCCCGATTAATAGCCTGCGTATTCAACTGGCCTTCCGCTAAGAAAGCAGCCCTGACCCCTGTCAGTTGTAACGAGTTGCTGGCAGCTAGTGTAAACTGCATGCCTCCGAGTCCAGATAGATCGCTGGCCTTCACTGCTAGCTCGTAGGACTGTCCAGCTTCCAACCACTGGTCTTCGAGCTGTAATGGATAGCTATCTAAGTTCGTACGGCCTTGCTGCGCAGGACCACCCGTTGCGGCGTTCACAATCGCTGAACCATTTAGATCGCCAATTTTCACACCTACAAAATCGAGGTTTTCGCGGCAGAAGGTCATGTTCTCTAGCACGATCTGCTCGGCTAGTGTGCTACTCAGCACGTCCAAGCCCGTCATGTCTTGGTCGGCTGCGAAGAATCGCCAGCTGTTGTTGTCTGGGAACTCCGTGAGGTGACCTAACACAATGTTGCGCAGAATGAGCATATCGAGTGTGGTAATGGTTCCCGAATTGTTCACATCTGCTGCGATCAGCAAGTATGGATCGGTAATTATCTCCATACCTAGCAGGTGACGCTGTAGGATATAAATATCCATGGTAGATATACCGTTGGCCACATCATCATTTTTGATAGGCGTAATCACGTAGTCGCCTCCTTGCAGTTCAGCGAATAGATAGGCACCTTCAGCATCTGTCAGGTCGGTAGCAACTGAAAAACCTCTAAGATTTAATTCAACCAGCTCCACCGCTAAACCAGATGGCGTTCTGATTTCACCACCAAGATTCACCATGCCAGGGACTGGGCATTCAGGACAAGCACGAGCAGTATCTTGTACAAATACCGTTACAGTACACATCGTCCAGTTCGGACCACCAATGGTGCTGTCTGGTTGTACAGCGTACGGATTGTATGCACTATCCCACATATATACTTCCAGTTCTACTTGATAACGATCATCGCAAGTGAGGTTGATGCTGCTACTATCGATATTCGCCGGCATACCCACCTTGTTTACGGAGAAGACAAGCGGAGCCGAGCAGTCCTCTAGGAAGCAGTTGGCTAGCTGAGTAGCATCCACGGTAGTGAAGGCTG
Organism: Lewinella sp.; assembly: GCA_036835305.1. GTDB lineage: Bacteria > Bacteroidota > Bacteroidia > Chitinophagales > Saprospiraceae > Neolewinella. The sequence continues at coordinate 29,209 of DAITME010000040.1, forward strand.
CGTCGAGATCGCCATCACCGTCTATATCCACAGGACTTGGCAGCGCCTCCAAGTAAGTAATCAAACCACTGTAGCAGACCATATCCGGAATGCTGCAATCCACTACACTGACTGGAATCACTTCAGTAGAAGCATTGTTGCAACCATCTGCGTAGCGAATAATGATATGATGATCACCAATTGGCAGCATCGTTTCCAGACGATAGAATGGGAAATCCCCTAGGAGCGTGGAAGATCTGCCTAACTGCATGTCTGGGCTGCCATCACCTTGAAGGTCCACCATGATCATAACAGATGCTCCGGCTGCGGTACATTCATTGCTTACAAAAATGTCTATACTAACCAAACCCTCACAGGTTTCATCATTTTCTGTGCAGAATGGTTCTGGTAGCTCATAAAGCAATACAGGGACAATGGTGTCCACCAAGCGGATGCGTTGGGTATAAGTCCAGGCTCCATTGCTGAGCGCTCTTCGGTAATAACCTGCTGGGTTGCTCGTTCCGTCGCAGGCCTCCCCTTTAGTGTCTGCCGCAGGCAAGCTGTTGACATAGCTTGTGTCAACATCCATGAAGGTAGAGTCTAGGGCTACGATCGCATAAACGTCGAACTCACCCTCTATTCCGTTGCAATCTTCATCGCGTCTGACTAAGAGCGGCTCGCTCACGCCGTCGTAAGTACACTCGTTGATGACCAAGTAGGTACGTTCTACAACCAGGCAAGCAAAACCTTCTTCATCCGTAGCTTCAACCACTTCATCCGTAAAGGATACAGAAAGCTGTGCACAACCTAGGTTAAGGATGCGGAAGCCCAAGTCTATATCCGTACAATCAGTGGTGGTATCAGCGGGGAATACCAGTGTGAAGGTTTCGTTAGCTAGGATGTTAATCCTTTGTATGAACTCCTGCGCACTTACATTTCCGAAAGCATCTACCGCCAAGAACCGACGGGTAATCAGACCCGCACCTGTACACTCATCTCCTAGGAAGTAAGGAGCCAACTCGATAGCGTAAGCAGCACAATTATCGATGACATGTGGTACACCGTATAAGGCCTGAAGCATAAGCGTATCCATCGGATCGAACCCTAGTGGGAGATCAGCACAGCTCACCGTGAGGTCTTCAAGACCAGTACAATAAGGCAGGCTATTATCTACGACGGAGATGTTCGCACTACAAATGTTGGCATTGCCAGCGTAGTCCACTACTCTGAGCTCGACGCGAACAATACTTCCAACATCCTCACAAGTAAGGTCAATGAAGCGGTGGAAATCACTCCAGGTATCCGTGTCGGGAAAATAACGGCGTACCAAGATGCTTTCCAGGCCACAGTTATCGTAGCTACCATTATCGATCAAGAAGCTATGAATGCGGGTGATGCCATAGCCGCCGATACTGGCATTCAGCTCGCTAATACAAATTGCTGATGGCTCCTGCGTATCAGCTACTCTGATAATACAGTCTTGAATAGTTACGGCTCCGCAGGCATCTGTAACCGTGTAGCGGACGATATAGTCTCCCGCATCCAGAATAATGATTCGGTTGTCATTGGCCTCAAAAGTAGCCAGAATATCACCGTTCATAGCGATGATCTGCGTCACGATACTTGCAATTCCATCCACGCAACTAGTCGTCACTTCTGGTAGCGCAATATCCACCGTGGCAACACACTCGAACATATCCATCGGGAACAACATAATGTCATTCTCTAAGACCGGGCAATAGTGATTGCTGATTGGGCAGTCAACAACGGGCGGTGTCATCTCGCAAGATGCTGGGGCATCCACTACAATCATAGCCACACAGCTGGCACTGAAGTTGTCTGTTATCAGAATTGTATCGATACCTGTTGGAACTTGAAGGACTACTTCTTGGCCGTAGGCTCCGCTACCATAGAGGCTCGTCCAGCCGTTGCCAGTATTCTCTCCGCTCATGATGATCGTGAGTTCATAGAAGTCGTCCGCTCCGTCTGAGGGTGTACCATTTTGGTTACAGACGCCCACATTCATTACTGTAGCAGTAATATTACACTGTCCTTCACAACTTCCTGGGTCTGTCACTTGAACGCTGGCAGTACAACTGAGATCACCTTGATCGGCAATGACAATGGTGACTAGCTGGCCGGCTACAGAGGCTGGCAAGGTAAGTTCAACATCCTCTCCGTAGGCGAAGGTGGTATCACCCGATACGGAAGTGGTGTAAGCACCCGCCGTGTCACTTCCCGTAACATTAATGGTTACCATGAAGGTATCATCCGAGGAATCAAACGGTGTTTGGTTGTCGTCACAATCGCCAGTGGCTACTAGTGTTGCTTCGATATCACACATGAGTTCACAGCTACCCGGGCTTGAAACCGAAATAACATCCGTACAATCAGCAGCCTGCGTATCTGTGATGGTAAGTACTACATCACCTCCACTACCTGTGGGCAGCGTGATTGTTACGATCTCATTATAGTTGAAGACCTGATCATCGGTAGCAGAGGTGGTAAAGCCATTGCCTGTATCTACGCCTGTTACTCGGATACTTACTTGGAAAGTGTCATCATTACCATCGTACGGAGTGCCATTCTGATCACAGTCACCAACCGCTACTACAACTGCTTCAATTTCGCACACTGGCTCCACGAAGCATGGTTCTGGGCGCTCAATTGTTAGTGTTTCGCTGCAGGTTCCCGTTGCTACATCCGTGAACTCAATGGCTATTGGGCTGCCATCACCTATTGGCACTTGAATTACGACAAGCTGATCGTAGGGATACTGATCGACACTCAGGGAAGTCGTAAAGAAGGCTCCTGTATTGATACCGCTCACATTCACCGTCAGTTCGAAGAAGTCGTCTTGAGCATCAAAAGGCGTATGATTTTGGTTACACGCTCCAGTGCTCACAATGGTTGGTGTAATGCTGCATGCACCACATCCTACAGGAGGAGCAACGACAAATAATTCAACAAAACAGTCATTTGGCCTTCCAACATCCTCAAGCCGTAGCGTAAGGTTACCTGCGGCAGCGGGGAAGGTAAGCGTTTGATTATCATTCACATACTGATCCAATATAATCTGATTATTGAAACTATTGCGAATGATATAAGCTCCACTTACGTTTTGCGCTGTAATACCTACCGTTACTGTAAATGTATCATCGCCTGTATCTGCCGTACCGTTGTTATTGCAAAGCACTTCGCCTATTTGGAAGAAGTCTAGGACACAATCTGCACAAGGCCCGGGCGTGGTTACATGAATGGCGACGTCACAAGCAGGGTTCACATCTGAAACAAGCAAACCAGACACATCCGCGTCCACGCTGAAAGGTCCTACAGTTGCTGGGACACCAAATACGCCTGTAAAAATTTGGCCGTTAAGACTGGCCGTCCAGCTTCCCGAACCACCAGTAGCGTTGATAACGAAGGTGTAGGTATCGTCACTACCATCACTGATTGTACCATTGTCGTCGCAAATAACTGTTCTGAGGTTAGCAAATACTTCACAACCAATACAATTATTTGGCGCAATCACTTGCATCGATGTGTTACAATCCGCTATATCATTAGCAGTAATGGTAAAGTCTATTACCTGACCAGCGGCTGCTTCATCGAGTGTTATGGTCATGAGTTGGCCAAACGATCCAATCATGCTAATACCAGCTCCCTGGATGGTGAAGCTACCTGCAGCTGTGCCGTTGGTTACGACAAACTCAAAATTGAAATTATCCGCATCTTGTACGCAGGCAACGTTTGTCACCGTGGCAGATAATTCGCAAGTCGGAGAGTCATCGGAGCACGGTTCTGGTACAATTACAGTTTGTTCCACTCTGCAAGACAGACTGCTTCTGTCCATCACTCTTAAGGCAAGACTTGTATTTCTGTTACCGTCGGCATCAAAAATCGGGAATGGTCCTGCTTGTATAAGTACATTGAATGGCATGTTAGCAAAACCAGGTACTGGCGTCTGGAAATTACCATTGGCGTATAAATTCCAACCGATACCATTGTTACCACCTGCGATGGCGCGAATTGGGACAAAGAACACATCGTCTCCTTCAAAGTCTGGCGTACCATTGTCGTCGCAGTAAGGTGTACCAAAAATAGCTGAAATGGCACACTGATTAGAACAAGGATAATCACTTGGCGGCTGAACTGTAATAGACGCTGTACAGATGGTTGGATCCTCACAGTCATATATGTTGATCGTCTGCGGTGAGAAGCCAGTGAACGGACCGAAGGCAACACCTAGGCGCCGCGTATTACAGCCAAAGATACCTTGTTCTGGTGCATTCCAGCCGATTGAGTTGATACGGGTGATATCAACATAAGCATACCAAACATCGTCCGATCCGTTTGAAAGTGTGCCGTTCGGATCACACTCAGAGGCCCGGACCACCGCTGTGATTTCACAAGTGTTAGAACAAGGAAAATCGACAGGGATGTTGATGTGAATTACCTCCCGACAGCTACTGTCTTCGTTATCCACAACCGTTACTGTAATTAAATTCATCCCTTGTAGCTGGCTCTGGGTAATCGGCCCGAAAGTTACCTCTTGGTTGCTGTAGCTTCCTGTACCTATTATGTTCCCACCCAATATGGCTGTCCAACCGCTTGATGTGGCATTGAGTGAACGAATAGTGAGGCCAAAGAATAGGGCATCGTCGGTACCATCCGTTGGTGTACCCCCATCGCTACAAGTGGGCGAGGCCGTTAGATCAACCGCAATATCACACACATCAGAGCAAGAAGTTGTGGGTGTGAACGTCAAAGGAGCAAAGCAATTCTCAACAGCATTATCAAAGATATTGATCGTAACTGGCTGAGGTACAGCTGCCGTACTTACTGGGTTACAGAGTTGGTAAGGAACACCAAATTGTCCTTGTTGGCTTCCATCTGCAGTTGACCATCCGTTGGTGGAGGTACTGCTGCTTACCAAAATGGTCAGGCAGTAGAAGTCGTCCCCCGCAACCGTTGGTGTGCCGTTGTCATTACATACTGGGTTGCTGAGTATCTGAACAGTAATGGAACAAGGTTCTACACACAACTCCTCGTCTTCAAGCACATCAGCCGTAGCAACTGTTGTACAAGTTGACTCATTGTCGGTGATAGTTACACTGTAGGTGCCCACTACCAAGCCTACTGCCGTAGCAGTGGTTTGGGCAGGAACGGTACTCCACACATAACTGTAGTTTCCACTACCATTCGTCACGTTCGGAGTCAGTTGACCTAATTCCTGATCGAGATCGCCACAGATCGGTTCGTCTTGCATTGATGCCAATAGCTGGAAGCCATCTTCCACTGCTATGTTCTCAATAACTAGTGCACATCCTTCAGAGTCAGTAACCGTTACACTGTAGCTACCTGCCATCAAACTGGAACGGTTTTGAGGCTCACTGGCCATATTGATATCAGACCAATCGAAGGTATAAATACCCGTTCCTCCGGTAAGCACCAACTCAATTGCCCCATCATCACCTCCAAAACAACTTACGTCTGTGACGGTGATATCTCCAGATAGCGCAATTTCATCTCTCTGCTCGACCGTAGCGGTTGCCGTTGCCTCACAGCCGTTGGCGTCTGTTACCGTAACGGTGTAAGTGCCAGCCCCTAGACCCGTAGCCGTAGCCGCTGTTTGGCCATTACTCCATTCGTAAGTGTAGTCAGGTGTACCACCATCGACAATTACACTCAAGCTACCCGTAGCATCGCCGAAGCAGAGTACCTCAGCGTCTTGTATGGTAGCTGACAATTGCGTCGGTTCAAAGACCGTAGCCATCGCTGTTTCTGTACAGCCGTTGGCATCCGTTACGGTTACCGTGTAGGTGCCAGCAGCCAAGCCGGTCGCTGTAGCCGTCGTTTGGCCATCGCTCCAAGCGTAGGTGTAGTTAGCCGTACCGCCCGTTACTACCACTGTTAGCATGGCATCGGCGTCGCCGTTACACAGTACATCCGCATCCGCTACCGTAACTTCCAGATCGCTGGCTTCTTCTACTTGGTAGCTCGCTTCGGCCGTGCAACCGTTCGCGTCGGTGACCGTAACATCGTAGCTGCCTGCAGCAAGACCCGTGAGGTCTTCCGTCGTAGCACCGTTGCTCCATAAGTAGGTGCAATCGGGAGTACCGCCAGTAACCACCAGGTCGATAGTGCCAGTAGCATCACCGTTACAGTCTACGCCGGTCGTGATAGCTGACAAGCTTAAGACTGCTGGTTCAGTGATTTCGTAGGTCTCGTTGAAAACACAGTAATTAGCTGCATTGATCGTAAGCGTGTAACTACCCGCAGGAAGTCCTGTGCGATCCTGAGCGTTATTGGTGCCTGGTAAATCAGCCCAATCAAATGTATAAGGCTCCAGGGCTCCGTCTACCGTCAGAGTGATTGCCCCTGTTGAGTTGCCGTTGCAGTCCACAAGTTCCAATTCAGCGGTTACATCCCAATCACAAGTAGGCGTGAAACCAGCGTCGAAAGTTAGGTCGCTTTGCCCTGATTCCAACACGGCTCCTACCGGGATATCTGCTCCTGCGAAGTCAGAATCCAGTTCATCATCTCCTCCTTGATTGGCTGGAGAGAATGAATAGCCAGGCACATCGCTAACAGCAATAGTGTACTCGCCTGGTTCTAAGCCTTGGAAGAGATATTCACCGTCTGAGTCTGTAGAAGTTTGAGCAATTTGCTCACCATTTTCGTCAAACAGCGTGATCGTTACTCCAGATAATCCGGGTTCATCGTTATCTTGAATACCGTCGCCGTTTAGATCCACCCAAGCGAAATCCCCGATAGAGGCTAGTTGATAGAAGCCTGCATCAATCGTTTGGTTATTAGTACCATTCTCAACGATGATAAGCTGAGACAGTCCTGAAACGGGGTCTGCATCACTATCAAGATCATCTGTTGCCGCTGGATTGTTCTGCGGACTTGGGAACCAGATAGTTCCATCAGGATTTACAAATTCTACAACGTAAGTACCTGGTGTAAGACCATTAAACTCATAGAATCCGTCACCGTCTGTAGTAGTAATTCGAAGCGGAGATAGTAGATCATCACTTGCATACAAGTTCACTGCAACCCCGGAGATACCTGGCTCTGTAGCGTCCTGTATTCCATCAGCGTTTAGATCATTCCAAACGAAGTCGCCGATAGACGCACACAGATTAGGATCTACGGTAACGGTAACTTCATCTGCAAACAAAGCATTTCCGACAAATATTTCTGTACCTGTGGCTGGGTCAACGAACCACACAGCAGCCATGTCCTCTGCTATGTTGGTGAAAGTTTCCGTGAGGATCATGGAGTAGGTCCACATGAATTCTTCCCCACAATCAAGAATGCCGTTTCCATTAGAATCGCTGGAGGCTATAAAGAAGGCATCTCCAACCATAAGACTTTGGTCAAGGCCGCTATCAGCAATAGAGATATCCCTCAACTGCGCCCCATCGATACAGATATTATCCCTAAAACGAACTGTTAGTGTGTAGGTTACTTCCTCTCCTGGGCATACAGTCGTACGGTCAGCTACCTTCTCGACATTAATTCCAAGCACGAGAAGTGTTTCACTATCCTGATCATCTTCGGTTGCCACATTATTATCTGGTGTAGAATCAATATCGTCACCGTCATCTTCAGTAATTTCCGCAACATTGGTAACGGAACTTCCGATTGGCAAGATGGCTTCGGAACCAACCATGTATTCGATTTGGAAGGTAACGGATGCTCCCTGGGGTAGTGAGGATATTGTAAATACTCCTCCTCCATTGTGGGTTACATTGGGTGCGCCATTAAGATTCACACCCATCAAAGTTAAACCTGCATCTGGACGATCTGTGACTTGTACATTAGCGGCATCTAGTGATCCTTCGTTTGTAACTGTGATATTGTAAGTAACTGCAGTTTCTGTCAAGACAAAGGGTGCGAAACCTGGGGCAATAGACTTAGTCAGAGCCAAGTCGTAGATCTGACCAACTGGGATCGTCTCTTCGTCTTGGTCGTCCTCCGT
>DAITME010000041.1:0-36751 GCA_036835305.1 Lewinella sp.
TCCAAGAACCCCCGCGAAGAACACGGACACCACTTTTTCCATCCACATTAGCACTGCCGTCTCTGGGGGTATTATGATAATTATCTTGCCAGACATCTTCACACCACTCCCACACATTTCCGCTCATATCGTACAGCCCTAGCGCATTGGGCTGCTTGCGCCCTACAGGCTGAGTTTGCTGCTGGCTATTATCGCCGTACCAGCCCACTTCAGCTAGGTGGTTACTTCCCGCATATTCCCAAGGGAAAGTGCGGGCATAGCGCCCGCCCCTAGCGGCATATTCCCATTCCGCTTCGCTAGGTAGCCTAAACTGACGGCCGTCTGCTGCATTTCGAGCAGCTATTTCCGGCAAAGCATTGAGGCGCGCCAGAAAGCCATCTTCCCCTCTGATATCATCCCAGCTTACTTGTTCTACTGGTCGGTCAGCTCCTTTGAAACGAGAAGGATTCGCGCCCATGACCGCTTCCCATAGGGCTTGGGTGACGGGGTATTGGCCTAGTTCGAAGTCTGCTATTATATCTACTCGATGAGCAGGTTTTTCATAGGAATATTCTGATTGGTCGTCACCCATCATAAAGCCTCCCTTTTGCACCTTCACTAGATGAAAGGTGTGGCCATTGGCGGTGTAAGAGGTTAGGCTGCGCTGTATGGCGGGGTGTAGCGTATGTAGTGTGGGTTGCATATCAAGTATTTGGCTGCTTGCTTGTTTTCCAAGTGAGGGTGATTTTGAACTCTGCGGCCGTTTCGGCGCGGCAAATGGCAAACAAGCCTGCCTCACCAGTCGCCTTTAGCGAGAATTCTACGGTCGCCTCGTCTGGGGCAGTGTCTTTAATGACTTGCCGCAGGCCATTAGCCGCAGCCTTCACCGTGCCTAGGGCTTTTTCAAAGCTGACTTTCACCCTTTTTACTTCCGGCTCCTCCTTTTCGTTTCTCCTGCTGCCGCCACGCATAGGTATCGCGGTTCTTTCTTCGGTCAGGTCAATGGCCTCGATAGAGACGAGTTCTCCTGTTTCTGTTTCGTATTCGTAGATGATATTGGGCATGGCTATTGTTTTTTTTAGTCGTTAAAATAAGGCTCGCCGACAACGAGAATGGGGATATCTGCTCCTGGTAGTCGCTTGCTCTCAATGCCGTTGATTCCGAAGAGAAAAGAGTCTTCGACGGTTTTACCCGCCGCTAGCCCCACATAAAAGTCATTTGCAAAAGCAATGGCCGTATCGTCCGGTATAACACCTTGTGTGCCTATCACAAAGGGGACGTACTTGGCCAGCTCTTTAGCTAGAGGCAAAGTGTAGCAAGCATTCAGCACGACGATTCGAGTCTTTTTTAGTAGAGAAACGAGATTAACCAAGACATCAGCATCGAGATTGTCTTCTTCCAGCACCAATCCCTCTATCTCGCCATGCCCGGCAAAGTGGATGACGTGGGGATCTTGGCTAAAATAATGTCTTCGAAACTTTTCCACATTCAGCCCATGCTCTTCTTTAAAGTCAATACGCTGTTGTTCATCGAACATCTTGATCAGGTCTTTGAATCGGCTTTCTTTCCCTGTGTTCAGCTTGCCAGCATCCGTAGGAGTGGCAGCCGTGAACAGTAGCTTGATTTTTTCGTTTGGCTCGATATACCAGCCTTTTCCTTGGGAGAGATCATTTTTCATGGGCACCGATATGATGCTCTCCGATTCTCTTGGATAAGTTTTTGTGGGCATGCTACTTCTTTGGTTTTTAGTTTCCGACAAGGCTTGTACTTCGCGCCGTTTTTCATCGGGTAAAAATACCCGATAAGGGTCGCTAAATACGGTATTTCCTCCGTCTGCGGTAGCTAATTTATCTTCTTGGCACTTGGATTCCAGTACCTCCCAAAGCACCCACTCGCCATCGGCAGGGCGGATGGCTTCTTTGTAATCGCGGCTTTGGTGTATGCCTGCAAATTCTTTTCGAATTCGGTGCAAGACCTCTGCGGCTGCTGTGGGAAGCGTGACCAGAATATCCCCTTGATGGCCTTCTGCGCTCGGTTGCGCCTCAATAATAACAGGCTGATCATTCACCCAAACGATTAAGCCCTGTTTATAGATGTCTTCTACCTCAGCAAAGTGATGCGTACGAACGATGAAGCTCTGGATAATGCCGGTGTGCAAGAAAGGATAGCGGTAGCGGACTTGGCAAAGTGCTGTCTTTTCCCTTTTCCAGTTTCGTTCCTGATTCCCTAAGCTATTGGCACGATCATTGGGCAGCATTTCTACGGCCACAAACTGTCGTTCCTCCCACGGAGTGTTCCAGCCTTCTGGGGTAATTTCAAAGCAAAGCTCCGCTTTAAGCATAAAATCTAAGAACCATTGGCGCTCTGCCGCCGTGTAGGTATGCCAGCATTGATTGAGCAAAGCCCCGTTAAAGTGCCCCTTCTTTTCCTTCAAATCAAAGAAGTAGCCCGCCTCACTGCGGTCATAGAGCGCATACACGGCACGGATAGCCCAGGCTTGATTGAGGATGATTTTATTATCGAACAAGCCTTCTTTGTAGAAGACCACGCCGGTGGGCACCAACCAATTATTTAGCAGCTTCATGGGATCTGTTGCCTCAGGCGGCATCATCTTCAAAAACTCATCGAGTTCCAACGTATTGGGCGCGCTGCTCATAAAAGCTGTTTGGTCTGAAGCGACCTCCCGAGGCGTCATTCCCTCCAATTGCTCACGGACGGCAAACCAATAAGCAGGCAAATACTCTTTTCGCCCCAAGCTATATATGGCTCGTCCCACCTCTTGAAGAAAAAACTCGTAGCCACTTTCTATAGTATCCTCCTCTTTGGCATCGAGGTCTAAAAACTTCGATATATAGGGAAATGCCTTTTGATAAGTTTCCAGCAGCTTGCTCTCGTTAGGGTGCATCTTCTGATCGTGGATTTCCGGGCGGCTCCAAGTTTGGGCCACCACTACGGGACTGCCCTGTCCTAGATAGCGGATATAATCCAGCCAATAGGGCAGTTTTTTATTATCCCAAGTGTATTCTTTGTTCCCAATCCGCTGAATGATTTTATCCTGATATTCCGTTTCGCTATTCCACAGCAGGATGTAAGTGGTATTGGCCTGTAAAAACATCCGATGGGTGTGGTGGTAGATGTCTTGGCCACCAAAATCCCATAGACTGAGTTTGTAAGGGAAGTTGTAGCGACCATCCTTATCTTCAAATTGCTCCACCGAAATGCCGTGTGTAGAGTCCCATTCACCACAAAAACTATTGTGCACCAATCGCTCTACCATGCAGGACTTGCCCGCCTTGCCATCCCCTACTACTAATACTTTGTAGGTGTCGTTTTTAATGGGCTTTTCGATTTTCCACTGCGTTAGTAGGACTTGTAAGCTACGCAAGTAGTTCTCATCCTCATTGTCCTCTCTATATACGGTAACCGATTCGTTGAGCGGATTTTGATACAAAAAGAGATAGGCCAGTGCAGGCATTTTATCTAGTACAAAAGCATTCCAGTTTTTGATTTGGTTGTAGCTCAGGTCTAGCTCCTCCAACGCGGCTAGGCCTTCCTGCTGCTCATCAATTTCAAAGCGCTTCAGCTGATTCCCCCGCAAGCTCAAATACCGCAACAGCGGCATCTCGGCCTGCAATGTCAGTCGCTTTAGGGCGTTATTGCTCCAGTCTAGGTGTTGTAGAAGGGGGTAGGCTGTTCCCTCTAGCTCGATATCTTCTAGTGCTCGGTTTTCGCAAATGCAGAGGTACTCTAGGGCAGGCAGGGCGGGGAGGCGCAGTTTTTTCAGCTTGGTATTTTTGATGATAAGGCCGCGCACATGGCCTTGCTCATCCAGCAGGCAGCTTTGTGGCTGGTGCTGGCCTCGGAAGTGCTGCCAGGAGAAAAAGTCGCGGTCGGCTGCGTCCTCAACAGGCTTATCGTGGTGGATGCCGTAGTCGGTCTTAAACTGTGGCCAGTCCAAGCGAACGTTTTCCAGTGCTAGCCCCCCTAGGGCTTTTTCGACTTCTTGTTTTTCGTTAGTTGGCATTTCTGGCGGTTACAGTCGTGTGCTTTTGTGTGGGTAAAAGTAGTATTCTTTTTTGTTTTATCAAAGCGATAAAGCATTTACCCCTGTGCCATGAGCGATGCCAAAACCACCACTTCCAGCAAAAAGCATCTCGAAGGCAACTACTGCTTCATAATGCTCTTCACCTCACTAAAATCTACTACCCTTTGGTAACCTTTTGCCCGCAATCCGTTGAGTAGGCGTCTATCTCCTGTCCATAGCAAGCTGTTGCAATAATCATTGAGTGCAACGAAGACAATATCGTTTATATCAATGTCTCTGAGAAGCGGGATCGCATCTTTGTAAAATCTGAATGGAATCTGTTCATCTGAGATGAAATTCAGCTTTTTGTAGGCCAGTTCCAGAATCGCCAAGACCACGTTCGGCGGCTGGCCTGATAAAGCAACTATTTTATCAAAGTGATTGCTTATTTCTTCCCTTAAGTATTCTGGGGCATACAATTTCAGTGCATCTGGATCTGATGCCATTATGAACTGGCCTATTTCGCTTTTGGGATTGTAAGCTAATGACCAAATAACGTTCGAATCGACTACAAAAATTTTCATCCTAACAAATCCTCAAAGCCCTCTACTCCTTCGAATCTAGCCTTATTTTTTTCCCACCAGCCAGACTTCGCCTCGGCAGCTAATTGGTCTATGTCCGACTGCTTAACTCGGCTACTGGCTCCCAACTGAACATAACGAAGGTAGTTCAGTGTATTCTGAATATAATCAGCCGAGGCATCCAAGGGAAGCTTTATCACAATAGCCTCATCAGTCCGCTCAATAGATAGTATAGCCATTTTATCAATATTTGATCTAATTATTTTAACAGTCAAAGACATTCAGTAGTTGCGTGGTGAGTCTTTAGGCAAGCCAACCACCATCACCTTACCACCCACCCATCTTCAAAATCCTTCGGGGGGCTGACGAAGACCAGCTGGCCCTCACCGTCTTCGGCCATGAGGATCATGCCTTGGCTTTCGACACCGCGCATTTTCCGGGGGGCTAGGTTGGCTACGATGACGACTTTTTGGCCGGGCAGGGCTTCGGCGGAGTAATGCTGGGCGATGCCGCTGACGATGGTGCGCTGCTCGTTGCCTAGATCGACGGTGAGCTGGAGGAGCTTATCAGCCTTGGGGATGGGGCTGGCGGCCAGGATGGTGGCCGTACGCAAATCAAGCTTTGTGAAGTCATCGAAGGTGATGAGTTCCTTGGGGGCGGGTCTTTCCGGGCCTGCTTCGGCGGCTACGATGGCGGCGAGTTTGTCCTTTTGCGCTTGGACGATTTGGAGGCGGCTATCGTCTTTGCGATCGTTTATTTTTGGGAAGAGGACGTCGGCTTGGCCAATGAGGTGACCGTCTTCGAGGAGGGATTGGCCGCTTTCGAGGGCTTGGAGCGCCTTGGCCCAGTCGCCATTTTGCAGGGCGGGAAGGCCCAGGATACCCCGTAGTTTGGCCGCAGTGAAGGGGATGAAGGGAGCGGCGGCGATGCTCAGTACCACGCTTAGCTCGAGGCATTGACGTAGGATGGCGGCAATGCGAGGGTCATCGGGATTTTCCTTGGCAATAGACCAAGGAGCCGCTTCCTGGAGATAGACATTGCCCCAAGTAGCCAGCTCTACAAAATCGGCAGCGGCTTGTTTGAGTTGGTAGTTTTCGATGTTTTCCCCGATTCTGCGCAGCAAGGGGAGATAATCGGGCGAAGGGGCGGAAGCATGGCTCTTTTCTTCAGACCCTGCTCCTGCAATTTTGCCAGCATCAACACTGTTAGCCACCGCAGGCACACTAGCCTTTCCTTCTTCCTCTGCCGGGAAATATTTATGGCTCAGCACCACCACGCGATTGATGAAATTGCCGAGTTTATCGGCCAGATCCTTGTCGTGGTAGTCGGTGAACTCATCCCAGGTGAAGTCGGCGTCTCTTTGTTCGGGAAGGTTGCGGGTGAGCGCCCAGCGCAGGGCGTCCTCCTTGTTGGGGAAATCGGCGAAGAGCTCCAGATACTCGTGTTGCTCAATGCCCCAGCCGCGGGATTTGCTGAATTTTTGCCCCTCGAAATTGAGGAATTGGTTGGCGGGCACATTTTTAGGCAGCACAAATTGGCCGTGCGCCTTGAGCATGGCGGGGAAGATGATGCAGTGGAAAACGATGTTATCCTTGCCGATGAAGTGGATTAGCTCGGTGTCTTCGTCTTGCCAGTATTCGCGCCAGTCTTTGCCCTTCTCGGCCGCCCAAGCGATTGTGCTGCTGATGTAGCCGATGGGCGCATCGAACCAGACGTAGAGCACTTTGCCCTTGGCTTCTTCCAGCGGCACGGCGATGCCCCAATCCAGGTCGCGGGTGATGGCGCGGGCTTGCAGTCCTTCGTTGAGCCAGCTCATGCACTGGCCCAATACGTGTTTTTTCCACTGCTGCGGATCGTGGTGCTGCTGGCCGTCTAGCTGCCCCGTTTCTATCCATTTCTTGAGCCAATCGCCGTGATTTTCCAGGCGGAAATACCAGTGTTTGGTTTCGCGCAGCTCAGGTTTTTTACCGCTGAGCGTGGAGATGGGATCAATTAGATCCAGTGGGGATAGATCGCTACCACAGCTTTCGCATTGATCGCCGTAAGCTTCGGTATGGCCACATTTGGGGCAAGTGCCTTTGATGTAGCGATCGGCCAGGAACTGATCGAAATCGGCGTCGTAGTATTGTTCTTGGGTACGCACCTCGAATTGGTCGCCCATCTCGTTGAGCTGGGTGAAGAAGTCCTGGCTGGTTTGATGGTGGAGCGGATCGCTGGTGCGGTGGTAGTAATCGAAGCTAATGCCGAGGCGAGCGAAGGTATCCTTGTTGAGGGCGTGGTATTTATCGACAATATCCTTGGGGGATATCCCCTCTTTCTTGGCGCGGATGGTAATGGCAGCGCCGTGCTCATCGGAGCCGCAGACCCATACCACGTCCTTGCCCATCAGCCTCAGGTAGCGTACGAAGATATCGGCTGGCAGGTAGGCACCCGCCAAATGCCCCAAATGGATAGGGCCATTGGCATAAGGTAGTGCAGAGGTAATGAGGTAGCGTTTCGCCATGGTTGGTTGTCAGTTAAGCTGCGAAGGTAACAAGCCTTTTGCTACAGACAAAATAAGGCGCCTAGTTAAAAAAGTTGCACGGCCGCAACTTCGCCCTTTCCACCGCTGCGCAACCGTAGGTAATAGACGCCTTTGGGCCAGTTGTGGGTACGGAAGCTGCCGTTTCTGAAAGCTACTCGGGTGCTGCCCATTTCGCGTCCTAGTACGTCGTACACCAATACTTCCGGGTTATCCTCTGGCCCACAATTGAGGGTAAAGCGCAGGTCTTCTCCTTGTCGGATGGGATTTTGGATGGGTAGGGGGCGCAGCGTTTGTCCTTCTTCGGGGCTGGCGCAGAAAACATCGGTTCCTTCGAACAATCGCTCGGCTAGGGCGAAGGCATCTTTTCCAATTTCTATACCCATAAAGCGGCCGGGGATATCATCCACGGGTGGGTGGATGCCCCCCCAAATACGGCTGAGGCTGGTCTGGTCGCTGGCATCGCGGTAGGTGGCCCATTGGAGGTGTACATCGACGCTAGGGCCTTCTTCAAACTTTAGGAACTCATTGGCAGGGGCGAAAAACTCGGCCATCCCGCCGGGAAAGAAGGGATCGCCGGTCATCTGCTCCAACACTTGCGCAGCAGTACTAGAAAAGGTAGAGTGACCAGAGACATAGCCAGCGAAAGCAGGAGAGACAAAGGTGGCTGGCTGATAAGGCTCCCACCACAAAGCATTGATCCAGTCCACGCCAGCTATGGGCGCTCCGCTTTCTTCGATATAACGGTTGCCGCGCCAAGCACGGTACTTGATATTCCCATTCAGGCGACCATCATCCACCTCTGCGGGGTTGTTGAAATTTTCAATAAAGCCCGGCGATAGGTTGATGCCGAAGGGATTGAAATTGGGCAAACCACTGTTCTGATCGCTGCGCTGCCCGATGGCTGCCAGATAGCGCACAGCAGTGATAGGTCGGACATAATCATAAAAGCCCTTTACCCCCCAAGCTGATACGGCCGCGTCGTGTAGGGCACCACCCAGCAGCAGATAAGCTTTGACGTCGTACTCTAGCTTCGATAATTCAGGGCCTTCCCCTTTGAATTTACGTTCAAAATCGGGGTGGTCCAAGACGGCTTCATTCATAATAACATACCAGTGGCCTGGGGGCGTTTCGGATTTTGGGCCATCAGCCCAAAATTCAGCTAGTACCCGCGTATAATCACCTCTTGGCACCAGTTGAGGCGTGTAGGGCTGCCCTGTTCTGGGGTTGATGGTATGGCCTTTGCTGGGGTCGCCACCTTCGTACTCGTCGTAGAAGTTGGGGTAGTCTTCGTTCCTTCTTGGGTAGTTTTCGATGCCAATGTTCCCGATGCTGGCGGGGGAAATGTCCCATATCACCCCATCCGTTGGGTCTAGGTGAGCGCTCCATTTGGCCACCATTTCAAAATTCCAGTGGAACCAGCTTTTAGTGGCGCCATTCAGGTAGGCATCTCTGAAATAGGGCGGATCGCCGGGATCGTGGTAGATCCACCAAGGGTTGGTATTGTTGACCTTGTACTTGATACTAAGCGCGGAGGCGGGCAAGGCAAAAGGCGTTACCCGTCCCCATTCGGGGCCGATAAAATCGGGGATGACCCCTTCCTGCATGATGCCGGATTGACTGATAAAAATATCGAAACCAAGGGGCTGCCAGCGGTCGGGATCGGCTATGCTGCGCACGCCGAAAGTGCCTACTTGGTGGTGGCCATTGATGGGGCGATAGTGGCGGTTGCCGTGGCCAATATCCTCATTAGAGCCATCGTTGAGGCCATAGCCGATGATACGCTTGGCCACGAAAGTGCCTAGGCTGCGCGGCGTGCTTACCATATCTCCTGTCTCGCTATCGGAAGGGATCGGGAAGCCTAGTTGCTCCATCATACGGTTGATGTTCCGGTAAGTGGTGTCGCGCCCAGGCGAAAGGCGGAAGCGATGCCGCAGCAAATGATAATTCATGTAGCTGATCGCCTCCTCGGTGGCAGCGGTTGGGTCGCTCAAAGTTGGCAGTTCGTCGGCTGCATAGCTAAAATCGATGCCGTTGGCTACTCTGCCCATGAAGAAGGGCGTGCCAGCGCCGTGAATCACCGACCAACAGTCGTACATCCCTGCCGAAGCATGGAAGAGGTTGCGGGCATGTACCACCGGGCGCGCTTCGTCGTTACGGATCGCCTCTAGCAGTACCTCATTCCAAAGCCGCGCCACACTGTGCTGCTCCTGCTGGGCAAAAACGGATAGGCTGGCGGAAAGTGCAAGTGTAAGTATCCAGATTCTTTTCATCGTAGTGGTTGTTTGGCTAAGACAAAGGTAGGGGTTTTGGAGCGTATTTGGAAACGTAGGAGGGGGTGGAAGGTTTTGGATGGTTTGCTCACGCCCTACTAAACGGGCATAAATGCAGGAGCAGCGCTAGCTAGGAAGAGCCATACTGGTGGGAGGCATTTTACTTAGAAGTGGGAGGCTCCCCCATTATCGGATGTGGAAATTCTCGATCTTGTTGGATTGTCGTATTCTCCAACATGAATTATCGTCTGTTGTAATCCACGATTGGTCTTCCTTCCTCCAAACAAAGTCCTTATCGGTTTGGTAATATATTTGCTTTCCTAGCGCCTCCATAATGGTGTATATCTTATTATTGTGATACTTGTATTCATTGTAGTCAGTATAACACAACTGCGCCATCTCAGAGTACAAATTATTCAATTTCAATAGGTCATTATTCAATTTTTCGTCAATCAGTACCACGTTTAAGCCAATTCCCTTAGCCTCTAAATAAGTTATAGGATAGCTATGGCTCGGATAATCTGAATTGAGGTGATTGCTTATCTCTGCAATCTTTTCTTTATCCCTCGTGTGGTAAGACAATATCTCGTTGGTTAATTTAATCGATAGGGAGCTGGCTCTGTCTACAGCACCAAATACCATTGGGTGAATGTATTTATACAGGCTCTTGTAAGGGTTTTGCTTGATGCCTTCTGTTCCAACTTCTTTGTTCCAAAGTTTCAAAACCCGATCCAACTCATTTTGACCAACGCTCACGTTATCCTTGTTGACATCCAGAGGAGACAAATTATGCGTCATGGAAGTATCAACCGCTGTAAGATAGGATAAAGGGCCCATCACTATTTCATTAGCTCCCAAAGCCAACATGGTGGCAGCCGAAGCGCAGTTCAATGGAGCGAGTTCTTCCAATCGCTGATCACAAGCAAGCCCACGGCTGAAAGAATTATAATCGTTATTAAGTCCATAGTTGTTTACGACTTGTATTGAATAGTAGGGACCTCGCTCGTGAGATATCTCCGCAAACCATGTCCAATTGCTAGAAGGCGGTTCTAAAAACGGAACAGCTCTCAAAGATAGCCACTTTTCATTAGCCCCATCAAAAAGCGCTATTTTTTTGAGCCTTCGGCATATCCATACCAATTTTGTACACATAATCGGATTATTTGTCACGATTTTGTACAAAAATTCTAATTCGTTGGCTTCCACACCTTCCTCTAGGGGTGGGGAATATCTTTTGGTACTTATCTGAACCTATGCAAGTGGCTGCTGTTTATTGCTCATAGGCGGGGCGAGCAAACGCTCTAATTGCCTTGCTGCCAGTATCGTTAGGCTTGTTTCCTCTTCCAAAACTACCAAATACTATGAAAAATTTCCTCTTCTTCTCAGCTTTATTGTGGCTACTCATTAGTCTGAACGCCTGCCAGGCACAAGCAACAAAGACGGGCAAGCAAGCTGGTTCGGAAGCTGATAACATTCCTGATTCCGAACTGGTGGGTGGCATTTCGATCGCTACGCTGGATGAGCAATACAAGGACTTCGAGAAGGCCTATTTTGCTGGCGGCTGCTTCTGGTGTGTGGAAGCTGCTTTCGAGCGCATCATGGGCGTGGAAGCGGTCATCAGTGGCTACGCAGGTGGCGAGGAGATCAACCCCAGCTACCAGCTCACAGGCACGGGCAGAACCAACCACGCAGAAACGGTAGTGGTCTATTACGATCCTAAGCAGATCTACTACCCCACCCTGCTGGATGTTTTCTTCACGGCTCACGACCCTACCCAGCTCAATCGCCAAGGCCCCGATGTAGGGCCAGAATATCGCTCGGCTATTTTTTATCTCTCCGAAGAACAGCAACTATCGGCCGTACGGAAAATTGCAGCCCTCGACCAGAGCGGCAAGTTCCCCAGTCCCATCGTGACGCAATTGAAAGCCGCCGGGCGTTTCTGGGTAGCAGAAGCTTATCACCAAGATTACTACGAAGACCCCAGCAACCCTAACCAAGGCTATGTCCAAAACGTCAGCCGCCCCAAGGTAGAAAAAGTAATGGCTACCTTCCCAAATCTCCTCAAGCCGAAGTATCGCAATAGCAGACAGTAAGCCAGCCTCAAAAACAACTATATCCATGCCTTCCCTCTGGAGCCAAGTGAAATCCATCTTCCAACAAGCCGAAGCCAGCAGCCCTTCGCAGCCAGCCATCCACGAAATAATCAGCCGCGAGGAAGCCAGCCTCCCCGCCTACGAGCGCTGGAAAAATACTTTTGCCAAGCGGCGTTTGTTGAACTGGCTCGTTGATCAATACGCCGTTTTCAAAACACAAGGCCGCCTCGACGAAGCGGTGGATTTTCTCGATACCCCCAGCACCAAAGGCTTTGTTGTGCACTTCTCCCAAACGCAGTACACCAAGGAAGAAGCCACCTACTTTTTCGATTACCTCAAGGAAGTTGTTTTAGGCTTGGGTTATCGCAGCCAAATCAGCGATCGGCGTATCTTCTCGCGCAGCCAGTGGGTAGAAACTCAGGAGCGCCACTACCTGAAGCCCCGCAACAGCTTCGTGAAAGATGAATTAATCGAGCAAAAATTCGGCAACATCACCATCGAACTCGAACTGCGCGACGACCGCGTTCGCAATCTCCGCTTCCGCGCCACGATCTACAAAGATGCCCTCTACAAAGACGCGAATACCTTCCCCGCTCTGATGATGGCGTTGCTGGCCTAGTAGTCAGTCCGTAGCAGGTTTAACAGATTCACGAATTGGAGCAACAGCAATTGCAAATAAAATCAAATTAGCCACGCTGAATATCAAGGACTTTGAGCGTTTAGATAAGCTTGAACTGATAACAAAAGGCCAGTAAGCATATTTTGGCGTATGGCTCGCGCAGGAGCCATGCCTAAGCTGATGAGCCAGCATCTTTTACGGCCTTGCTCCCTTCGGGAAAAACACTGCTCCTGTCGGAACACCCGCCCGGGCGTGAGCCAAAATTATTCAAAACTTAGCGCTCATAACGATCCAATACCCACAAAGTATCGTTCCAAACTTCAAAAGCCACAATGCCCAAGCAAGTGTTATAATACAGCTCTTGGAAGGAGGTGTTGGGTACCGATTCTTCCGGCCATTTCCCCTCATAAATGTTCTCAAAAACCTGATCTCGAATTTGAAGCGAGGGCCGAAAACGCTGGATAATATTATCGTTGTCTTCCTGGTCTTCGTCTATAAATATAGATGCAACGACCATACGCGACGACAAAATTCTTACGCCTAAAGACCGAAATAGCCTCTGAGCGGGTACATTCAAGCCCCCTGCTGCGATAACACTCAATTGATAAGAGGAATCTTCTGGGTCGTAGTATTGAATATTGACTTGTTCAAAAGAAAAAATGCTTGTGCCTTGAGAGCCCTCTCCCTCCAATTCAAACCATTCCATTTCCATTCTTTTCTCCTCGCCCAGTTCGTTTTTATAAACGGCAAAATTATAGGCTTTGGCCGTATCAATGGGGAGCATTTCGATGAAATCACCTAGCGCCAAATGTCCTAGATTTCTAAGGCCGAGTGTTAGTTCATCTTTTTTGCAGGCTTCTAAAAATAGGACAGATACGATCAATAGTAAAAAAGTTAGCTTTTTCATGGGTTCATTTGGTTCTCTAAAATACCACAAATCGGCAAGTACTCTGTATTCCACCGGCCGCCTTATTCTGCTTGGCACGCCACAGTTGTTGCGGCAGTTATTGTAGGCGGCATAGGGTTCTTCGCGGCAATAGGTGATGCAGTTAACTAACCGCCTGCTCCAAATCCTCCAAAATATCCTCTATGGCTTCAATACCCACGGATAGCCGGATAAGACCGTCGCTGATGCCATGAGCCAGGCGAACGCTGGGGTCCAGGCCGCGGTGGCTCATGCTAGCGGGGTGAAGCACCAGCGTATCTACGTCACCAAGGGTGGGCGTGAGTGTACAGAAGCGGATGGTGTTCATGAAGCGGAAACTGGCTTCGCTACCACCTGCCAATTCGAAGCTGAGCATGCCGCCCATTATTTTCATTTGCTTTTCCACTATTTCGCGATCGGGGTGGTGTGCCAGGCCTGGATAGTTGACGCGACTTACTTTTGGGTGTGCCAGCAAATATTCCGCTACGGCTTGAGCATTTTGGCTGTGTTTTTCCATGCGCAGCGCCAGCGTTTTCAGACCATTCAGGACCAGCCAAGCTTCCCAAGGACTGCCATTGCCCCCTAGCAGCCGGTAGGCGGGGATGAGTTGCTGTTGAAAGAGTTCAGCATCCTGGGCTACCATGGCGCCCCCAATGCCGGTGCCGTGGCCGTTGAGGTATTTGGTGGTGGAATGAATCACGACATCCGCTCCCAGCGCAATGGGTTGTTGCATCAGCGGCGTAGCGAAGGTATTATCCACCACCAGCCAAGCGCCGTGGGCGTGGGCCATCTCGGCTAAGGCCGCTAGATCGGTGACGCGCAAAGTGGGGTTGGTAGGCGTTTCCAGGTAAATCATTTTTACGGGGCCTTGGGAGGTGTTTCGCAAGGCTGCGATCGTTTGGGCGTAGGCGCTGTCGCGATCGGCTCGAAAATCTACCCGATCCAGCCCAATGCCCTTTCCTTCCAGCAATTTTAATAGGCCATCGGTGCCTCCGTACAGGTCGGGTGCGGTAAGTACCCGCTCTCCAGCCTTCAACAATCCTAGCACCACCGTAGCGATAGCGGCCATGCCGCTGCTGCAAAAGAGGCCGTAGCCAGTTTTTCCGCTGCCGTGTGTTTCTAGGTCGGCTATTTTCTGGGCGGCGGCATCCACCGTAGGGTTGCCGAAACGGCCATAGATATAACCTTCTTGGCTGCCTTCGAAAGTAGCCATGCCTTCTTCTATAGAATCGAAGACGAAGCTGCTCGCGGCCACAATGGGGATTTGATGAGCAGGATTGAGCGCCTTGTATTGGGGGTCGCGTACACAGCGGCTGGAGAATTGCATACAGTTAATTTTGTAACATTTTAACAAGGGTATCGGCCAAGCCTGCATGAGTGGAAGACGAATGATGAACCCGTTTTACGGGGGCATCCCAAGCCTTGGCTAGGGCGGCGTAAACGTGGTAATTGCCCGCTGCATCGGTGAAGCAATGGACGCCAAGGGGGCTTTGGCAGCCGCCGGCGAGTCCTTGCAATACGCTCCGCTCTACATTGGTACAAGCGCCCACTACTGGCTGATGTAGCCGTGCTAGCTGGCGGCGCAAGTCCACTTGATCTTCGCGGCATTGCACGGCCATAACGCCTTGGCCAGCGGCGGGCACTAGCTCGCGGGGATGAAGGCGGACGACTTTCAGATCGCTATGGTCCAATTCCAGCCGCGCGATACCGGCAGCCGCTAGGAGGACGGCATCCACATCACCTTCGCGAGCTTTATTCAGGCGGGTGGGCACGTTGCCGCGAATATCCACCATTTCCAGACCTGGGCGCAGATCGAGGAGTTGGGCTTTGCGGCGGGCGCTGCTCGTCCCTACCCTCGCACCGGTCGCCAGTTTTAGTGGCTGATCGGCTTGGTAGGCATCGGGATGGATGAGCAGGAGATCGGCGGGATCTTCGCGATAACTCAAGGCGGCCAATACCAAGCCGTCGGGCTGGCTGGTAGGCATATCTTTTAAGGAGTGAATAGCCACATCAATGCTGCCTTGGAGTAGGACATCTTCGATTTCCTTGGTAAAAAAGCCTTTGCCTTCCAGCTTATCGAAGCTGAGGTGCTGGATTTTATCACCCTGGGTTTTGATGATTTGCAGGCGGCTTTCCAGCCCGATTTGTGCTAGCTGTGCTTTGAAATACTCGGCTTGCCAAAGTGCCAAGCGGCTGCCCCGCGTTCCGATGGTGATCATATTTTTTTATTGAATGGGCAAAGATACGGTTTGGCAGCGATTTTGGCTGCTTCCGATTGCGGTCAAGGAGCAGAACTACGTTCGGGCATCGAGGCAAAACATGGCTCAAAATAGCTAAATATGGCTCCTGCGTGAGCAATAAATGCACTTTACATCTAAATTTAACCCAGAGCTGTGTAAGCTAGCGATAGCAAAAGTAACAGCGCCAGGACTGCCAGCCCCATGATGCCCGTCAGCAAGGTGTAGGAACGGTAGGCCTGCCCAAGCGGAATGCCACTGAATTTGCTCACGACCCAAAAGTAGCTATCGTTGGCATGAGAAACCGTCATGGCGCCACCACCGATCGCCAAAACAAGCAAGGCATAAGCAAAAGCGCCCGACAAGCCGGAGGCCGCAGCCAAAGGCGCCATCATGCCTGCGGTGATAACCAAAGCATTGGTGGAGGAGCCTTGGGCAGTTTTTAACACCGCGGCGATGGTGAAAGCCAGCAAGAGTAAGAGCGGAAGGGAGAGGGTGCCTCCTCCTAGCGATTGCTCGATAGCCACTTGGAGTGGAGAGGCTTTTAGGACCGCTCCGAACGCTCCGCCAGCGCCTGTAATGATCAAAATGGGCCCGCTCAGGGCGATGCCTTTTTGCGTCCATTCATTCCAACTGGCTTTAGCTTTTTGGGCTAACCAAAGTGCTGGCAAACAGCCTAAAAACAGGGCTACTACTGGCTGCCCAGCGAAGCGAAATAGCGCCGCTGCCGAATTTCCCCAACCAAAAAAACTGCTGATCGTGCCCAAAGCAATCAGCACAATAGGCAGCAAAAGAGGCAGGAAACTCAGCCAAGGGTTGGGCAAGGCTAGCGCTAGCTGCGGGGCTTCCTCGGCCTGCTCTAAAGCCTCCAACTGCAACGAAGCCCCCAGTCGTTTGCTCAACCAAGTCGCCAGCAAAATTAGTGGAATAGTTAGCAGTCCGCCTAGTAGCATGATCGTCCCTAAATAAGCATCCGCTCCCAACTGACCAGCTGCCGCAATGGGGCCGGGAGTGGGCGGCACCAGCGTATGGGTGGTATATAAACCTGCGGCCAAGGCCAAAGACAGCACGCCCAAAGACTGCCCAGATTTTTTGGCTAAACTACGGCTGACGCCCGCAAGCAAGACAAAACCACTATCACAAAAAACAGGAATGCTTACCAAAGCACCAATGATGGCCATGGCTAGTGCCGGGCGCTTCGGGCCAAAGCTTGCTAAAACCGTCTCGGCAATCACCAAAGCCGCCCCACTGCGTTCCAAAGCAACCCCAATGATACTCCCCAACACAACTACCAGCCCGATACCAGCCAATATCCCCCCAAAACCTGAACCAATAGCCGCGATCACTTCCGCTCCGGATAAACCAAAATAGAAACCCAGCCCCAAAGCCGCTAACAATAAGCTAAATAAAGGCGGCCAAGACCAACGGCTGATGCTGATGATAATCAACAAAACCGCCACGGCTATGCCCGACAGTAGATACAGCAAAGACATCTACCTAGTAATATTTAGGTGGCCGCACGCCCACACCAGAGGCTCCTAGCACATCCTTCCTGAGCTGTGTCAGCCGTTGATGAAGAATCACGTGCGGAACGAGGTTCTCGTTGTTGGGATCCTCTTTTTGTAGCTCCCGAATCTTCTTTTCGTTTTTTTGCAGCATCCGATCGAATTTAGCCAGCCGAAAAATACGCACGAAGCTGACGCTGTCTTCCTGGTAATTGTCCTCCGGAAGCTTTTGAGTTAGATAATTGGCGTAGCGATCTTCCCAGTGTGGGCTCAAAGCATAGGGGCTTACACTCACCGCCACCGCCATTTCTTTTATTTTCGGTGAGGGATGGGCCAAAAAATGATCAATACTAGGTGCCTTTTGATTGACCGACACATAGGCCTTCACCTCCTCGACAATGCCGCGATAAAAAGCGTTATCAAATTCCTCAATCATGTCCATCACATTGGCCAGCAGGAAATCGGCTATGCTGATATCATTTTCCGCTTGATATGCTTTATCACCATGCAGCATCAACAACTGCACCAAATAACGCTCCTGGTAGGTATGCCCTATTGCCAGTTCCTCCACTTGCGGGGGGATCGCGGTGGGAGCGTCCGCTCGTTGCACCTCAAAATCCATTGGAGGCAGCGGAGCTTCGTCGCTTTCCCAGACGGGTTCTCGTAGCCCTGCCCAGCTCGCATCGTCATCGCCATTAGTGGGAGAGGGAGGGCTAGAAGTTAGGGGAGCCTGCCGCGCCTGTCGTTGCTCCCGAAAATCGTTGCGCTGCTGTTCTTTTTGCTGTTCCTTGGCTCGATTGCTGACCGCTTTGTTGATTTGGTTGATCAACAAATTTTCCTGTACATCCAATCGTTCTGCCAACTGTTTGATGTACTCTGCCCGCCGCAGTGGTTCTTTGATACGCGCCAGGCTTTCACTGATGTTTTGGATAACGCTACTTTTCCCTCCGAGGTCTTTGCTGGCATCCTCCAGCAAGAGATCCGCTTTGAAGAGCATAAAATCGCGCGGCTGACTCTGGAGGTAGTCTTCGAAAGCAGTAGCACCCACCGATTGCAGATAGCTATCGGGGTCTTCGCCATCGGGCAACAACACACAACGCACGTTCAGGTCTTGCTCCAATAAAATATCCACCCCGCGTAAAGCAGCTTTTATCCCAGCTTTGTCCCCGTCATAGAGCAAAGTGACATTTTGCGTAAAGCGACTAATGAGGCTCACTTGCCCGGGGGTGAGGCTGGTGCCAGAGCTGGCGACTACATTCTCGATACCGTTTTGATACAGGCTGATGACATCCGTATAACCTTCTACCAGATAGACATTATCTAGTTTGCGGATGGCCTGTTTCGCCTGATACATACCATAAAGAACATCACTTTTGTGGTAGATTTCTGTTTCGGGACTGTTGACGTACTTCGGCGCTTTGACATCCTTTTTCAGTATTCTACCGGCAAAAGCGATGGGTTTTCCTGCTAAATTGTGAATGGTAAACATCACCCGATCGTAGAAAAAGTCGCGACCATTTCGGCTCAGGCCTAGTTTTTCCAGCTGTTCTCTTTTGTAGCTAGCAGCCACTGCCTTCTGGGTAAAAGCATCTCGCACATTCGGAGCATAGCCCAAGCCAAATTTGCGAATGGTCTCCTCCCTAAATCCCCGGCCAATGAAGTAAGGTAAGCCAATGCTCTTGCCTTCGTCACTCCGCAACAATTGATCTTCAAACCATACTCTAGCAAATTCATTAACGAGGTAGAGACTCTCCTTTTCTTGAAAAACCACTTGCTCCTCGCTGCTCAATTCTTTTTCTTTAAGCTTAATGTTGTAGCGACTTGCCAGCCATTTGATGGCATCTGGAAAAGACAGCTGCTCTAGCTCCATAAGGAACTTCACCGGGTCGCCGGCTTGGCCACAACCGAAGCACTTAAAGATGTTTCGTGCAGGATTAACGTTGAAGCTGGGTGTTTTTTCATTGTGGAAGGGACATAGTCCCAATAAGTTTTGCCCGCGCCTGCGCAAGGACACAAAATCGCCAACCACATCCTCGATACGGGCCGTTTCTATCACCTCTCTTATGCTCTCCTCTGTAATCATATAGCGAAGATAGTAATTTTGAGTAAAAAGTAGAAAGGCGAAAGTGGAAAGTAGGCCTCTACTTGGCCGATGCTTGACAAGCGCGGAGCGGAGGAGTAAGCCAACTGCCAGCAGCCAGGAACTAAAAGCCAACTGACGACTAAAGTACTATATTAATAAAAATACTTATCTTTGTTGTGTTTACACTTGTACAAACTATGGCTTTTCCTTATAATCAGCAATTGGAAGCGATGGACTGCGGGGCGGCTTGCCTTCGGATGGTGGCTCGTTTCCATGGTCGGGATTACAGCTTGGAGTATCTGCGCGAGCGGATGCACCTCAGTCGCGAGGGAGCCAGTTTGGCGGGTATCAGCGACGGAGCGGAAGACATTGGCCTGCAAACACTGGCCTTGGAAGTCAGCATCGATCAGCTCCGCGAGGACATTCCGCTGCCCTGTATTTTGCCTTGGCTAGAAGGCCACTTTGTAGTTTTGTACAAGGTGAAAGGCAACAAGTATTATGTTGCCGACCCCGATCCTAGCGTTGGCCTTACTACTTACAGCCACGCAGAGATGCTCGCGTATTGGCGAAATACGTGCTTGGTGCTAGAGAGCAGCCCAGCTTTTTTAGCCAAGGACCGGGAGGACATCGACAAGAGCAGCCTTTCTTATGTTTTGGGTTATATTAGCAAGTACAAACCACTGCTCTTACAGCTTACTATTGGCTTATTGTTAGGTGGTGTATTGCAGCTGGTGCTTCCCTTTCTGCTCAAGAATTTAGTGGATATTGGCATTGTGTACGACGATTGGAACTTCATCCTACTCGTTATCATCGCTCAGGCTGCGCTCTTCATTACTTCCACGGCCATTGCGGCCCTTCGGCGAGCCATCCTATCCCATATTGGTGGGCGGGTAAACATCAGCATTATAAGCGATTTTATCAGCAAACTCACCAAACTTCCGATGAGCTTTTTCAACAGCCGGATGGCCGCCGATCTGTTGCAGCGCATCAATGATCATGAAAGGGTGCAACGCTTTTTAACCGGGCAGACCCTCATGAGTATTTTCAGCATCGTCAATTTTATTGTTTTCGGTATCGTGCTGGCGCTTTGGAACACTACTATTTTGTCTGTTTTCATTATTGGTACTTTGTTGCATATCGGCTGGTTATTTTTCTTTCAGTTGCGCAAACGCGATTTAGACCATCGCCGCTTTGACCAATCGGCCGATAGCCAGGGGCAGCTCATGGAGATTATCGGCGGCATGTCTGAAGTAAAGCTCTACGGTGCCGAGCGGCAAAAACGCTGGGCTTGGGAACGAAGCCAAGCCCGCCTCTATCGCACAGGCATCAAGCTGATGTATCTGGATCAGTTGCAGCGCACTGGTAGCAGCCTCTTTAACGAAAGCAAGAACCTCATCATTACGGGCATTGCTGCCCTGGCGGTTATCAACAACACCATGACCATCGGTATGTTGGTCGCTATCCACTACATTCTAGCACAGCTCAATAGCGTAGTGAATGAACTAACCGATTTCATTCGCCACTACCAAGAAAGCATGATCAGCCTGGAGCGGATGAACGAGATACACAACAAATCCGACGAAGACAAGGCGGGGGAGACACTGGGGTATGTACCCGAAAAGGGAGATATTGAAATCAAAGACCTGATTTTCCAGTATGCCGGGCCGCAGTCGCCCAAAATACTCAAGTCCATCAACGCCACCATAAAACGAGGAGAAGTAACCGCCATTGTAGGCTCCAGCGGCAGCGGCAAATCTACGCTGCTAAAAATCCTAATGGGCTTTTACGCGCCCACAGAAGGCAGTGTTACCATAGATGGAACCCAGATCAATGCTATTGAGCACAAAAAGTGGCGAGAGAAAATCGGTGTCGTCTTACAAGATGGCTATATCTTCAGCGATACCATCGGGAAAAATATCGCTTTAGGCGAAGAAATTATCGATCAGCGGCGCTTGCTAGAGGCCGTTAAAATTGCTCGCATCCAAACGTTCATAGAGCTACTCCCTCAAGGCTATAAAACGCCTGTAGGCGAAAAAGGAATGGGCCTCAGCCAAGGACAAAAACAGCGGATACTACTAGCCCGAGCCATATACAAAAATTCAGATATTCTGTTTTTAGATGAGCCTACCACAGGCCTGAATGCTTTTACGGAAGTACTCATTATGGATGACCTCCTAGCTCACTTCTCCGACAAAACCGTGATTATGATCGCCGACCGCCATACCACTCTGGAACGAGCCGACCAAATCATTGTACTGGAATCGGGCGAGATTGTAGAATCCGGCAAACACCAAGAGCTGCTGTATCGCCGTGGCAGCTACCACCAGATGGTGGCCAATCAAAAAGAACTCGGCAACTAGTGTAGCATGGCCCAACCCTATCCAAGCAATCCGCCGCCCAACGCACAGCAGCCAGAACTGGCCGGCTCCCCGCCCCGTTCGGAAGCAGTGAATGAAATACTGGGCACACCGCCCAACTGGCTGCTCAATTTTGGCAACCTACTGCTACTCGTAGGTGTAGTGGTGTTGCTGCTAATTGGTTTTAACGCGCGCTACCCCGATACCGTCCCCGCAAAACTCACTCTCACCACCGTCAATCCAGCAGAAAGATTGCTGGCTCCCAGGGATGTAAGCATCGATCAAATACTGGTGCGCAGCGGCGACAGTATCCCCGGCGGCGCTGTCATCATGGTTTTCCGATCCTTGGCGCTTTTTCAGCATGTGCTGGCGCTGGAAGACCTCCTACTCAGCGTTAGTTCCCCTACCGACTCGGCCATCGCTGCACTCGAAATCCCCAGCTTCCTGGAGCTTGGGAGTATCCAAGAGCAACTCTACAGCTTTGGGGAAAAGAAGGAAGCCTACCTGGCTACCCGAGATAAAAAACTCTCTGGCCTCACCATTCAGGAAATTAGAAAACGGATCAGGGAACAACAAAGACAGCTCCAGGTGGAGCGCAGCCAGCAAAGTGAGCTGGAAAAAGAACTCGAACTGGCCAACCGGGAATTCGAGCGCCAGCAGAACTTACTGAACAATGGAATCGCCGAAGCCGCTCAAGTTCGGGACGCCGAGCAAACCATGCTACGCAGCCGAAGAATGCTCCGCAGCACGGTTTCCAGAATACGCGATTTGCGCTTCAATATCGAGCTGCTGGAAAATCAGCTTATTAGTTCGGAATCGACGGAAAACACAGACTTACTCTTGAAGGCACGCGATATGCGGGAAAGTTTCGCCCTGCTCTCCAGAGCGGTAGAGGAATGGAAACAAAACAATTTACTCAATTCACCCAAGGCAGGCATCATCATTCCCAACATCGATGTACGCGAAAAACAACGCTTTCCGGCTGGCAGCATCCTAGCCACCCTGCTACCGCTCAACCCAGAAGGTGTGTTGGGCCGCATCGACCTACCGCTGCAAGGCTCTGGTAAGGTGAGTGTTGGGCAGCGCGTGATCATCAAGTTCCTCAACTACCCCTACGAGGAATTTGGCGTGGTGGAAGGCCAGGTGCTGGAAAAATCGCCCATCCCCAGCGGCGAGGTCATCCCTATTTTGGTAAGCCTCCCCAACGGCATGGTGACCAATACCGGCAACCGCCTAGAGCCCGTGCAATTTATGATTGGCGACGCCGAAGTCATCGTTGGCGAACGGCGGCTTCTGGCTTGGCTACTCAACTAGCGCTAAAGCTCCTCCTTTGTCCAGTCTGTCTGCCCAATATAAATCAGCGCAAACCCTAGCATGATCATAGCCATCCGAATGCCTATAGACAGAAAAATCCCTAGGTCGTAGAGCCAGCGCAGTAGGATAAGATCAACGCCTACCATATTCAGAAACAACGAGAAAGCCCCCAGGAAGAGCAAGATAAAACCGATGACTGTGAACTTGATGGCGTGACGAAGCATACTGTGTTCTCTGAGTTGGTGATGGTCTTTAAAAAACCTTATCCGTTGAAATTAGGCGAAAATAAAAAGGCTGGCAAGGTCTGCGGGAGCCATGTTTTTCGTAGAGGAGCCATGCTCTATTAAAAAAACTTTGCTCCAGCACGCAGTGCCCGTTTTAGTAGGGCGTGAGCAGTGAAACAAGCAAGCCCAGCAGCCCAAGCTTTCTACAGCAATAAAAACAAGTGAGCGCCATAAAGTTCAACCAAAGTTCGGTCTTGGTGTGTTATGATAACGATTTCAGTGCCCACCAAGCTCCCAGCCAAATATGATCGAACTAATCGAATGCCCCCGAGATGCTATGCAAGGCCTCAAGACCTTTATCCCCAGTGCTGTAAAAGCGGCTTATCTACAGCAGCTCTTAGCGTGTAATTTCCATACTTTAGACTTTGGCAGCTTCGTGAGTCCTAAGGCCATTCCGCAAATGCGCGATACGGCAGCGGTACTGGAGCAGCTCGATTTAAGCCAAAGTAAAACCAAGCTATTGGCCATCGTTGCCAACAGCCGCGGAGCAGAAAATGCGCTGGAGCACCCAGAGATCGACTACCTGGGCTATCCCTTCAGTGTCAGCGAGACCTTCCAACTCCGCAATACCAACGCAACGCTGGCCGAGAGTTGCGAGCGCGTGGCGCGCATACAAGAACTCGTATCAGCGAAGGATAAAGAACTCGTCTTGTACCTGAGTATGGGCTTCGGCAACCCCTACGGCGACCCTTGGAATGTGGAGGTCGTGGAGCAATGGGTGAGCAAGCTTTCCACTTGGGGTATTCGCATCTTTCAGCTATCGGATACCATTGGTGTGAGCACAGCCGAGAATATTTCCTATCTTTTCAGCAGCCTGATACCGCGCTACCCTGCCCTCTCTTTTGGGGCGCACTTGCACACCACCCCAAGCAGCTGGGAACCCAAAGTAGCGGCTGCTGCCGCTGCAGGTTGCCGGCGGTTTGATGGCGCCTTAAAAGGCTTTGGCGGCTGCCCGATGGCGAAGGACGAACTCACTGGCAATATGCCCACAGAAAACCTGCTTCACTACTTTGGTGCCGAAGAAACAGGTGTCGACGCGCTGGCATTCGCCAAAGCCATGGCCATGGTGACGGATGTTTTTCACGCTACTCACTAGGCGTTTGTTTAGAGAGGCAGCTAAAATCACTTACACCCTACTCTTCTGCAAGTGCAGCTGGATACTGCCCGGAATGCAAGGCCCGCTAGGCGCTAAGCCCCACCAAGGACCGGTGAAATACATACGTCCCTTCTGATCAAAATCAATTCGCAGGTTGTAACCTTTCTCACACCATTCTAGATTAGGCGGCTGTTTGCTAAATTGCATTTCCCCTTCTGTAAAGAGCCAGGTTCCATTGGTTTGTAAGCTGCCACTGACTAGAAATTCCGCCTGTACATCCTTAGCACCTACTCTAGCCCGGCCGCTCACAAAACGCCCTTTTTGCTCTAGTAAAAGGCTGAACTCGTAGCTAGTAGCATAACCTCCTGCATTCTGGGTTAGCTCCCCTACCCAGTGGCCAGAGATATCCACATCGCTGCCCCAGTATTGAGCATTCAGCGAGCCAAAGCCAAAAAATGAGAGCAACATGAGCGAGTAAAATTTCA
Organism: Lewinella sp.; assembly: GCA_036835305.1. GTDB lineage: Bacteria > Bacteroidota > Bacteroidia > Chitinophagales > Saprospiraceae > Neolewinella. The sequence continues at coordinate 24,377 of DAITME010000041.1, forward strand.
TTTTCTAAAGATAGATTAAAAAAAGAAAAAAAATCTATCCACCAGGCCACGTTTCTGAAAGTGCTAGTGTCTTAGGTTTGTATATCCGAGTTGATTTTCAGAGCGAACTATTTAATGAAAAGTCTTAGCGGCTCCTGCTGTTAAGACTTTTTTTTGACTTGTTTGGTGTGGGCTACACTACCCGAACAAGTCAAAAATACAAAGCCCTGCTGAGCGTTGGCTCAGCAGGGTTTTGCAAATTAGTAGCCTCCGCTACCGCTATTAACACCTGCAGGAGGATCCTGCTCGTATTCGCTGGCAGTAGCTGTTTGGAACTCCACGCGGCGGTTGAGGTAAGTTTGGTTTTGTGGAACGATATTGTCTTCCTCTCCTCTCCATTGCAGGACAAGTCGGCTGCGGCTGATGCCGTGCTGGTTGACGAGGTGGTCGATCACGGCTTTGGCACGGAGGTAGGATAGGCGGTCGTTGGCTGCTTTATCGCCTACTTTATCTGTGTATCCTCTCACGACCAAGCGCATGCCCGGGTTGCCGTTCAATACCTGGGCGATACTAGCCAAGGTACCGTAGTCACTGTACTTAACCGTGTGTTGGTTGAGCGGGAAGTAGATCATAGGGATGAACAACTCGCGGGCATCGCCAGACACAGAGGTGGTGTTGTTGAGACGTGCTTTGGCGATGGCGTCGTCTATCATTTGCTGCACTCTTTCTTCCGTTACTGGTTTATCGATGCGGTTGGTAATCACACCGTTTTCATCTACCTCTTCGCCTGGACGTGGAGGGGAGAAAGGCTCCAGATCCCGAAAATCGGGGATTCCATCTTTATCGCTATCCAAAGTCCGGCCACGGGTATCTACAGGAACATTGGCCGGCGTATTGGGCTCTAGATCGAGGGCATCAGGGATGCCATCATTATCGCTATCCACAAAAGCATCATCAATTCGCTGGTTCATTTTGCCGATCTCATTAGCGATGGGATCGAATGGATTAACCCAGTAGAGGGGTTCGCTGCGCTGGCTCTTGCTGCCAAGGTTGAAATTGAGACTCAAGCCTACGCTATTGAGGACATCGCGAAAATTGCCACCGGCATTTCGACTATAGCCATCGATTTGGTCGGAGCGATCTCCCAATAGCATCGTACCTACATATTCAAGGCCGATATTGACGCCAGCACCTAAGCGAAAACTGACGCCGGCACCTGCGGCGGCATGTGGGGCGGCCTCTCTTTCTATCATCGCACTGCGGCTGCCGCCATCCACGAGGCCATTGTAGGTAGTTTCGAAGAAATTAACGCCTGCGCCGGCCAAGACGTAAATATTTATTCCCTTTTCTTTCTTGGGCCGATCGAAGCGGAAGTTATTGAGCGACATAACCCCGTAGCCAGTAGCGCCCAAAAAGTTACTTTCGAACTCACGGTTGGTGACTGCGTTGTCACCATTATTGCCCTTAACATCAGCGTAAGTGCCGCTTAAGCGTACAGAAAAAACATAATCCAGTGCTTTTTGAAAATGTAGAGAGCCGCCAAATCCGGGCTCTGCCTTCACGTCGCCAGCCACCCACAAGTAGCTGGGGCGCAGGCCGAATTCTAGCATATCTTTAGGCCGTGGAGATTTTTCCTTTTTTTCGGCACCGTTCATTTCCGGCTCTTCCTGCGCATGCAGGTTGGCAACAGCGAGTACTGCCAAGAGCACCAAGGCGATTTTTTTAAGTTGAATCATACAATTACAAATCATGTCTTTGGGACGTTTAGTGGTGAAGGTATCATACGGGCTGAACGCTGCCAATCGGCAGGCGTTCACCAATGCGAGTACAAATATGTTCAATGTATTGCGCATACCAAAACAAAAGTATGCTTTTTACTGAGATAAAATGAAAAAAAAACAAGGCCATCGCGCTCTAACGCCATGCAAAGGTATAAATTTAAGAGCAAACGGCTGCATTTTCCCAAAGAATGGATATTTTTTATTTTTCATATGTTTGTTTAAATTGGGCGTAGGAAAGATTTTTTTTTCGTCTTCCTCGCTTGTGCTTACCTTCGTGGCATGATCAAGAACTGGTTACAAGCGCCCGATCTATCAGGGCTTCCTTCTTCTGTTTCCTTGCCTCATGTATTGGGACAGCACATTGCGGTGCATCAATTGCGGCAGCGTGATCTTAAGAAAGTAAGCGTCTGCTTGCTGGGTTTAGACGCAGGCTTTGCCAAAAAGACACGCGAGTCTTTATACGCCATGAGCTGGAACTTTGGGCATTTGGGTTTAGCCGATTTAGGTGACCTCCGAAAACCGGAGCCAGACTTTTTAATCCCCCTGCTCCGCGAGCTACAATCGGCGGGCATACTCCCCGTTCTGATAGGTGCCGATCGGCAGCTTCTCCGAGCCCAGTATCAATCTTTTCAAGAGATCAGCAGCCAGCTGAGTGTGGTTGTCATAGATCAGCAAATTCGGCTGAGCACCAAGCCCCGTACCAAAGGCACACCTGAAATATTGGATCCGGCCTTCCACAACAAACGCAAGCATTTTTATCATCTCAGCCACCTGGGAGCCCAGCAGCACCTGGTGGACCCGGCCATATTTGAGTTGCTAGCGCTGCGCCATTTCGACTATGTGCGCCTCGGGCAAGCTAGAGACCATATAACAGAACAAGAGCCCCTCATTCGGGATGCGGATTTGCTGAGCTTAGACATCTCAGCGCTTCAATACTTTGATGCGCCAGCCCAGCAGGCTTACCATCCTAGTGGTTTCACACTAGAGGAGGCGACGCGCTTGTGCCGCTATGCTGGCATCAGCGATAAGCTGCAATCCTTTGGCTTATACGGGGCCGATAGCCAAGGGGCGCTTAGAGATCAGTTGGTTACCGCAGCGGCCTATGCGCAAATGATTTGGTACTTCCTAGATGGTTTTGTAGCGAGGAAAGGTGATTATCCTGTTTCGGCTACTGGGCTGACGGAATATGTAGTGGATCTGAAAGATTTCGACCGCATCACCTTTTGGAAGTCGCCCCGCAGCGGCCGCTGGTGGATACAGGCTCCCGCTGGCAAGCACAAGGGTGAAGAAAGACATCGCTTGATTCCCTGCAGCTATCAGGATTATTTGCAGGCGAGCCAGCAGGAAATCCCAGACCGCTTGATGCAGGCCTTCAGGCGGTATAGCTTGGGAGGATAAATACGCTGAAAGCTAGCCTTGGGCGTTGAGCCAATATAACTGCAGCATGGCTAGAAAGAGACAGAAAGCCGACATCACGTACATCAGGTTGCGGGTGAGCCACTCGGCATGGCGGGTAATCCAGCTGGCAGATAAGACGTAGGCTAAAAACCAGCCGAATGCACCGATGAGTGCTCCTAAACCAAAGAGCAAAACCACCGAATGCCCCTGCCCTATCTGAGCAGTTGCTACCAGCCAAGAGCAAATGCCAAGAAAATAAGGCACCGCTAGCATATTGGCAAGCGAGAGACCAAAGCCAAAAGAGATGATCTTTCGACCGCTGGATTTAGCAGCCCTAGCGACTCTTGCTCTGCGAGCCTGCCAAAAGAAGCCTAAGGATAAAAGTAGGAAAACCCAAATACCTGCCTGCTGCATGAAGTGCAGCCAATCACTGTGTCGCTGCAAGACATCGGCAAAAAATAAGCTCAATGCCACTTGCAGGGCCGTAGCTAAAGCAGCGCCTACAATAAACTGCAGGCCCGCTTGGTTCCCGCGGCGAATACAAACCGAGACGGCCGTCATGTTTACAATGCCGGGCAGGGCGATGCCCATGCTGGCGGTAAACATTCCATAACCGATAATCTTCAAGGTTTCCACAGTGCGAAGGTAGCACTCGGAGGGCAAAAAAATGGACAGGATCGACAAATAAAGGCTCCTGACCGATAAAAAGGCCTGGAAAACAATCCCAAAGCCTTGTCTATTTTGCGCTTTCTTGGCTATTAAAAAATAAACATGGCTCCTGCGTGTAGCCAAAACGAAAATTATGCCTTACTTTTGGCGCTAGATGTATTAAAACGAGAAATAATGGCTGGTGAAAAAATAAAATTTGGAACAGACGGATGGCGCGCGATCATTGCCCAAGAATATACCGTTGACAATGTAATGCGGCTAGCAGAGGGCACCGCACTGTGGCTCCGCCAACAAGGAGGTAAGCAAGTAGTGATTGGCTATGACTGCCGCTTTGCCAGCCCGCTTTTTGCGGAAACAACTGCGCGCCTCTTGGGCAAACACGGCATTAAGAGCTTGATCGGTAAAGGCTTTATCTCCACGCCGATGGTAGGTTTCGGGGTGCTTTCTACGCAATCTGACCTCGGGATTGTTATCACCGCCAGCCACAACCCGCCTAGCTATAATGGCTTTAAACTCAAGTCGCACTTAGGAGGGCCTTCTTCCCCTGCCGATATTGAAGCGGTGGAAAATCTCATCCCCGACGCCATCCCCACCGATGTGCCCAGCCTCGCAAGCTTGGAAGCCAAGGGCCTGGTGGAATACCACGACTTTGAACGGATGTACCTCAACCACGTTTATAAGAATTTCGATCTGGATCTCATCCGCCAGTCGGGCATCGGAATTGCTTTTGATGCCATGTACGGTGCCAGCCAGCGAGCCATGCGCGAATTGCTGCCAGGTGCTATCCACCTACATAGCGAATACAACCCTGGTTTCAATGGGCAGGCCCCTGAGCCGATCGGGCGGAACCTAATGGAATTGAGCGAGTTGGTGAAAAATGATCCCCATATCCGATTGGGCATTGCCAACGATGGGGATGGCGACCGCATTGGACTCTTCGATGAACACGGTCAGTTTGTAGATTCCCACCACATCCTGTTGCTTTTGTTGATGTACCAATATGAATACAAAAACATCAAAACTGGAAAGGTTGTACTCACTTTTTCCGTCACGGACAAGCTCAAGAAGCTAGCCGAAATCTATGGCCTGCCGTATGAGGTAACCCAAATAGGCTTCAAGTACATTGCCGAAATCATGGCTGAAGAAGATGTTATTGTGGGCGGCGAAGAAAGCGGTGGCTTGGCGGTAAAAGGCCATATCCCCGAGCGCGATGGCATCTGGATCGGGATGATGATTGCCGAATTCATGGCCAAAACCGGCAAAAGCCTCGTGGAATTGGTAGCAGAGCTTTATACCAAAGTGGGCTCCTTCAATTGCGATCGAGACGATGTGCACGTGGATAACGAGCGCAAATGGGCTTTGGTGGAAGCCGCCAAGACAGAAAGCTTCAAAAAGTTCGGCACCTTCGAAATTACCGAATACCAGCACCTAGACGGAACGAAATGCTACCTGGGTAGCCACGATCGCTTTGTGATGCTTCGCCCCAGCGGCACGGAACCCGTACTGCGGGTATATGCGCAAGGAAAGGACGCCGCCGAAGTGCGGCAAATACTCGACGCTGCACGGGCGGAAATGGGCATATAGAGAGGAACTTTCCACCGTCGGATAATGTTGGCCTAGTATGAACAAACGCTACGCCATCTCCGATATACACGGTAACTACCGCACCTTTCTCAGGGCGCTGGAGCAAATCCAGCTATCGCCTAACGACGAGCTTTTTCTACTCGGCGACTATGTCGATAAAGGCCCCGATAGCCGAAAGGTCATCAACCACATTTTACAACTAGAGCAAGCTGGCTACCGGCTGCACTGCCTGCTAGGCAACCACGAGGTCTATATGTTAAATGGTTTGGAAGCGAACCAAGACCCCAGCAACTTCACCGACTGGCTGCGAGCTGGCGGCCGCACCACCCTACCCAATTACATTTTAGACGAGCAGGCAGAAACACTGCATGCCGATATACAAGTCCACCTCGAGTGGATGAAAGAAAGGCCTATCCTACTAGAGACGGAAGACTATTTGTTGGTACACGCCGGCCTCAACTTCCGATCTCCCGACCCCCTCCAAGACAAGATGGCGATGTTGCAAATCCGCCGATGGTATGACGACATCGACCTAGGCTGGCTGGGCGAGCGCTGCATCGTACATGGCCACACACCGATGCGAAAAGAAGCCATCCTCGGCCAGCAAGACCCCAAGCGCCACCAACTACCGGTTTTCAATATCGACGGTGGCTGTTTTTACGAGGGGGAAGGCTACGGCCACCTAGTTATTTTCGATTTAGATCAGCGCAGCTTTCAGACTGTCCCCAACATGGATATGCCATTGGAGGCCATCCGCGCCCACAAAAAAACAGCCTAATGAACTGGGAAATTATAGAAAAAGAGCTGATTCTAAAAACCGCCAGATCGGGCGGAGCGGGCGGTCAGCATGTCAATAAAGTAGAAACCAAAGTAGAGCTCTCCTGGTATCCTCAGCAAAGCCAAGGGCTGGATGATACGGAGAAACGCTTATTGGCCTATCACTTGAAAGACCGCCTCACCAAAGATGGCGCCCTGCTGGTGGTGAACCAAAGCGGCCGCAGCCAGCACCAGAATCGGCAACGCGCCTTGGCTAGCCTCTACCAACTCATCAACAGCCACCTCAAACCCATCCCTAAGAAACGCAAAGCCGGGCCCTTTGTTGCTAACCAAAAAAGCAAGGAAAAACACAAGCGGCAGCTCAGCGAAAAGAAGGCACAGCGAAAAAACTGGCAGGATTTTGTCGAATAAATTGCGTGCGGCAGACAAACAATTGGGCTACCCTTTTGTACTATATTCTAAGCAGACTGGTTTTGGGTGTGCTTCCAGTAGGATATGTCTAACAAAGGATTTTTGAGGCCAAATTATGGGATCTTTTTGGCGGGGTGTCTCTTCCTCGCGCTGCTGATTGCCCCTTCTTGTGGGCAAACGCAGTATCGTCAGGGTCAAGCCTTGTACACACAGCATTGCGCCAATTGCCACATGGACAGCGGCAAAGGCCTGGGAGCACTCATTCCGCCTTTGTCAGGATCCGATTGGCTGCGGGGTGGGCAAAATCAGCTCGCTTGCCTAATAAAAAACGGTATGGAAGGCCCGATTGTCGTCAACGACACCACCTACAATCAGCCTATGCCTGGTGTGGAAGGCATCAGTGAGTTCCAAATTGCCAATATCGTGAACTACATCAACCACGCCTGGGGCAACGACTACGGCATCATCAGCGTGGCGAGTGTACGCGCGCAGTTGGAAGGGTGTCCGTGATTTTCCTTGGCAATAAATGCCCATACGGATGTTCCGACAGGAGCAAGGCTGTAGAAAAAGAGTAAAGTTTTTACGAGAAAGCTTTCCCGATGGCGAGGATAATCACCAGTAGCAGCAGCCGATAGGCCCAAACATTGGCTTTCGGGTAGCGGCTGGCGAAAGTAGCCGTGAGGAAGCCGCCGATGGTTTGCCCAATGGCCATGAGCCCGCCCAGCTGCCAGTCCACCAAGCCCTTCCAAGCGAAAACGGCCAGCGCCAAACCCGTATAGAGCATTACGACCATGCCCTTCAAGACATTAGCCCCAATGATCTCGTAGCGTGCCATAAGCACCAAAACAGCCAAAAAAAAGACCCCCATCCCCATCTGTATAAAGCCCCCATAAACCCCAAGGGCTAAATACAAGGGAATAGACAGCCAAGGCGAAAGTGGCGTTCTATTCGGGTCGGCCACCCGCAGCCAGCGACTAGGCTTGACGAGAAGAACCAGCAACATCACCACCAATAGGTAGCGAAATACAGCCTTAAAACCTTCGGGAGAAATGATGATACTCAGATAAATTCCCAGCGCTGCCCCCAGGGTAACCCAGATGATGACGGGCCAATTCCAAGCCTCTTGTAGCTTTTTTTCGCGATAAAATGCGTAATTACTTGCCAAGCCCTGGGTAAAGATGCCCACGCGGTTGGTGGCATTGGCTACATCGGGGGGGAGGCCCAACAATTCCATCAAAATCGTCAGGGTGATGGCCGAGCCGTTGCCAGCCAGAGTATTGATACATCCGGCCAGAAAGGAGCCAAGAATGGCAATCAGGTAAATCATGGGCTTAGCGGGTGAGGACGATATAATCCTTGAGGAGGATTTCCAGCAGCTCGCGGGGGGGGATGCCTTTGGTTTCTTCTTCTATATTTAGGATGCTTCGGCAGCGATTTGCGAGCGCCAACATTGCCTGTTTATGTGCAGGATTTTTGTAGCGGTATTCGCGGAAGATGGTATCCTTGATGAGTAGCATATCGCGCTCTGGCAAGCGGCGCACCCCAGGGAAACGCGGAGTATATTTCTCGCTTGTCTGGATATTGAGAATGTCTTTTAGTCCAAATTTAGCATGGCCTGTTGTTAGAATAACCACCGTTTGAGCTACCATATCTCCCAATCGCTGTGCTTTGCTGCTGGTATTAATCAGTAAAATTGCGGGGATGCCAAGGCTAAACCAAGCATCGGGCAAGAGAAAAAAAGTACGCAGTAGCAAATCGCCCGGAGTGAGCCGTTCGCCATCTAGCCGAACAACTTTCAGGCCCATTATTTTCTTACCCAGCGTTTGCCCATCCATGAGCAGCTCCGCAAAAAAGTAGTAGAACAAGAAAACAGTCAACGGCAACAAGAAAAGTAAGGCGATCTCCGGTCCCTTGGCATTAAAACTCACAATAAACAAAAACCACAATACCAACACGAGCACCATATCGAGAATAAAAGCGATGACCCGGCTCATGGCAGCCGCCAACTCGTATTCTATACGCACATGGTGTACAGTATTGATAAGAATGGTTCGGAGCATGCTTTTACTTACATTTTTTGCATTCTAAAAAAGCTCGGAAGGCTGAACGTTGGGTTTGCATCCCATCGCATTTAGGCATACAAAAGTATTCAAAATATCTCAAACCGAATGAGTTCGGACAGTTTATGCTTATAAATGACTAGCTTTGCTTTGCCGACAAAATCGGCTTCTATGCGCGAAACCGACTTCATAGCCAAGAACAAGGACAAATGGGCTAAATACGAAAAGGCCTTAGATCGCAAGCAGCAAGACCCCGAGCTGCTCAAGGAGTTGTATATTCATACTACCGACGATCTTTCTTATGCCCGCACCTTCTACCCCAACCGAACCGTTAGGGTGTATCTTAATGGTTTGGCGCGCCGTACTTTTTTGCAGCTCAATCGCAATCGGCGGACAAAAATCGAGCTTTTTCTAAGCTTTTGGACGGATGAGCTCCCTCAGATACTATACGCTCGGCGGCGGCCCCTGTTGGTTTCGCTCTTGCTTTTTGTGGTGGCGATGTTCATTGGAATTTTGAGTTACAGAATAGACCAAAGCTTTGCGGAACTGATCTTGGGGCGAGGCTATGTGGATATGACCAAGGAGTTTATTCGCAGCGGAGACGCCATGGCCGTGTATAAGCAGCGCGCGCCGTTTGATATGTTCCTTACCATTACGCTGCACAACATTTACGTGGCGCTGCAAGTATTTATCATGGGGGTGTTTCTTGCTATTGGTTCGGTTGTAATACTGGTTCAGAATGGCATTATGCTAGGAGTTTTTCAATATTTTTTCATAGAGAAAGGCCTATTCTGGGAAAGCTTTTTGACGATCTGGATACACGGGGCGCTAGAGATTAGCAGCATTGTTATTGCAGGCGGTGCTGGCCTTACAATGGGGAGCGGCTTGTTGTTTCCAGGCACCTACAGCCGTTTGCAAGCCTTTGGGCGTTCGGCGCGGGATGGGCTTAAAATCATGTTAGGCATTATCCCATTGTTCATTATGGCGGGCTTTCTGGAAGGCTACCTCACACGGCATACAGAGGTACCGGATGTGCTTCGCTTCTTTTTCATTCTCTCTTGCTTTGTTTTCGTGCTTTGGTACTATTGGCTCTACCCTCGGCAAGTAGCCGCACGGGTTCCAATGCCTATAGAAACGGCAGCCCGAAGTCCGCAGCGTGGATCAATGGAGCCTATATCCACCCAAAGCATCAAGCCTATTGGCGAGTTGCTCACAGATGCTTTTGTCTTGCTTGGCCGAGCAGGTAGTGCGCTGTTGGGTAGGTTGGCGCTGGCATCACTGGTATTTTGCCTGTCGGTGGCTTGGCTAAGTAGTACCTCACTCAGCGCGCGCTTTGTATTTAGTGGTCGTTCTTTAGATGCTGCCTACAACCTCTATGTACTCTGCTCTACCTTCGGCTTTGAGCGAGATACGACCTTCTTTTTGCTTATGAGCCTACTTATTGGCGCGCTCCTGCTGTTGATTTATCGTATCTTCGATCAAATATTAGGCTTGGAGGGCGTGGGCGCTAGCGCTGCTTGGTCTCGCCTGCTTGTGCCCGTACTTTTGCTGAGTGCCCTTTGTAGCTTACCGGGAATATGGCTGTTCTGGCTGGCTCTCCTGCTGCTACCCTGTTTGCTACTGTACAGCTATGTTGCCTACCGAGGCGTGGGTAGTTTTGGGCTGGCCGCTGGCTATACCTACCGCCATCTGCTTCCTAGCTATGGCTTATTCATTTTGCTCTTTTTACTGGTTTATTTTAGCATCTTTATCTTGGACACAGCGGTTTCTAAGCTCCTTTTCTCGGCTATTAGCTGGGTGTTGGTTACCGATCCCAGCAGCCTATATAACTTGGATGTGTTCTTACAGCTCTGCTTATATACTTTCTTTTTTGGCCTGCTTTTCAGTGCTTGGCTGAGCGGGATGGTATTGCATTTCCACAGTACACATGAACTTGAGACGGCTGCAGGCCTCCGCGCCAAGATTGAGCGCCTAGGGCAAAACCGAAGGCTAAGGGGTTTGGAGACGGAGTAAGTCCCCCCCTTACCGAACCAGCCGCCCCACGTAGTATCGCTGATCTAAATAAAGGAAGTAAGTACCACTAGCAAGAGCAGAGATGCTTACTTCTTCGTTTGTTCTGGCGTGGTATTGGCTACCTTTCCAAACGCTCCGACCCAATACATCCCGCAATTCCAATGAGCCCCTTACGGCTGTAGGCCAACGAATATTGACACGGCCGTCTGCCGACGGATTGGGGAAAATCAGGGCTTTGGAGGCCAGGGGCGCTTCCCAGGCTTGGATCGATGTGACACTGCTGCAAAGCGCAGTATCGGCTGACAGCTCCATGTACTCGCCGGGGCTGAGATCGCGACCTTGGAAGGCATTGTAATCCAAAGGGTAGCGGGGCAAGCGAAAGAGCAAATTATTCAGCCCCGTGAGGTTGCTGCCTTGTGCTCGCCTTTGTCCACCAATGAGCGGATTGCGGTATTCCCATACGATTTCGTTGTTTGGGTCTAGCTCGAAGGCGTAGGCTGCTCGCCCAGAAGTAACAACAAAATTACCATTCGGCATCAGCTGTACCCCTGAGAGACCAGCGCTGTAGATACTAGCTGGATCCGTGGGGTGCTGTAGGGTGAGCGTAAAATCGAGGGGTAAATAACGCCCATTTTGGATAGGATACGCCCAAGTGAGGGTATCGAAAGCCGGATCAAAAACGTTGCCTGTTGATAGATTGCCGGGCAAGCGATTGTTAAAAACAGACAGTTGGCCATAGTAGGGCTGCTGCGGATCTAAGAAATCATCTATCCAAGCAATATCATGGTTGTAATAAAGCTTTTGGCTCTCTGCTGTGCCGTGGCCGTAGGCCTGAGGGTTGCCCCAGCGATAAATAAGCTCGCCGCCTTTTCCACTCAAGCCACCGCTATTCGTGGCGGCTTCCTCGATAGTGGTGGAGTGGTCGATGATCCAAATTTCATCAAAATGAGGGACACTCAGAACGATCTGATCGAGGCGCGGGTTGTAGTCGATAGCATTGATGTGCAGCCAGTCCGCAACGCCATCTTGGTAGGCATAGTTGATGTTGATTTTACCAATTTGCTGGTTTACCGTACCAAAATTTTCCTTGGTTTCGTCAAAATCCTGCACCAGATGATCCCATACATGCCATTGCCAGACGATGCTATCGGCCAGTAGATCGTATTCGATAACCGTTTCGGCCCAGACGACGCTATCCGGCAAAAGTGCGGGGTTTCTGCCGGCTGCAATGGCTTCTTCGTAGGTAAAAGCTTCCCATGCGATGGCGAGGACATGGCCGTTGGGCATAGGCGCAATGTCGTGGTGAAAACGGTATTTATCGTTGTTCAAGCTTACAGAGGCGAGTAGATCGTTGTCCCAGGAACGCAGCTCGATGGTTTCGCCGCCGCCACCTGCCCAAATCGGATTATTGGGCCCGCTGGTAAGGGCGCGTTTGGTCTTCAGCAAGTTGCCATTGGATAAGATATAAGCCGTATTGCCCGGCACAAAGCCCGTGGCCTCCTCCCAGCTATGCACAATGCGGCCGCAGTTGTCTAGCAAAAACACGCTGGGATTGTTGTGCGGATACAGCAGGTTGTAAGCTGGCTGTACCCGGTCTTCACCAGCATGCGCGAGAACCCCTAAATTGCGCTCGGTTTGGGCCGAGAGCCATGTTGTAAAGCATACAAAAATAAAAAAATAAAACAACGTTTTCATTGGCAAGT
>DAITME010000042.1:0-36117 GCA_036835305.1 Lewinella sp.
AAGAGCGGGGAGGCGGTATTAGCGGCTTTTCTAGCCATTTAAATTTTAGCCTTTATGTACATCCTACCAGCCATAGACCTCATCGACGGCAAATGCGTGCGCCTCACTCAGGGGGACTATGCTCAGAAGACCGTCTATAACGAAGACCCGGTGGCCGTCGCCAAAGAATTTGAAGCCTGTGGACTGCAAAAGCTACACGTAGTGGATTTGGATGGCGCGCGCGGGGGCGGCATTGTCAACCATCGGATTTTGGAGCGCATTGCCAGCCAGACCAAGCTGCAAATTGACTGGGGCGGCGGGATGAAATCGGACGAAGATTTGCGCATTGCCTTCGAGTCCGGCGCCCACCAAGTAACGGGCGGCACCATTGCCGTGAAAAAACCAGAAATCTTCCTCGCTTGGCTGGAAAAATACGGTGCGGAGCGTATCATTCTAGGCACTGATGTGCGCGGCGACAAGATAGCCGTGAGCGGCTGGGAGGAAGCCAGCGATCGGGAACTTTTTGAATTCTTGGCCGACTATGTTGCCCGAGGCGTGCGCTATACCATCTGTACGGATGTGAGCAAGGATGGGCTGCTGCAAGGCACCGCCAGAGCCTTGTACGGCCGTATTCGGCGGGAGCAGCCCGGTGTGAAGCTCATCGCTAGCGGCGGCGTAACGGATATGGACGATGTGGAGGCCCTCGCTGCGCTGGATTGCTATGGCGTCATTATCGGGAAGGCCATTTATGAGGGTCGGATTGGTTTGGAGGCATTGGGGAATTTCCAAAAATAAAAAACATGCTAGCAAAAAGAATCATTCCCTGCCTAGACATTAAGGACGGCCGCACGGTGAAAGGTGTCAACTTTGTGGCCTTGCGCGATGCGGGCGACCCCGTGGAGCTGGGCGCAAAATACAGCGAAGCAGGCGCCGATGAGCTGGTTTTCCTGGACATCACCGCTACGCACGAGAAGCGAAAAACATTGGCGGCTTTGGCGCGAGAGATTGCCCGACAGCTCAGCATTCCCTTCACCATAGGCGGCGGGATCAAGGCGGTGGAGGACGTGGGCGTGCTATTGGATGCGGGGGCGGATAAGATCAGCATCAACTCAGCGGCCGTGCGCCGGCCGGATCTGATAGACGAGCTGGCCAAGGGCTTTGGCAATCAATTTGTGGTGGTGGCCATTGATGCCAAGCAAATTGATGGCGAGTGGTATGTGCACCTCAACGGCGGTCGGATCGCTACGGAGCATAAGCTTCTCGACTGGGCGAAGATGGCACAAGAGCGGGGCGCAGGGGAGATCCTCTTTACCAGTATGGACCACGACGGCACCAAGGCTGGTTTTGCTTTAGAAGCTACGGCGCGGCTCAGCGAAGCGCTCAGCATCCCGATTATTGCCAGCGGCGGAGCGGGCAGCATACAGCACTTCACGGATGTATTTACCGCGGGCAAGGCCGACGCTGGGCTAGCCGCCAGCATCTTCCACTTCGGCGAAATTGGCATCGGGGAACTCAAGCAAAGCTTACAAAGGGCTGGTGTGCCAGTGCGTTATTGAATGGAAAATGGATAAGTGACGATTGACGACGATTGACAAGGAGGACTCTACGAGGATTTGCATAGCGTTTAGGCTTTTACAGGCCGGACAACGCCCCAAAAAGAAGCGCCCCGGCTATGCCGATGATGTACAAGGCCATAATTCCTATTGTTAGTATCCCCGCGATGGTGAGCAGTTTTGCTAGAGAAGCCATAGAGGCGGTGAGCGCTGGGCCAGATTGTGTGTCCGCTGCTAGGATCGCATTAATAGAAAACTGATACAAGAGATAGTAGAGATAGAAGCTAAAGGCGAATATAGCCAGATAGAAGAGTATCATGATCACGCCGAAGCCGCCCAGAAACCCCATCTCGCCCATTCCTGTGCCAAGGGCAAAAAAGGCAGAGCCTCCTAGCAAGATGGCCAATATACCAATCCCTAAGAACACAAAGCCCACGATGGCCAGCAAACGCCCCCATTTACCAGCCGTGCGCAAGTGCCGGGCAGCTTCGCCATCAAAAGACATTCGGCTGCCCATGTCGCTGTCTAAAGGAGATTCAAAATTGTTGGATAACATCTTGATAGATTTTGTGTGCCGCCATTGAAAAACCAAGCTAAGCACGACGAATGAAAAGCTAAAAGCCCGCTAAAAAGCGGTGGCTTTCGGCAAAATTGCTGTAATTTTGCACCCAATATACAAAACATGCGAATTACTAGCAAAAACTTTTCTGCACTCGACTTCCAAAAGCAAGATGGCCTCCTCCCCGCCATCGTGCAAGATGCCAAAACGCATCGCGTGTTGATGCAGGGCTATATGAATGCGGCCGCGCTGGAAAAGACGCTCTCTTTGGGCCAGGTGACTTTCTTCAGTAGAAGCAAAAACCGATTGTGGACGAAGGGGGAAAGCTCTGGCAACTTCCTGGAGCTGGTAAGCATCACAGCCGACTGCGACCTAGACAGCCTACTAATAAAAGCCCACCCCCAAGGCCCTACTTGCCATACGGGGGATGATACCTGCTGGGGCGAAAGCAACCTAGGTGATTTCCTGACGGAGCTGGAAACCATTATCCATACGCGTAGAGATCAGCCTTCTGTGGATTCCTACACCAGCCGCCTACTCGGAAGAGGCATCAATAAGGTGGCACAAAAAGTAGGGGAAGAAGCCGTAGAATTGGTGATAGAAGCCAAAGACGACAACAAAGAGCTCTTTTTGGGAGAGGCGGCCGACTTAATATACCACTACCTCATACTACTGGCTGCGAAGGGCTATACTCTGGAAGACGTAAAAGCAGTACTTCGGGAGCGGAATCAATAAAGGCCTTGCTCCTCTTTAAAAACACGGCTCCTGCGAGCGCCAAAAAAATCGATTTGATTTTAACCTAAGCTTACAGGGATACCCCAGCGCTCAGTTTCAAAATAATTTGTACGTTTGTGTGTTTAGAGGATAAAAAACCAAAATGTAATGGGAAGAAAAATACGAATGGGCATGGTCGGTGGTGGCCGTGGTGCCTTCATCGGGGGCGTCCACCGTATGGCAGCGGCTTTAGATGGGCAAATTGAGCTAGTCTGCGGCGCCTTCAGTAGCGACCCGGAAAAATCGAAAGTTAGCGGCGAGGACTTCTACTTGCCAAGCGATCGGGTTTACACTTCTTATGCGGAGATGATCCAAAAGGAAAAAGCGCTGCCATTGGGTGAGCGGATGGATTTTGTCTCGATTGTAACGCCCAACCATGTGCATTATGGTCCAGCCAAAATGGCTTTGGAAAACGGCTTCCATGTCGTTTGCGACAAGCCCTTAGCCTTCAATATGGAAGAAGCGCTGGAACTAGAAAAACTCGTAAAGGAAACGGGTTTAATTTTTGCACTCACCCACAACTACACGGGCTACCCGATGGTCAAACAAGCCCGGGATATGATTAAGCAGGGCGAGCTGGGCGAGATTCGTAAAGTAGTGGTGGAATACCCCCAGGGATGGTTGGCTACCCGTGTGGAAGCGACCGACTCCAAGCAAGCTGCCTGGCGGACCGACCCCAGCAAGTCGGGTATTGCCGGCGCTATGGGCGACATTGGCACCCATGCTGAAAATCTGGCCGAGTACATCACAGGGCTTGAAATCAGCGAATTATGTGCCGACCTGACGGTCTTTGTGCCTGGTCGACGCCTAGATGACGATGGCAATGTGCTGCTCCGCTTCAGCAATGGAGCCAAGGGTATTCTACACGCCAGCCAGATCAGCGTAGGGGAGGAAAACGACCTAAACATCCGCATCTACGGAGAAAAAGGTGGGTTGCAGTGGCATCAAATGGAACCCAACACACTACTGGTGAAGCATGCCGATCGGCCGACTGAAGTGTATCGCACAGGAGTTGGCAATAACATTACCGCTGCTTCCGCTTATGCGCAGCGCATTCCTGCCGGCCACCCGGAGGGATATCTAGAAGCCTTTGCCAATATTTACAAAAATTTCGCCAACTGCGTGCGCGCGCGGCTGGAAGGCGTGGAGGCCCCTCCCCTGGCTCAAGACTTCCCCAGCGTGAGCGACGGCGTGCGGGGCATGAAATTTATTGTAGCCGTGGTGAAAAGCAGCCAACAAGAAACGAAGTGGTATAAACTCTAATACCTCGGATGCCCCGCAGCAGCCTATTCAAGGCCGTCCCGATTGATACCCTCGTGTGGCTACGCATTGCCATCGGGCTATTGGGCGGTGGTGATATTCTGGGTAGTGGTATCTACTACCACTGGTATCTGCGTAGTTTTGATGGCTTCACCTTTCGCTATTTTGGATTCGAGTGGGTATATCCCCTACCCGAACCTTGGCTATCCTTATTTTTTGTTGTTGGGTTTTTGCTGGGCATCGCCGTCGCTTTGGGTTGGCGTTTCAAGCTGACGGCACCCCTGTTTGCGCTGGCTTTTTTGTATATGTTTTTGCTAGAAAAGGCGCATTATCTCAATCATGGCTACTTCTTCTGCTGGCTGGCAGCCTTGCTAGTTTTCACCCCTGCTTGGCGAGAGTTTTCGTTGGATGTGAAACGACAGCCGCAGGAATGGTCGCCCACAAGTCCTCGCTGGGCGCTGCTGATGTTCCCTGTTATGATGGGCATTGTATATTTCTACGGGGGTGTTGCAAAGCTCAATGCCGACTGGCTCCTACACGCCCAGCCCCTCCAACAATGGCTGCAGTTCAAGGCGAGTAAACCACTGATCGGGCCACTACTAGCCTTACCCGAAACAGCCTATTTCATGGCTTGGGGCGGCTTTTTGTTGGATAGCTCCATTGCTTTCCTGCTGTTGCACAAACGGCTGCGCTGGTGGGCTTTGGCAGGTGCGGTTTTTTTCCATGCTACCAACCATCTGATTTTCAATATTGGTATTTTCCCTTACCTATCCTTGGTGCTCACCTCCTTGTTTTTCGAGCCCTACTGGCCCAGGAACTTTGTCAACTGGCTCGCCAACAGATCTGAGAGAGTGAAACGCTGGCAAAAAAACTGGCAAAAGACTGTAGCAGACGCAGCAGCGCACGAACGCTTTGAAAGTAGTTCTGCCAGCAAATGGCCTAGCCCCAATCACGCCTATACCCACCGTCATCCTTTCTGGGGGGAACTGCCCGGCTACGCGGAAGAAACAAGCAACAAAAGACAACAGAAGCAGATAAAAATCGGCTTACTCTTTCTCCTCTGTATTCATTTATTGCTGCCGTTCCGCCACCATTTTTTCGCCTCTGATGTAGCCTGGAGTGAGGAAGGCCATCGATATAGCTGGCGGATGATGCTGCGGTCGAAGACCGGTAGTGGCGATTTCAAAGTAACGGTTTACAAAGCTGGAAACAAAGGTGTGGAAGCGGACAGTAGCTACACGGTCAGAACCAAAAACCTGCTTACCCAACAGCAGCATCGCAAGCTCTACACTCATCCAGACATGGTTCTGCAGTTTGCCAAGCATCTAGCTGCCCAGTGCGAAGCGCGAGGCGATAGCTGCGCTGTGTATGCCAACACAAAGGTGAAGCTCAATCAGGGTACTTACCAAACCTACATAGACCCCGAAGCGAACCTAGCCGAAGTCCGTTGGGCTTGGCTAGGTTCGAACAACTGGGTCTTGTCAGAAAAGAAATACTAAGCCACTAAGGCACCAGCTACTTCACTGTACAATAGGCCGCTTCCACCACCATAATGGCGAACCAACTTGGGCTGGTAGGTCAGCTGTTGGAAAAAGTCGCTCAGCCGCTGCTCGTCCGACTCAGAAAGGCCTGTACCACATAGGACGATATCGAACTCTTCTTGCGCTAGCAGAAATTCTGCTTCGTTGAGGTCATCGGTGGTTTGCCCGTGCCAATCCGCCGTCTGATTGACTAGCCTATGAAGTACTTGCAGGATTTCCGTGTTCTTAGCGATCGCTAGTATGTTATACATGATTTTGGTTTTTTGGGCGGAGCGAGCTTGGCAGACTAGATGTTCACAAACAGCTCCGATTGGGGTAATCTAACTTTGGCCGCAAACTGCATCTTATCTTCTGCAGATCGGTAACCAACGGCAGCTATAACAGCCGCAGCAAGGCCTTGTTCAGCCAAACCCAATATTTTATCTACGCCCGCTGGATCAAATCCTTCCATCGGGCAAGCATCGATATGATGCGTCGCAGCAGCAACCAAAAGGTGCCCTAATGCGATGTAGGCCTGCCGCTGATTCCAAGCCGCAATGACTTCGGGCGATTTGCTGGCCACGCTTCCCTTGATTACCTGGCTGTAGCCCGCCAGGCTATCGGCAGCAATACCTCTTGCCTCGGCTGTGCGCTGCATAAAATCATCTATGTAGGCCTCCGTCATGTCCAATTTGTGCGCAAAGACAAAAAGGTGGGAAGCATCCGTAATTTGGGGCTGTCCGTAAGCAACTGCCTTCAGCTTCTCCCGAAGCTCCGGATCAGTAATTACCAAGACGCGGAAGGGCTGTAGCCCGTAGGAAGTGGGTGCCAGACTCACGGCGTCTTGTAGTGTTTGCAAATCAGCAGCACTGATTTTTTTGCTAGCATCAAATTGCTTGGTGGCGTAGCGCCATTGAAGAGAATCGATTAAGTTCATTTGTTTGGTAATGTGTAAAGATTAAAATAAAGCACAGCTATTGTCTAGCAGCAGCTTGTTTGAAGATGGTGACTATCGCCCTACTAAACCCAGACGGGCACGGCTCATACGGGTTGGAGGACGGGCACTGCGTGCGGGAGCAGTGTTTCGACGCCGCTCAACACGAGTGTTTTCTTTTAAGAGCCAAGATTAGTAATGCTATAGCTCCATGGGCACTTCCATCAGGAGAATGTAAGCAGGGTTTGTAGCACTTATTTCTATTTGGGTTGTTTCCCAGATGCCAAGGCCATCCCGCCTTTGTAGTTCCTCCCCAGCAACAGTAGCACTCCCTTCAATCAAGAAAACGTAGAGACCATTCCCCGGCTTTTTGAACGAGTAATGGAGCTGAGTACCCTCACTGAGCCGACCCAGATGAAACCAAGCGTCTTGTTGTATACTAACACCTTCCTCCTCGGCCGAAGGGGACAAAATCTGTAGCAGCTGATCCTGCAGGCTGCTTTCAGATAGTGTGATCTGACTGTAGCTAGGCTCCACGTCTCGCTTATTGGGAAAAACCCAGATCTGTAAGAACTTGACGAGCTTATCTGTGTTCTTATTCTTTTCGCTGTGGAAAATACCAGTTCCAGCACTCATGGCTTGGATATCGCCTTGCCGGATAACTGCCACATTTCCCATCGAGTCCTTATGCTCTAGATCACCCTCTAAAGGAATCGAGATAATCTCCATGTTGTCGTGTGGATGAGTACCAAAGCCCCTACCCGCTGCCACCGTATCATCGTTGAGCACGCGTAACGTTCCGAAACGGATGCGCTCCGGATCGTGATAGTTAGCAAAACTAAAAGTGTGCTTAGACTGCAACCAACCATGATCGGCATGGCCGCGACTGGCGGCGGAATGGAAGATTTTTTTCATTGTATTTACATTTAATGTTTATACAACAATAAAGATTAGCAAAAGGTTCAGTCGTAGTTGTCGGACAATTCTGAATTGTCCGACAACTACGACTACTACCTAAAACCTTGCTCCTGCGTGAGCCAAAAAATAAGGAAAAAGCCTTCAAAGCGCATAAAACGCCTTTAAAGAGAAGAAATAGCATAATAATTCAAGCAATAGTCTGCTAGTTCGCAGCTTTTTTTGCACTTTTGCACATTGGATGGGTGCACAATGATTTTAATAGAGAAATCTCTATACTAAGCGGCCACGGCTAGCTTTTGCGCCCCCTATCCAGACTGAATCACAACCAAACGATACTACACAGCTTGATGAAGCTTTTCAATTTTTTCAAACAAGAACTTGCCATCGATTTGGGCACCGCCAACACCTTGGTCATACAAGATAACAAAGTAGTGGTGGATGAGCCCTCGATTGTAGCAATAGATCGTAAAACCGACCAGACCATTGCTGTGGGGCGCCGAGCCATGCAAATGCACGAGAAGACGCACGATAGCATCCGAACCGTTCGGCCCCTAAAAGACGGAGTAATTGCCGACTTCAAAGCTGCCGAGCAGATGATGAAGGGAATGATAGAAATGATTGGCACCCGCCGTCGTTTTTTTACTCACCTCAAGATGGTCATTTGTATTCCTTCGGGCATTACGGAAGTAGAGAAGCGGGCGGTATTCGAAAGTGCGGCCCGCGTGGATGCCAAGGAGGCCTACCTGATTTTCGAGCCCATGGCGGCGGCACTAGGCATCGGGCTAGATGTGGAAGAGCCTATTGGTAATATGATTATTGATATCGGCGGGGGAACTACCGAGATTGCGGTAATAGCCCTTTCGGGTATTGTCTGTGACCAGAGTATCCGAGTAGCCGGAGATGAACTCACCACTGCTATTGGTGCCTTCATGAAGCGGCAGCACAACATATTGATAGGGGAACGCACTGCGGAGCAAATCAAAATCCACGTTGGTTCCGCCTTAACGGAGTTGGATGACCCCCCTGCGGATTATGCCGTTAATGGACGAGACATGGTAACGGGTATTCCCCGCCAAATCATGGTGAGCTACAAAGAAATTGCAGAAGCTTTAGACGAAAGTATTGTGCAAATAGAGGAAGCTGTTTTCAGGGCGCTGGAAACTACCCCCCCAGAATTAGCTAGCGATATTTACCGAACTGGCATCTATCTAACCGGCGGCGGTGCCTTACTTCGGGGCTTAGATAAACGGCTGAGTGCCAAAACGCAGCTACCGGTGCACGTTGCGGAAGATCCCTTACGCGCAGTGGTGCGCGGCACCAGCGCTGCCTTGGCCAATACCGAACGCTATAAAGCAATCCTTATTCCAAGCAGTAGTGTTGCGTAGATGTCTCGACTGATTCAGTTCCTTTTCAGAGGTAGTAGCTTTTTCACCTTCTTGGTGCTGGAAATGGTCTGTTTCTATCTGATTATCAACTTCAACAGCCAACAAAGAGACATTTATCTGGAGACCCTGAGCGTCTATACGGGCAGTGTCACAGAGCAGGTAGATGAACTCAACTCCTTCATTGGTCTCAAGCAACAAGTAGCAGACTTGCAAAATGAGCTGGCGTTGTTACAGCAGCGCCTGCCCTCGGCCTATTACACCGAACGAGAGGCTGCCGACACCTTGGTTAATGACAGTCTTCGGCAACGCTTCATCTACCTGCCCGCAGAGATTATCAGCAAATCTCCTTATAATCCCAATAATACCTTTATTATCAACAAAGGCGAGCAGGATAGCTTGTATAAAGGGCAAGGCATTGTGAGCCCCACAGGCATTGTGGGCGTGGTCAATACCCTTGGCCAGCAACACGCCAGAGCGCTTAGTATTCTTCATCGGGACATAAAAATCAGTGCTGGCCTACGGAATGGCTATTTTGGCACCTTGAGCTGGGATGGCCAAGACCCCCGCATCATGATCTTAGAAGACATGAAGGATTATGTGCCGGTAGAAATCGGCGATACGATCTTTACTACTGCCTATTCGGGTACTTTCCCTACTGGCATAGCAGTAGGCACCGTACAAGAGAAGCAACGGGTGGCTGCTGAGGGAAGCTGGCTACTGTCTGTTGCCTTATTGAACGAGCCACTGCGCCTAAGATATGTGCACTTGGTTAAAGACCTTTACAAGGACGATTTAGCACATTTATATGACAGGCGATGAACGAGCGAGCGATTTTAAATAGCGGTATCCGTTTCTTATTACTTCTTTTTTTACAAATCTTCTTGCTCCGGCAAATCAGCTGGGGCTTTGGCGGGAAAGACTATCTTTTTGTTTTCCTATATCCCGTTTTTACTTTACTACTACCCATCCGGATGTTGAAAGTAGGCGTTATGCTGCTCTCTTTTCTCTTGGGGCTGGCCATAGACCTCTTCTACGAGACCTTGGGTATGCATGCAGCGGCGGCTACTTTCCTAGGCTTTGTAAGGCCTGCTTTGCTTCGCTTCGTCCAACCTCAAGAGGGCTACAACATTAAAGCGCACCCCACAGGCGATAATTTAGGTTGGCCTTGGTTTACTCGCTATACCGCTTACGGCCTCTTTTTACATTCCTTATTCTTTTTCAGCGTGCAAGCCTTTACTTTCGTATATTGGGACGAAATTTTGCTAAAGACGCTTTTCAGCTTTCCAGCCTCTTATTTTGCGCTCCTGTTTACAGCTTTTATTTTCAACCCGAAATACTAATACAGCATGACCGAACAGCAACAGTTCACTAAAGTATGGAGTATAAGACTGCTACTTATACTAGCCGCACTTTTGCTTGTAGGAAAGGCTTTTCATCTCCAGGTTGCTAGTCAAAAATTTCGCGCCCGAGCCAACACCGCTGGCACCTCCCTAATTACAGAATACCCTTCCCGTGGGCTGATGGCCGACCGCAATGGCAAATTGCTTACGCTCAACCAAGCCGCCTACCAACTAGAACTAACCTACCATATTTTCAAGAAAGAAAGTGCCCAATTCGACACCCTAAAATTCTGTAAGCTGCTAAACATCAGCCTAGAAGAATTTGTGGAGGGCGTAGAAAAAGACTGGCGAAATGCCCAATTTTCGAAATACAAGCCCTTTGTATTTATGAGCAACATCAGCCAGCAACAGTTTGCTACTTTTCAAGAAAGCCTGCATGAATTTCCAGGTTTTAAGGCACATTTGAGGAGTTTGCGTTCTTATCCCCTGGCTGGTGCTGGCCACTTGATCGGGTATATGGGGGAGGTCAGCCCCGAACAAATCGCTGCCGACACCCTAAGCTTTTATCGTTCGGGGGACTATATAGGCGTTAGTGGACTTGAGCGGCAGTACGAGGAAGTTCTGAGAGGGAAAAAAGGCAGTAGGCTAATTTTAGTAGATAAAATGGGCCGAGAGGTTGAAGAGGCTGGCAGCAACAAAATTGATATTCCCGCAGAGGCGGGAGCCGATTTACTCACCACCATCGACTTTGATTTGCAAGCCTACGGCGAGCAGCTAATGGCTGGTAAAATGGGCAGTATCATTGCCATAGAACCTAGTACTGGAGAAATCCTAGCAATGGTCTCTTCCCCCGCCTACGATCCGCGTTTACTTTCGGTAGGCCGGCAACGCAGCGCGGCTTACAACCAGCTCGTCAGAGATACCCTAAAACCCCTGCTCAACAGAGCTATTGGAGGCAAATACCCTCCGGGTTCGCCTTTTAAGACGCTGGTGGCTTTAATTGGCCTTCAAGAAGGCACTTTGCATACCGACCGAGGTATTAGTTGCTCGGGAGCTTTTGTGAGCAATGGCAAACGGCTCACGGGCTGCCACGGCCATCCCTATTGCCACAGTGTAGAAATGGCTATTGCACAGTCTTGCAATACCTATTTTGTGACATCTTTTCTGGAGCTTATCAATAGGTACGGTAGTATTTCGCCCAATCGGGGCTTGGCGGAATTCAATCGCTATCTCTATCAGTTTGGTCTGGGGGTAAAGACAGGCATCGACTTCCCTAGCGAGCTACAAGGGAACGTTCCCACACCGGAATATTACACCAAGCGCTTTGCCGAAGACGAATTTTGGCGAGCCATCTGGATACGCTCGCTGGGCATTGGACAGGGGGAATATGAACTTACCAACCTCCAAATGGCCAACCTCGCTGCAGCCATCGCCAACCGCGGTCATTGGATTACCCCCCATCTGGTGAGGGGCCTCAGGATGGGCCCCGATAGTGTGGTTGCCCCGCCGCACCAAATCTTTCGCCACGATATTGAGATAGACAAAAAACATTTCGAGACCGTCGCCAGTGGTATGCGCCAAACGTTCCTCAACGGTACAGCTCGCCGCTCGGATATGCCAGGGCTAGACATCTGCGGCAAGACAGGCACTGCCGAAAACAAAGGTACCGACCACTCCATCCTCTTTGCCTTCGCTCCGCAGCAGCAGCCTAAAATAGCCATCTCCGTTTACATCGAGGAAGGAGGCTTTGGTAGCACCTACGCCGCCCCCATCGCCAGCTTGATGATTGAAAAATACATTAATGGCCAGATCAGCGAAAGTCGCAAATGGTTCGAGAAAAATATGCTCGAAGCGAATCTGATCAGTAAGAGCGCTGCTGCAAAATAAAGCCTTGCTCCTGCAATTTTGCCCTATTTTACTCCGACAAAGTTTGGTGTACATCCGTATTCGCTGCCCGAAAAGCGGGTATGGCTGCTGCCAATAAACCAATTAGCAAGGCCGCTAGCAACAGATACAACTCGGCAGGCAAAAGGAAGAAGGCCGAAAAATCGTAGCGGTACTGTTGGCTCATAAAGCGAGCGATAAAAAATAGGCCTACATGGCTGAGTAGCAAGCCTAAAAACGCTCCCCCCAGCGCTAAAACAACGCCCTCGGTAAGTAAGAGGCTGAGCAAAGTACTGCGTCCGCCCCCTAGGCTCCTGATCAGTGCCAGTTCTTTCCGCCGCTCGTTGAGGGAGGTGTAAAGGCTAATGAAAATACTCAGGATACTCACCAAAACAATCACCAGGGCTAGGCGCTGAAGAATAGATTCACCGGGGCCCATCGTGGCATAAAGCGAGTCGATTTCGTAGCTCGGCGAGGCGGCCAACATACCTGTATTCTCATTGATGCCGCGCTGCAGATTGAGCGAGAACACACTGTTCCCCTTGAAGCGCAGCAAGAGGGAAGTAATTTGCTTATCCGGGTAAGCCGTGATTTGCCCCAGTGGGATAGTTTCCGATATTGCCGATTCGTGGGCATGATCCTGATCGTGGTCGTGGTCGTGGTCGTGGTCGTGATCGTGGTCGTGATTGTCCTCCCCGTGTTCATGGTCTTCGTGTACGAGCCAAGTACTCTCGTTGCTAGTAAGCAGCAGCTGATCGGCTACGGATCCGGTCGGCTCTAGGATGCCCACTACGGTGAAGGGTGGGCTATCTTCATGGATCAGCAAGCTATCAGCCGCGAGGCCATGGCTCCCCAGGAAGGTATCCCCTATTTTTAGCTCCAGATCGCTGGCTGCGCCAGCCCCTACGACGGCCTCCATGGGGGCTTCCCAGATACGCCCAGCAGCAAGACTTCCGTTGTAGAGCGATAGAAAATCGGGGCGTGTGCCCACGATACGCCGGCCTTCGTAGCTATCACCTAAGGATAGGGGAATGGCCTTTTCGATGTAAGGATGAGCGGGATTCAAGTAAGGCAGTACCCCCGAAATGGGTATATTTCCTGTGGGGTATTGTACGTGATACAGACTGCTCATGACCAGCTGCAGCGGGCTGCCTTTGGCACCGATGATGAGATTAACCCCCGCTAAATTTCGACTCAATTGCTGATCGAACTGCCAGCTCACTAGCAACAGCAGACTAATTAGCCCCGCCCCCAAAGCCGCTAAAATCAGGCTTAGTGCCGTGTTCCAAGGCTTGTGTAGCAAGTTCCTGATGGCAAGTTGGAAAGTGGACATAGCACTTAATTTTGTAGGCTTTTTTCGCCTATTCTGAGTACTGCAGGAAAATCGCCTAAGAGCCGCTCATCGTGGGTAACCACCAGCAGTACGGCGCCCAGTTCGGTGGCTCGTTCGCGCAACAACTGGCTCACGATACGGGCATTATCGGCATCTAAGGCCGCAGTAGGCTCGTCGGCTAGCAACAATTTAGGTCGATTGACCAAACCGCGGGCAATGCTAGCGCGCTGTTGCTCCCCCACCGATAGCTGATCGGCTCGTTTATTAGCATGCTGTGCAATACCGAGCGTTTCCAGCAAGTGGATATTGGCCTTTTTATCCACCCGCTGGCCCCCAAGACGTTGGGCAATACCCAAATTCTCAGCTACTGTCAAGGAAGCGATAAAATAGGACTTTTGGAAAATCATCCCGATATACTGCCCTCGAAAAGCATCAGCAGCGCTGGCGGACAAATAGCCGTAGGCCTCCCCATGTAGCTCAAGTTTTCCGTTGCTCGGCTTCAAGAGTGCGGCCAGTAAATGTAGCAAGGTCGATTTACCTGAACCGCTAGGACCCAATATCAAGTGGTGTTCCCCCTCCAAGCAGTGCAAGTTCGGAAAAACAAAAGAAGCCCCTTTCGGGTATTGGTAAGCGAGATTTTCTGTTAGTATCACGCTGCAAAGTAAGCAGATAAGTGCATCTTTGCCAGCGAAAAGCGCAAAATCAGTAAAATTTAATATTCGTATGACATTCCGCCTCGCCACAGCCCAAGATGCGGCGGCCATCGCCGCCCTGCACACCCTGAGCTGGCAGAAAGCCTACCGTGGGGTTTTCTCCGATAATTATCTAGATCAAGAAGCCGCGCAAGAACGCCTTGCCGCTTGGGAGGATCGCTTTACTAGCCCCCCACCCGATTTATGGGTCTTGCTAGCAGAGGAAGAAGAGACCCTGCTGGGCTTCGTTTGCCTTACACCTCAGGAAGAGCTCGCGCACGGTGTTATGCTCGACAACCTGCATGTACGGGAAGGCCAACAGGGTAAGGGAATTGGTAAACAATTGCTCTTCAAGGCGCATCAATGGGTAAAAGCGCACTTCCCTAGCCAGCCTATGTTCCTCTACGTGCTACAAGCCAACGCCCCAGCCATCGCATTTTACGAAGCTATCGGAGGACGGCGGGTAACGGATGTGCCCGATTGGGATGCCCCCGGCGGCCAGTTGGTGAAAGTATTCCGATATGTGTTTGGCTAAGGGGATGTTCGCTCACGCACATTCCCGCCCCTTAGGCAAGAGCAGGGCCTACTGTAGCGTGTCCACTGAACAGCCTACGCCTCACAAGCAAGGCATCATAAGCCCTACGTTCACGAATCTTTTTGGTCAACTTTAGTTCAATGTACTTAGAAAGGCAAATCATCCGAAGCGCTCAGGTCTCCTGGGGCATCGGAAGCGGTAGGGAAATCTTCTAATGAGCTGGCAGTAGATGCGGGAGCCGTGTTGGAGGGAGTAGCAGAGATCCCCTCCACGCGCCAAGCATTGAGGTTGGTAAAATACTTCCCTTGCCATTCGCGACCCCGAAGATCAAAATGTACCTTTATCTGATCACCTTCCTTGTAGGGGTCTATCATCGTGGTGCGGTCTTGTACACACTGGAACTTCACGAACTGCGGGTAGGTGCCGCCGTCAATTTCAATCACAAACTCCCGCGCACGGAAGGAGTCCGTCTTGCTTTCTGTTTCGTATAGCTTAACGAGCTTACCAATAATTTCGAAGGACATAAGGTCTATATTTTGTTTTTACGGAAATAACTGTAAAGTTAGGCATAAAAACGGCAAGTGGCCAAATTTCTGGGCTTGCCGAATTTTGCAAAGTGGGAAATTCCTTATTCCCATTTGTTGGGCTTGCCGCCAACGCCCCATTTGGGTATGGACACCAATATAGTGCCCAAGCCAATTTAGGAGCGTTGTAAAGTGTTGAGAGGATCATCCTTACAGCGCGCGCTAGCTGCGCTATTTTGGGAAGCTAGCAGGCCTAATTCTTTGTTGCCTTGGCATAGCCCTTCCGCGCCCCGTCTTGCAAGCGATAGTATTGTTCCAAGCCTGCCACCACCATCGTGTCTAGTTTTTGGTGGTCAATATGGCCTTCTTGGCCCACTACTTCCTCGGGCAGTATAACTTCCAGCACCCGCCCCACCACGAGCAGGGTACCGCCTGCAATTTGGTGGCTTTCTACATATTCCAAGCCTATTTTGATGAGAGCTTCCGCCACATAAGGTGCCTTGAGGGTATTGGTGTAGTGCGGGCTTAGCCCCGTGGCTGCAAACTCAGATTGCCCAACGGGATAATTGGCGCTGCACTGGTGAGCTGCGGCCAAAAAAGTAGGGGCAACCGTATTGATGCTGTAATGCTTATTCGCCAGGATATTGTGGTAAGTCTCCCGAGCTACTGTAAGCGGCCGCAGGATGAAGCCTAGCATGGGTGGAGAAGCTTGCAGATGAACGATGGTATTAAAAACACCTATGTTTTCATTGCCCCGATGGCCTTTGGTGGCGATGAGGTGGGCTGTCCGAGGCCCCGGAAGGCTGTTCATAAAATTGCGGCGGTAGTGGCTTTCCTGTCCCAAGATGTCGTCTAATTGTAGAAGCATAGTATCGGCGTGTGTACGCAGTCGTTTTCAAAGCGGTGATGGATGAGCTTCTCGATTTTCCGAAAAGATGTCGTTTTGTGCTATTTGCAGTACAAGCATGGCTCCAAATAGTTTTCCTTGCTCCTGCACCTGTGCCCGCCTGGGCGTGAGCCAGCGAGTGTGCGATTGCGACTTGGAGATACATCCGTTTTCCTTTATCTAAATTGTTTAGGCTTTCTATGTTGTCCTGCCAGCTCGGCAATTTCGTCGATGCGTTTTTGTCGAGTTTCGGGTTGCCTAGCAAGTACGATTGATGTTAACATCATTTTTTTGATCGCTTTCGCGTAATCCTTTATAAAAGACGCATCTTTGTTTTTCGAAAGCAGTTGTTCGGCCAAGTGTCTCAACAGCTGCTTTAATGCATCCCCGAGCAACCGATAGGCGCTCCATCGGGCAATTTGGGCGCTGTTGTGGGTTGGAAATCAGACGGATTATTACGGAATTGTGCTAGCTGCCGATGGAACAGCGGGATATTCGCGCTGAGGGAGCTGAGCATGCGTTGGCGTATGCGCTCCAGCTCAATGAGGGCTTCGTTCCTTACCCAAGGCGAGGTCTTTTCGTTGGCCGCCAAGGTGAAAAGATGTTGGGTATATCGATCGAAGACGGCATCAGCAATCAACTTTTGTGGGCCTTTACGCTTTCGAACATAATCCAGCAGTTCGTCGCCTATTACAGAAAGGATATCGGTATTTCCGCTGCGCTGTACACTAATCCGCGCCAGGCGTTCGGGATGCATTAGGTTGCTCAGTGTTAAGTCGGCAGCAGCAGCTGCGGCTCCCACGGGATCGAAAGTGGCGCCGGTGTAGAAGGGAAACAATTCGCGATCGCGCTGATAGCCATAAGCCTGCGGGAGAATGAGTTGCTGTATTTTTCGGGGCACCGTTAGGAAGTCTGGATGGAGGGTTCGCAGTAATTGTTGTAGCGCTACGTCTTGCCGTTCCCGATCTACCTCTTTGGCTACTTTGGGGCTCCCCTTGCCTCGCACAGCATAATCATAGTGATAGCCTCCAATGAGCTTTGCGGTGGCTTCCACCTGATAGCGGTGCATGAAGTAGATGGGTACAAAGACGTTTTCCAGGTTACTCAGGGGCGCGCCTTCGGGAATATTGGTCTGGTCGAAGTAGAGGATCGCTTTGCTGCGTAGCTTCACCAGTCGAGCGAGTTCCACGGCGGGGTCGGCGCCATTATCCCAGAGGTGGCCGAGGGCATTGGCGGTATGTGTGCCCCTAGCGTCCGGATCGGAAACATAGTGCAAGCCCATGGTTTCATTCTCTTCGAGAACGGCTTGTAGCGCTTCGGCTTCGTTGGCACCTTCGGGGAAGTGCTGATAGCCATATAAGATGGTTCGTTTATCCCATTCGCCGATGCCCGTGGAGTAGGCCTTCGAGAAATCAATACTATCCTGCTTTCCTTGCAGCACATAAGGATGGGGATAATCCATAACGGAAGCATTGTTGTTTACGGAGGCGGCGAAATTGTGTGCCAGCCCCAGCGTATGCCCTACTTCGTGAGCGGATAGCTGCCGCAAGCGGGCTAAGGACATCTCAAGCAAAGCGGGATCGACTTCTTCGCCCTCTTTGTAGGCGTTGATAAGCCCCTGTGCGATCAGAAAATCCTGGCGAACACGCAGGCTGCCGAGCAGTACATGCCCCTTGATGATCTCACCGGTTCGGGGATCGGTTACGGAAGAGCCATAACTCCAGCCACGGGTGCTGCGGTGTACCCAATTGATGAGGTTGTAGCGCACATCGAGTGGGTCGGCGCCTTCGGGCAGTAATCTAACCTGAAAAGCATTGGTGTAGCCAGCGGCTTCGAAGGCTTGGTTCCACCACTGGGCACCTTCGATGAGGGCGGAGCGGATGGGTTCTGGTGCGCCGCGATCGAGGTAATAAACGATGGGCTTCACGGCTTCGCTTTGGGCAGCGGTAGGATCTTCTTTGGCCAATCGGTGGCGGCGGATAAAGCGTTTCATCAAGGGCTCACCGATAGGCGTGGCATAATCCGCGTAGGCATGCTGGAAATAGCCCGAACGCGGGTCGTACAGGCGGGGCTGGTATTGCTCATCGGGCAAGCGGACGAAGCTGTGGTGTTGCCGCAGACTGAAATCGGTAGCGGTGGCTGCTACGCTGGGCACGTTCCGGCCGCTGGGCTCACCCGTGAAGGTCAGCAGCGCTTCGAACTCGCTATTGTCGGGGAAGCTGCGTGTACGGTCTAGGTGGATGACGGATCGCTTGGGGTCTATCTTATAAGTACCTTCTTTTTGAGATTTCAGGCGGCGAATCACGCCGTGGGCATCTTCCATCAGTAGCGGCGTCAGGTCAACGAGTACGCTATTGCTGGTAGCGGCTTCCACGGCGAAGCCGCCGAGTACTGACTGGGCGAAAGCATCTTCTACGGATTGCCGCTCGTCGGGGTTATCCGAATCAGCCCGGTAGCGTAGGTTGCGTTCCAGGAGCAAAACCTTGGGGCCTACTTTGCGGAAGCGAACGACGCGGTTATCGCCTAGCTGGTTGCGATCCAGGCCAATGTCGTTGCTACCTAATCCAGCGGAAAGGCTGTTGACGTAGAGGAATTCTTCTTCCCATTCGTCAATTTTGAGATAAATTTTTCCTTCTTTTTCACTCCAGTAGAAATCGAAGAAGCCCTCGTAGGGCGTCAGATCGGCTATTTTATCCGCGATGGAAGGAATGAGGCTTGGCTTTTTATCGCTTTGGGCGAATAAATTTCCGGCGCTTAGTGCGCTGAAGAGCAGTAGTAAAGCATATAGAAGGATTGTATTTTTCATTAGTTGTCATTTTTCATTTTTCAGAGACAAGCCCTTTTCTGTACGTCTTTTGCCTCGGTTTTCGCTTTCTGCCTTAGCCTTTTGCTTTAGCTTCTTACCTTGGCGGATACCTAGATACCTCTTTCTAGTGCAGACGTAGCAGTGCTACGTCTTTACTATCACTCATTGTCCAACCTTAGCACCTGACTACGCGAGATAGGTTTCCATTTGTTGGATGTCGTGTTGTATTTGTTTGGCGATGGTTTGGTAGGTATGCTGAAAATCGGCTTGGGTATCACTGAGTTTGGTAGCTGCTTCGCTGATTTCTGCCTGTAGTTTTGTTTTTTGCTCTTGGATCGCTTCCATTCGGGCTTGGAGCTTTT
The DNA here is from genome assembly GCA_036835305.1 of Lewinella sp. Classification (GTDB taxonomy): domain Bacteria; phylum Bacteroidota; class Bacteroidia; order Chitinophagales; family Saprospiraceae; genus Neolewinella. The sequence continues at coordinate 19,245 of DAITME010000042.1, forward strand.
TAATCTCAGCGGCTGTTTTTTGGAGTTCGTCGTCTAGCTGTGTGGCATTTTCTTGTCGGCTGGTGACTTGGAGCTGTTCTTGGCCTTGGAGGGCGGCTTGGAATTTGCGGTCTTCCTCCCCTAGGACGGCTAGGTAATGCTTGGCGGACTGTACCAGTTGCTGCGGGCTGATGTTCATGCTTTGCGCCATGGCGTAGGCACTTTTAAAGCGGGTGCTATCGTCCATGTTCATCGCCTTGAGATTTTCTACCGCTTTTTTAAATTCCAGATAATCGAAGCCTGGCTGGTTGGCAGCCTCCATGGCATCTAGTAACACATCGGTGAAGCGCTCGCTAATCTGTCCTGAGCGGTTGCCTGAAACCGCGGATGAGGCATTGGGAGAAACTGCTACCTTGGAAGCAGCTTTAGTGGCGGCAGGCTTGGTGGCAGGCTTAGCAGTGGATTCAGGCGCTGGTGCGGCTTCGTCCTTCGCTCGGGGATCCTCTTCAATAAACCACGATTTGAATTTTCTTAACTTACTCATACGGCTATACTAGCGGGTTTGAGGGCGAAGATAAGGAATTGGGGGGTGTTTTCTTTTTTTTAAGCATTTTAGCATGAAAAATGTGATAAAAATGGGGAGATTGTAAAACAAACGGGGCGCAAACCAAATTGTCGCATATCCAGACCTCGGATGAGCATAGACACAGCCGAGGACGAATATGCACCGACAATTTGGTTTGCGCCCAACAAACGCCTAACTTTGCATAAACTTAAAAACTTACTATATTATCAAAATACACACTTTTTGCTATTTTTTGCACCACGCTTACTTACGGAATATCTGCCCAACCCATCCTAAACCTAGACTTACAGCAATCGACTGGCCAGCGTTGGGGGCTTGGTTTTGCGGGAGATGTTGAAGGCTTAGCTACACCAGAAGTAAGGGCCAACGTAACATGGGATTTCCGTTTCATTGGTGACCAAGACAACGGCTTTGGCACGGTTTTTTCCGCAGCCAATATGACCGATTTCCTACCCACCTCCCCAATAGCACTTATTTCGTTCGTCTAAACACGAATGGCGTGGCACAAACAAAGAAGCTGATCCTACAGCGCTAAGACTGTAAACCACAGTTTTAGGTATATAGACTTTAGCTCTCGTGCAGAACAACTGCTGCAACTGCTATTATCGTTGAATTTCCGCTGCTGCCCATACCCAATACTGGCACAGGGTGTACATACGCACTCGCTGGCTCTCGCGGGAGCCGTGTTTTGCTATTTTGAGCGGTGCTGGTATTAAAACATTGCTCTGTATGTTAATTCCTGCTCCTGCATTTGTGCCACCTTCTAACCCCCATAAGCAGAAACTACTTACGTGTACCTACAATATTTAGCACATTAAAATTTGCTAGTAAGCAGCGCTTGACCTAATTTTGTCGTTTCTTTCAGGGTATTAGTCAAATAATCGAACTATTTAGTCTGAAAAGCATTTACTCAATTTTATTGTTAAGCCATTGTTACCCTTTTTAAGAGAGCTATACTAACCAGTAACAATTCCTCCTTTTTGGCGGGGCTGTTCATAATCATTTCACTCATACATTTTACTTATGAAGCAATTCTAACTATTGTTGTGGGTCTTGTTGTTGAGCGGCTTTTCCGCGCTGCAAGCCCAGACTGTCACGGGTACCGTCACTGACGAAGGTGGCGAACCCTTGATTGGCGCCACGATCTTAGTGAACGGTACCACTACGGGCACGGTCACTGATTTTGATGGCAATTTCAGTCTTGTAGTGCCTGCTAATGCAGAGACCGCTACGATTTCCTACACGGGTTTTGCTAGCCAAACGATCAGTCTGAACAGTGGCCAAACGCGCTTTGCCATTGTGATGCTTGCCGATGCCATCGGTTTGGAAGACGTGGTAGTGATCGGTTATTCCCCCGTAAAGCGCAAAGACCTGACGGGGTCTGTATCCTCCATTGCTGGTGGCGATATCATTCGCGAGTCGGGTGCGACGGTGCAGTCTGCACTTCGCCAGGCACCGGGTGTGGTGGTGCAGCAAAGCAGTGGTGCGCCAGGGGCGGGCTTCAACATTCGAGTGCGCGGTAGTACTTCCATCACGGCTTCTAACGAGCCATTGTATGTGGTGGACGGGGTGCCTGTCTTGGCGGGCAGCTTCGCCCAGCAAGGCGTGGGTGGCCAAGGCACCAATGCTCTGGCTGACATCAACCCAGCTGACATTGAGTCTATGGAAATCCTAAAAGACGCTTCCACTACAGCCATTTATGGTAGCCGGGCGGCTAACGGGGTTGTCTTGATTACCACCAAGAGTGGTAAGGCTGGTAAAACCAAGATTGATTTCAATGCTACCTACGGTTTCAACGAGCAGCCTAAGTTCTTGGATATTGTAGATAACAGAGGCTATACCGATTATATCGAAGAACTTTTCGGCACTAGGAACTTGGGAGCCATTAACGCTTCACTGGACAGCAATGTTTATTCTAATTGGCAAGATCTAATCTTCGATCGCAACCCCATTGCTACGCAGAACCTTTCCATTTCTGGTGGTGATGCTAAGACGAAGTTCTTTACTTCTCTGTCTCACGAGGATAACCAAGGTTCGATGACTGGTTCTCGTTTCCGCCGGTATTCTGCTCGTTTGAACTTGGATCACACGGTGAGCGATAAATTCAAGACAGGTGTCAACTTCAGCTATACCAACTCCAACAACAAGCGTCTTCAGAACGACAACAACATCTTCGGTGCGCTTTCTACGGCTATTTTGCTTCCGCCAGTGGTGCCTGTGCGCACAGCAACTGGTGCTTACGGCTCCGCCTTTGGTTTGGAGAACCCCGTAGCTGCTATTACAGAATACCAAAACCGGGCGCTCAGCGACCGCGTAATTGGTAATGCCACCGCTACTTTCTTTCCCATCAACAACATCGCCCTTACGGCCAAATTGGGTGTGGATAACCTCGCCTTCCGCGAGCAGATCTTCGAGCCTAGCGTTTTACAGTCCTCTGCCAATGGTTCGATCGTAGAGAGTACCACCAATATACTGCGTTTGGTCAATGAATACACGGCTAGCTACAACAACAGTTTTGGCAGAACACAGATGAACGCGGTAGTAGGTGCTATTTATCAAAGAGACGACATTCGCCGTAATTTCTTTGAGACTAATGACTTACCTACTAATAACTTCCCATCTGCTTCTGCGGCAGCTACGCCCGCATCGGTTACGGGCAGCCTCTCGGGCGATGTGCTTCACTCCTACATCAGTAGTGTAAATTTCCTCTTCGGCAATGGCCTCAACCTGACGGGCTCTTTCCGTGCGGATGGTTCTAGCCGTTTTGTAAATGACCGCTGGGGTTATTTCCCTGGTGTAGCAGCCAGCTATGACTTAGCCAGTGCGATTGCACCCAAACTGAATCAGTTGAAATTGCGCGCTAGCTGGGGACAAACCGGCAACAACAACATCGGTAACTTCACCACCCGCCAATTGTATGGCGGCACGGCGGCTTACTTGTCTTCTCCTGGTATCAGCCCTACCCAGATTGGCAACCCCGATCTCGTGTGGGAAACCACTACCCAATTTGATATTGGTTTAGATATTGCCTTCTTGGACAACAAAGTGGGTCTTACGCTTGATTTCTATAACAAAGCTACTTCCGATTTGATCCTCAACCGCCCGGTACCGACCACTTCTGGTTTCACAGTGGTGCCTGAAAACATTGGCGACATGGATAATACCGGTTTTGAGGCATCGCTGCGTTTAGCGCCCGTGACTACCAAGAACTTTTCTTGGAATGTAACGCTCTTCGGTGCTACCAACAGGAATGAGGTAGTAAAACTCTTCAACGAGCAGCCGATCGACCAAGGTTTTGCTACGCGTATTGCGGAAGGCCAGCCACTTGGTTCTTTCTTTGGTTACCAAACTGACGGTATCTTCCAGAACCAAGAGGAGATTGAGGCGGTCAATGCTTTGAATCCCGATCGCGCCTATCAACTCAATGTTCGCCCGGGCGACATCCGCTTCGTAGATCAGAATGGCGATGGTATCATCAACGATATGGATCGTACTTTCATCGGTAATGCGCTACCTACTTTCACGGGTGGTGTGGATAACAAGCTAAACTGGAAAGGCTTGGAGTTGGATGTATTCTTCCAATTCAACTTTGGCAATCAAATCTACAACAACAACCTTGCTTTTGCAGAGGGCGTGAATAGTGTTTTTGCGCCAACAGTACGTGCTTTTGAAAATGCTTGGCGTGAAGAAGGCGATGGGAATACCTTCCCTCGTATCACCGGTGGTGCTAGTGCTAGTAATAACCGCTTAGGTAGCGACCGTTTTGTAGAGAATGGCGACTTCGTTCGCCTCAAAACGGCACAACTGTCTTATACCCTGCCAGCTAGCATGCTGCAAGGGGTGGGTATTCGTAGCCTAAGAGTCTTTGTAGGGGGCACTAACCTAATCACTTGGACGAATTATAGCTGGTATGACCCAGAAGTGAATACCTTCGGTGACGCTAACGCGGCATTGGGTACCGACTTCCTCACCTTCCCACAGCCACGCACGGTTCAATTTGGTATCAACCTTGGGCTTTAAATCCATCCAAAAAAACAAAAACAATGATTAAGCAAGTATATAAACTAATGGCCGTGCTAGCCGTGCTTGTGCTCGGTAGCTGCGACCACTACGACTTTGATGCCATTCAACCCATTGATGCGGTAACGGCAGAACTCGCTATTACCGACCGACAGTCGGCTGCTGCCGCTCGGGCAGGGGTCTATGACGGTCTGCAAAACGCAACCTTAACCTTTGATGGTTATTTGGCTAGCTTCCAGTACTTCAGCGACGAATGTATCTTCACTGGGACCTTTCCTACTCGCCAAGAATTTGCCAACTACAATGTTACCACGGCCAATACCACTATGGCGGCTATGTTCTCTGCCTATTATAATGTGATCAACAGGGTAAACAACATCTTGGAGATTCTACCCCGTGTAGAAGACATTACCCTCTCAGAAGGCGTAGTAAACAATTTCCTAGCCGAGGCTCGCTTTGGCCGGGCACTCGCTTACTTCCACTTGATACAAGGCTGGCAAGAGGTGCCACTCATCACTACCCCCACTCGAGGTGTAGGCGCAGAGCTGAATGTACCCAAAAGCCCGGTAGCGGATATTTATGCCCAGATCGAGCAAGACCTAACTTTTGCTCGCGACAACCTCAATGCCAATTCCATCGGTGCTACCCCTGCTGCTGCCAACGCTTTGTTGGCTAGAGTAGCCCTCTACCAAGGTCGCTACCCAGATGCCGGCAACTTTGCTCGTGCAGCCATTGGCGAAGGTTACGATCTGACGACCATCCCGTATCTACAAGACGAGATATTCTTCCTCAAATTCAGCCCTGCTGATGGTAATTCTCTCGCTTTCTTTTACGGCACAGCAGAACTCAACGGCCGCCACTCCATCGAACCTTCTGCTAAGCTGATTGCCGCTTTCGAGGAAGGTGATGCTCGCTTCGAGGAATCTATCGGCTTCGATTCAGGTAATGTACCCTATGGTAACAAATACCGCAACTTCAATGCTAGTGCTGGTGCTCAAACCGATCCTTTGCGCTTCCTTCGCGGCGCTGAAATGGTGCTCATCCTAGCGGAAGTAGCTGCTAGAAACGGCGAGTTTGGCACAGCTTCTAATATGATCAATATGGTGCGCAGCCGCGCTGGCCTAGCCGATATCACGCTAACGGCTGGCAACTGGGCAGACGCCATCCTACAAGAGCGTTTCGTGGAGCTAGCTATGGAAGGCGGCCACCGTCTTTGGGATTTGCGTCGCTTCGGCCGTGCGGAAGAAGTGCTTGGCCCAGAAGGCTACGATGCTTGTGATGCCGTTTGGCCCCTGCCGCAGCGCGACATTGACCGCAACGAAAACCTCGTACAGAACAACTGCTGCAACTGCTAGTACGGATGCCCTTGTTATGCTCGGGGCCAAGCCCCAAGCATAACACTTCGGCGGAAACGGCCTTCCTGTTCAGGGAGGCCGTTTTTTGTATGGGGTAGTTGGATTAAGATTTACTCCCTACTTATTAGAGTTGTTTTACAAGATCGTCTCATTTTAGTTTACGTAACAAGTTGCTTATTATCTACAAAAACGTTATCTTTGCGGATAATAAGCAACAAGCATGAAGCAAAAAAAGCAAATACTCTTTCCTCGGCACCAACAAACACTCAATCAGGTAGGAGAGCAAATCAAGCTGGCACGAAAGCGGCGGCGGCTTACAACGGTTCAAGTAGCAGAGCGAGCAGGTATAGACCGCACAACACTTTACAAAATCGAGAAAGGCAACCCCAGTGTTTCCATCGGTGCGTGGTTCAACGTACTGCGTGTAATGAACCTACAAGAGGACTTCCTACACTTGGCTGCCGATGATGCATTTGGCAAAAAATTACAGGATTTAGAATTATTAGCAGGGAAAAAAAAATAAGATAATTATGGCAAGCAAGATCGATGTATGGGTATATGCTCATTGGAAGGGAATGCCTAACCCGAAGCGTATCGGGATTTTGTCTGCTCATCAAGGGAAAGGTAAAAGTTCATTCAGTTTCGAATACAGTCCTACTTGGTTACACTCTGAAGCACAGATACTCATAGATCCAGATATTAGGTGGTATAAAGGCCCCCAGTACTCTAATAGCAAATCGAACTTCGGCGTATTCTTGGACTCAATGCCCGATAGATGGGGACGTACATTACTCAAAAGGCGAGCAGCTCAACTCGCCAGAAAAAACGGGCAGTCATCGCCTATGTTATATGATCTCGATTTTTTATTAGGCATCTATGATGAAAGCAGAATGGGGGCACTCCGATTTAAACTTGCGCCAGACGGACCTTTTCTAGCCGACGAAACAAGCTACTCTATTCCTCCTTGGTCTTCTGCTCGTAACTTGCAGTTCGCAGCTAATAAAGTAGAAGCTGCTCAATCTTTAGATGAGTTTGAAGAATGGCTGGCAATATTAATGGCTCCAGGATCTTCGCTCGGTGGAGCTAGGCCAAAAGCAAATGTAGCTGACGAATTCGGACATCCTTGGATCGCAAAATTTCCATCAAAAAACGATGATATCGATAAAGGAGCCTGGGAATACTTGGCTTATCGTTTGGCTTCAGAAATAGGTATAGAGATGGCACCTTCCCGCTTAGAAAAATTATCTGGCTTACACCAAACCTTTTTCACTAAACGCTTTGATCGATATTTAGGGGAACGCATCCACTTTGCCTCTGCCATGACCATGACTGGCCATGACGAAGATAGCATCAGAGATGAGAAACCCAGTTATTTAGAATTAGCGGAATTTATTCAGTTTTCTTGCAAAGATGCAAATACCGATCTTCGTAAACTTTGGACTCGTATCGCCTTCCATATCGCTATTTCTAATACAGATGATCATCTTAGAAATCATGGCTTTTTATTATCATCTCAAGGATGGAGACTCGCTCCTGCTTACGACATCAACCCCTCCGTTGACAAAAATGGTTTGGCACTTAATATTGACATCAACGACAACTCACTCGACTTTGAATTAGCAAGAAGCGTCGCCGATTATTTCCACCTCACTCCCGGCGATACAAAAGCTATTGTGGAACAGATTAAGCGAACTGTTGCCCGCTGGCCTACCATAGCCAAAGAAATAGGCATCTCCCGCATTGAACAAGAAATGATGGCTGGCGCGTTTAAGGCATAAGCCTAGCTATCCCCAAAATACCTTACCTTTGCCCCACATTCCAAGCTTATGGTAAAAATAGCCAATATTGAACTCGGTGAGTTTCCGCTGCTGCTGGCTCCTATGGAGGATGTGAGCGACCCGCCTTTTCGCGCCCTCTGTAAGGCGCAAGGATGCGATATGCTCTACACCGAGTTTATCAGTGTAGAAGGCCTCATTCGCGACGCCAACAAGAGCGTCCAGAAACTCGACATTTACGATTACGAGCGCCCCATCGGCATCCAAATTTTCGGGGCAGAGCTAGATAGCATGCTGCGCGCCACCGAAATCGTGGAAGAAGCCCAACCCGAATTGCTGGATATCAACTTTGGCTGCCCCGTCAAAAAGGTAACCTGCAAAGGCGCGGGCGCGGGCATACTACAAGACATCCCCAAGATGGTGGCGCTCACCAAAGCCATTGTAGAAAAATCCAGCCTACCGGTAACCGTCAAAACCCGCTTAGGCTGGGATGAAAACAGCCAATACATCGAGGAAGTAGCCGAAAGACTACAAGATGTGGGCATTCAAGCCCTCAGCATCCACGGCCGCACCCGCAAACAAATGTACAAGGGCGAAGCCGACTGGACGCGCATCGGCCGCATCAAAGACAACCCCCGCATCCATATCCCCATCTTCGGAAATGGCGATATCGATAGCCCCGAAAAAGCTGCTGCTTACCGCGATCGCTACGGCGTGGACGGTATTATGATTGGCCGCGCAGCCATTGGCTACCCCTGGATTTTCCGGGAAATAAAGCACTACTTTGCTACTGGCGAGCTTCTGCCCCCGCCCAGCATCGAAGAGCGGGTAGCTGCCGCCAGAAGCCACCTCGAACGCAGCATCGAATGGAAAGGCGAAACGCTCGGCATCCTGGAAATGCGCCGCCACTATAGCAACTACTTCCGCGGCCTGCCCAACGTGAAAGCTTATCGGCAAATACTCGTCAGCGAGTTCGAGCTCGCCACCCTCTATGCCACGCTGGAGGAAATAGCCGAAACCTACGCAGCCGTATGACACACACCATCATCTTCGACCTAGGCAACGTCCTTATCGGCTGGAACCCGCGGCAACTGTACCGCAAAGTCTTCGACAGCCCCGAAAAAGCCGATTGGTTTGTGGACAATATCGTCACGCTGGATTGGAACGAAGAGCAGGATCGCGGTCGCCCCATCGCCGAAGCCACCGAACTCCTCGTGAGGCAGCACCCCGAATGGGAAAAAGAAATTCGCATCTACTACGACCGCTGGACGGAGAGCTTCAGCGGCTCCATCCCCGGCAGTGTTGATATTTTGAAGCAATTAGCGGCTGCTACAAGGGAGGAAAGCACTTTGACAACCAACATAGAAATGGCTACACGCAGGAGCAAAGTTTCTTCCTTTGATAGCCAGGAAAGGGCCTACCGCCTACTGGCCCTCACCAACTGGAGCGCCGAGCTCTTCCCTTGGGCTAGGGAAAGTTTCGATTTCCTTTCTTTGTTCGAAGACATCATCGTCTCCGGCGAAGTGAAAATGAAAAAGCCCGAGCCGCCCATCTATCTCCATTTGCGCGACAAGCACCAACTCGGCGATTTCAGCGGCTGCCTATTCATTGATGACAGCGCGCGCAACGTGGCGGCCGCCCAACAACTAGGGCTGGAGAGCATACAGTTTCAGAACCCAGCCCAGCTTGCTGAAGCCCTCCGGCAAAGCGGCCTGATGGTGGAAGGATAAAAATTCAGCAAACCAAAATGTCGCATATCCAGACCTCGGATGAGCATAGACACAGCTGAGGACGAATATGCACCGATATTTTAGTTTGTGCCCACATGGAAGTCCAGTAGTTGCTCAGACGCTTACATTTTTATTGCCAAACTTTGCTCAAAATGGTATTGCACTCGTGTTGATTAATGCTGACTCGGGCTGAGCGTAGTCGAAATAGCGTAGTCGAAGTAGCTGCATCGAAATATGGCTCCTGTCGAAACACCCGTATGGGCGTGAGCAAAAATGAGAATTGCTGACAAAAGTTAAGCTTTCGCTCTTTCTTAGAAAATGCCGCTATCTAGGGTATCCTCCATTCCCTTGCTCTGAGCGCGATACCGATCTGGGTGGTCGATATAAAGAATGGCACAGTAGATAAGCGCCATCACCACGGGGACGAACAGCATTTGCTCTTCACCAAAGCCAAATAATTGTCTGAGCAGCGGTATCCCTTCCGATAGTACGGCTATGTAGAGCAGCAAAAACAGCAATCCCACAAAGAAATAAATCAATTGCATACGGCTCCCCCGAAAGGCATTGTATAAGGCATTGATCATTTGGAACAGTCCTAGAAAAGGGAGCACAAGCAATGCCCCAAGGAGCCAGTCATTTCCCAGGCCAAAACTCGACAGTCCCAAAAAGATGACCAAGCCCGTAAGGACAACATGAAAGAGCAGGGCCGTTCTTCGGCGAGCAGGTAGTTCGGAAAATGTGTGCATCGCCTATCCAAACCAATTTTGGTGAATAAGGGTTCATTGTGGCTATTGGCTTCCTATTGTAGTTGGCCTGCCGCATCCAGTCGAGCAGGAGCTCGACTTCCCTAGGATGGCTTAGCCTTTAAGCTTTTACTTTCATCCTTTAGCCACCGAGGCGTACCTCGTCTGTGCTGTTAGCCTGGCTCCTTTTTTAAAATATTGCTCCTGCACATCGTGCCAAAACAAAGCATTGTTTATCTTTGTGTATAATTGGTTCCATTATCAGCTTAAGACTTCCCCCTGATGCGCAAAGAATTATTTAGTATTGATACCGCGCTGATTACCAAGCGCTGCGTGGTACGGCGTTTCCGCGAGGGTGATGGTGTGCATTTATATCAATTGCTAGACAATAACCGCGCTCATTTAGAGGATCATCTGCCTAGCTTGGCTGCTCAGATACGCACAAGCGAAGAGGCAGAAGCCTTCCTGCGTTATCGGCTGGCCAATTGGTTGCTACAAGCGGAATACGCTTTTGGTGTATGGAACAACGAGAATGCCCAGCTCATTGGATACGTCCATATTTTTGATATTGACTGGGATATCCCTAAAGCGGAGGTGAACTATTTTATCGACCGCGATTATGTGAAGCAAGGCATCATGACCGAGGTAATGGCTAGCTGTGTGCGCTTTGCCTTTTTGCAGTTGGCCCTAGAGAAACTATACGTTCATATCTTAGCAGATAACTACCCTAGCCAGCGCCTGGCGCGGCGCCTTGGTTTCCAGCGAGAGGGCGAGCTGCGCAACGAATTCAAACGCATCGGCGGCCAGCTCATTGATGTGATACGCTTTGGACTTACACGCGAGGCGTATGGCGAATAGGCTGTGCTTTTGTTTCTTTTAAAAATAAGTTGTACATTTGTTTGACGCCCATCCTGCGTGGCCTACTTTCCGCGGCCCTATCAGCTTGTTTTGCTGCTATGCTTCATGCTTCCCAATACTTATTTGCCTGATTCAACTCCTTGCTTGATCAGTTTTTCATACACTTCTCAATTTCACACTATGTTAAAAAACTTACTCACTTTTCTCTTCTTGCTGCTAGCTATTAGCGTAGCAACGGCACAAGCGGCCAACGACGACTGCGCTAGTCCGGTGGCTATTACCATTGGCGAGGTGGTGGATTTCTCTACCAATGGCGCTACTACTGACGGCCCCAACCATCCTGGCTGCTTTGGTGCCAATGATTCTATTCCTGCCGACATTTGGTTCACCTTCGTTGCTACAGAAACCCAAGCGCTGCGCTGGACGAACTGTAGCACAGCCGACTACGATAGCCGCATGGCTGTCTATGCCACGGCAGATGCTTGTAGCGCCAGCGACGACAACTTGGTGACTTGCAACGACGATGGTCCTGATTGTGACCTCTTCACCTCCATCGCTAGTTTTCTGGCGGAAGCTGGGCAAACCTATGTGCTGCGTATGGGCGGTTTTGGGGATGACCAAGGGGGAGTATCCACAGGCGCTGGTACTGTAATTTTGGAGGTCATTGACGGGCCGGCTAATGGTTTTTGCTTTAGTGCCATAGATATTGGCCTGGTGACTGGCCAAGCTTTTTCTACCGTGGATGCGATTACCGATGGACCTAATCACCCTGGCAACAATGCCTGTTTTGGATTTGGTTCTATTACCGTCAATGCGGACATTTGGTACAACTTTACGCCAGATTTCACAGGCTTTGTGGAATGGTCCACTTGCGGGACGGCTGATTTTGATACGCGCTTAGCGGTCTATGAGCCCGGTTCTGCTTGTCCACCTTTAGACGAAGACCTGTATGCCTGTAATGATGACGGGCCAGGTTGCTCGGCCTTCAGTTCTAGCTTGATTTTTGGTGTGGTCGCTGGCCAAACGTACAAACTCCGACTGGGCGGTTTCGGAAGTGAAAGCGGGGAAGGCCTATTTAACCTCACGATGGTTACGCCACCTGCTCCACCAGAAAATGATCTTTGCGAAAATGCGATTCCCGTAGGTTTGCTCACGCGGGAGGTAGCGGATGATTTCGATGAATTTGTGCAAGGAACCACCATTTCGGGCACTTTCGAGCCGGAAGGTTATCAATTCCCCGTTTGTCTAAACAACCAAGCCGGCGGTGAATTCGCCGACGTTTGGTACAGCTTTGAAACGATGGGTAACGACTCGATTGAGATCCGCCTATTCCCTGCTGGCCAAGGTGATAACGCAGCAGAATTCTTCTTTTTGGACATCTTCGAAAGCTGCGATAACCGCGTGGATACTTCGATGATTAGCGGTAGTTGTCTTTTCACCCCACAGAATGATGTTCCTCTAGCTTTTACCACTATGCGCGGCTTGCCTTCTGGCGAAAACATTACCTTGTATGTACGGGTAAGCTCTCGTCTTACCACCGATATTCCCGGGGAGTTTGGTTTCCAACTAGTGGGAGATGTTACCTCCTTTGTCAGAGAAAGAGCCGATGTAGCGAGCCAGCTACAACTCTTCCCGAATCCGGTGAGTGATGTAGCGACAGTTCGTTTCCACCTGGAAGAAAGTAAGCAGTTGGAAGCACGGGTAATTGACGTGCTGGGTCGGAGCGTCTTGCAACGTTCCTTAGGCGCTATGGGAAGCGGGCAGCAGCAATTCACGATTGACACCCACAATTTACCAAGTGGTGTTTACACCCTCTTGCTAAGTGATGGTAAGCGACAAAGCAAACTCAAGTTTGTGGTTAATTAAGCAATCAGATCATAAAAAAAGCGGCTTTCGTTCTCGGAAGCCGCTTTTTTTATTATTTTTTATCGCAAGCGCCTGCGCAATTGCCGTATAAATTCAGGCTATGACTAGTGACCTCAAACTTGAGTAGCTCGCCCATCATATTTTTTATTTGTTGCACTCTGGGATCGCAGAATTCCATCACCTTCCCGCAGTCGTTGCAGATCAGGTGGTCGTGTTGGCGGTAGCCAAAACTCTTCTCGTATTTGGCCAGATTGGTACCAAACTGATGTTTCTTGACCAGCTCGCAGTTCACCAACAACTCTAGGGTGTTGTACACCGTGGCGCGGCTCACGCGATAGTTATTGGTCTTCATATGGATATAGAGCGCCTCGGCATCGAAGTGGTCGTTCCGGCTATAGATCTCCTCTAGGATGGCGTAGCGCTCTGGTGTTTTACGCATCTTCTGCTCCGTGAGGTAGCGCGTGAAAATAGACTCCACCTGGTTGAAGTCATTGACAGAATTGGTTGCCATATCTTATTGCTTATACTCTTGAAACAGTATCAACGTCGTCAAGGTTCTTGAGGGATCGGATTGCCAGGTTGAGCTGATCGGTATTGATAACGAAGATGCTGATGAGCGCTTCAAAGAAGCCTCCATTACCGGAGATGGATAATTTTCGGATACTAAGGTCTAATTGGCCGATTTCATGGCTAATTTTTTCAATCACCCCTTTGCCACTATCGATACCGGTTAGTTTTAGCTCGGCCACGAAGCTGTGTTCGGTGGTGGTGACCCATTGTGCTTTTTTGATTCGGTAGCCATAATTGGCCATCATATTTTCGGCATTGGGGCAGTTGATGCGATGAATTTTCATACCCGCATTGGTGGTGACATAAGCAAACACCTGATCCCCCTGAACGGGATTACAACAAGTGGCAAAGCTATACTCGTACTGATCGGCCGATTCACCATCGATGAGCAATTGTGCTTTACCTGCGATTCGGTTGGCCGTGTTTCGTGGGCGGCCGCTGCCAGGTTCTGGTTTTTTGGTGGGTTCTGAGACGATGAGTTCCAGATTGCCATCTACCACGCGCCACTGCTTGAAGATGTCGGTTATTTGCAGAGCATCTATAGAGATGGCGTAGTATAATTCTGTTCGGCTAGCAGCCGTGTAGTGTTTAGCTAATAGTTCACTAGCCTCCGCTGTATTCTTGACACCTAGCCGATCAAATTTCCTCAGTAGGGCTTCTTTGCCTAACTCGCCTTTTTGCTTGCGCATTTCTCGCAGGGCACTTCGGATTTTTGATTTCGCCTTGCCCGTGGTGACGAACTTCAGCCAGCCTTCCGTGGGTTGCTGCTGCTTGTTGGTTTTAACCTCAATCTGGTCGCCGTTTTGCAGAACGTAGTTCATCGGGGCGATCTTGCCGTTCACCAAAATACCCTGGCAGCGGAAGCCCACCATCGTGTGTACATGAAAAGCAAAGTCGAGCGCCGTGGCACCTTTGGGGAGCATTTTCATATCTCCTTTTGGTGTATAGATATAGACTTCTTCGTTGAAGAAACTATTATCCCGAAAATCCCCTAGGAATTCTACAGTATTGCTATTCGGGTCGTCGAGTATTTCGCGCACGCTCTCGAACCAGCGTTCATAGACATCGGGCTGGCTGCTGATGCCCTTGTATTTCCAGTGGGCGGCAAAGCCTCTTTCGGAAATCTCGTCCATGCGCTCGGATCGTACCTGCACCTCCACAAAACGAGCATCAGGGCCGATAACAGTGGTGTGCAAGCTTTCGTAGCCATTCGATTTGGGCGTGGAAATCCAGTCTTTCAGCCGATCTGGTACCGGTGTATAGACACTCGTGATCGCCGTGTAGGCAATCCAACAAGCAGCTTTTTCTTGCTCTTTGGGAACATCTAAGACCACGCGGACCGCAAAAAGATCGTAAATCTTTTCAAACGGAACCTGCTTGTTGCGCAGCTTATTGGCGATGGAGTAGATCGACTTGGGGCGGCCAAAAGCCCGATAGGGAATACCGGTTTTGTCTAGCTCTTCTTTGATAGGCTTGAGGAAGGCGGCGATGTATTCTTCCCTAGCCTTTTTGGTTTCGCTTAGCTTGCGAGCCACCTCATCAAATTCCTCGCGTTCCAGCGTTTTCATACACAGGTCGAGGTATTCGGAACGAAAGTTGTACAAGCCCAGGCGATGTGCTAAAGGTGCATAAATATAGCTGGTTTCCGCAGCTATTTTTATTTGCTTATTTTCTGGCATGCTGCCCAAAGTACGCATATTGTGGAGGCGGTCGGCCATCTTGATGAGCACGATGCGCACATCTACCACCAGCGTGGAGAGCACTTTTTTGAAATTGGCCGCCTGCTGACTTTCTTCCTCGTAGGTGCTTACTAGTTTTGTAAGCCCGTCCACCATGCGGGCGATCGTATCGCCGAAGGCCGTTCGTATTTCGGCCAGTGTTATCTCCGTATCTTCTACCACATCGTGGAGCAAAGCAGCACAAATAGCCGTGGGCCCTAAGCCCAGTTCCTTGGCGCAAATGCGCGATACGGCAATGGGGTGTAATATGTAGGGCTCGCCCGTTTTCCTGCGCTGAAAACGGTGCGCATGGTTGGCCATGGCATAGGCCTTATCCATCTGCTCCCGATCGGCTGTGGTGTAGATGGATTTGATCTGCCCGATCATCTCCTCATAGGCCGCATCGATCTGAACTTGTTCCTCCGTGTTAATCTCCTTATCTGCCACCATGGGTGCTGTTTTGTGTGTAGCCTACAAAAATACAACGTTTCTTACTGTCTTTTGGCTGCTAAGCGGAATTATTTTTATCCTGCTGAGGCGAAAGGCCACTAACAACAAGCACGAAGTACCCAGCGGGAGCTGCAAAGTGTTCTTGGCTGGGTAAAACTCAGGGGAAACGGTTGGTTGAACCCGTCCGATGGTTCTTTTTTCCGTTTGTGAAGCTACCGTTTTTTTGGCTCACGCCCAGACCCAGACGGGCACGGCTCAGGCGGGTTGGAAGACGGGCACAAGTGCAGGAGCAATGTTTCGACGCCGCTCAACACGAGTGTTTTCTTTTCAGGAGCCAGGTTTTTAGAGATAACATGATCAGTTGGAGCCGTCCAAGCGTACTGATGAGCCTATTTGGCTGTGAAGCACATAAAAGCAGAATTGCTGGGTAAAACCCACAAAAAACGGTCAGTTGGACGGGTCCAATGGTACTTTTTTGGTCAGTTGGACTCGTCCAACTGACCAAAAAGCCCATAAACTAACACCCCTCCAAGTCAATCGAAAAGTAGGCCGAAACGAGGTGGAGCGTATCGCCATAGCGGGGGTTGTTGCAGCCACTACGCCCCTCCCGCTTTATAAAAGTAAGGTCATAAGAACCCTGTACCACGCATTCTTCCTCGCTGAAGTAGGTAATTTCTAGATAGTTCGTGGAGACGGAGTAGTCTAGGTCGTAAATGTCGCAGGTTACATCGTCTCCTGATGAAATACTTAACCTGATATCTATTTGGCTCTCGATATCTGTTTGCCCAAAATCATATCTAAATGCTGAACGAAATAAGTTGGAAAAATCCATGCCAAAGGAATTGTGATTCTCATCCAGATTCGTACCGAAAGCCAAGTATATTCGATCTCTATTTCTAAAGTAGTAGCGAGCTCCCGTGGAAAGAGCAAAAGTCTCTCCATTCAAAAGGAAGGAGCTTCTACGCCCAAAATCACCATCATCCTTGCAGCTGGCTAAACAAGCTAGGCCAAGGATAGCTAGCAGGATAAATCTTGGTAATAAATGGATTTTCGTTTTCATTATTGGATAATTAAGGGGGTTGTATGGATGATGGTGCCGCGTAGCACAAATTTCGCTTTATCTGGGTAAAACCCACAAAAAATGGTCAGTTGGACTAGTCCAACCATCCTTTTTTTGGTCAGTTGGACGCATCCAACCGACCAAAAAGCCCACCAACTAGCAC
>DAITME010000043.1:0-35643 GCA_036835305.1 Lewinella sp.
TATTGAAAAAATGGAATATACCGTCAGCGCACCATATCCAGTGAAAGTAGGATTAAGACCTGGAGAAACGCGGAGGTCAATTCGTTTTTTGCTCAGTCAGCGCACCATATCCAGTGAAAGTAGGATTAAGACCCGTTGGGGCGATCCTTGTGGTCGCCCTAAAACGGGGCAGGATAAGAGGCGAGCGCACCATATCCAGTGAAAATTGTTAAGGTGGTGATAGTAGAGACGTAGCAATGCTACGTCTGTACGAGAAGGTGAGCATCTCGCTAGGTCGGTATTTTCGGGCGTGTAGTGGGGTCTTCCGCCCCCTCCTGGGAGGCGACTTTCGCCAGCGCAGCCAAGCGAAAGCTCCTCCGAGGTACTGTGTTAATTACCAAACAAAAAGCAAAGAATTTCATATCTTTGCATCACAAGGGAAGTTCAGCTTCTGCTGTAACTATCTCGTGTAGCTCTGGGTTATGCTCAGAGCTACTTTGTTCTTTAGCTTCTTGGCTTTCTGCTGGGCTAGTCTTTTGAAATCTTTTGCTGTATTCTGGATCGAACTCCGTCTCGTTTTTGAACAGCGCATAGATTAAAAGTAACAGCTTGCGCTGCACCGCCACATTGGCTTTTTTGTAAATGCCAGGATGCCTTGCTTTTATTCTAGCATAGAAATCATACAGGGCACTATTCTTCTTCGACATGCTTAGTGCACACATGTAGAGTTCCTTTCGGATTCTGGCATTTCCTCTTTTCGATATTCGAGTAGCCCCTGTAAATTTACCTGACTGATTTTCGATGATGTCGTAACCAGCATAAGAAGCCAGTTGCTTGGCATTTTTTACTTGGTCAAAACCATTGGTTTCAGCCACGACAGTCAAAGCAGCAATCAAGCCCAGGCCTTTTACAGATTGGACAATAGGCTCCAAAGTCTCGCACAATTTTTTGTCAGACTGGTATAGTTCCTTGATGTGTTTACTGACCGTATCAATTTCCTTCTCCAAGGACTTGATCATTCGCTTAGTCGACGCAAGGGTTTGCTTATCTGAGTTAGCGGAGTGCTCCATTGCATGTTGTCTGTTTTTGAAGCGTAATTTACTAGCAATCAGGGACTTTCGGTACCGAAGTGCCGTTCTGAGTTGAAGTATTTTAGGGCTAAATGGCTTCCAGAGTTTGAACTTTCTCTCACAAGACATCTGGCATATATTCGTAGCATCCAGCTTGTCGTTTTTGGAGTATTGGCCAAGGGACCTGAGATACGTTTTTACTCTTGTCGATAGCTCCTGACACACGGGGAAATCTGCACTATACAAGGACTGCATAGACTCTCGTGGTACACTCCGGTGGCCTCCAAGAGAATCTGAAATGGCATTTCCTCGCTTTTCCGATGCTTCTGGGTGTGTTTTCCAAGCCACGTTTTAAAAGCGGTAATGCCTGCCTTGGTATTGGCGAAGGATTTAGAGGATATGACCTTGAACTGGCCATCGCTAAGTTGACAACCGTAACTGGCATGGAACTTGTCCTTGCTAACATCGATACCGCAACCGAGCCTAAGAATTTCGTTTTTCATCATTGCTGATTTAGAAGTGAACAAAAAATTGGATTTCTCTCATCGCTTTTCCTCATCATTGATCCGGGATAGTCTTGGCAAAGAAGACTTCCCTCAGTACTGTTCAAGCTCGAAGAGAATACTGATCAGGATAAATATCTCGGAGACGGTATAGCGCAGTGCTTACCTAGGTGTGAACCGACTTGCCTGACCAGCCCAATATTACTGCGCTGTAATATCGGTTTTTTCCCTAAATTTGTACCTCATTGCAAAGATATGAGGTGTGGTGCCAGCAAAGCCACTTGGAAGCTCAGCCAAAAGCCACTCACCCTCCAAAAACTAAAAAGCCCTATCTTAGCGTTTCCTTTACCAGCACGACCCAAGCGGGAAAGGCCTACTGCTCATGCAACAAAGAACCATTTACATTATTTTGGCACTCATCACTACGGCTGTAGTGGGGGTTACTTGGCTACAGCTGGATCTGATCAGAACAGGACTGCGGGTCAATGAAGAGCGTTTTGATGCTTCCGTTCAAACGGCCCTCAAGCAAGTAGCCGACGAGCAGCGCAAGAGGGAGGAGGCCTCCTACAGCCAAATGCAGAATGGCTATACCAGCCGTAATGCGCCCCTGGGGCAGCTGGGGCGCAACTCCCCCCTCCAACCCGATGGCAGCAGCGCCCTGAAACTGCTGCGGGAGCGCTCGCTCAGCAAGTTGCATGCCGCAGGGTCGGGGAACCTCAGCCAATCAGAATGGAGTGAAAGTATCTTCCATGTTCTGCTCTATTACCGCTCGCTATCCCTCGAAAAACGGATTGATCTGGCGGCCATGGCCAAATCGCTACAGGTTGCGCTGACCAACCAGGGCATCAAGGGCTCGCTGGAATACGGCGTGTTCGATGTAAGCAAACAGCACTTTATTATCCACAATGGCCGCTACCTCGATTCAATAGCCGGCGATAGCAGCCGCCTGTTGGCGCTTTATCAATCGCCCTACAAAGTGTCGTTGTTTGATAATGCGGGCGAGCCTTCCGGCTTCTTGTTGGCTAGCTTAGACAACCGCCAAACCGCACTCTGGTCGGAGCTGCTACTCAATTTCTTGGCCTCGCTGCTCTTTGCCTTGATCATCCTTAGCTGCTTCGGCTATACCCTCTATGTGATACAGCGCCAAAAGAAACTCTCGGAGATGAAAACCGACTTCATCAACAACATGACCCACGAGTTCAAAACGCCCATCGCCACCATCTCTTTGGCCACCGACAGCATCCTGAGCCCCAAGCTGAACAAAAAGCCCGAGAAGATTGCCCGCTTCGCCAATATAATAAAACAGGAAAATATTCGTATGAATAAGCAAGTGGAGAAAGTGCTGCAAATGGCCAAGCTCGATAAACAAGAAATCAAGCTCAACCTAGCACCGGTGGATCTTCACGAAATAATCCAAGCAGCTGTGGAGTATATCAACTTACAAGTAGAACCGCGCGGCGGCAGCGTCACCACCTTGCTGTCACCCGAACCCGCCACGCTGCCAGCCGATTATACCCACCTCTCTAATGTAGTCAACAACCTCCTAGACAACGCCAACAAATATTCCCCAGAGGCTCCTCAGATCGAGATAAGTACCCGCGTTTTAAACGATACCATCGAGCTGAACGTTACTGATCGGGGAATGGGGATGAGCAAAGAAGCCCGGAAGCACATCTTCGATCGTTTCTATCGCATTCCCACTGGCGACCGCCACGACGTCAAAGGCTTCGGCCTGGGGCTGAGCTACGTCAAAAGCATCGTAGATGCCCACGGCGGCAGCATCCGAGTAAAAAGTGAATTAGGCAAGGGTAGTAGTTTTATTCTCAGCTTCCCAACCCAAGCAATATCCCAAAACTAATTTTTTTAATAATCCCATATGGCTATGCCAACAAAAGAGACGAACGACCCCAAAATTCTATTGGTAGAAGACGATGTCAACTTCGGCGATGTGCTTTGCTCTTATCTGGAAATGAATGACTACAAGGTTACCCTGGCTTCCGATGGCCTAGCGGGCTTAGAAGCCTTTAGGAAAGGTAGTTTCGACTTGTGCGTCTTCGATGTGATGATGCCCAAGCTCAGCGGCTTCGAGTTAGCAAAAGAGGTGCGCAAGGCCGATAAAGATACGCCCATCGTTTTCCTCACCGCCAAATCGATGAAGGAGGATGTGCTACAAGGCTTCGAACTAGGTGCCGATGACTACATCACCAAACCCTTTAACAGCGAAGAGTTGCTAGCGCGCATACAGGTCATCCTGCGGCGCAGCCGGCAAGTAGAAGCCAAGGAGGAAGAAAAAGAGTTTACCTTCGGGCGCTTCCACTTCAATTATCCGCTGCGGATGCTTTCCCTGCTAGAGCAGCAGCAAGAAGTTGATAAGGTAAAGCTCAGCCCCAAGGAAGCCCAACTGCTCCGGCTTTTTGTCCTGAAAAAGAACCAAGTCCTCAGTAGAGCCGAAGCCCTCACCACCATTTGGGGGGAAGACAACTACTTCACTGCCCGCTCGATGGACGTTTTCGTAACCAAGCTGCGCAAATACCTAAAGCCCGATAGCGACATCGAAATTGTCAACATCCACGGCAACGGTTTCCAGCTACTGGTTCAGAATGAAGCCGAAAAGTAGGTAGCCAGGGAAAAATAATAGCCTTTTTACTAGGAGATATATTTTTTTGTGCTACTTTTGATGCTGAATAAGATATGCCGATCGTCACATCGGCCATGATTTTTAGTTTTTGGGATTATGATTATGGCTGGGTAAGTTCGCTTACCCAGCCTTTTTGTATGTGTTTTTAACCAAACGACTACCACCGCTATGGAAGCCGAGCTTTGGCTCCTTACCTACCGTACTAAGCTTATGCTATACCAAATTCTGAAGCCTCTGCTTTTTGCTATGGCGCCTGAGCGGGCCCACCACTTCACGGTACAATCTTTGCATACCGCGCTGTCTTTACCTGGGCTAGGGGCGGCCTTACGAGCCTATTATGGGCAATCGGATGCGCAGATGAAGCGGGAGGTTTTCGGTATTCGATTCCCCAACTTAGTGGGCTTAGCGGCCGGTTTTGATAAGGACGGGAAGTACTACCACGATATGGCTAACCTAGGATTCGGTTTCCTAGAACTAGGCACCGTAACGCCGCTCGGGCAAGCAGGCAATCCCGCGCCGAGGTTGTTCCGCCTTCCAAAGGACAAAGCCCTTATCAATCGGATGGGCTTCAATAACGATGGGGTAGAGGCCCTGGTGCAGCGCCTAGCAGCGAAAGGCCGGCCGGGGAAAACCATCATCGGTGGTAATATCGGCAAGAACAAAGAGACCCCCAACGAAGTGGCCAACCAAGACTACCTTCGCTGCTTCGAAGCGCTTTTCCCTTGGGTGGACTATTTCGTCGTCAATGTCAGCTCCCCCAATACCCCCAATCTGCGGGCATTACAAGACCGCGAACCCCTCACCCGCCTGTTGAGCGAACTCCAAAACCGCAACCTCCAGCTCGGCCAAGGCAGCCGCCCGCTCGTGGATGCCAACGAATTGCCCCTGGGTGCGCTCCACTTCCCCAAACCGATCTTGCTTAAAATTGCCCCCGATCTCACCAATGGGCAGCTAGACGACATCCTCCAAATCGTGGCCGATACCCAAATAGCTGGCATCATCGCCACCAACACGACCGTCTCCCGAGCAGGCCTCCAAACGGATGCCGCCGCGATCGAAAGCATCGGCGCCGGTGGGCTCAGCGGTGCGCCGCTGCGGCAACGCGCTACGGAAGTGATTCGCTACCTCCACGAAGGCTCCGGAGGAAAACTACGAATTATCGGCGTAGGCGGTATCGATAGCCCCGCCACGGCCCTGGAAAAGCTAGCCGCTGGCGCGGTCTTGTTACAAGTATATTCCGGTATGGTCTATGCCGGGCCGGGCTTGATAAAGGCCATCAAACAGCTCAAGCAATAGGCTGCAGTAGCTCCAGCATGGCCTCCCAAACGGGCTGCTCGGGGAGGGGCGCCACGAGGGTCGTTTTTTCTTTGCTCACAGGGTGCAAAAAGCTAATTTTCCAAGCGTGTAGATCAATGATGCCATTGGGTTGGGCACGTTTGAAACCGTATTTGGTGTCGCCCCGCAGCGGACAGCCGATGGCTGCCAACTGAACGCGAATCTGATGCTTCCTGCCCGTCTTAGGCTTGATGTATAGGAGGTGGTAACGATCCGAACTACCCAAGTAGCGGTAGTAGAGTTCGGCGCGCCGAGCACCAGGAATATCGCTGCCAACAACGCTGGTTTTATTGATCTTTCCGCCCTTTTCCAACAAGAAATCAACGAGATTATCCTCCTCCTTGGGCGGTTTTTCGGCTACAATCGCCAGATAAACCTTTTCGATACTTCCCTCTTGGAACTGCTTGGAAAGTGCGGCCTGAGCACCGGCTTTCTTGGCAAACAGCACCACGCCGCTCACAGGCCGATCGAGGCGATGGATGGCCTGCAAAGCCGTACGAGTGTAGGCGGCGCCTATCTGGCTCAGAGCCATGTCTTCCGTTTTGTCAGGCTGTACCGCCAGGCCGGCTGGCTTGTTGAAGGCAATGAACTGGTGGTTGTTCTCCAGCACCCAATCGCCGATGCGGCCTTCGTATTGCTTGTGGTCTTCTTGTTGTGGCATTATTCTACTTCTTCGTAATCAACATAATCATCCTGTTCCTTGCGCGGCTTCTCCTGGGCAATAGGCGGCTTTTGCCGGCCGGCTTTCACCTGTTCCTGCAAACGGTAATACCAAGCGTAGCCGCGGTACACTACATAAACCAATACGAGGGTGAGAAAGAGATCAAACATAGCACAAAGGTACAGCTTTTTTGCCGATCCATCATGCTGCTGCGGAGGGAGGCGCTCAACTTCTTTTTAGCTATCGCACCTACGCGCCCCATGGGCAGGAGCAAGGTTTGCGAAAATAGAGCCATGCTTTTGTAGGCTTGCGGCCGAGGCGCTCCCGTAGGCTATACATCTATCTGCTAGCTGTTTTATGTTGATCGCCCCAGAGCGATGAAAAATTTTATAAAAATAAATTAAATAATTTTTTTGTTTTACAGAATTGGCTTATCTTTGTCTCGAAGTTTAAAGTTCTTCCGCTGCTTTGAGCTTCAACAACACCCAATATTTACCCAAAGGAAGTAGGCCTATTAGCTTCCCAAAACAGCGCAGCTAGCGCGCTACAGATTATTCCCTAGTACTTTGCAACTCCCCTGAGTTGGCTTAGGCACCACGCTTGTGTCTAGCTAGGAGGGGAGGGTTGGCGGCAAGGCGGTTGGGTGGGTTCCCACCCTAGTACTAGTAGAAATTTAGATAGAATATAAAGGGCGGTTTCGGCTGGCCTTCAAGCCCAAAGTAGGCTTTTTTCTTATCTTTTTCACATTCAAGGGCTTCAGCATTTTTTAATAGTTGGCACTGCTCCTGCATTTTGCAAAAAAAATGTCCATCGTCCCTCGTCCATTGTCCATTCAACAGGTCTATTGTCGATCCACCAACCTTTACCAACAATTTTGCATCTTCTTGTTTATATATTCTCGTCAACTGTGCCAAATGTTGTACCTTTATGGCTCTTTGGTTGGTTAAAAACAAGTTCCTTTATGAAACTTCCTGGATTTCGTCTTCCCAAAAACCAGCAATTCGCTTACAAACCGCGCTATTGGGATCCGAAAGAAGAAGAGCGGCGCGAGCGAGACGAACGCCTCAAAAAACTAGCAGAAGACGATGTGGAAGCCATGAAATCGCGCATCAGCGGCACCTTCAAGCATGGTGGCTCTAGCGGCGGCTTCACAGGTTCTTATCGCAACAAGCAGATGGCAAAGAGCAATTTTGTGCTTCTGGCGGTAATTGCCAGCTTGCTTTTTCTTGCTTATTTGCTGCTGGTGATTTATTTGCCGCAAATAGAAGCTTTACTGGGCTAGGGCATCTGATTTTAACCACCAAAAGGGATACTGGAGGCTTTGCTTCCGGGGGGAAAGCTGCCGAGTAGGACAGTTCAACAGCTGATACAATATGACCGACAACCTCGTACAACTACTACCCGATGCCATTGCCAACCAGATTGCAGCTGGTGAGGTGATACAGCGGCCAGCCAGTGTGGTGAAAGAGCTGATGGAAAACGCCATCGATGCCGGCGCCAGCAGCATTCAACTAATCCTAAAGGAAAGTGGGAAGCTACTGATCCAGATCGTGGACGACGGTTGCGGCATGTCGGAAACCGATGCGCGCATGAGCCTAGAGCGCCACGCCACCAGCAAGCTCCGTTCAGCAGATGACCTGGAGCGCCTCGCTACCATGGGCTTCCGAGGGGAAGCTTTGGCGAGTATTGCCGCTGTGGCCCACCTGGAGATCAAAACCCGCCGCCGCACCGATGAGCTGGGCACGCGCATCCTGGTAGAGGGCAGCGAAATCAAAGCCCAACATGCCGAGGCGACGGCGCCAGGCACCAGCATGGCCGTTAGGAACCTTTTTTTCAATGTGCCGGCTCGCCGAAACTTCCTCAAAAGTGATGCGGTGGAGCTACGCCACATTCGCGAGGAATTTACCCGCTTGGCTTTAGCGCACCCCGATGTCAAGTTTCAGCTCTTCCACAACGACGAAGAGGAGATGCACCTGCCCAATGGCCACCTTCGGCAGCGGATTGTGAAGATATTCGGCAATAAATACAACAATCACCTCATCCCCATAGAGGAAGACACCGAAGCAGTGGCTATTTCGGGCTTCGTTGGCAAGCCGGAGGCCGCCAAAAAAAGTCGCAACGAGCAGTTTTTTTTCGTCAACCAGCGCTATATCAAAAGTCCTTATCTGCAGCATGCTGTTATGGCGGCTTACGATGACTTGCTGCCCAAAGATCAATACCCTTTCTACGTCATCTACCTGGATATAGACCCCAGCCGCATTGATGTAAACGTACACCCTACCAAGCAAGAGATCAAGTTTCTCGACGAGAAAATGATCTATAACTACCTGCGGGCTACGATCCGCCACGGACTCGGCCGCGCCAGTATTATGCCGACCTTGGATTTTGAAGCCGATAATTTTTTTGCGCCGGGCCGCACCCAGCTGGGCAAGGCTTCCTCCGCTATGGATACCTCGGCTCCGCTGCCGAGCCGTATGAACAGCGATAGTGGAAGTAGCAGCAGCGGCGGATTCCCTGGCACGAAAGATACGGATGACGCTGGCCGCCATGCCCGCAACCTCCGCCATTGGGAGCAACTGTACAGCGGCCTGCAATCGGATGCCGAAACGGCCGAGCAACAGGAAAGTATTTTCACGATCGGCAGCATCGGCAACGATACCGCGATTGGGGAGGTATTGGAAAGCCAAATCGGACAGGAAAATACGGAGCAACAGCGGGCTCAAGATACTGAGAATGACCATCGCCAACCCTATCAACTGCATCGGCGCTATATCGTTAGTCCGCTCAAAAGTGGTTTTCTGCTAATCGATCAGCAAACAGCCCACGAGCGGATCCTCTACGAAGACAACCTCAAATACTTGCGGCAAGGGCGCTCGCTATCGCAGCAGAGTCTCTTCCCAGTCACAATCGATTTCCCGCCGGCGGATGCCGAACTGCTGGGTGCCATCCTGATTGATCTGCGCTCCTTGGGCTTCGAACTGGAAGCCTTTGGCGGGCAGACTTATATCGTGCATGGCGTGCCTGCCGAGCTGGCGGGGAAGATGCCCGAGCAGCAGCTCCTTGAAAATTTACTCGAGCAATACAAACAAAATATAGACCTCCAGCTCGATGGCCATCAGAGCTTGGCGCGGGCGATGGCCAAAGGTGCCGCCACCAAGCGTGGACAAATACTGGATAGCAGCGAAATGCGCGCGCTAATTGATCGGCTTTTCGCCTGCGAACAACCCCAATTGGGCCCCAATGGCAAGCGATGTTTCATTACCTTCGAACTAGATGAGCTAGATCGCCGTTTTGATAAGTAATCTTCCATACTCACCGCTCAGCTGCAAGCAAGCACTTGCTGCCAGCGGCCAGACTTTGCTCTATGTTGCGTCTCACGCCTGTTGTTAAGAATCTTCTACTGCTCAATTTGTTCTTCTTCGTAGCTGTTTACCTCGATCAGGAGATAGGGCGGAGCAGTTATGGTAATCCGCAAGGCATTCTAGGCCTGCGGGATATGCTGGCGCTGCACTACCCAGAGAGCCCCAATTTTATGCCCGTTCAGCTGGCGACCCACTTTTTTATGCACGGCGGCTTTATGCATATTTTCTTTAATATGTTTGCCTTAGTAATGTTTGGCCCTTTGTTGGAGGCTCAGTGGGGACCAAAGCGCTTCCTGACCTACTATTTTGTTTGCGCCTTCGGTTCGGCGGCGCTGCATATGGGCTATACTTGGTGGGATATGTCGCAAATGCAAGAACAGATAGCTGCCTTCCAGTCCACGCCTTCTTTGGCGCTTTTCAATACTTTCTTCGAAGGAGTTCCTCTGGATCGATATCCTCTGGAAAATGGTGATAGCGTGATTGCGCTGGCCAACAAAATCCGTACAGCACTCGATGAAAACGATCTGACCTATGCCAGCCAGCAGGGCAGTATGCTGATGCGCGAGTGGTACGAAACGATGCGAGATATCCCCATGGTTGGGGCTTCGGGGGCTATCTATGGCTTGCTGCTGGCTTTTGGGATGTATTATCCTGATTTCAAGCTGATGCTCATATTTTTACCCATCCCGATCAAAGCGCGCTACTTTATTCCTATTTTGATGATCGTGGAGCTTTATCTGGGCTTCCAACGCTACAGCTGGGATAATATCGCGCATTTTGCCCACTTGGGTGGTGCTTTGGTGGGGCTGTTGCTAATTCTGTACTGGCGGAAGTTTGATCCCCCCAATGTACAAAGATGGAACTAAACTGAACTTTATGGGGCTTTAGATGGTATCATCTATGCCCAGCCACGGTAAACTATGCTACAATCTATTTGGGACGATATAAAACAGGAATTCGACTACGGCAATATGATCAAGCGGATCATTATTGTGAACGTTGCCGTGTATATATTTATCAACCTGCTCTGGGTTTTTATCTCTGGGGTGGCGCCTGGGTTCTACCAGGGGACGGTAGAGTTCTTCTCGATTTCTAGTAGTGCTTGGCATTTGCTGACCCACCCTTGGTCTTTGCTCACCCACATGTTTTTGCACGAGGGCTTCTGGCACATCCTCTGGAACATGCTCTTTCTGTTTTGGTTTGGGCGTATTTTTGGCGATTTGCTAGGCGATAGGCGCGTGTTGCCACTCTATATTTTGGGAGGCTTAGCAGGGGCTGTTGTTTATTTTCTGGTGGCGAATTTGGGGCTGGTAGCGGGCTCTTCCCACGCCTTGGGCGCCAGTGCGGCCGTGATGGCTATTTTAGTAGCTAGTGGGGTTTTTGCGCCCAACTATGGCATCCGCTTGTTATTTATTGGGGAGGTGAAATTAAAATGGATCGTCTTCGCGCTGGTTTTTATGAATATCTTAGGCACCAAGGGGACGGTGAATGCCGGCGGGTCTTGGGGGCATCTCGGTGGCATTGCCATGGGCTTTGTTTACGCGCTGCAATTGCAGCGAGGCAATGACCTATCTGCGCCTATACAGCGCATGATACGCTGGGTAGAGGACTACTTCAAGGCCCTGCTGAGTGGGCAGAGCCGGCCAAAGCCCAAGGCTACTTACCGCAGGGGGCAAGCAGTGAAAACAACTAGCAGCGGCAAGAGCCAAAATAGCCGACAAGAGCGGGCGGCATCCGATGGTACGCTGAGCCACCAAGAACAGCTGGATGCTATTCTGGATAAGATTAAAGCCAGCGGCTACGATAGTCTCAGCCAAGCAGAGAAAGACTTCCTTTTCCGAGCCAGCAAGGAGTCCTAGGGAAAATGGATGGCTTGTGGGCAAGCATGGCTCTTTTTAGAAAGCATGGCTCCTGCCTTGGCCAGTGAAGTGCCTTTTTTCTTCAGGCAAATCTAAACCTGGGGAGATTGTTTGAGGGGCAAGGTTTGGGCACCTACACCTACTGCTAGCAGCTAATTCTTCATGGTCAAAAAAAGTAAATTTCGGCAGCTCTTGTCGCTTTCGCCTAGTCTTGTGCTAGGGTTGCTGCTGCTGTTGAGTCGCACGGACCCTCGGCTTAGTTGGGTGCCGAGCATTCTAAACCCTTTGGTTCCGTGGCTACTTTTGCTTTTGTTGTTGTGGCTGCTGTGGCAGGCTTATCGCAATCGGTATCGGAGCGCTTTGTTCAGTCTGGGGCTGCTGTTACTGGCTTGGCCATTGGTACGGCAGACGCTGGCTTGGGCCACTCCTTCAGACGCAGTAGTGGGGAAGGGCGGCGCTGGCTTTTCTGTAGCTTCTGCCAATGTGTATGGCTTCAAAGCCCCCCGACAAAAAAACTATCCCTTGGATAGCGCTGCCATTACAGCTTTTGTAGATCGCTTATCGGCCGACGTTGTTGCGTTGCAGGAATACGATTATAAGGTTAGCAATTGGCGCAGCCAGCTCGTGATGCAGCATGGAAAATTGCCGCACATACGGAAGCTAGAAAAAGGGGCTTTGGTTGTTTTTTCTCGTTGGCCGATCGTGTTGGTTGAGGAGAAGCCGTTGCTCAATAGTGTCAATGGCTACCAAGTCGTGGATATTCAGCATCCGGAAGGTGTTTTTCGGCTCATCAATATCCATCTAAAGAGCAACCAAATTACACACATTGCCGATCAGCTGCAGCAAGAGCGGAACTTGGGGAGCAAGCAGAACCAAGGTCAGCTGCTCCGGATGTTTAGTCGCTATGGCCGTGCTAGCGCTGTTAGAACGGAGCAGGCCGAACTGCTGGCGGGTATAGTTGCCCGAAGCCCCCACCCGGTGCTGTTGGTGGGCGACATGAATGAGGTACCCACAGCTTACCCTCGCCGGCTGCTGCTGCGCAGCCAGCGCTTGCAGGATGCTTGGCTCGTAGGAGGTCGTGGGGTGGGCGCTACCTTTGCTGGTAGCCTTCCTGGGCTGCGCATTGATTATATCTTGGCCGATACGAGCCTACAAGTAGCTAAAACACAGGTACTGAACGAGGGAGCGGCTGATCACCGACCGCTGCGGACATCTTTGCGCTTCAGAAAATAGTAGGCAGCGCAATAACTTATTACTGGTTTAACAGCTATTTAATACACTGGCCTCATCTTTGCAGCGCAAGCAAGGATGTAACAATCGGCAATTGGTTTCCATTATTTTGGAACTGATTGCCGGTCTTTGTTAGTAGCAACAAAAAAGAGGGTTAAGCGCGCGCTTAACCCTCTTTTTTGTTGCTCATACGGCTACTACTAGCGGCTGCCCCATTCTTTGATAGAAGCTTCGTTCATGCGCACATAGTCCATGTTGCCAGCTTCTCTAGCTAGTTTCATAGATTCTTGTGCTTTTTTCAAAGCCTCTTGTTTTTTGCCGAGGCTAGCGAGGATGGTGGCTTCGCGGCGAATCATCCAGTAGCGAGGGCTATCGGACATTTTATTGGCTTTTTGTACATACTCCAAAGCCAATTCCTTCTCGATACCGGCATCGTCTAGGAAGCTAGCGGCCTGGAAGTAGTCGTTGCTAGTTGGGCCAGCCATAATTTGTTGGATGTTGGCCATTACTTTAGCTGTCACTTCTACGGTGAAGGGTACTTCTACTTGGGTATTGGCCCAGGCCATGGTGAGGTGGGCACCTTCCATTTTTTGTGCGTTGACGCTGATGGCGAAAGTCTCGACGGCCGGCATGCGCTTGCTAACGATTCCTTTTGCTATTGCGGCGGGCTTTTTCTCCGTGTAGCTGTTCCAGCTACCACTTTCATAGGGGAAGAACATCACCTCCCAAGCTTCTTTGCCTGGTTTGGTGAGGATGGCATAGCTACCTGCTGGAACTGCGTTGCCGTCCACCACGACATCGTCGCTGAAGGTGATCTTGGAGACTTGGTTGGCACCCGTGCGCCAGATTTCATCGAAGGGAACCAGCCCACCAAAGATGTCGCGACCTTTAGCAGAAGGGGCGCTGTATTCCCAGCTTACTTGGGTGAGCCCTACGGTGGTTTCCGCTTTTACACTGGGTGAAGCAGCGGGTGTGCGAACCTGAGCCTGCGCTGGCGCTACCAGTGCGAAGGCTAGGAATAAAAACAGGATACTAACAAATTGCTTTTGCATACGTGTTTGGTTTTGATTTGAGTGGCGAAGATACGAAAAATTGGATATATGTAGATACATTTATTTGGCCTCAAAACGTAATATCCACAATTCGTAGCCGCTTCTTTGCGCTGAGCTTGTATTTTTTTCTAGCGAAAAGGCTTTTCAACAGAAAACCACTGCTCACCGCCGTGAGGGTGACGGCGGCGTCGCCAGCGCTGTAGCGTGTATCGGGCTGCTGATCGGTAGCATAGCCAACAAGCGCAAAAAAAGACCAGGCCGCTCCGAAGGTCATGAGGGACCAACCGGCTCCTGTAGCCAGACCAGAACCAGGGAGCTGCAGGGCATCTAGCTCACTGAGCATCACATATCGGTCATTGACGACGATGCTTTGGATATCGGGGCGCAGCTCGCGGATGTAGCCATTTTGCCAAAACTTATCGCCTTGCATGCGGAAAACGATCTCTTGCCCTTCGAAGTAACGCTGGGCTTTGCTAGATCGGCTGTTTTCCAGCAACAATACGCGCTGGGCTGTTGAGGGAAGCTGGATAGCCAATAGGCATAGCAGTAGGAAGATCAATTTTGGCATGATGGCAGCATATTGAGTAGGTAGTATAAGCCTAGAGATCTGGCGGGCTGGGCGGATCATTGGTGGAGGACTCCAGCGCCTTGGAAAAAAGCTGGAGCAACTTTTCCATTTTCCGTTTCATCAGGGGCCATTTTTCTTCTTTTTGGCCTACGTAAAGCAGCATGAGGGCGTACTGTGGCCGATCGTTTGGCCAGTTGGCTAGCAGGCTGTTCTTTTGCGAGCGGAGGGCTTCGCGACAGAGCCGTTTGATGCGGTTGCGTTCTACGGCTCTCTTGAAACGCCTTTTTGGGACGCTAAAAGCAAGCTGCAAGGGGTAGTTGCCTCGCTTTTCCTCCACAACTTTATAGACCAAGCGGAAGGGGTAGGTACCTACCGAGGCAGCTTTCCCGGAAAACAGGCCTTGTATTTCCTTGGCAGATTTCAGGCGCTCGCCTCGGTAAATCCTTTGTTTAGACATCTACCTTGGCATACTTGGCATTGGCTTCGATGAAGGCGCGGCGCGGTGGCACCTCATCGCCCATCAGCATACCGAATACGCGGTCGGCTTCGCTCAGTTCATCGATACCCACCTGCTGTAGCATACGCGTATCGGGATCCATGGTGGTTTCCCATAGCTGTTCGGCGTTCATTTCTCCCAGACCTTTGTAGCGCTGTACCTTTACGCTATTGTCGTTTTCTGTTTTACTGAATCGGGCGATGGCTTCTTTACGCTCTTCTTCAGACCAGCAATATTGGAACTGCTTGCCTCTGCGCACTTGATAGAGCGGTGGTTGGGCGATGTAGATGTGGCCCTTCTCTACCAGCTCGCGCATGTAGCGGAAGAAAAAAGTAAGGATAAGGGTAACGATGTGGCTACCATCAATATCCGCATCACACATGATGATGACGCGGTGGTAGCGGAGCTTTTCGGTATTGAGCACCCGCACGCCATCTTGGTTTTCTTCTATGCGCACGCCGAGGGCGGTGAACATATTTTTGATCTCTTCATTTTCGTAGATCTTATGTTCCATGGCTTTCTCTACGTTGAGTATCTTACCGCGCAGCGGCAAAATGGCCTGGAAGCTGCGGTCTCGGCCTTGTTTGGCGGTACCGCCAGCCGAATCGCCCTCTACGAGATAGATTTCGCAAGAGGCGGGGTCTTTGCTGGCGCAATCGGCTAGTTTGCCGGGGAGGCCACCGCCGGTGAGGACGTTCTTGCGCTGTACCATCTCGCGTGCTTTACGAGCTGCGTGGCGAGCCGTAGCGGCAATAATCACTTTGTCCATGATCTTGCGGGCCTCGGTGGGGTGTTCCTCCAGCCAATAGCCCACACTTTCGCCCACTGCTTGGCTCACAATAGCGGTTACTTCGCTGTTGCCCAGCTCGCCCTTGGTTTGGCCTTTGAACTGGGGTTCCTGGACTTTCACCGATACAACGGCCGTGAGGCCTTCGCGGAAGTCTTCGCCAGCAATCTTGAATTTGAGCTTCTTGAACATGCCGTTGTCTTCTCCGTACTTGGTGAATAGGCGGTTGACAGCTCGGCGGAAGCCATTGACGTGGGTGCCACCCTCGCGCGTCTTGATGTTGTTGACGAAGGAGTAGATGTTCTCTTGGTAGGTGGTGTTGTACTGCATCGCCACTTCTACTTCCACATTGTCCTGCTTGCTCTTTACATAGATAGGCGATTCGATGAGGTCTTGCTTGCCTTCATCGAGGTATTGGACGAATTCCGCTAGGCCTCCTTCACTGAAAAATTCTTTCTGTATAGGCTCGCCTTTTTCGTCTAAGTTGCGCAGGTCTTTGATGCTGAGTCGCAAACCGCTGTTGAGGAAGGCCAGTTCCTGCAGTCGATTCACCAGCGTTTGGTAGTTGAAAACTGTTTCTTCAAAGATGCTACCATCTGGTTTGAAGAGGATGGTAGTGCCTGTTTCGGTGCTTTCCCCCACCACATGTACCTCATTCTGCGGCTTACCAATGCTGTATTCCTGAATGTATATTTTACCTTCGCGCCGCACTTCCGCCCGCAAGTAAGTCGAAAGTGCATTGACGCAACTAATCCCTACTCCATGGAGACCACCCGATACCTTATAAGTATCTTTATCGAACTTACCCCCCGCGTGGAGCACGGTCATTACTACCTCCAGCGCCGATTTTTGTAGCTTGGCATGCATACCTACGGGGATGCCCCGGCCGTCGTCCTTCACCGTGAGGGAGTTGTCCTCATGCATGATGAGATCAATCCGGCTACAGTAGCCCGCCAGGTGCTCATCAATAGAGTTATCCACTACCTCCCACACCAAGTGGTGAAGCCCTTTGATGTCGGTGCCCCCGATGTACATGGAGGGGCGTTTCCTTACGGCTTCTAGACCTTCTAGCGCCGTGATATTACTCTCGTCGTAATTGCCTTTATTTGGCATGTTATTTGTTTCACTCATAGCTCGCAAAGATAAGCAAAAAAGCAGGAATAGACGGTAAAATGTATAGCGTAGTTTGTTTTTTTGAAGCGGCTTGAACTTGTTTTTGGGCAGTCCTTCATTTGTTACTACAGATCGGTACCCGCCTCAATTTTGTCTGTGTGAATAGGTGGCGCTCGCCCTACTAAACGGGCACTGCGTGCAGGAGCCGTTTTAACTTCAGAAGAGCCGTGTTTAAGGAGTAAAAACATACACGATCTAGGCTACGGAGGTGCCGCCCGCTGCTGGATGAAAACCTGGCCGAAGTGGGCATTTACTTTGCTCTATTAAGCAAACTTTGCTCCTGCCCCCGGCGCGTATGTGCACTTGCTTGCAAGCCCGCACATACGCGTCCAAGGACCGAAACGCCCGTCTGAGTATTGGGTGCCCGCCGTGCCCGTCTGGGTCTGGGTCTGGGTTTAGGCACGCGCTTAGTAGGGCGCGAGCAACGAATGAGGTCGCTTATTTGAGGGGCTGTTCGAGTGGCAGCGCGCCAAATTGCGATCCTAATCTACAAATTAGACCTAAAAATGCGATTATGATCTACAAATTTGGATGAATTTGTAGATTAGTGTACTTTTGTAGGAAAAAGCCATGTTGATCAATAGAATCTTGAGAAGCAGTATTGAAGCGCGTTGGGATGATCCTAAGGTCATCATTGTTACAGGGCCTCGGCAGGTAGGTAAAACTACACTGCTGCGCAGCATTTGCGAAGCGAAAGGCTCTTATTTGTTTTTGAATGGAGATGACTTTGCCACCCAAGGCCTGTTGAAAGATTTTTCAAAAAAGAAGTGGCAGTCTATTCTGGGAGACTATACAACTGTTTTTATTGACGAGGCTCAAAGGATTCCCGAAATTGGTCTAGGTGTGAAAATAATACACGACGAGATACCTGAGGTGAAGGTGCTTCTTTCAGGTTCTTCAGCTATTGATCTTAATTCAAAAATCAAGGAGCCCCTCACTGGCCGAAAGTGGGAGTTTCATTTGTATCCTATTTCATGGAAAGAATGGGTAGGGCATACCAATTATGTAGAGGCACGCAGCGATCTGGAGAATCGTTTGCTTTATGGGATGTATCCAGAAGTAGTTTTGAGCGATGCAGATAAGCAAGATTTGCTGATGCAAGTGAGCAGTAGTTACCTCTATAAAGATCTTCTGGAGTACGATGGGATCCGCAACCCCAAGATTTTGAACGATTTACTCAAGGCTCTTGCGCTACAGTTGGGTAACGAGGTGTCTTACAATGAGCTTGCCCAGTTGCTTCAGATTGATCGGGCGACAGTAGAGAAGTACATTGATTTACTAGAGAAAACCTTCGTTATTTTTAAGCTACAAGCACTGAGTAATAACCAACGAAACGAGATCAAGAAATCGAGGAAAATTTACTTTTATGACAATGGCGTGCGGAATGCTATTCTCCAGAATTTTAATGCACTATCCTTGCGATCCGATGTTGGTGCGTTGTGGGAGAATTTTTTGATATCAGAGCGGGTGAAAAAAAATGCCTACGATCGGGCCTATGTATTTCAATATTTTTGGCGCAATTACAATGGGCAGGAAGTAGATTACATAGAAGATCAAAGTGGCCGCTATCACGCTTTCGAGCTCAAATGGAACGAAAAGCGGAAGGCAAAATTGCCGACAGCTTTTCAAGAACTTTATCCGGATAGCTTGTTTACTTTGGTAAACCGAACCAATTTGGATGAATTTGTAGATTGAGCTTTGGAGATAAGCTATCTAGCGGCCTTTATTGTGAAGCTGCTAAGGACGATGCCGGAGCTACGGACGCGCGGATCGTTGCTGCTAAAGGTATCATCCCCCAGCAGCTCAGTATCGAGTTCGGCTTGCTCGCCGGGGGCTAGCCTGCCGCCTACGTTTACAAGGGAGCCATCGTTGAAAGACCTTATCGTGCCGCCGTAATCCCAGCCGAAGCCGGCAAAATCTATAGGTGCGCCATTGACTTCCGCGAGTTCTTCTAGGCTCATCCCCATGTAGAACAGGAAAGCGTATTCATTTTCGCCGAGGAAGTATTGGCTATCTTCGTGGAGCGTGAGGTAATCGATTTTTTCGGGATTTTCTTCCTGGAACGCTACGGCTATTTCATAGAGGGTGTTGGGGTGTATGAGTAGGCCTTCGGTAGTAAAACCTTCGCCCAGGTGGATGGTTGTTGGCTTGACGTAGCCAGCGTAAGTTTTTTCCAGTGCTTTTCGGCTGCTGTTGGTATGAATTTTGTCCAGCATGCGCGTGCCTTTCGTAAAGATGCGCAGATCGATGGGGGGCGTGCCGTTCATGAAAAAGGTGATACTGGCTAGTTGTATGTCGCTGGCATAAGGTAGGAGCTGGTTGCTATGAATCTCTTCGGAAGCGCCATATACGCTGGAAGGAACTTTATCTTCTGAGGGTGGGGCGAAAGACAAGGGGTATCCGCTGAGCTCGCCGCCAAAGAAATCGGCTATGCCACCACCGAATTCCCAATCGAAATTCAAGATATGTAGGGGTTCTTTATTGGCTTCAAGTACTTCTTTGAGGGTAGCGCCCACTTTTATGCCCGTTCTTTGGTCGTACCAACGGCTACCTGGGTGGCAAACCGTGACGATCATGTCTGCTATGTTCTCATTATCTGGCCAGATAATCTCCAGTCTATCGCGGCTATTGGGGAACAACACTGTACCCGGAAGGGGTATTTCAGTGCCGTTGAAGAGGCTTGTATCCCGGAGCTGATCTTCGCCATACCATGCTGCGAGTTGTTTGCGTGTGGTGGTGGGGGTGATTCTGCCAATGCGCACACCAGGGGTAAAACTAAAATCCAGCGCTGTAGGCTTGCTTTCTGTTGTCGCTATGGTAGTGGCCTGTGTGGTGTCGGGGGTATTTTGGGTTTCTGCCGTGCTATTGCTTTCATGCTTGCCACTACAGGAGGCCAGTAGGGTGAGGAGGAGGAAAAGCATCAGGAATGCAGAGAGATTGTTGGACTTAAACATGATTTTCGGTTTTGGTGCGCAAAGATATGATTTTTTGCTCTTCTCCACTTCCGAAGCTTTCCGTACATTTGCAGCCTTATGATTTATCTGGAGCTAAAACAAGTGTCTAAGTCCTACGGCGAGAAAGTGCTTTTCGATCGGGTGGATTTACCGATTAACAAAGGTGCTAAGACGGCGCTGATTGCCAAAAATGGTACAGGGAAGAGCACGCTGCTGCGAGTGGCTGCGGGTATTGACTTGCCCGAAGGGGTGGGGTCTTCTATTTACGTCCACAAAGAAGCGCGCTTGGCGTATCTGCCGCAAGAGCCAGATTTTGGTACCAATCAGACGGTTTTAGATGCTGTTTTTGATAGCGACAACGAGGTGGTAGCGGCGGTAAGAGCCTATGAGGAGGCGCTGCTGCTTGGGGCAGACGGTGAGAAGCTTCAAAAAGCCCTGAGTGCTATGGATCGCTTGGGGGGCTGGGATATAGAAGCGAAAATGAAGGAAACGCTCAGTAAGTTGGCGATTCGCGATATTCAGCAACCCATTAGCACGCTTTCTGGTGGGCAGCGAAAACGGGTGGCGCTGGCTAAACTCATCATAGACGAGCCAGATATGATTATCATGGATGAGCCTACTAATCATTTAGATCTGGATATGATCGAGTGGTTGGAGGAATGGCTACAAGATCCAAAGCTTAGCTTGCTGATGGTAACGCACGATCGTTATTTTCTAGAGCGGGTTTGCGATACCATCATAGAGCTGGAAGGAGGGGTCTTGTATCGCTATTCGGGAAACTACAGCGACTACCTCGAGAAAAAAGCCATGCGCCAAGAAACTACCGGTGCTGAATTTGAGAAAGACAAAAAGCGCCTCAAGAAAGAGTTGGCCTGGGTACGCAGAATGCCGCAGGCTCGGAGTACGAAGGCCAAAAGCCGCGTCCACGCCTACGACAAGCTAAAAGACAAAGTAGATGGCTTCCGGCGAGAGGACGAGCTGCAAATAGACATCAAAGGGCAGCGCTTGGGCAAGAAAATCCTCGAAGCCCATAATGTTTCTAAATCTTATGGTGAGCTGGAGCTGGTGAAGTTTTTTGACTACAAGTTCCGAGCCGGCGAACGCGTGGGCATCGTAGGACCCAATGGGGTGGGTAAATCCACCTTCTTAGGGCTATTGACCGAAGAAATCCGCCCAGATACGGGTAAAGTAGTGGTGGGCGATAACACTGTCTTCGGATACTATACCCAAGACGGCATACAACTGCGGGATGACCAACGGGTGATTGAAGTCGTTCAAGACATTGCCGAGTATATCCCGCTAGAAAAGGGTTTGAAACTGACCGCTGCTTCGCTTTTAGAGCGTTTCCTGTTTGATCGGAAGCAGCAACAGGTGTATGTAAGTCAACTCAGTGGGGGCGAGCGCCGCCGCCTTTACTTGCTCACTATACTGATGAAGAACCCCAACTTCCTCATTCTCGATGAGCCAACCAATGATCTGGATATCCTCACCATCAATGTGTTAGAGGATTTCTTGATGGACTTCCCCGGCTGTATCCTGATTGTGAGCCACGACCGCTTTTTCCTTGATAAACTAGCGCAGCATCTCTTCGTCTTTGAAGGGCAGGGCATTATTCGCGACTGGAACGATACCTTCACTGCTTACCGCGAGATGAAGAAGGAAGAGGCCGCACAGCATAAGAGCGAAAAAACGGAAACAATCGCCGCCGCTCCGATCAAGGAAAATCAGCTTAGCCAAGAGCAGCGCAAGGCCATCAACCGCCTCGAAAACCAAATTGCGAAGCTGGAGGTACAAAAGCAAAACCTTTCCGAGCAGTTCAACCGCGCTCAAGAGATGAGCACGGCAGAAATTGCTGAACTCGGCAAAAAAATAAATGAGCTCAGTGCCGAAATAGAAATGAAGGAACTGGAATGGATGGAGTTGATGGGCTAAAAGTTAAGCCCATCGGCAGAGCCGATGGGCTTGGAGAAGTGGCGTGATTTTTTAATAAAAGATAGCTTACTACACACCATTTTATGTCTGACTTTCAGAGGAAGCGCAGTCTAATTAGATATACCTCAAATCAGATTAGACGAGCTCGCCGTACTGTACCGCAATCTGCTGCTTGAGATCCTTACGGGCAAAAAAGATACGGCTTTTAACAGTGCCTAATGGCAGATCTAGTTCGTCAGCAATTTCTTGGTATTTGTAGCCCTCATAATGCATGAGGAATGGAATACGCGTGCTGTCGTCCAAGCGGGCAATCATCTTATTGAGCTCTTCCATGAGGATGTTGCGATCGCCATGGTTGTCGATAGAATGGTCGCCGGAATTGAGGAAATACAGATTGTCAGTATTGTCAATAATCGTGTTGGATTTCATCCGCTTGCGATAGTTGTTAATGAAGATGTTTTTCATGATAGTGAACAACCAAGCCTTAAGGTTGGTGCCGACCCGGAACTTATCGCGATTGGTCATGGCTCGGAAAGCCGTTTCTTGATAGAGGTCTTTGGCCTCCTCTCTATTTTTGGTCAGATTGTAGGCGAATGCTTGTAGCATGGAGGTCATCTGATCGAACTGGGTATAAAATTCTAATTGAGACATATTTTGGCTGTTTTGTTTACTTGTTGAAGTATCGACGATACAAAGTTAGGCAGAATAAATGATACAAACAAGGTTTTTAAAGCCGTTTGGCCGACTTTTCGGCTCGTCGCGGGGAATTTTTTATCGAATTTTTTCACAAAAAACTGAAAGTCAATGACTTGTAACAAACCAGAGAATTGTCATATTTTTTTTAAAATTTCAATAATTTTTGAAAGTTGAGGTTGTTTTTGTCTTTTCCCGATCAATTTCTCGCTTTAAGCCTATGGAATTTGCTTGGACTCAGGTGCTGTTTTGTGTTTTGTCTAAGTGTAAGTTAGACAAAATGAACCTTGCCCTTCTGTTTGATTTGGGAGCTTACTTCTGAGCGGTACGTATGAAGTAAAGAGCAACTAAGAAGAAAACGATGTTGGGCATCCACATACCTAGCCAAGGAGATATGCTGGAACCCAAACTAAAGGTAGCGGAAAAGCGACTGATAAAGACAAATAGGGCTCCCATAAACATACCGCCAGCCAATTGGATGCCCACGCCCCCTCTCACCTTTCTGGCAGCTACCGAGACCCCAATGAGCGTGAGAATAAAGACAGTAAAGGGATCTGCGAGGCGCCTAATCCATTCTATTTGATAACGGCGGACGTTTCCGGCACCTCGGCTTTTTTGTTTTTGGATATGCGACAGTAAAGCAGGGCTCGTCATAGTGGCTTGTTGCTCTTTGTATTCTACAAAGTCGTCGGGGCGGAGCTGGATACTGGTATCCAACTTGGCGCCAATACCGTTTGTGTAGGTTTCCTGCCCGTCGTGGAAGGTACGGATTTCGTAATTGTGTAGTTCCCACACTTCCCTCTCTGCTATGTATTGGGCGTGTCTAGCTTTGGTAACGGCTACCAATTGATGATCCTGAAAAGTTTCTAGTCTAAAATCGCGGGCGGTGCTATCGCGCTTTCGGTAGAAGTTGATATATATCTTGGTATCGGGCGCCACGAAAAGGTGGATGTCTCTAGTTTGTCCTTCGTCTTTGTTGCGATTGAAGTAAACGCGTTCTAGTTCCTGGCGGTATTCATTAGCCATCGGCACAAAAAAGTGGATGCCAAAGATGTAAACGATGGTTAGGAGACTAGCAGTGAGCATATACGGCCGTAAGAAGCGACGGAAGCTTACGCCTGCGTTCAGAATACTAATTACCTCCGAATTACTGGCCATCCGACCTGTAAAGAAGATGACAGCAATAAGAGAAAGCATGGGCCAGATCAGGCCTAGGATAAAAAGCAAAAAAGAGGGGAAGTAGCCGAAAACAATTTCGTTTCGGGTAATATCTGAACTGATGAAACGCTCAACATTACCACTCCAGTCGATGATGACACTCACCATAGAGAAGATGAGTACCGTAAAGAAAAAGGTACGCAAGAACTTGCCGATGATGTATTTATCGAGTACCCCGATGAGCATAATGTGTAGAACTAAAGACAGCAGGGCAATGTGGCATATAGTCACATTGCCCTGCAAAGGTAAGCTACAAAGACAAAAGCACTATTGTTTTATGAGCTTGTGTGTCTTGCTGCCTAGGCGCAAGAAGTAAACGCCGCTAGGGAGGCTTTGCATATCTAGGGTGTGTGCTGTTAACAGTCCAGATACCCTTTGGCTCACGAGTTGTTTGCCTGCGATATCATATAAAGCCAGCGGTAGGTCTTGTCCCATCGGGCTTTGCCAGCGCAATTGCAGCTGTTGGCTTACGGGGTTGGGGAAGAGTAGTAAGCCTTGCGGCGAGAAGGTATCCTCAACATTTGTAGGGGCGCCTTCGTAGATGCTGATATCGTGGCGGGTGACGGGGATATAACCGCCATCCGGATTTTGCACTACAAATAAGAAGTTGTCTTCGGTAGCAGTGGGGTTGGTATTGCGATAGAAAATCTGGTTGTTGGATATTTGTTGCTGTGTGAAGGTAGCACCTGCTAAGAGTTCGTTGCCACCACGGCTTAGGAAACC
Organism: Lewinella sp.; assembly: GCA_036835305.1. Classification (GTDB taxonomy): domain Bacteria; phylum Bacteroidota; class Bacteroidia; order Chitinophagales; family Saprospiraceae; genus Neolewinella. Next base: position 24,234 of record DAITME010000043.1, read on the forward strand.
GTTGAGGGGCGCTCTGACTAGGGTGTAGCTAACTTGGTTGGGGCCGAAGTTGGCATCTTCCACGCGCAGTACTTCGCCTTGTATGTTGGTGCCTGCATCGGGTGGGCATTCCGTAAGGTTGTTGACCAAGAGGCTAGGTGCCACGGCGTTGACATCGGCACAAAACTCGATATTCCAACTACTCAGACCACCGGCCGAGCCACCTGTTTGGCTCACGGCGATTTCCAGCGTCCAGACGCCGAAAGTGTTTTCTCCGATAAAGGCCGAAAGATTTTCTACGGGCTTGAGTACCCGCCGATCGTTGGGTGGGCAGCTAATATTATTGGGGGCATCGTCATCGAAACCAATCTCTAGATCGCTAGTGGAGAAGCAGTTTTCGCTATACAGTTTTACTCTCGTTCCTTCAGGGCTGATGAGTGTAACGGTTACGTAGCGTACCACTTGGTAGTTGAGTACGATAGCCGGGATGTTCAAATCGCTAATAGCACCTACTTGATCTACAAAGATAGTAGATGTTCTGACAAAAGCTGGCCCGGAACCAGGCAATAAAATTGGCGTATCCGTACCAGCATAAGTATTGCACTGTGCATTGATGGTACGGAAGCTAGCTGGATCTATCCAAGGGCCAGGGCCGCAGTCGTTGATGGGGCGGACACGCCAAAAATACAGGCTATTGGCCGTAAAGAACTCATTTTGAGTATAAGTGGTAGTGCTCAAACCTTCTGCGGTTTCGAAGAGGTTCTCTTCTGCAAAATCAGGATTGGTCGCAATTTGAATATCATAGCGATCGGCATTTGCTGCGGCTGCCCAGGAGAACGGAGTAGCCAGCGAAATACCCAGTGTACCCTCTGCTGGGCTGGCGATGCTTAGATCACTGAAGTCATTGTCCACGATATCAAAAAGAATAGTCCGATAGGTAGTATCTAGATCGCTGGCGGTGGCGCGAATGACTACTTCTAAAAGCCCACTGTAAGAGAGATCGGTCATGTCGAGTGTGAGTAAAGTAGATACGCCAGGCGTTACTTCTTCATTGCTGAAAGCGGCGGTGATGCCTGCTGGCAATTCGGAGCTAACGGCTAAACTGATGGGGCTATCGAAATCCAAGATGCTGCTAGTTGTAAAAGAAACGCTTGCCACATCGGGTAAGCAGATTTGCTGGCTTAAAATATTAGGTACTAAAGTGAAGCCTGGGGTACTTGGTGGTGTGATAGTGAAATTCTGATTAGAAATATCAAAGAAGATATTATCGGCAGCTTCTACCTTGATGCGGAAGTTTTCTCCGCTGAGGTTGGTGGGCACTGTCACGAAAGTTTGGCCGTTGTTGGGCGCATTTTCTGCCAGTACAATGGGGTAGGTGTAGCCGCCATCTTCGGAAAGGAGAATATTGACACTTTGGCAATTGACCGGGGCTAAGTTGGTGTTAGCAACATCCCAGCTGACAGCGCGGTACTCGCCGCCTACCCAAGTTTCATTACCCTCATTGGGGGCTGTTACCAAGAAAGGTCCGGCCTCCACGGCAGCACTAAAGGCGACCGTTTCCCACACGGATGCCCCCGCACTAGGATTCTGATCCCGAGCGGTAAGCCGGAAGGTAAGCGCACGGCTGTAGGTAGGCAGTACCTCCGCATTGGTGTTGTTGTTGTTTACAATTAGATCCATTCTAGGGAAGTAACGGGTATTCCCATCCGTGGAGGGAGGGAAGGAACGGAAGGTAGGCGCATTACCAAAAGGATTTCCGATGCTACTGGTGGGGCCAAGATCATATTGCTCCCAATTAAAGAGCAATTCGTCGCCGTCTGCGTCTATGGCGGTACCACTTAGCACGAAAGGTGTTCTGATGGGAATATGGAAACCATCTTCGTAGGGCAGCGATATTTCTGGGGCATTGTTGACGGGCTCCAAGATCGTACCACAGCCAGCTACGGTCACGCGGCTATAGTTGATGAACTGATCGAGCGATCCAACGTGGTAATAAGCACTACGGCCGCCTATGTTTTGGTTGCCACAGGCACCAGCGTAGGACATGATCGTAGTGCCTGAGCCTGGCTCGAAAGCAGAGCCGCTAGCCAATTGGCCTTCACTGCCCGGGCAGTTGCTCCAACTATGCCCAACTGCGAATTGGTGAGCAATTTCGTGCGCCATAACGCCGCGGGCAATAGCCGCTATATTACTGCTAGAGTTGCAGGTAACACCCCTAGCTTTGCCAGAAGTGCAAGCACGGCCGCTCACCACACCGCCTACGTCTGTACAGCCAGCTGTAAACAAATGCCCTAAGTCATATTCAGCTTCTGTGATGCCCGCTAGCGCAATGGCGGGACCTACTTGGCTGAGCAATTCACCACCATTGTTGGCATTGCTAAAAGGGTCTGTGTTAGGATTTAGATAAATTAGCGCCTCTGTGTTGGCTAGTAGCATCAACCGAACGGCCACTTCTCTTTCTAAAACACCATTCAGTGCGGTCATCGCCTCGTTGTAGGCATTCAACACGCCTGTCAGCGTGCCGCCTTTGATGGCTGCAAATTCTCCCGTACATACCAAGGCAAAGTCATATACTTTCATGCCTAAGACCGATTCCATGCTGCGCCCAGTCCCTAGTTCAGGTCTGTCTTGCCAGTTGAGTAGCGCCTCGTCTTCGTCCTGCTCAGCATCCCAACCGCAACTGCTAGCGGAAAGCTGCAAATCATTGGCCAAGGATACATCTACATCCTTGGTGTAGTAGATGAGGTGAGCCTCGGTCTGCCCTTCTTCGGCCCTGTTGATGAAATACTCCCCTTCCGGCCCCATGATAACAGCGGCAATACCGAAAGGAGAAACGGCCATACGACCGCTACCGTAATCACTAAAAGCTCGATAGCTCTTGAGCTGTGGATAGCGGGCCGCTAAGTCGGGATGCATAACGGGGCTGTCCTCTAAGCGAACACTCAGAAAACTGCCATCGGGCGTGGGGAGATCTAAGTAGAAAGCGCTACGGCCGCCAGCGTTTTCCAGCGGCACAGCTACTAGTTGCGCCTGTAGTTGCTCCACATCTACCAAGAGCTGATCGAAGCAGCTAAGCGGAAGGTTTGCTGCGGCAGCTGATGCACCAGACGCAAAGCTGAAGGCCGTATTTTGGGCGCTCAGCAAAAAAGGTAAGAGTAGCGCCAAGAAGGACAGAAAGTTGCGTTTCATGATATCGTAAATAAAGAATAAATAATAGGTCACAAATATAGGAAATATATTGGCTTACACTATTCTTACAAGCAAAAGACAACTAAATCTCATCTATACCGTATCCCTTTTGTAATTTTGCCGACCAATTTCCGCTTCATGAAAGTCACCGACTACTTTGCAGCCGCCGAAGGCCAGACGCTCACCAGTTTCGAAGTACTGCCACCCCTGAAAGGAGGAGGTATGCAAAGCATATTCGATACGCTGGATCCCCTGATGGAGTTCAAGCCGCCTTTTATCGACGTAACCTACCACCGCGAGGAGTTCGTTTACCGCCGAAGACCCAGTGGTTACTACGAAAAAACCGCTATCCGAAAACGACCCGGCACGGTAGGTATCTGCGCCGCTATCATGCACCGTTATGGCGTAGATGCGGTGCCCCACCTGCTCTGCGGAGGCTTTACCAAGCAAGATACCGAGAACGCGCTGATCGATCTCAACTTCCTCGAAGTACAAAACGTCCTAGCGCTGCGGGGCGACGCCCGAAAGTTCGAAGGTAAATTCACACCCGAACCCGAAGGCCACGAATATGCCCTCGATCTCGTAAAGCAAATCGAGGATATGAACAAGGGGCAGTACCTCGACGAACTGGTAGGCGACGTGGTGAAAACTAATTTCTGTATCGGCATCGCGGGCTACCCCGAAAAGCATTTTGAGGCACCCAATATAGATGTAGATCTCGCCTACACCAAGGAAAAAATCGACGCAGGAGCCGACTATATCGTCACCCAAATGTTCTTCGATAATCAAAAGTACTTCGACTACGTAGCCGCCTGCCGCGCAGCAGGTATCCAGGTGCCTATCGTACCCGGCCTTAAACCACTCACTAAACTTTATCAGCTCACGAGCATTCCGCGCCACTTCTATATCGATCTGCCAGCCGATTTGGTGAAGGAAGTCCTGAAAGCTAAAGATGCCGAGGCGCGCGTTCAGGTGGGAACAGAATGGTGTATCACACAATCCAAAGAACTCAAAGCGGCTGGCGTTCCTTGCCTACACTACTACACGATGGGCGATAGCAAGATTATCCAACAGATCGCCTCCAGCGTTGCCTAGAAACACTTCCTCTTGGTTTTTTACACAACGATTGCATAAAAAATCATTTTTTTCAGGGCTTATTGATGGTTTATCGCGCAACTTTACTAGTTTTGGGCTATGTAATAATCTGGATCGAAACCACCACCTATGCTTGGTTGGCAGGTAGGTCCGTCTAACTAAAAAATGCCCTCACAATGAGCAAATTTGATGAAAAACTAGCCACTTACGAAGCTGAATTGGCAAAATTCGACAAGAACCCAGACAATGCCCTCCTTCGCGCTGTCACCAAGGGTTGTGGCCCATCGATCTACAATGCAGATAGCATGCTGGTAGCTTGTAGCGACAAAGAGGAAGTAGCCCGTGTAGTAGCCAACTTCGCAGTCAAAAAATTAGGCGCAGACCAAGCAGCAGCCGAAAAAGCCGTAGCCGAAGTTTGTCAAGCTTACGAAAGCCGCGCCAAACACCGAGCCGTATTCTACTACATGGTCGTGAAGAAATTAGGAAAGGAAAGCTTCTACGCTTAACTAGTTCTCGTCCGAAAGTAAAAAAAGGATGACAGCGAGGCTGTCATCCTTTTTTTATTCCTTTACTTCTTCTATGGTGTCTAGCAAGTTTTGGGTTGCTTTTTTGAGCTCTTCAATTTCGGCTCCCGATTTCTCCTCGGTGGCTTTTGGCTTCGAGCGGCGGCGTTTGCGTCCACTTTTTTCTCCGTTTTCTTCCCCTTGCTCTCTTCTTGCCTCGTCGCCTTCTTCACTGTCAGCAGCGATACCGGGGGAGGGCACATCTTCACTGGAGGAAACAGGCAGGTGGCTAGCTCGCGCGGGAGCCGTGTTTTCTTTAGTAGTAGCAGGGAAAGGGGTCTTACTGAAGATCAGCTGGCCTTCCCCCAAATCAGCATAGATCGTATCCCCGGTAATAAAATGGCCAGCAATCAGATCCTTGCTCAAGACATCCGCCAGGTCGGCTTGCAACACCCGTTTCATGGGGCGGGCACCAAACTGCGGGTCATACCCCCGATCGGCCAGCCAAGCCAATGCGCGATCGCTCACCTTCAAGACCATCCCCTGCCGATTGAGCATCTTCTGCGTCTTCTTGAGTAGCAGGCCAGCAATTTGCTGAATTTCCTGCCGATCGAGCGGCAAGAACATAATCCGCTCGTCAATGCGGTTGAGGAACTCCGGCCGTAGGTTTTCCTTCAGGTAATCAAAGACTTCTTCTTTGGTAGCTTGCAGAATTTCCTCGCGTTTGTCCTCCCCCGCATCTAGTAAGTCCTCGAAGTTTTCCAAAATTTTTTCTGCCCCCATGTTTGAGGTCATGATGATGATGGTATTCTTAAAGTTGGCCACCCGCCCACGGTTGTCGGTGAGCCGGCCATCGTCTAAGACTTGTAGTAGAATGTTGAAGGTATCGGGGTGGGCTTTTTCAATTTCATCTAGCAAGATGATGCTGTAGGGCTTCCGCCGTACAGCTTCGGTCAGTTGGCCGCCTTCTTCGTAGCCTACATAGCCCGGAGGTGCCCCCACCAGTCGGTTCACCGCATGCCTTTCTTGGTATTCGCTCATATCGATGCGCGTGATAGCGCGCTCGTCGTTGAAGAGCACTTCCGCCAGTGCCTTGGCGAGTTCGGTCTTACCCACGCCTGTAGGCCCTAGGAAAATGAAGCTACCGATAGGCCGGTTTTCGTCCTGTAAGCCAGATCGGCTTCGGCGCACGGCATTGGCTACGGCCTCCACCGCCTCGTCTTGCCCGATGAGGCGCTGGTGTAGCTGATCCTCCAGGAGCAGTAGTTTTTCGCGCTCGCTTTGTAGCATTCGCTGCACTGGGATGCCCGTCCAGCGTGCCACCACTTCTGCAATGTCGTTGGCCGTTACTTCTTCGGTGGTGAAGCGTTTTTCGTCGGGCAACTGATCGAGCTCTGCTTCAGCGGCGGCGAGCTGCTTTTTCAGCTCCTGGAGCTGCCCATAGCGGATTTTAGCTACGGTTTCGAAATCGCTATTGCGCTCGGCACGATTGGCTTCCTGTTCCAAGGCTTCCATTTCTTTTTTGATGTTCTGGCTGCGATCTACGACCTCCTTTTCGTTTTGCCAGCGGGCATAGAGACTTTCGTATTTCCCCCGAGCATTGGCTATTTGCTCGCTGATGGCCCTGAGCTTGCCCGCCTCGGGTTCTCCCTTTATTGCTTCGCGTTCTATTTCCAATTGGCGCACGCGGCGCTCCCACTCGTCTATTTCTTCGGGCTTGCTATCCAGCTCCAAGCGAAGGCGGGCAGAAGCTTCGTCGATTAAGTCAATGGCTTTGTCTGGCAAGAAGCGGTCGCTGATATAGCGGTGGCTGAGCTCTGCTGCGGCCACTAGGGCTTCATCGAGCAAAGCCACTTTGTGATACACCTCATAACGCTCTTGTAGGCCACGTAGGATCGAGACAGTATCTTCCACGCTGGGTTCTTCCACCAGGACGGTTTGAAAGCGGCGCACCAAGGCTTTGTCTTGCTCGAAGTATTTTTGGTACTCATCTAAGGTCGTTGCGCCAATGGTGCGCAGCTCGCCCCTAGCCAGTGCGGGCTTGAGGATATTGGCCGCATCCATGGCGCCATTACCGCCGCCGGCCCCGATCAGGGTATGGATTTCATCGATAAACAGAATGTACTGCCCGTTGCTTTCAGTAACTTCTTTGATGACGCCCTTAAGCCTTTCTTCGAACTCGCCCTTATATTTGGCACCTGCCAAAAGGCCGGCAACGTCGAGTACGAATATTTTTTTATTCGCCAGGCTTTCCGGTACATCGCCTTTCACGATTCGCCAAGCAATACCTTCTACGATAGCAGTTTTACCCACGCCCGCTTCCCCAATCACCAAAGGGTTGTTCTTGCGGCGGCGACTGAGGATTTGCAGCAAACGGCGTATTTCTTCATCTCGCCCAATGATAGGGTCTAGCTGCCCGCTTTCGGCTCGCTCGTTGAGGTTGATGGTGTATTTACTTAGGATGTTGTAAGTTTCTTCGGCGCTTTGCTCTTTCACAGGCTTGCCTTTGCGCAGCTCGCTGATGGCGCCGCGGATACCGTCGTTGGTGGCCCCTAGATCCTTCAAAATCCTGGCGCCTTTATCGCTGGCACCTTGGATAATGCCCAGCAGCATCAATTCTATGGAAATATACTCGTCGTTGAAATCAACGAGCATTTTCTTGGCCCGGGCTAAGGCGCGGTTGGCATCGTTGGTGAGAAATTGCTTTTGGGCACCTTCCACTTTGGGATAGCCCAGGATAACTTCCTTAAGCTCGCGGCGCACAGCCTCGGTGGAGACACCCACTTTTTTGAAAATGAAATCAGCCACGCTTTCATCTACTTTTAGAATACCTTGGATGAGGTGCGGCGTATCTACTTGCTGCTGCCCGAGGCTGGCAGCGCCTTTTTGGGCTTCTATGATGGCTTCCTGTGCCTTGGTTGTGAAATTGTCATACGTCATAGCCGCTAAGGTACAGGGAAATTGGCGATCCGAATCCACAAAATCGACAAAAAAGCATGGCAGAGCAAGGGAGTATTTTAAAAAATGCGACGAAAGCTCATTTTTTCTTATCTTTGCCATTGCTAAGAGGAATTTTTCCACAGTTTTGAAAGGCTGTTTTGGCTTGGCTCTTCCTAGAAAGCCTGGCTCCCGCCCTTGTGGCCACCTAAATGCAAGATCAATGAGTGGGGTCTTCCCTCCCTAGTTTGGCTTCCATCTGCCTAGGCTAGTAGAAAGTACTCTGGAGCAAGGGAGCACCAAGTGGGCACTGTTGAAATTGGGCGTGCACCAAGACAATAAGCCCTTGCTTTTCCCGCTTTTATACCGTTGGCAGTGCGTTACCGACTACCCGAAGCGGTAGGGATCAGTGCCATTTATAGCTCCAACCATTTTGGTTTGGGGTGACTAACAAAAAAACAATAGTTTCCATATGGAATGGGATATCCAATATAACACAGCCAAAGAGCCTTTGCTGATTAGCGAGTACGGCCGGCTGGTGCAAGAATTGCTTCGGCAGGTAAACGATACCGAAGACCCGAAAACGCGCCAAGCCTTCGCCGAGCGGGTTGTGAAGTTGATGCTGCAAATAGAACCAGAAATCAAAGAGCAGGAAGACTACAAAGCGCGGCTTTGGCGGCATGCCTTCCGCATTGCAGGCGGCGAGCTAGCGGTGGAAGTGCCGGAGGGTATAGATGTTACCCCCAAGCCCGAAGAGGAAAAGCCCGAACGCCTGCCTTACCCAGCGCTAAAGATGAAGTGGCGCCATTATGGCCGCAATGTGCAGCGCTTGGTTGCCGAAGCCATAAAAATGGAAGAGGGGCCAGAAAAAGACTATGCTACCAAAATTGCTGCTTACTATATGAAGGTAGCCTATGTGGCGTGGAACAAAAATTCCGACTTTGTAACCGAGGAGATTATCCGAAAGGATCTTTTTGAGATGAGCGAGGGGAAATTGGTGCTTTCGCCTTTCATTACCCTCGGCACCGTAAAAGACGGGCAGCCAGCACAACACGACGATAAGCGCAAAAAGAAACGCAAGCGCAGCCAGAGCAACAAAAACCGCAACCGCAAAAAGAGATAAGCGCGGAGCCACTAAACCAATACTATGAGCCAGGGAGGAACCTTTAGGGTGGAGGGCGGCTATCGCCTGAAAGGAAGCATTGTGCCACAGGGCGCCAAGAATGAAGCCCTTCAAATTATCTGTGCTTGCTTGCTTACGCCACAGACCGTGGACTTGCACAATCTTCCGGACATAGAAGATATTCGGAAGCTACTAGACTTGGTAGCGGGCTTGGGTGCCCAAGTGGTGCGGCACAGTCCTCACCACGTCAGCATCACTGCCAGCCAGATCAATATTGATTATGTGCTCAGTGAGGACTATGTGCGGGATGCCCAGCGGATTCGGGGCTCGGTGATGCTGATTGCGCCTTTGCTACATCGCTATGGCCAAGCCACCTTGCCGCAGCCGGGAGGCGATAAAATTGGCCGCCGGCGCCTAGATACCCACCTCATTGGGCTAGAAAGCCTAGGCGCGCGCTTTGCCTACCAAACGGATCGGCGTATTTACACCTTCACCACTGCTGGCTTGCAGGGTACTTTTGTACACATGGAGGAAATATCCGTCACCGGCACGGCCAATGTGGTGATGGCGGCTGTGCTGGCTAAAGGGGAGACTACCATCTACAATGCGGCTTGCGAGCCCTATTTGCAGCAGTTGTGTGCTATGCTCAACCGGATGGGAGCGCAAATAGCAGGGATTGGCTCTAATCGCTTGATTATCCAGGGAGTAGAAAGCCTAGGTGGTACGGAGCATACGATGCTGCCCGATATGATCGAGATCGGTAGCTTTATTGGCTTGGCCGCTATGACGTCTTCGGAACTGACCATTACGAAGGTGCGCCCGGATATGCTGGGCATTATCCCCCGTACTTTTCAGAAGCTAGGCATACAGATGGAGCTACAAGGCGAAGACCTTTACATACCCGCCCAAGAACACTATGAAATCCAGTCTTTTATAGATGGGGGTATCCTGACGGTGTATGACGCTCCTTGGCCAGGCTTTACGCCCGATCTGATGAGCATCTTGCTGGTAACGGCTATCCAAGCTAGGGGTAGTGTGCTGATACATCAAAAGATGTTTGAAAGCCGACTATTTTTTGTGGACAAGCTAATTGATATGGGCGCACAAATCATCCTCTGCGATCCGCATCGGGCAACGGTTATTGGCTTGGATCGGCGCACGCCCCTGCGCGGTTTGCGGATGTCTAGCCCCGATATTCGTGCTGGCGTAGCTTTGCTGATCGCTGCTATGAGCGCAGAGGGTAGTAGCACGATCGATAACATCATACAAATAGACCGTGGCTACCAATTTATTGACCAGCGGCTACGGCAAATAGGCGCACACATCACCCGAGAATAGGCCAATGATTATTTACAATATTACCACTAAAATAGAGCACGATACCCACTCGGAGTGGCTAGCATGGATGCAACATAGCTACATTCCGCACCTGATGGAATCGGGCTACTTTGAGGACTATCAGCTCGCCCGCTTGTTGGGTGTGGATGAGACGGACGGCCCCACCTATGCCTTGCAGCTGTCATTAGCCAACCGTGTTACCTTCAATCTCTACCAGCAGAAGATGGCACTCAGCCACCAGACCATGCTGCACAGTCGCTATGGCGAGCGTGCTTTAAGCTTTCGCTCGGTGCTGGAGGTAGTGGGTAAGGGAGAAGGTTAAAGGTACTGCTCTGCTATTTGAATAGACGAACAGAGCCGACTAGCAGTTTGCCCCTTGGGCAGGAGCAAAGATCAACTGGAAGAGCAATGTTTCTAGCCCTCCCCCCTCTAAGCTGCTTCAATCCGCGAGGACAGCCGCACCAACAGTTTCCCAACTTAGATTTCCTTGGTATTGGTGGCTAATTTTGCCGTCTTCGTCGAGGGTGAACAGATGGATCCAGCCATTATCACAAAGGTTCTTGACGCTTGGGTGCCTTTCCAGGATGGCATTTTGGGCTGCTATTGGGGCTTCGATGACAACGTTTAGGCGAATGGGCTCGTGTTGGTACTGCTCGCCATCGTGGATGGACTGCATCGGGAGGCCGACCCTCAGATCGCCGCTGTAGCCCTCTAGTACGCCTAAGCCAGCGGTGAGGTTATGCAAGGTCTTATTGCCCGAGCCAAAGTGTTGATTGTCCACGGTAGAAGCGTAATATTGCAGGTTGATCCAGCTGGCTACTACCATGGGGGCTGTCATGATGAGTTCCAGCACCGCGAAGCCCTCATCTTTTGACCATTGGTAGGAGTGTAGAAAGGTCTGGCCCCCTAAATTGATGTTTTTGGTTCGATCCCGTGAGGCTACTACGAAGCTAGTACAGCCAGCTAGCCCCCATTCGGGCCGGACTTGAGACCAGTCTTTGCTACGGCCAATGATTTCGCTATCTATGTTGCGGCCTACATCCATGCGTAGGGCTCTTTCAGCGCGGCTGGCTTTTCCGGCTGTAGCCAAGGTGTCTTTTAGCGCTTGTAGGTCGCCTTGCTGTGCCGCGGCTACTTCACTTTCGTTGTAAATAGATATTTGGTCGGTGGTGGTATTGTGGAGGCAAGCCAAGAAGACGGTGTCCTCGGGAAGGTGAATGCCTTCTGTCTCCAGGCCTTTGCGCAC
>DAITME010000044.1:0-35493 GCA_036835305.1 Lewinella sp.
GTCATTTCATTGCCAATTGAGGCTATTTTTCAATTTATGAAGAATTATACAAATCTGATTGTCATGGCATTACAAAATTACCTTGAACACACAGGGCGAAAATTGAATGTCTTTAGGCTTGATTATCAATAAGTTGGCGTATTGAGAATTTGCCTCAGTTGTTTTAAATATTATAAAAAAATAGCGGAGGATTATTAAGGTTGTTAGTGGTTTTGTTGTGATTTCAATTTCCTTTTAGGATGGGATGGTGGACAAGTATTTCTATAGGGGAAATTAGGTACGATTTCAGTCGAAATCTGCCAACTTACCTGCCTGTTTTATTCTATGGGAACCATTCCTTAATCAAAGAAGAACACCCCGATGATTATGAAAAAAACCGAAATCATACAAAGCGCTGTTTTCCAAATTGGGTTTGGGGTCTTCCTGCTGCTTATTTGGTATATCCTTCAGGAGCCTAAAGATACGTTGAATGCATATCCGAATCCATATCCTTCAATGAATTATCCGGAGGCACAGCTATTCGTAAACTTTGTGAGTTGGTCAACGTTGGTGGCGGGGTCGGGATTGTTAATACTAGGATTGGCGGGTATCATCAGATTTCTATTTTTTAGGTAAGAGGACAAATATAAAATGATCGGAACACAGTTAAAATAGAATACATTTCTAAAACGCCGACGAAGCCCCCTAAAACCCTGCTCCCCCCAAAAAAACTGCTCCTGCACTTGTGCCTCTACTAGGTAGGATGCCCCCCCAACACCCAAAAAACCAACGCCAATTCGGTAGAGACGTTTTACTAAAACGTCTCTACCGAATTGGCATCCCCAAACCCCTGCTCCTATCGGAACACCCTGCTCCTGCGCCAGCAAAAAACACCCACCCCAATTCCCAAAAACACTTATCTTTACCCCTTGATGGCTTTCTAGTGCAGCAGTGCGCGGCAGCGGGGCCAGCAACCACAGTTAAAAACCACGATAGTATGCGTACGATGTATCTTTGTTTGTGCTTTATTTTTTTCGGAGCGGGCCTGGCGGCTCAGGATTATCAGACTTTGCCCGAGTACCACTTGGATAAGGAGGTGCTGAAGGGGCAGATGTATTTTCTAGCCAGCGATTTTCTGCAGGGGCGCCGCACGGGTAGCATCGGGAACGAGATCGCGGCCGAGTACATCGCGGCCCAGTTGGAGGCCTTTGGTTATGCGCCCATCAATGGCGATAGCTACTCTCAGGCGGTGCCGCTACAGTCGATTTCCAGCCCGAAGCAGTCGCAACTGATGGTGGGTAAACAGGCTTTTGAAGGCGGCGGCGACCTGCTGCTGATGCGCGGTGGGGCGATCAATAAGAAGGCGGATATTGTCTTCGCTGGCCATGGCTGGGTGGATGCCGAAACGGGCCATGATGATTATGCCCAACTGGATGTCAAGGGCAAAATTGTAATTACCTACTCGGGCTTGCCGGATGACAAGTCGCAGCGCGGTATCTTCAAGGGCATCAGCGAAAAACCCGCCTTGGCAGCCGAGCGCGGCGCAGTGGCAGTGCTAGAAGTTTATCAGCTGCCCTTCCCCTGGGGGGCATTTAAGTCGTATTTCGGCGGCGATCGGATCAGCCTCAAAAGTGAAGATAGCCAGCCTTCGCCCATTCCCTATGGCTTCATCAAAACGCCTGAAGATTTCGTCGTGACGCTGCGCAGCAATAAGAAAAACAAAGGCAGCATCAGCAGCAGCGGCACGCTTGTGATGGATATGGGCAGCCGCAACGTCGGTGGGGTGCTGGAAGGCAGCGATCCCGACTTGAAAAATGAATACATCCTCCTCTCGGCTCACTTCGATCATGTGGGCGTGGGCAAGCAAGGCGGCGGGGCTTATACCGAGCAAGATAGCATCTTCAATGGGGCACGCGACAATGCCTTTGGCACCATTTCTTTGCTGAGCGCTGCCAAGTGTTTTTCGCAAGCACCACCCAAGCGGTCGGTCATTATTTTGGCTGTTACGGGCGAGGAGCTCGGCCTGTTGGGTAGTCAGTATTATGCCGAAAATCCGCTGCTGCCACTCGAAAAAACCATCTATAATTTCAATACCGACGGGGCAGGCTACAACGACACCTCGGCCATCTCCATCTTCGGTATGAACCGCACGGGCGTGGATGCCGAAATCGAAGCCGGCGCCGCGGCCTATGGTCTGAAAGTCATCGGCGACCCGGCCCCCGAGCAAGGGCTTTATGACCGTTCTGATAATGTGTCTTTCGCCATCAAAGGGGTGCCAGCCCTCACTTTCAGCCCGGGCTTCAGCGAGTTCAACGACGCCATGATGAAGTACTACCACCAAGTTACGGACAACCCCAACACGATTGACTACGACTACCTGCTGGAATATTGCCGGTCTTTTACCTATATCGCTCGCCTCATCGCCAACAAGGCAGAACGCCCTTTCTGGGAGCCCGGCGATAAATACGAAGAAGCCGGAAAGAAGCTGTATCAACGGAAATAAATAATATCAATAAATTGTAGCGCTAAGGCGTGCCTTGGCGCTACAACTTATTGATGCTCGATTGAGGCTATATTCGCAATTCCTAATTGAACGAAGATTGAAAAACCTCCTAATACTCCTCCTCTTCACTAGCTTCCTCCAAGCGCAGGAAGCGGTGCCGCTCGTGCGAGGGAATTTTCTCACCTTGGGTGTGGGCATTCCAGTTAACAGCAGCCGGGATCAGGCTAATTCGGTGCTGGCTTATAAAGGCCGTGGCTGGCGCTTCTATATCAGGACGGAAGATTATCGCGAAAATTACCTTTTCCGCTTTCAGTTTACGTCAGACAACATGACGCTTCGCCCCAAGGTGCGGCCGAGGCAAGACATCAGGCGCACATCGAGCCTAGCGGATATGCACTTTAGTTGGGGCTATTACCGCCGCCTTGGCGAAGCGCCCCCAGCCGACGGCCAGCAGTATGTGGGCCTGAGCTATACTTTGCAGGTCAACAGGCGCAAGTACCAGCTGCCCGCCAACAACATCACTAGCTTTTTGCTGCAAAACGGCTTCGCCATCGGAGGCGTTGACCGCCGTAGCCTAGGCAATGGAACCGACTGGGCACTCACTACCCATTTGGAAATCCCCGTTTTCAGCGGGGTCTATCGGCCCACTTATATCGGCCTGATGCCAGGAGGCTTCCAACAAAAAAGTGGTCAGTTCAAAGACTTCTTGCGACACATCGAGTGGGGTAGCTTCGGGGTATTTACCAAAATAGCCCTCACCGCCGATTTCGACTACCGCGCCCAGCCGTGGCGAGCAGATCGCTACAGCCTCGATTGGAACTTCTTCCGCACCCCACTGCCTAAAGGAAAACCCCTGCTATCCACCAGCAGCAGCCTCTCTTATGGCTTGAATATCTTGCTTTAAACCCTTCCTGAAATCGCTTTTTTATGCCTTTAGATATGCAGGATGATAGCTTTATTTTAGTTAGCTCGCGCCCAGGCTCAGGCGGGTTGGAAGGCGGGCAAAATTGCAGGAGCAAGGTTTTTGAGAAAGCGCAGTGTCTTTCTGAAAGCCTTCCCGCATACCGGAACTGGACGCTGGCGAGTAAGCCTGCCAAACCAGAAGAATTCGCTGCTTTGGGAGAAGAAAGTAGAAGGCCATATTCTGGGCTTGAGGACTGGCGGAGGCCGTCTTTATATTCTATCAAAATCTCTCCAAGAATTGGGGTGGGGTCCCACCCAAGTAGTCTGGCACAAATAGGCGGAATTTTCTTGGAAGTCTTTGCAAAATTCGACAGCAAGCTTCCTCTGGTCGCTGGATTGCCAAATTTTGCAAAGCCGAGAATTCCTTGTTCCTATTCGTTGGGCTTACCGCCAACTCCCCCTCTCGGTTTAGACACAAATTTAGTGCCTAGCCAACTCAAGGGAGTTGCAAAGTGCTGAGTGATTATCCGTAGCGCGCTAGCTGCGCTATTTGGGTGCATTTTAGGTGTTAGAAAGCTTGAAGCTTGTATAGAAACTTCTTACTCAATGCAAAGATATGGTACATAATTCTGTTTTACAAATTATTGTTGTTTTTTTTATTAAAAAAAATTTATCGTATTTTTCGATATTCACATTTCTCCTCCTCTGCACCACCTCCTGCGGCCGCTTGATGGTGGGTAGTAACCCGGAGAATACCCCTACTGCCAACTACGAGAGCTTCTATACCCAAGTGAAGGAAAACTACTCCTTCTTTGAGGAGAAAGCCATCAACTGGGATTCGATGGATATCGCCTATCGCCCTTTGGTACACGATAGCTTGAGCAATGACTCGCTTTACCTCATCCTCTCGAAAATGCTGTATGCCTTGCAAGATGGGCATGTGAATTTGTTTATTCGTAACGATCGTTCGAGCAATGCAGATTGGTACCTTGACTACCCCGCCAATTTTAATCAGGAGTTCGTACACCGCACTTATTGGGGCAAGGACTACCAAATCTCTGAGGCACTGCTTCACACTTGGATGGATTCTATCGGCTATGTGTATTATGGTGCTTTTTCGGCTTCGTTCAATAAGAAGAACCTCGATTATGTCCTCAACCGCTTCGCCAAGGCTAAGGGGCTGATCATCGATGTGCGCAGCAATGGCGGCGGCAGTATGGGCAATGTCTATCGGCTAGTGGAGCGCTTCGTACCTGAAAAGGCTTTTATGGGCAGCATTCAACGCAAAGCGGGTAAAGGCGCTGCTGATTTTTCCGAGCCAGACTCCCTCTTTGTAGCACCGCTAGTGGACTACGCCAAAAGAGCTAAAGCCAGAGCCGAGGCAAAAGCCAAAGCCGAGGCAAAAAAGCGCCGTAAAGGCCAGTCCCTAGAGGAAGAAAAAGAAAAGGAGGAAACAGCGGAAGCAAGCGCTAAGCCCCCTAAGCGCCTAGGCGCAGGGCAGTGGTCCGTAGCCGATTCTACGGGGATGTTCCTTCAAAAACCTATCGTAGTACTCACCAACCGGAAAAGCTATTCGGCTACCAATTTTTTCGCGGCCTTTATGTCTACCCTTTCCAACGTCACTATCCTAGGCGATAAAAGTGGCGGCGGCGGTGGCGTTCCCGTTTCTTTTGAGCTGCCCAATGGCTGGGCTTTCCGAATTTCGGCCACCCGCACCTATCTCCCCGATGGTACCACCATCGAAAACGGCATCGAACCCGATATCTACCAAAGCACTGGCCCAGAAGAAGAAATACAAGGCATCGACGCCATCATAGAACGAGCCAAGAAGGTGATTAATGAGTTGGCAGCCAACTGAAAAACCTAAAAACTCAACTTCATCTGCGCCCCCACCTCCGTTCGTTGCGGCTGGTCGACGGCTTGGTTGCCGGAGCTAATTACGTCCCGATCGGCAAAGTAGGTTTGGGCGATTCTGGCTTCAAGAGTAAGATTGCGGATACCCTTGTAGCGCACATTGAGGTACATGCGGCTGCCTCGACCGTAGTAGGCTGGGATACGGAAATTGTAGAGCAGTCCGTTTTCAAAATTATAGAAGCGCACATCATAGCCATCCGTATTGAAGAAAGCGATGCGGCTGGTGAAGCTGATGGGCACCCCGATCGGGCGGTAGATGAAATCTTGATAGATCGTAAAGCCGTACAGCCGCTCGTTGATGTCGGTATCGGTGAAGCCCCAATCTAGGCGGTTGCGCCATTCGAAGGCCGCGTTGACTTTGTAGGCAAAATGTAGGCGTGCCTGGAAACGATCGCGATCCAGTACTGCATCAATAGCGGGGTCGTCGAATTGCTTAAAACCAACGCCTTTGCGTTCGTTTCTCAGCTCTAAATAAGTTTCTAGCTTGCGTTTTTGCCAATAGGTGAGGCGGAATCGCCATTCGCTACCGCTGCTGGGGCCATCGACATTGAAGCGGAGCCAGTGAAAGCGGAAAACATCGTAGTAGGCTGCAATGCGCCAGTTTTTGGCAGGATTGACTTCCAAACCAAAGTAAAGTCCTTCTTCATTGCGGCCGCCATTTGTTTCGCCGAAGGGGCGGGCATTCAGGGCTTGGTAGTCGCGGCCGTAGTTGCGGTACACCAGCGCTAGGTTGACATAGCGGTCTAGGCCAGCGAGCAAGCCGTGGAGATGGGCTTGGCCGCCGTTGTCGCTCATCGCTGCCTCGCCGAAGAAAGTGAGGTTTTTTAAACGGTAGGAGTAATCTATGCTCATATTCGTGAGCTGCGTACCGCGGAAGAAAAAGCGATTATATACTTGGTCGCGGATATTCAGCGCCCGATCGAGGCTTTCGTTCAAGAGGTTGAGTCCTATTTTACCTCGGTTATTAGGTAGCTGATATATCAAGGCGCCGCCTACAGAGGTTTGGGTGACGGCTTCGCGGTTGGCTATTTCAGCTTCGGTGCGGTGCAAGCCATCGAGGCGAAGTGAACTCACTTCAGCCAGCGGGATATCGTCTAGGTCGTCTAAATTCGTGGTGTCAATCGCCAATAAACTCCCTGAGCGGCCGCGGCGACTACCGAAGGCCGTTAGTTCCAGCCGATCCCCAAAACCTAAAGTGATGGCTCCGCCGCGCATAAAAAGGGCTTCGTTCACACTGCTGTAGGGCTTGATCGTGCGCCCTGTGCGCCGAATGTTGGTGACCAGCGAGCTTTTCCCCGCACCAAAACCAGTGAATAAAATCAAGCCCTGCCCGAAATTGACGGTAAAATCGCCCAAGGCAACAGCTCTGAGCGTTCGGTTAATATCGCGGGCATAGATATGCCCACTCAGGAAGTCGAAACCGCGTTTGGCATTGGCACCAGCAAAGAATTGCTCGCCGGGATCTTTCTCCGCTGTGAACCCGAAACTCATCTTGTTGCTGTATCGCTGCTTGAAGCGCACGAAATATTGGTTGGGATCTCCTAGGAATTTACCTTCCGTAAAGCCACGCGCCGGTTCTAGAAAGCGGTTCCAGCGCACAAAAAGATCGCGCTCGCTCTCGCGCAACATCTGCCCGATGGGTACTTGCAGATCATCAATACCACCCCCAACGCGGATAAAGGGCAGCGCTGCTCGCAAGCTTTCCATATCCAAACTAGGGATGACCTGCAATTCATAGGCATTCAAAAAGCCATTCATTTTCTGCCGATAATCCAGTATCTGGCTAATTTGTACCTCACTAAAAAAGGGTAACTCGGCGAGCTGCTCATAACTAGCCTTGTTGACGTCTAAAGGTCGGCGGCGGTATTCTTCCAGGTTGGCAAAAGCAAAGTTGAGATCAAAATCTTCCCCCTCGCCTCCCTCCGCGGCCAGCTGGTCCTCAATGAGCTGCTCAATTTCAGCGGGCAGCTCATTGTAGAGAGAGTCCCCAACCGGCGGCACCTGAGCCGATAGCGCGCCGCCGCAAAACAACAATATTAAACCTGTGAGACAAAGCAAACGCATAAAGAGGCTGGCATTTGCCATAAAGGTAAGGCAACTTCTGAAAAACCGAGCAACACAATACCTTTATAGGGCGAAATTTAACTCAGCCTTCCTCATTTTTCCCAAAATCGCTAGGTTCCGCCTCGGAAATAATCATCGGAATTTGACGCCTGATGGCCGTCTGCGCTTCGGACGAGATAAAGTCGTAAGCCTTTCCATATTGTTGTAGCGCCTGCTGGTTCCTGACGGCTTTGTAAGTAGAAATAAGGGCATCATAAACGGCGACGTAGCGCTCATAGCTGCTGCTTCTGTCATGCACGAGGCTCACTAGCTTTTCATTGGCTGGATACTGTTCATTTTGCAGAAAGGCTTGCAATTGAGTGGCAAGATCTGATAGCGCACTAGCTTCTTTTTCTACGAGGAGCTCGTCTAGGGCATTGATTTTTACACTAAAGACCTTATCCTCGTTGAGGGTAAGCAACCGAGTGCTGGGGTCATCCCAAACGGGCAGTCTTACCAACAGCCCCTGATCTTGCAAAATATTGGTCGTGACCAAGAAAAAAATTAGTAGTAAAAAGGCGATATCTGCCATGCTTCCTGCATTGACACTGCCTTGTTGGCCTCGTTTATTAGCTCTCATCTTATTTTGTTTTCGAAGAATAAGGAATAGCAAGAAGATGCTGGCAATCCGTATTTTGGTGGGTTGTTCGAAAGCTGACAACTCAAAACTCAAAACCTTGTTATAGTAGCTGAAAAAGATAAAGGAAATATGAAAAATCCCAACATTGCCCACGCGGTAACGGAAGTAACAAATACCCCACAAAAAGAACTAGCCATATTAGGTGCAGGCTGCTTTTGGTGCGTAGAAACCATTTATAACGATCTACAAGGTGTGTATCAAGCCACAAGCGGCTATAGCGGCGGCACTGCCGAAACGGCCGATTACGAGGCCGTCTGCTCCAAAACAACCGATCATGTGGAGGTTGTGCTCGTGGAGTTTGATCCGCAAGTGGTGAGCTACGAGGAGATACTACAGTTGTTTTTTACCATCCACGACCCCACCACGCCCAACCGCCAAGGCAATGACCGGGGGCCGCAATATCGCTCTGCTATTTTTTATACCGACGAGCGGCAAAGAACCATGGCAGAAACGGTAAAAGCCAGTTTTGCGCCTAGTATTTGGGAAGACCCCATCGTGACCGATTTGTTGGCCTTCGAAGCTTTCTACCCCGCCGAGCCTTATCACCAAGATTATTTCAATAAAGTTGGCGACCGAAATCCTTATTGTACCATGGTAGTAGCACCCAAGGTGGCGAAGTTCCGCAAACAGTTCTCACACCGCCTTAAATCTAATCAAACTACGGTTTAAACTAGCCGAGCCCCTTCCTCCTCTCCGAAATCTACCAAGACATTGTCTTGAATGGTGGTACTGAGCGCCAAGCCCACGTAGTTGACGTGGATGGGGAAGGATTTATGCGAGCGATCCACCAGCACTGCTACCTCGATTTTTTTAGGTACCACGGCCATCAGTGGTTGCATGGCATAAAAGAGGGTACGACCGGTGTTGGCTACGTCGTCCACCAGCAATACCGCTTTATTTGCCAATACCTGCGGGTCGTGATCCAAGACAATGGGTTCGGAAAGCGGCGCTGCCGGGCTGAGTTGCACCTGCCATAAATGGATATCGCCAACGGCTGTCTGTCGCATTGCGTCGCGCAAGCGCCTCGCCAGCTCCATTCCACGCTGGTTAATGCCGATGACAAATAATTCTTGCTCTTGGGTGTTTCGCTCTAGTATTTCCAAGGCCAAGCGGATAATCTTTTGCCCAATTTGTCGGCGGTTGAGTAGTTCCATAAAGCGAAAGTACGGATTTTATTCAATGAAAAGCTTGGCCGTCCACCAATCTTTTTCGATAGTGGCGCCTTGTCGTTCGTAGAATTTGATGGCAGGCGTATTCCAATCTAGCACCTGCCACTTGGTGAGTCGGCAATCAAGTTGTCGGGCGGCTTCGAGAAAAGCTTGGAAAAGTTGCTGCCCTACGCCCCGGCCACGGTAGCTTTCCTTCACCACAAAGTCTTCCAAATAGAGCATGCGGCCTTTCCAGGTGCTGTAGGTGAGGTAGTATAGTACCATGCCTACTACTGTTTGCGTAGTAGGATCTACGCCTACCTGGCAGCGGAAGGTCTGCTCCTCAAAGGCGCGCTCGTAGTCGGCCAAGCTGGCAACGAATTCTGGCAGCGCTTTCTCATAGGCTGCTAGCTCGGCCACTAGCTCGTGGATGGCAGGAAGATCTTTTTTTTCGGCAGGGCGAATAGCAACCATAGTGCTTTGTTAATCTTTTAAAGAGGGGTTTCGGGCTTAGCCCGAAACCCCGAAATCTTCTAGGCTGAGCCCGGGGAGGGGCGCGCCGTTTTCTCCTACTGCACCACAAACCTAGCTAAGAGCAACTGCCCTTGCTGCTGCGCACGGAGGCTGTAATAACCGCTGGCTAATCGGGGCAAGGCGATCGTTTGGCTGCCTTGTGCTGCGAGACCATTGGCCACGAGCTGCCCGCTGCTGTGATAAACTTCATATTGGGTATCGCTGCTGAGCGGGCTTTCTAGCGATAAGGAAGCGCCGGCGCTGATGGGGTTGGGAAATACACCCAGCGGCTGGTAGTCGGCACGGAGGTCGCGAGTGGAGGTAAGGACTTCCGAAAAGCTTCCAAAGATCAGTAAAGCGGCCGTTGCTGCTGGATTCACGCAGCCACCATGATCGCGAGGACCACCGTTGAAGAGCTGAACCGTTGTGCTGCCATTGGCGGCCATCACGGAATCTGCTAAGATTGCATTTTGGAAAGGCACCTGCTCATCTTCCGTGCAGTAGGCCAAAATGGTGGGGGCTTGTGGTGCCCAGTCATAAACATCGTTGTCGCGCAAAGCTACTTGAATCGGGTGGTCGGGATCATTTTGTAAAATTGTGATGATGCTGTCTTGCAGCATATCGCGGAGCTGTCCATTTTCTTGCAGGAGGAGGGCGTCTAGAGCTGCATTGGCTTCGAAAAGTTCTATCTCACCATTGGCAAAGGCCTGGATAGGTGTGAGGTAAGGCGGTGCAAAAACAGCCGCGATGTCTTCGTAGAGGCCATAAACATAATTGTAGCTTAGGTAAGTATAGGCCAAATAAGCGGGTAGGGTAGTGCCTTGGTCTTGGAAGATAATATCCCCCATCACACCGCTGATGCTGTAGGGGCCAGAGAGGTGAGCGGCTGCGGTAACCACCAGCCCGTCGTTACCAGGGTTTTGCTCCAGGTCGCGGTGCAGCGCAGCGCTAGCGTGCCCGCCTTGGCTGTAGCCCGTGAGGAATAACTGTTCTGTGAAGCCCACGTTTTGCTCGGCCAACCAAGCTTTTACAGCGATGAGCATATCTCGGCCAGCGCTGGCCTCGGTGGCGGCATGAACGTAGGGGTGTAGGCCTGTATCATCATCGCCCAAGCCCAAATAGTCGGGGGCTAAGGTGATGTAGCCGGTGGTAGCGATCACGTTCACTAAGGTGCGCTCTGCTACGCCCGTACGGGAGGGTACTGCCTGCCGACTGCCTGCCGTGCCGTGCATATAAACCGCCAGCGGGAAGAAATAATCGGTGCCTTCTGCTTCGCCGTAGGGCACGGAGAGCATACCCGAAGCTACTACTGGCTCGCCGAAGGGATCGGTGGTGGTGTAGGTGATCTTATACATCCGCAGCCCATAAGTGGCTGGCACGGGCAGAATAAAATTGAGAACCGTTCTAGAAAAATCTTCCTGCAGCGTAGCCGTCACAACAGATTGAGAAAACAAGGAGCAACTGAAGATAGAACAAGCCAGCAAGGATAGTAAACGTATGCGCATTTTTTGGTTGAATTTGGATGATGAAGCAATGAACCTTGCCCCGATACGAGCGCAACTGTCCGTACAGACGTGTTATTTGCGCCCAATATGAGCACTTTATGCAGGAGCAAGGAGCACGGAAAGGAGCCGTGCCTCCTGCAAAAATACGAAGTATTGCGATAGCCGTCCAAAATATGAAGGCTTTATTACCAAAATACTGCTACTACTTTCAAAAACATGGCTCCTGCGCGAGCCAAAACCCAAAAGAATCTTTACCTTCGTTGCATGACTTCCTTCACTCGCTAGCAAAAGCCTATATTTTGACTATTTGGGATCGCTTATTTGGTCTGGATAAAACGCAACTGCCCACTGGGGCCGAGCTGAAACGCTTTGGCCGCTATTCGGATGCCTACAAGGATGCGGCTAATTATGCAGCTTGGGAGAGTGCACTACAGGCTTTTGAGGACGGCCACTACCTGCTGGCTTTCGATGCTTTTTTTACTTATTTGCGCGACGAAACGGAGGACAATGTGCGCTGCCGGCGCGAAGGTGATGCCCTTTATTTTGAGCTCTATCAAGGCAGTAAGCGAATCTCGGGCGTAGCGGATGCCCAGCACTTTCGAGCCGAAGCCAAGATTGCACGCCTCGGAGCCGCCTCCGCCGAGATGTTGCAGCTGCTCACGGCGATGAATTATGAGCTGAAATATAGCCGCTTCGCCATCGACCCTGATCATTGCCTTTGTATCATTTTTGCTAGTGATGCCAGCGATGCTTCGCCGTACAAGCTCTATCAAGGACTGAAAGAAATGGCGCTCAAGGCTGATAAGCAAGACGATTTGCTGCTGGGGGAATACAAAGAGCTGCTGCCAGTGGAAATCAATCACCTGTACCAACTCCGCAGCCAAGAGAAACAAATAAAACTGGCCTTCTTACAACGGAAAATCAGTAGTGAACTCACCTACTTCGCCAGCAATCATTGCAATCCCGAGGAGCATCCCGGGGCCATCGCCTATTTGTTGCTGGATCTGATTTATAAACTCGATTACCTGCTAAGACCCGAGGGCCGGACAATGGAAGCGCTGGAGCGTATGCACCGCATGTATTTTGCCCGCGAAGAGCAGCAAGCTGTAAACTACAAGAACTTACGCCTCATCGGGGAGTTACAAGAATTGCAAGCGCGGGCCACCGAGCATTTTGAGGAAGAATTGTATCATGGTAAGTCCACCTTCGGCCTCACGCTGCCCGTTAATCACGACCGCGTGAAGCACCTGATCTCGGGCGAGCTACGCAATATGGATTGGTATCAGGAAAACGGATATGGCCGCGTAGCACTGGCAGTACCTGGCTATATCGTGGGCTATTGCTTATTTAATTTTGCTGTTTTGCCGCCTTTGCGAGATTTTTTCCACCTCTACTATCGGGTGCGCGAGCATACTTACTTTAAGGAATTGGGCAGCAAGGAGGCCTTATTGGATATAGACGGCCGGCCGGCTGGCAGAGCCATTCGGAAGACCGTTAGCGAAATTAGCGAGCGCCATCGCAGCGACTACCCCCGATTGCGCCCAAAAGTGGCGAATTTGCAGTTTGATAGCCTCATCAATTTTAGCCGCTCTTACTTGCGGATGCTATATGAGTTGGATTTGAGTAAAGTATAAAAATACGAGCGTTCCTTGACAGATTCCTACGCCATCATTACCCAAATAGGGGAGGGAGAATACAAAGATCGGGGGAGCAAGTTCCTAGGCTTCGCCCTTCCCGTACAGAGCGCCACCGAAGCGCTGGAGATCGTGGAGCAATACAGGAAGGAACACCACAAGGCGCGGCATTGGTGCTACGCCTACCGCTTGGGCCCCGACGAGAATAATTTCCGAATGAACGACGATGGCGAACCCAGCGCTACTGCTGGGAAGCCTATTCTAGGACAGATCGATAAGCTAGGCGTAAGCGATACGCTGGTGGTGGTGGTGCGGTACTACGGCGGCGTCAAGCTGGGTACCTCTGGCTTGATTCAGGCTTACCGCGCGGCGGCCGCACTGGCGCTGGAAAGTGCTGGCATGGGAGAAAGACAGCTGAGCCATACCTTGCGCTTGCACTTTACTTACACGCTGATGGGGCAGGTCATGCAGGCCTTAGCGGCCTTACAATTGCAGATGCAAGAGCAAGCGTTTGAGGCAGATGCACAGCTGGATATTGTAGTTCCACGCTCCGAGGCAGTGGCTATTAGGCAGCAGCTATTGGCTAGAATCGCGGGTGTTTACCTGGAGGAAGTCTATGAAGATTTCACTCTAGAAGGGCTGGAAATAAGCATACTATAGCCCCTTATTTACGCGCCTTCAGGGTTAGGAGTAAGCTATCCTTGGTGCGCTGGACTGTGAGGATGTGCTCACTCAGGTCGAAAAGGTGAAGCTGGCAGCTACCCGTGGGGCCATCTCCGGGGTGGTCTGGTACAGTAATCGTGCTGATGATGTCGGTTGCACCAATGATACCCATCGCTTGGTTGGCAGCATTATAAGCGAGGTTGTATTGCGTATTTTCGCGCAGTGGCAACCGCACTTCCTTCCCCTTCTGCTGAGCAGTGCGTGCTACAGCGGGGGCAGGGCCTTCAATATCAACCGTATCTTCTGCTAGTTCTTCTAAATCTGGCGCTGGTTTGTTCGGGGTAATCACAGCCAACTGACCATCGAGGAGGCCGATGCTCACCCCGCGCGTGTTGAGGGGGAAGGTAATGAGCTTACCATCGTCGATGAGGAACAGGCGGCGCTGATCGGAGGAAAGTGTAATTGTGTTTAACATAGCGGCAGGAATTGTGAGGGGCAAGATAGCGGATGTCTCTACGGACTGGTTGGCTCTCGCCCTATTGAAGGGGGCACTGCGTGCAGGAGCCGTGCTAGGGGGAAGAGCCGTGCTTTTTTTACCGGAGGCCCCATCAGCTAGTGGAGCAGGTTTATTCCCTGGCTTCTTACCCGCTAATAGTTGCTTTATCCAATCTAGCATACCCATGTGGTCTATCTTTTTTCGATCTGGCAAAGCTAGGTAAAAAAGTGGATTGGCACGTTCTTAATAGCCTAATATTTCCAGCATCGCATCGGCTGTTTGCTTGGGGTGCAGCACCTTGTCCACCAAATTCCCTTTTTCATCGATATCGATGATCACGTGCTGTGGGCTGGGGATAAGGCAGTGCTTGATGCCGCCATAGCCGCTGATGCTGTCTTGGTAGGCGCCCGTATGGAAAAAGCCCAGATAGAGCGGTTCGGAATCTTCTTCCTTGAAGACCGGCAGATAGACCTGGCTTTCGTGGATTTCGCTGTTGTAGTAGTCACTATTGTCGCAAGTGAGGCCACCGATGTTGACGCGGCGGTAGTTGTTGTGCCATTTGTTGATGGGCAGGAGGATGAAGCGCTCTCCAATACCCCAGGCATCTGGCAGGGTGGTCATGAGGGAGTTGTCGATCATATACCACAGCTCGCTGTCGTTTTGCTGCTTTTGCGCCAATACACTGAAAATAGTAGCGCCGCTTTCCCCCACGGTATATTTGCCGAACTC
Organism: Lewinella sp.; assembly: GCA_036835305.1. Classification (GTDB taxonomy): domain Bacteria; phylum Bacteroidota; class Bacteroidia; order Chitinophagales; family Saprospiraceae; genus Neolewinella. The sequence continues at coordinate 14,731 of DAITME010000044.1, forward strand.
GGTGAAAATATCGGGTTCCGGCACATCCATTTCCTCGCAGGTGTTCAAGACGTTGTTGACGATCTCCCGCACCATGTATTTATAGTCGAACTCGAATCCAAGGCTGTTTCGGATGGGCATACCACCGCCGATGTTGAGCGCATGGAGGTCATCGCTTTCGCGCTTTAGCTCACAATAGAGCTGTACGGCTTTGCGCAGTTCACCCCAATAATACAGCGAGTCTTTTACGCCTGTATCCACAAAGAAGTGCAGCATCCGCATCTTGAACTTGGGGTTGTTGCGAATGCGTTGCTTAAACAACGGCACTACTTCCGCTGCTCGGAGGCCAAGGCGGCTAGTGTAGAACTCGAAGTTGGGTTCTTCTTCCGTTGCAACGCGGAAGCCGATGTTCATCGTGTCGGCTGTGACGTGGCTTTCGTAGTAGTCTAGCTCGTGGGTATTATCCACCACGGCGATAACGTTGGTGAAACCGTCGTTGACCAGGCCTACAATGCCGTCCAGGTAGTCATCAGGTTTGAAACCGTTACAGACGATGATGATGTCTTTATCAATTTTTCCCTGCTCGAACAGTCTTCGGATGAGGAAAATATCGTAGAAAGAGCTGATTTCCAACTGAGCCTTCTCGCTCAGTACCTCGTTAATGACATGAGCAAAATGGCTACTCTTGGTACAATAGCAATACTGGTAGGAACCAGCATAGCCAGCAGAGCGCATCGCGCGGTTGAATAGGTTTCGCGCTTTTTTGATCTGCTTACCTATCTTAGGGAGATAGGTTATCTTCAAAGGCGTCCCGTATTTCTCAATTAAGTGAATAAGCGGAATATCGTGGAAAGTGAGATAATTATTCTCAATATCGAAGCCCTCTTGTGGGAAAAAGAAGGTCTGGTCGATGAGGTCAGCGTACTTGTTTGCCAATTTTTTTGTATTAGGCAACAAAAATACATGTTTTTAGCATATAGGCAAGTGTTTCCACATCATAAAAGGGAAACAATATTTGTGGCAGCAAGCAGAGGGTTCGGAATACTCGGATGAGGGAGCCATACAATCGGATAATGCGATGCAGGAGCACAAATATTCTCAGAGAAGCCCTGCCAGTAGGTCAACAGGCATAAAATCTTAAAAAATAGTTAATTTTTGGCTGGGCTAACAGAAAAGGAAAATTTTGGTGTCTTGTAAATGTACAGCTTTTTGAAAGCTTGACACCAGCGTAGGATGAAAACACTATACTGTTTTAGTTAGTTTTTACTCAGCAATTCCCCATTTGAAATTGCCACCTGATCCAAAGTGGCGGCTCAAGTATGATGGACATAGCATTTATGCGACTTTCATGCTAAGCTTAACTCCATAAGCTAGCTTCTGTTGCCAAATGGGGAATTGCTGGTTTTTACTTACAAATAGTTCACAAAAACTATTTTTTAACTTAATGAGCGGTATAAAATTTTAAAATTCCTTTGTGCGTTTTTGGAGGGATGAAAAAAGAACACGGCAGTGTAATCACTAAGTAGTTATACAAATAAAGAATTGTATAAGTATCCAACACATCAACAAAATAAAGCGTCATGAAAAAGCACTTATTTCTTATTTCGGTATTATTCCTTGGCTGTTTTGGCAGCCTCCAGGCGCAGGATGCGGATGCGTCGGTAGCGCTTGTCCGCGAGCCTCGCGGCGTTGCTGTAGGAGCCAAAAATGCTAGGTTGAAGCGAATGGATTTGTTCGAAGTCCGCCACTTCCGCTCCTTTTTCTTCGTGGAGGGAAATCTAGGACTGGGTAGTAGCTTCGGCAAAGACAAGACTTATACCGTGGCAGCTCCTGTAAGTGTAGGTGCTGGTTATCGCTTTAGTCCGAAATTTTCAGCAGCCCTCCAGCTTGGGCAGTCGGTGTATAACAGTGAGATGTATTACTACGATCGGAGCTTCAAGAGCCAAGCACAGACGCGCCTACAAATTGCTACCGCCATGGGGCAGGTACATATTCCAGCGGGTGATCGAGCAGAATTTTTTGGTGGCTTCGGGCTCGCTTATCAGCATACCGACATCCAAGCACTAGAGGAAAACCCCCATAAAAGTAGCGGCAATGACAGTGATGGCGAGGAGCGCCGCATTGTTCGTCCACAAACAGGCTTCTTTGCTGCAGCTAATATAGGTGGTCGGGTAGCACTGTCTCCTCAGTTGAGCATGCAGGCCAGCTTGGGCAATGGACTATCCACGCTGAGTGCTGGTATTCGTTACCGCTTTCGCTAGATGTTTTTGAGCATCACATATCCATTGTAAAAAATAGGGGGAATCTTCAACTCTTAGGCCTTATCAGCCGTTTCAATTTTTACAAAAATATGTTGATAACCACACTGCCCGCTGCGGCTGCCGTTGTAGGGTGGTGCAAATGATACTTTCTATGGCTATTATGATTACCGACGAGTGCATCAACTGCGGTGCCTGCGAACCAGAGTGCCCCAACACAGCTATTTATGAAGGAGGGGTGGAGTGGCGCATGGCCGATGGAACTGCTGTGAGTGGGGAATATACCATCGAAACAGGTCAAAGCATTGACGTAAATGCTGAGCAAGCGCCCGTTAGCGATGAATTTTACTACATCGTGCCAGATAAATGCACGGAGTGTGTGGGCTTCCACGAAGAACCTCAGTGCGCAGCAGTTTGTCCGGTAGATTGCTGTGTGCCCGACCCAGAGCGCGAGGAAGCAGAAGACATTTTGTCGGCTCGGCAAACGCGCTTACACGGCTAGTGAAGGTGTTGCATCAAAAGAAAGAAAGCCAGCCCAAGACTTTGGGCTGGCTTTTTTGTATGCCAACGAACCAGCTACGACGTTTTAGCTTGATTGCTATTTCTTCGCCGACGGTTGTTGTTGCGCCTTGGCCTTCCCTCGTTTTGTGAGGCGGGCTTCCTATCTGTATTGTTATTTTGGCTATTGCGTTGATTGCCTGTGTTGGGGTCATACACTACGGCCTCTCCTGATTCGGGGTAGGGGTGTTCTTCTACCACAGGAATGGTTTGGCGAATCAGCTTTTGGATATCTTTCAGGTAGGGTCTTTCCTCTTCCATGCAGAAGGATAGCGCTTCTCCTCCAGCCCCAGCGCGGCCCGTGCGGCCAATGCGGTGAACGTAAGTTTCGGCTACATTCGGAAGATCATAGTTGATGACTAGTTCCAGCGCAGAAATATCGATCCCCCTGGCGGCGATGTCGGTGGCGACCATCACCTTAATTTTGCCTTCTTTGAATTCGTGTAAGGCTCTTTCGCGCGCTGGCTGAGATTTATTGCCGTGAATGGCGGCGGCGCGAATACCTGCCTGCCCCAACTTACGCACAATTTTGTCGGCACCGTGCTTGGTTCTAGAGAAAACCAAGGAGGAAGCAGCCTTTTTCTCTTTCAATAAATGAACGAGCAGTTCGTTTTTATCGGCTTTGCTCACAAAATAGAGGGCTTGGTCTATCCGATCGGCTGTAGCTTTTTCTGGCTGTATGGTTACGGTATCGTGGTCGCCCAGGATTTTGCCAGAAAGCTCCACAATGGTGGGCGGCATGGTAGCCGAGAAGAAGAGCGACTGCCGTTTGGGCGGCAATTTGGCAATGAGCTTGCGAATATCGTGTATGAAGCCCATATCGAGCATCTGGTCGGCTTCGTCTAAAACGAAGAATTCGATGTCATTCAACGAGATAAACCCCTGCGACATCAAGTCGAGCAACCTACCGGGTGTGGCCGTGAGGATATCAACGCCTTTTTTCAGCCGGTCGGTTTGTTTCCCTTGCTTAACACCGCCGAAGATAACAGTGTGTTTGAGCTCCGTGTAGCGGGCGTAGCCAGCTATATTTTCGTCAATCTGCAACGCCAGCTCGCGGGTAGGGGTAACAATGAGCGCACGAATTTTCCGAGCTTCATTGGGCCCTACCTGCCGGTTGGCTAGGTACTGAATGATGGGGATGGAAAAGGCAGCCGTCTTACCCGTGCCTGTCTGGGCGCAGCCCAGTAAGTCGCGGCCTTTAAGTAAGATGGGGATGGCTTGTTCCTGAATGGGGGTGGGCGTTTCGTACCCTTTGGTTGCGAGGGCGCGCATAATAGGCTCGATGAGCCCTAAATCTTTGAAAGTCATTCGTAGTAATAAAAGTGGCGTTGCCCGAGAAAAGCACAACGTAAAATTCTTAAGACCTCGGTCTTCCACCGCTTGCAATAGGTATTATTTTATCTATGCCTTGATGGTTCTGGGGGCAAAGATACGCATTATTTTTTATTTGGGCTTTTGTTGTGCGTTGCCGTACTTCTTTTACTCCTCCCCCGATTGAAACCGAAGGGCGATTCGTAAATGAGCTCATATGGGCACTACTTGTACACCCATAGGGGCACGGTCCGCACTCGCTGGCTCTCGCAGGAGCAAGGCTGATAATTTTGGAGCCGTGTTTTGCGCTAGCTAGGAATATATCGCTGCTGCGCCAATTCGTCGGGGCTAGCTTCGCGGACATGCAGGATGGCACCGGAAAAGAAAAGTGTTTTACCTGCAAGGGCATGGTTGCAATCTACTTTTACACTATCTTGATTATGGCTAAGAATTTTTCCGTTCACTGCCTTGCCGTCGGTGTCGGTGAGGGTGATGAACTGCCCTTCGGCTATCAATTCTGGGTCTAGGAGGCCTTGGTTGTTGTGGAAGAGCCGGATGGGGAGGTTCATCACATAGTCGGTGCGCGGCATCCCGTATGCAAGTTCGGGTGGTAAGGTGAAAGTGAAGCCCATCCCTGATTTTAAATGTCGCAGTTGTTGCTCCCAGGCTGGTAGCATATTCCCCACGCCAAACATAAAAATAAAGGGGTAGTTGGCATCCATCCGCTCCATCAGTGCACCCTGAGGGCCATCCTCTCGAACTTCATAGGCTACGGTGACAATCCTATTGGTACTTATCAGCATGTTTCTTTGTCTTTTATCTTTGCACTTGTGGGTGAACACGGCTCCTGCACGCAGTGCCCGCTTCCAGCCCGTCTGGGTTTTAGTAGGGCGAGAGCCAGCAAGTGTGTACGAAATATCTGTATGGACGTACACTTGGTGCCCGCCTAGGTCGCGGGGTATTGGGCAACAACCAACACTTTTTATAGCCACCCCACTACCACATCAGCCAGCGGCCTTTGAATGATCCTTGGCTATATTCCAGAGTAGGGGCTGGGAGCTTGAAAAAGTCGAGTACACCAAAAGCGAAACGCAGCCAGCGCTTTTGGGTTGGGATGCGGCTGAAATAAATATCGGGGCTCAGGAACCACTGCCGATAGCGGGGCGCATTGTAACTAAAGGATTGCCCATCGATCTGCCAGCTATTGCCATAAGCGCCATAGACGTTCTCCACGCCATAGCCTACCGCCACATTAAGCCAGGGAGGGATGCTTTGGGCTTGCGGGCTGAAACTGCGCAGGTTGGCACTGAGCCATATCGTTTGGTTGTTATAGTCTTTGAGATAGCGCTCCACCAAGCCGGTGCCGAAGCGCAGCCGAACCACATCGCCTACATTACCCTCTGCGCCGTTGCTATTGATGACCGGTATATCGGGTATGGGGCGCAGATTACTACTCGCTTTGAAGAGAATACGTTGTTCTTTCCACACTACATCTTGGGCGATGAATACGCCCGTTCCAACAGTATTGGCAGCCACATCAGACCAGCTAAAGCCCCATTGAGCCGAAAAGCCATCAAACACTTCTAGGGTAGTTTGTAATAGCGTAGAAACCCCAGCGGCCGTGTAGCGGGCAGCGGGCCTAGACATCCCCGTCCAGCGAGCCCCCGCAAAAGCAAAGCGTGCGTATTGGTAGGCAGTGAAGGCATGACCCGGTTTATCTATCTGTAACCATTCAGGGAGGTCATTGATGGTCTGAAAACCCGAACGCGGGTAGTTGGCATACCAAGTTTGCCACAAGCCATAGCTAGCACCACTATACAACAACAGCCCTGTAGCAGCAGCGATGCGGAAGCGCTGACTATCGAAACTGAGCGCCGGCCTCAAGAAGTGTTGATCGGCTAGACTGTCTAGCGGGTCGGCTGTCTGATAAGCCAGGATAGCCGAGCTGGACTGAGCTGATAAATTGGCTGCTGTAGAAAAAAAAGTCAATAAAAGAAGGCTCCAAAAGATGCGCCGAGTGCCCGGAAAGACTATTTTCGGGAGGTAAAATGAGGAAAAAAAGAAAAAAATCAGGCAGAGAAGCATATCGTTGGAGAAGCTTTTGTTCCAGAATTTAGATATTATAATTAAAGTAAGTAATTGATAATCATTATTTTGTATTTTTTACAACTACTTTCTTTTTTCCATTTTTTTTCAACTTTGTACATGTATTCAGCCGAAAGTGGTCGCATCTTTGTATCATCAAAAAGGGACAAACAGTCCACTAACAAATTACGACCCACAGATTTCACTCGTGTCTTTACGAATTTTCGGCACAAACAGTTTTAATCTCATGACAGACGACACAGGAGGAGTTGCCCTCCAAAAGATTGGTATGTAGATAGCCTCTCAAAGCTCTTTTTCGAACCGGTTGGCTTGCCAACCGGTTTTTTTATTTACCCTAATCCTAGGAATCCAGTTCAAAGGTAGTATTTTTCCGCCATGATGCAACATCTTATCGCACCTTCTTTATTGGCCGCCGATTTTTTATCGCTGCAAGCCGCTGTTGATCTGGTAAACGACAGCGAAGCTGATTGGTTTCACTTGGATGTAATGGACGGTCGTTTCGTGCCCAATATTTCTTTCGGTATGTTTGTTATCGAACAGATTTCCCGGGTGGCAAAAAAGCCACTGGATGTCCACTTGATGATCGCCGAACCTGAAAAGTATATCGAAGCTTTCGCGAAAGCGGGGGCGGCGGTCATTACCGTCCACTACGAAGCTTGCCCTCACCTGCATCGCACGATACAGCAAATCAAGGAGGCGGGCTGCCAAGCGGGGGTGGCCTTGAACCCGCATACGGCCGTTAGTTTGGTAGAAGATGTGATAGAGGACTTGGATTTGCTGCTCTTGATGTCGGTAAATCCTGGTTTTGGAGGTCAAAAATTCATCTACCGCACCTTGGATAAGCTCAAGCAAGCCAAATCGATGATCACTACCCACAACAGCGCTGCTTTGTTGGAAGTAGATGGCGGTGTGGGCTTGCAAAATGCCCAGCAAATTTTAGCCGCTGGCGCCGATGTCCTTGTGGCAGGCAGCAGCGTCTTTAAAGCAAAGGATCCCGAGGCCGCCATTCGGGAGATGAAGGCGATCCCTCGGAATCCTTTGTCTTGGGTGTAAGTTTCTTGGGCTAGCCTAGGAAAGGGTAGCGGTAATCCCGCGGCGCATTGAAGTTTTCCTTGATGGTGCGTGGGCTAATCCAGCGGAAGAGGTTGAGGATAGAGCCGGCTTTATCATTGGTGCCTGAGCCGCGCGCGCCGCCGAAGGGCTGCTGACCCACCACGGCACCTGTAGGTTTATCGTTGATGTAGAAATTGCCAGCGGCATGGCGCAGCGCCGTGCTGGCCTCCACAATGGCTAGGCGGTCGGTTGCAAAAACAGCTCCTGTGAGGGCGTAGGGAGAGGTTTGATCCACCAGCTGTAGCGTTTCAGCCCATTTTGCATCTTCATAGACGTAGAGAGTCAGAACGGGACCGAAGATTTCTTCTTCCATCGTAAGGAAGTGCGGGTCTTTGGCCAAGATCACCGTTGGGGCAATGAAGAAACCCTCTGATTTGTCGAAAGTGCCGCCGGCTATTATACGTGCGTCGGGGCTTTTGGCGGCTTGTTGGATGTAGCCACTAATTTTATCGAAGGCGCGCTCGTCAATCACCGCATTGATGAAGTTGGCGGGGTCTTCGGGACTGCCCATTTTTAGGCTAGCCAAGTCTGCTAACAGCCTTTCTTGAATGGCTGGCCAAAGAGTGGTTGGGAGGTAAGCACGACTAGCGGCGCTGCATTTTTGCCCTTGGAACTCGAAGGCGCCTCGTAGCAAAGCCACGGCTACTTGCTCGGCATCGGCGCTGGGGTGCGCCACAACAAAGTCTTTGCCACCCGTTTCGCCCACTACGCGCGGGTAGGAGCGGTATTTTTCGATGTTCGCACCGATGGTCTTCCAGAGCGACTGAAAAACCTTGGTACTACCCGTGAAGTGCAGGCCAGCAAAATCGGGGTGCTGAAAAACAATATCCCCCACCACGGGGCCATCGGTATAGATTAGGTTAATGACCCCCGGCGGTAAGCCAGCGGCTTCGAATATTTCCATGATGACCACAGCGCTGTAAATCTGTGTTTCGGCAGGTTTCCAGACGCAGACATTGCCGCACAGCGCGGGGGCAGCGGGTAGGTTGGCTGCAATGCTGGTGAAGTTAAAAGGCGTGATGGCCAGCACAAAACCTTCCAGCGGGCGGTATTCCATTCGGTTCCAGGTAGGAGCCGGCGAGTGCAGCGGTTGGTCTTGGTACAGCTGGCTCAGGAAGTAGGCATTGAAACGGAAAAAGTCGCAGAGTTCGGCTACGGCATCAATTTCCGATTGAAAAATATTCTTGCTTTGCCCCAGCATGGTGGCGGCGTTCATCTGGTTGCGAAAAGGGCCCGCCAACAAGTCCGCAGCCCGCAAAAAGATGGCTGCGCGGTCTTGCCACGGCGTTGCTTCCCAGCTCGCTTTGGCCGCCAGCGCAGCTTGGATAGCCTCGTGCACTTGCTCGGCCGTGCCGCGATAGAAGTGGCCGAGCGTATGTTTCCGCTGATGGGGTGGGTGTACACCTACCTTCTCCTGCCCAGCAAAAATGCGCTGCCCATTGATGAAGGCTGGCAGCTCCTGCTGTTCGGCTTTCATCGCTGCGATGGTGGCATCCACCGCTTGGCGCTCCGCAGAGCCAGGCACATAGGCTTTCACTTCTTCATTCTGGGGGAAGGGAATCTTGAAAATTGCGTCGGTCATAATTTGGTACTTCGTTAGGAACCGCAAAGGTAAGCAGACGGAGGGAATTGGAAGACAAAAGGCTAAAAGCCGAAGGCAAAAGGCCAAGGTATTCTCTTTTAGGTACTGGCAAAATTGTACATACGCACTCGCTGGCTCTCGCCCGGGCGGGTGTTCCGACAGGAGCAAAGTTGATGAATAGGAGCAGGGTTCTTAGACCCCCAATAACGGCGACCCTCCAAAACCTAACGGCAGAAAATTCCCCGAGCGCTTGTGATCCCTAAAACCGCAGCCCAGCCGAGATCGCTAGATTCTCTGGCATGCCAAAGTTGATGTTTCTTGAGGTGAGAATACCTTGCCTAATATTGTTTGTTATGATCAGGTTGGGGAGCACCTCCACTTGCAGGAAGAACAGCTCGTTGATGCTGTAATGTAGGCCTAAAATAACGCCTAGGTGGAGGTCATTCACCCGATTGTCATCATTGGGCATTGGGGGAAAACTCATAGGAACGAGCGGGCGCCTGCGGATGCGTGCACTGACGTGGCCAGCCTCTGCGCCTACAACCAAGCTAAGCCCTTCGGTCAGGATTTTTCGGTATTCGTAGCCAACAAAGCCACCCAAACGAAAGCTGTTGGTGAGGATGTTGTTCTGTTCGCTGCGGTTGCCGCGGGCTATCAAACCCCGAAAGCGCAAAAAGTGTTGGCCGGATAGGTTGCGGCGGTACAGAATTTGATAAGTACCCAGCGCGGCTTCGTTTTGGGTGTTTAAACGTAGGGCATCCACGCGGATACCCAGCTCATTGGCTGGCGCGCTGGCGGCTTCCTGCGCAGCAAGCAGCAGCGGAAAGAACGACAAGAGGAGTATAGAGTAGAAAGGTTTCATGAGTTCTGGATATTAACGAAAAGCAAAATAGCTTGTGCTCAAAGATAGGGGGGCTAGAACGAGGCAGCGGCATTTTTCTAAGGGTTTAAGTTTACTTTAACGTTCATGGCTGCCCACGCTGTGCGGCAAGGCAAGTAATTCCCATTTTTTCCGTTCTTTGCGGTCTCAATCAATAGAAGGACTATGTTCCTACGGCTCATTTTTTTCTTCTTATGCTTATCTTCATGTACTACTCTTTCGGCTCAAAATGAGCGCGACGAAGGTGCCATGATTAGCACCGACAAAGGGTTTTCGGTGGCGGAAGATTCGGTATTTTTACTCAACATTCGTTTCCGGATGCAAAATAGGGTAGGGCTGCGCAGCCCACAAGATCAACTGCCTGAAATAACAGAAATTGATGCGCGGGTGAGGCGGCTGCGGCTGCGCTTTGATGGTTTTGTAGGTAGCCGAGCCTTGCAGTACTACATACAATTATCCTTTTCCCGCTCGGATGTAGATTTCGATAATAGTGGCGAAACGCGCATTGTGCGCGATGCGATGGTCTATTATCAGTTTAGCCCAAGCTTTTACATGGGTTTTGGGCAGTCGAAGCTTCCAGGCAACCGGCAGCGGGTCACTTCCTCGGGCAACATTCAGTTTGCCGATCGCTCCCTTGCCAACAACCAATTTACCATCGATCGGGACTACGGTATTTTTGCTTACTACACACAAGCCTTGGGGAAATCAATTGTATATCTAAAAGGTGCGCTCTCGGCAGGAGAGGGGCGCAATATCAACCGTACCGACGATGGTTTGGCCTATACGCTGCGCGGCGAGTGGCTTCCTTTTGGCCGCTTTGCCAACAATGGCGACTACTCGGAAGGCGATCTGGAATGGGAGGAACGCCCCAAACTTTCCCTAGCGACCACTTTTAGCTATAACCACAAAACGACCAACAGCGGCGGGCAAATTGGGCTAGCCTTGCCCACCAGCATCAATCTGCGTTCTTGGGTAGCCGATGCGGCTTTCAAATACCAAGGGCACGGCTTATTAACGGAGTTTTTTTGGCGAGCATCTAGCACCGCCAGCCTTACAGACCCTTTGCTCGGGCCGATACATATTCCCATCGGCAAGGGTCTGAATGCTGAGTATAGCTATACTTTTCCGTCCTTTTGGGCGGGGATGCTGCGGTACAGCCGGGTAGATCGGGAGGACGCCGCCGCTTTGCGCAATCAAGAAGAAATCCTGCTCGGATTCAACAAATTTTTCAATGGCCACCGCATAAAAATTCAATCACACCTAGGCTACCAACGCAACTCCGACGAGGCCAACGAACGCGCCTTCTGGGTCGCTATGTTTCAGGTGGAGTTTGGTATATGATCTTGTAGAGACATGGCACTGCTACGTCTCTACAGGGAATGCGCCCAGCGGGAGGGCAAGCCAGTAGCCAATAGCTATAGCTTTTCCGCGCAGCCCGCAAGCAAAAAAACACGGCTAAAATGATATTTCATGGCTCCTGCGACAGCCAATAGCAAAGCGCCAGAAGCCAACTACTTATACTAAAGCCCAGCCCCCCAGCGTTCAAAATCCGAGTTCCCATTTTACCGATTCACGACTACTCTGCATTTATCCGTTTTAGAATAGTTTGAACCATGCAGAGATTGAAAAAAACCAGTATTCTTCCAGTTAAGAAGCCAGCAAAGCAGCCAAGACGCCCGCTAGTTGGCCATTTCTTTTTGTGCCTTATGCTCCTTCCTTTTCTTGCACTACGAGCCGAGACCAGGCACATCCACGTGTTGAAAATTTTGGACGATAACAGCGCCAATTTCATAATTCGCGAGGGCTGCCGAAGCATCGACTATGGTGTAGATCAAGAAGTACAGCTCATGAAGCAGCACCTCGGTATCACGGAGGTCCACTACTATGCCATCTCGGGTACCAACTTCAGTCTGGCACGGCTGCAGGAGGTCTTGGATTATGAGTTGGAATACCAGGAGCGAGACATCATCTTGCTCGTCTATGCTGGCCATGGTTATCGGGAGCCCAACAGCAGCAGCCGCTTCCCCAAACTCTATTTTAATAGCTACGAGGAAGCGATGGAGCTGGAGGATATCCGTTGGCAGTTGATAGAAAAAAATCCTAGCCTGCTGATTAATATCGTAATAGCTTGCAATGCTACCCAACTGGATCGCAACCAACCGCCCCCTTACATGGAAGATGGCAACTTACCTCCGGTGGCTAGCCTAACCGTAAAAGGAATAAGAAAAGCAGCTTCCTATCAGCGGATGTTTGCCAACCAGGAAAACCATACCAAAGTACTGGATTTTATCAGCGCCGACAAGGAACACCTCACTTTCATGACCCGTGATGGGGGTATTTTCTTTAGCGAAATTTTATTTGCTTTTCAAGAAATTTTTGTGGACGAGCTGTTCACCGACTGGACGGCCGTTTGCCAACAAATTGATCGCCGTACCATACAGCGCAGCCAAAATCACCTGCTGTCACAGCAGCCTTTTTCTGCTTATCAGATTGTCCTGAACCAGTCGGTGGTGGTGAGGCCCAAAGTTCCTTCCCAACCCACTTCCGTCTGCTTGATGGAGGCAAAGGCACTACGTAAAATACAAAAACAAGAACTCCGAGGCTTGCGCAGCAAGCATCGATTAGAAATGCGTAACTTGGGCACTGGAAACCGCGAGCAGCGGCAACTGCTGGCTGCTAAGCAGCGGAGTGAACGAGCGGATCTGCGATTGCACCACACACAAAATTACCACCGCCGCCTGGCTAGTTGCCGCTAGTCTGTAGCTGCGAACACACACACCGAGCTATGAAGTATCTAATTTTTCTTGCCATCCTAATTTTTGGCGGCTATATCGCCTTGGGGGCACAAGATAGCAGTGCTGGCAATCCACCGCCACCACCTCCCATGCAGACCTCGCCGCCAACGGTGGGCGCCGGAGAAATGGAGGGTAGCGGCAATCCACCCCCCGCCTTTAACCCCAATTTTACGCCCACGCATACCGATGTTGAGGTTTATCTGTCTATTGCTATCCTGCTTTTCGGTGCACTGGTAACTTTGGGCTTCCTCTGGGCTATTATCAACCGAACTAAAGATGCCAGCGCTTCTGAGTTTATTGATGCTATGCGCTATCCCGTAGTGCTGGTGATTGTGGTCGGAAGCCTTTTTATGGTTACCGCAGGCTACGGCACCGATCAGACGGCTCCTATCCTGGGCCTGTTGGGAACCATTGCGGGTTACCTGATGGGGCGTGCTAAACCCAATACCTAGATGCTCAAACCGCTTTTTTATAGCCTATTTTGTTGTCTGCTTTCTTTGGCCTTGTCTGCTCAGGAGGGAATAAATCTGCCTAGCAGGCTTATCTACTGCCCCATTAGTGAGCTAGATAAATATGTAGCCGAGCTAGAGCCAGGCGATAATTTGCTAGGAAAAAGCGTACTCATCAGCAATCAGTATCGCTATGGCGACGTTTCCTTTCGGCTAAGCTTCGACGGAAGACACTGGGCCAGCTTTGCTGTAGGCCCTAGCTACGCCAGCTTTTACAAACTCAACGAGCAGTCGGAATGTATTTTTTCTATCACAACCAATTATGGCCGCAGCCGCGAAAAAGTCGTTAAGCGCTACACCTTGTTCCGCGGGCGCTGCTATGGTATTTTCTGGAATCAAGAGGCTGGCTGCTGGGATATCAACGAAACACATTGCAAGCGAACATCACAAAATCAGTAGCTGGCTTTGCCGCTTTCCCCTCAATGCCTACCTTATGCTAAAATTGACAATTTCGGCACGGGCTTTTGGGTTTAAAAGTGTAACTTTGCGCGCCCGCTTGCTGAATGTATAGATGAGTAGCTCTTTGTTTTATGTGCTTTGTTGTGGGCAAGATTGCAGGAGCAGTGCTCAATCATAAAGAGCCATGTAGAAACTACGGTACATCCTTTCCCGAATAACAAAGAAACAACCGCTCGTTCGGTACTTGTATAGGACGCAGCTATTTAGCTGGTCTTCAACCCATGAATTGTATCCTAAAGACTAATCAATGAAGGATTTAAGACAATTATTTTTACTGCTGCTCTTTTTTGGGGCCTGGCAACAGTTGGCTCAGGCACAACAGCTCTCTTTGTTTACCCAATACAGAGAAAATGCCACCTTGATCAACCCCGCGGCGATGGAGACTGACTTTCTCTCCTACGGCAACACCATGACCGTGGGCGCCAACTACCGCAAACAATGGGCGGGTATTTCAGGTAGCCCCACCACCCAGTCGGTGCGCTTCTCTTACATCAACCCCAACCGAGGCGGAACCAGTCTTAGCGTGGGGGGCTATGTGCTCAATGATCAAACCGGCCCCACGGGCTACACCGGTGCCTACGGCCGGATCGGGGCTGTTATCGGCGGAGACCCCAAGTATAGCGGCCTCAGCCTAGCGCTCTCTGCTGGCTATGTAGGCTACCGCGTGGATGCCAGCCAACTCAATCTGCGCGACCCCAACGATATTTTTGGCAGCGCCAACCAAAGCCAGTCGCATCCGGATGTAGGCGTCGGGCTCTACTTTTACAACATGGATCGCAACGACAATATGTTCTATGCCGGTCTTTCCATTCCGCAAGTAATCGGCCTGGATGTAACCTTCCAGAAAGAAAATGGCGACTTTAGCGTGCAGCGCTTGCGCCACTACTACGCTATGACAGGCTATCATATTTTCTTCAAAAACGATGCCATCCTGGAGCTAAGTGCCTGGGGTAAATACGTAGAAGGCGCCCCTTTCAATGCCGATTTTAACGTTCGCTATCAGCTACCAGTGGCGCTTTATATCGGCGCTGGCCTCTCTACAGCGGGCAATGCCCACATCGAAGCAGGGGTCACCCTAGGGCAAAACGCTGGCTTCGATAATACTATTAGAATAGGATACGGCCTGGATTATAGCTTTAGTAGTTTTGGCCCCTCGGTGGGTGGAACGCACGAGCTACAAGTAGCTTTTTCTCTCGATCGTTAATTTTTTATCCCAACAACATATCTACCTATGCTGCTCAAGCATTTCTACCTCACTTTTGCCCTGCTGTTTTCTCTTCTATTCTTGGCTGCTCGGCCGCTGGGTGCCCAGTCAGCTACTTTTAGGCTGCCGAACGTCACCGCCCAGCCGGGGGAAACGGTTTGTTTGCCCGTTACCCCTTTGGATTTTTCTGACCTCACCGAATTTGGTTTTACACTTACCTGGGACGAGACAGCGCTCACTTTCACGGGTATTCAGAATATTAACCCTACGCTCAACAACTTCGCCGTCGTTAATCAGGCACCCGGCGCCAACGTGCGCGGCATCAATACCATCGCTTCTGCTGCTGGTTTGCTAACCGCTTATTGGCGTCGCTGGGCAGATGGGCAGCAATGTAGCGATTTAGCCAGCGGCCTTACGCTGGCTGATGACGTCGTGCTCTTTGAAGTTTGCTTCAATGTAGTAGGGCGGGGCTATGGGGATATTCAGGCGATCAGGTTCTTTAATGCTCCACAGCCCATTATTGCTAACAAATTGCTGGCCAACGGAACTTGTACCAACACGACTGGCACTATACTCGGTACCGTCAACGGTTCTATCACGGAAGGTGTGGATCCGCTTATTATGCGGATAGACCTGCCGCAAGGAAATTTCCAGCCCGGCGATCTGTTCTGTGTGGATGTTGTGGCGGAAAGTGGTTTCTCCAGTGTAGCGGGTTTGCAATTTGGCCTAGACTGGAACAGATCAGTGCTGCAGCTGCACAGTGTTATCCCCAACGAAGATATACCACAGAACGCTCCTTTTATCTACAACGTCAATCAAGCGGCCAACTGTTTTTCGGCTGCCTGGTCGTATTTTTCGGGTGAGCCGCCTTTCGCCATTACGGTAGCCCCTAATACGGTCTTTACTCAGGTGTGCTTTGAGATAATTGGCAATTGTAATGAGCAGTCGCCCATTGCTATTACTGCAAGCTGTGCTGGTGCGCCCGTAGAAGCTATCAATTTGGTGAACGATATCAACCGAGAAATACCGGTAGTCACGAGGGAGGCGCTGTTTCGCATCAACACCTGCAACACGAGGGGCTTCGATGTAGTGGCCGATTGTGGTGATCCGGTGGAAGTAGGCCAAACCGTTTGTGTGGCAGTAAGAGCAGGGGATAACTTCAATAGCATCCAGCGCTTTGCTTATAACATCAACTTTGATCCCAGCATACTGCAATATGTGTCGCAAGGCGGCTTCAATGGCACTTTGGCTATGAATAATGGCGATTTCGATGCTACCAACGTCGCCAATGGTGTGCTGAATATTGATTACGACTCTAGTCCGCTAGGGCCGCGTACGCTGGCTGCTGGAGCGCAGGTTTTTGAAGTTTGCTTTACCGTCATCGGTTATGCGCCCAATACGCCCATTAGCTTTTCCAACGGTCGTGTAACCGAGAACGTCGCTTCCCCTCCGCTAATCAGTATAGATCCAAGAAACTGTGCCATCAGCATTATCCAGCCCGATCAAGTGATTCTAGGTTTTGGTAGTGGTGGTTTTAGTAGTACGGCAACAGATTGTATTCCAGTAACCGTAAGTAATTTCCAAGATATTACCAACTTAAGCTTCTTTATTCAATACGATGTTGACGGCACGCTTTTTGATTTTGTGAGTGTCACAGACCTTGCTCTTGCAGGGGTGAACATTGCTCCTGCGGGAGCCGGCCTCCTTCAAGTCACCTACAATGGAGCGCCCGCTTCGCTAGACGACGGGGCGCTGCTTTTCAATCTCTGTCTGCGGGCAAAACCAGCGGCCACGCCCAACGATTGTAGCCCGATTGGCGTGAGTACTTTTCCCCCGCCTGCCGCCTCCAATACTGATGGCACCATCAATGGTATCCTAAGCAACGCTGGCGAGGGCTGCGTCCTCTTCCCCGAAGGCTTCGGTCTGGAGATCGGAACGGCTAGTATGGGGATAGATTCTTCCGTTTGCATTCCCGTACAAGTGCTGTCTTTTGACAATATCCTCAGTGCCAATTTCAGCTTTTCTTTTTCTCCGGCCTATCTGGAATTCGATAACATCAATATCCTCAACTGGCCGGGCTTGAGCATGGCCAATCTCGATTTAAGCAGCGTCAACTTAGGGCTTATCGGCATCAACTGGAACAGCCCCAGCGCTGTGGAGATACCCGATGGCACCACGGTTTTCGAGCTGTGTTTCAATACCCTCAGCACGCCTGGCTGTACGGCTATCGACGGCTTCTCCAACCAAGAGCCTTCTGCTACTACCTCCAATGGCAACGGCAGTATCCTCTTTACAGATGGAGAAATTTGCGTAGAAAACCGGATCAAAATCACGGAAACCAGTAAAGTCGTCCCCAGCTGTGTAGATGTATGCAATGGAAAGCTAGTCATCAACGCCGAAGCTGGTGGCGATGAAGCAGGTAGTATTTTTGTGCGGGTAGATAATCCTTTACAGACGCGCTCGGTGGGGGATACAATCCGGAATCTTTGCCCCGGCTGGGTGTACTTCACGATCTTTAATACGGGCCAGCCCGACATGGTGCTGCGCGACAGCATCTTCATGGAATTCGACGAAACCCAAGTGGTGACGGCCCGAGCCAGACAAATAGATCCCACGCTGGGATGTACCAACAATGCGTCGGTAGCACTAGGTGCTCCCGGAAACGTCGGTACCAACTATACGCTGTTTATCCTCACGGGGCAGAACAGAACCTTGCTCTCGCAAGGTAATATTAATCCAGATGGCACTTGGTCTTACTTTGCCAACTCCAGCGGTACGTATTTACTCCAAGTGAGAAATCAGGCAGGTTGTTCCGCTTTCGATACGGTTCAGGTGCTACCGCCAGTTCTTCCAGTCGCGGTTGCTGGTATCGACACCGTACTGAGCTGCGATAACCCAACGGTCGTACTCACGGGGGAAGGCTCCACCACCGAAGGCATAGTAAATTACCGCTGGGATCGGATTGCTGGTGGTCAGGTAGTGGGTACGGTAGGCAACGAATTGCCCTTGACCGTTACAGAAGAGGGACGCTACCGTTTGGTGGTGACCTATCCCCAAACGATGTGTAGCGACTCTAGCATCGTGACGGTACTAGATAATAGCCAGCCTCCAGCGATTAACATTAGTGGCTCGGCTACGCTGGCTTGCGATGGTAGCCCCGTTATGCTCAATGCTGGCCCAGAAGCTCCCAACCTCACCTACACCTGGACGGATGAGAGCAACAATATTGTTTCTAATTCCCCCCTTTTTAGCACCGACGCTTTGGGAACTTACATCATTCAGGTAGATAATTCCGATAACGGCTGCTCGGCTAGTCGCAGTGTGGAGGTGGTACCTAGCACAGGTGCTCCCGTGATTGCCCCCACTACGCCCTTTAATTTGGTTTGTACCTCCGATACCCTCACCATCGGGGTGGAGGCCAGCAACGTCAGCGCCAGCACTACCTACGATTGGATCACGACCGATGGCATCATCGTGATTGGCAACCGAACGCTGGCTAACCCACAAATATTTGGCCCTGGCAGCTATACCGTGATTGTAGGCAATGGCGGTTGTGCCGATACCGCTACGGTGCTCGTGGAGGCGGCTATCTTGCCAATCGTGGAACTCGACGAACAGGTAAATCTGCTCTGCAACGAAAACCTAGTCATCGCAGACAACAATGCCCCCAATGTTGATTACACCTATACATGGTTTACTATGGGAGATACTATTCCCGCCACCGTTGGCAATCAACTGAGCGTGAGCCAGCCAGGAACATATGTGTTGGAGGCGGCCATCAGCAGCACAGGCTGCCGTCTTACGGATACGATTGAGGTACTAGCGCCGCTGGGCTTCCCCGTCATTACCTTGGCGGATACGATCTTTGGTCTCACTTGTGCCGAACCCCTTGCAGTACTACCGACGCTCAACATCAGCACTTACAACCTTAGTATCAGCGGCCCAGGCAACCCCAGCCTTGATCCCGATAATGCCAACCAATTGCTGTTGGATACCCCCGGGCAACATACGCTGAGTGTGGTGAATACCGACAATGGCTGTGTGGCTAGCATCAACTTCCTAGTAGATGGTACCCTGGTTCAGCCCCCCTTCGTGGCGCTTACCCAACCAGAGACTTCCATTTCTTGTGTAACGCCAACCGTCTTATTGGATGGCAGACTATCATCTTCTACCAATGTCACCTACACTTGGTCTAGCGAAGAGGGGGGCGAAGAACCCAATATGCAAGGACAAGATACCTTACGCGTAGGCACGGGCGGGCTGTATATTTTTACCGTCATAAACACAGAGACGGGCTGTGCTGCCAGCGACTCGATTCGGGTGATCGATACCCGTGTTTTTCCAGTGGTGGACTCCCTTCCGCTGGCTAATCTTACCTGCCAAAACCGCAGTACAACGGCGGCTATACAAATTGCAGACACTACGGGCTTATTTATACAATGGTTTGGTTTTGGTGGCTTGCTGGCTACGGGCGTCCTATCCCTCGACATTAGCAGCTCGGGCACCTACACGGCCATTGTTGTGAACAGCCAAAGTAGCTGCGTAACACAACAGGTCTTCCGGGTAATCGACGAAGCGGAAGACGTTGTGGAAATTTCTTTCGCTCCGGTAGATCCTTTTGATTGTAGCGTAGCAAGCGTCACCTTGGATGCTTCGGCTAGCTTAGAGAGCCCCACACCGCAGGATACCATCACTTGGACGAGCCTCAACGGGAACACCATCACGCCAGCCACTGGCTCTTTAATCGTTACGGTGGATGGCCCTGGCGGCTATGTGCTCACGATCAATTCCGCTGGCGGCTGTGTAGCTACCGATACTGTCTTCTTAGAGGCTGCTAACAACACACCTTTTGCGGATGCAGGGGAAGATATTTTCATCTCTTGCGGGGAAACGCCGGCATTGGGAGGTATGAACACAACAGCGCCTGCGCTGGATACCTTCTTGTATACCTGGACGGCTATCAGTGGCGGCATCTTGGGCGCTGCTAATGAACCTACCGCCATTGCTGATGGAATAGGTATATACGAGTTGCTGGTGACCAATATCTACAATGCTTGTGAAGACCGCGACACCATTAGGGTGGCGCTAGACGAGCAGGAAGTGGCTATGCTGCCAGATGATTTCACCATTTGTGAAGACAACACAATCGTTATGGGCAATTTGCCCGTAGGTACAACAGCGGTTTGGGCTCTCGTCCAGACGGGCACAGGTGCAGGAGCCGGGCAAGCAGAATTGAGCAGTGCTTCCAATACGGCAACCATTTCGGCGCTGAGTGGCACCATCACGCTCACTTATACGCTTTCTGCGCCGGGTTGCGAGAATTATAGCGCTGATACAATCAATATCAGTAGGGAAGTAGCTCCCCTTGCAGTGAACGACGAACTGTTCATACAAGGAAATGGCGGTTTCGGAAATATCAATTTGCTGGCCAACGATCAGCGCAGTGGCTCCGTCACGGCATCTTTGTTGGATAGTGTTCCTTTCGGGTCGGTGGTCTTCCTCAACGGAGACTTCTCCTTCGAGGCAGGCCAGGGCGTTAGTGGAGAATTCACAATCGACTACGAAATTTGTAGCAACACTTGCCCCGGTCTCTGCGATCAAGCGACCCTGACGGTACGCGTAGATGCTAGCGGCGAGCGCCCTCCCGTCTATAATGCGATCACTCCTAATGGGGATGGACTGAATGAGACCCTTATCTTCGATGCACTCAACATCAGCGGCCAAGAATACCCCAATAATGAGCTGATTATTTTCAATCGCTGGGGCGATATTATCTACAGTGCCAAGCCTTACAACAATGATTGGAACGGCGTCAATAACAGTGGCCAAGATATACCTGAAGGCACCTACTATTATATCTTACGGCTCGATCTCGGCAGAGGAGAGATTGAAAGAGGAGACATAACGGTCATACGCTAAACAAAAAAGGCTCGCCAAATGGCGAGCCTTTTTTGCAGCAATTCCCCATTTGGCACTCCATTCCCCTATTCCGTCTGGCGGAGTCCCTCT
>DAITME010000045.1:0-35319 GCA_036835305.1 Lewinella sp.
AACCATCTTTATTCAAGTACAGATATGAATCATTTCTTACCACTTTTTTTCTCTCTTTTGTTCGCTACTAGTCTTACGGCGCAGCCGGCGGTAGAGTTGACACAGCTGCTATCGGGGCTCAATCAGCCCACCGCGATCGAGGCGCCGCGCGATGGCTCCGAGCGCTTATTCATTTGCCAAAAAGGCGGCCGTATCCGGATTGTGGACCTGACGACGAACACCATTCTAGCAAGCGATTTTCTCAATATTTCCAGCCGTATTAGCACCAATTCAGAACGCGGGCTATTGGGCCTAGCCTTCCACCCAGATTTTGCCAACAACGGCCAGCTTTTTATCAGCTACTCAGCCGATGGTAGTTTTGGAGGCTACGCTGTGGGTACCAGCATCTATAGCCGTCTGACGCTTGATAGTCCTGCTGATAATACGGCGAGTATGGCAACGGAGGAGATCATCCTGACGGTCAACCAAGATTTTGCCAACCACAACGGCGGCCACATCGCTTTTGGCCCCGATGGCTATCTCTATATCGGGATGGGCGACGGCGGCAGCGGCGGCGACCCCAATGGCCGCGGCCAGCAAACCACTAGTATGCTGGGCAAAATGCTGCGGATCGATGTGGATAATCCCGGTCCAAACGCTGCTTATGGAATTCCTGCCGATAATCCTTTTGTAAATAATTCGGCTGTTCTGGATGAAATTTGGGCCACCGGATTGCGCAACCCCTGGCGCTATTCTTTTGATCGGGAGACAGGCGATCTCTGGATTGGCGATGTAGGTCAAAACGCTCGCGAAGAAATCAACTTCGAGCCAGCCGGTAGCGGTGGTGGCTTCAACTACGGCTGGAACTGCCGCGAAGGCCTCATCGCCTACAACAATCCTTCCTCGGCTTGTAATAATGCGGGCACACTGGTAGATCCTGTGGCCGATTTTTCCCACTTCAGCCAAACCATGGGCGCCGCTTCCATCACGGGAGGTTACGTTTACAGAGGGCGGCAATGGCCGGAGCTGCAAGGCACCTACATCTGTGCCGATTTTGCTACCAATAATCTGTTTACGATCCGCCCCGATGGGAACAACGACTGGGCAGTAGGCGTACAGTCCAACCTTCCAATTGGCGGTGTGGCCACTTTTGGGGAGGATGAAAATGCAGAGCTGTACCTGGCAGATTTCAACGGCCGGCTCTATAAAGTGAGCGGCGGAGCGCCGAGTAGCAACCAAGAGGAATTCCGAACAGCCCCCTTCAGTTTGCTGGTCTCTCCGAACCCAGCGGGAGAGGAAATGATCTTACACATCTCAAATGTCCCTAGCGCTGCGGATATGGATATACAGCTTTTCGATGCTCAGGGCCGTTTGCTATCCAAAACAAGCATACAAGTAGTGGCAGGAGATTACATTTACCGCTTCCGCTTAGGATATTTGCCTGCTGGCCGATATAATATCTTGGCTAGCAGTCCAGAGGGCGCGAAGGCTATCGCTTTTATAAAGCAATAGGAGCGTGTCTGAAAAAATAAGAACGGATAATCAATGACTTATGGCCTAGCTAGACGAAATGGCGTGCATCGGAAACTGCCTAAGTCATTTTTGTCTAGCTAGGTTCATATGCGCTTGTTGGTTCTGCACATTTTATCTCAATAGCCATTCCGTATAATTATCTGGATGTATGACTTGATAGTCAGCATCGGGATACGCTTTTTCCCATGCTCCTGGAGTTTTTGGTTTTTTATTTGAATTCCACTTAAATTCATAAGCATACAATCTCCCTCCTCTATCTTCTATCCAATCTATTTCTTGTTGATCATAAGTCCTCCAGAAGTAATTGTAAACCAGCATATCATTATAATTTTGATATTTTATTCGCTCAGCAATCATGTAGTTTTCCCACAACGCTCCCATATCATTACGAAGATGAATCGGGTTTAAATTCCCTACCAGTATATTTCGAACTCCATTATCTAGAAAATAGTACTTACTACTTTTATTGACCTCTTTTCTGAGGTTCCGGCTAAATCCACTCACTTTATAAAGTATGAATACTTTAGTTAATAAATCCAAGTATTTTTCTACCGTATTTCTACTTATTTTCAAAGAATTAGACAGTTCGGAGATATTTACCTCTCCACCTACTTGAAAGGCTACTAATCGTAATAAATCTATTATTTTATCAGAATTTCTTATCGTTTCAAATGTCAATATATCTTTTAGAAGATAGGAATTGAGTAACTCTCGTAAATACAAGTGTTTCTCATTGCTCGTTTCTAACTGCAACAATTCTGGGTAATTACCATAAATCAATCGCTCATATAGACCATCTTTTCTTTCCAATAGACTTTCTTTCTGTGCTATTTCTCCCTCCGAGATGCCAAATAACTTAAAAGTCATTTTTCTTCCCGTTGAGGGTTCTCCTGTATGATTTTCGATATCAAATGCAGATGAGCCAGTTATTAAGCCTTTTAATCCATCTATTTCATCTACCATTAATTTCAAAGCACTTCCTATATCTGGAATTTTTTGAGCTTCATCAATGACAAGAAATTTTTTACCTTCTAATATTGCCTCTAGAGATTTTATACTTCTCCTTTGGAATAATTCTCGTGTGGCGACATCTTCTCCATTTAACAGAACATAGGGTTCACTGGACTCTGATGTGATTTTCCCAAGTAGTACGGTCTTTCCTACACGGCGAGGCCCCAATAGAACAACTATTTTATTAGGCTTTAAGTATCTCCTTACTTGCGGCTCTACAAATCGAGGGATGAAGTCCATAAACAAAATTTTGAGTAAATTTACACTAATTGGTTCAATTAGATGAAGTAACTAACGTTAATTCGTTCAATTTGTTGATTCAAGTTGCACTAATTCATTCAAAAACTTTTTGCCAAGCTTTACCTTTCTTCCCCCAGCCCCTTGCTCCTGAATTGTAAGAGCCCGTTGGGACTTTAGTATCCCAACACGCCTCAGCTTATGCTATTTTCATTACCAAACCTTGCTCAAAAGGGTATTGCATGGCTCCTGTCGGAACCCCCGTATGGGCGTGAGCCAAATTGAGAATCGCTGGCATTTTACGGACGTAGCGGATAGCCAACAGGGTAGCAGTTGTTTAACGTTCGATTTTACTACTTCCATCCATCATTATCGGCCGATATTAAACTCGGCCCAAAGCGGATAGTGGTCCGATAACATCCAGCTAAATTGCTGCTTGGTATGCATGGATTCATCCCAGAGCGCTGAAAGAAAATCGTAGTTTCCTGCCGAGAGCAAGTCCATGGACAGTTTTGGTTTCCCATCTTTTCCGTCGAACCAAGCTATTTGATCATAGTATTTGGTTTCATTGAAAATAGACCGCGTAATTTCAGGAGCATTCAGTTGCGGGGGCACGTGCAGCCCTTGAGAAAGGAAGGTTTGCTCCAACAAATCTCCGCGCTCTTCTATGTTGAAATCTCCAAGGCATATCAGATTGTGGTCATAGGCGTTGATGTCCAAGGCCCATTTGCTTAGCCAACGGGCTATAGCATTTAGTTCGGCAATTCTATCGCTACCTGATTTTCCATACTTTACATGCAGTGTCACAAGGATAAAGGTGGTTTTTTCAGAGAGAAAGCTGACGGCATACGGTGCCCTAACAAATTGTTCTCGCAACGCGCTTTTCCCAACTTCGTCTAACCATTCTTTTGGAATGACAATCTCGCTAGCCAGCCCAGAAAGTCTAACGCGTCTGGTATCGAAAACATAGGCCATTCGCTCCCCATT
Source organism: Lewinella sp. (assembly GCA_036835305.1). Lineage (GTDB taxonomy): Bacteria > Bacteroidota > Bacteroidia > Chitinophagales > Saprospiraceae > Neolewinella. The sequence continues at coordinate 3,748 of DAITME010000045.1, forward strand.
TCCAGCAGCGCCTGCTGCAACATCTGTCAGAATGAAGGACCAAGAGGGGCCAAGCACTTTCATCATATCTCGGAAGGCCCTGATATTGGATTTAACTTCCTGAATGGCTATCACATCAAAGCGAGAAACGATCTCCGAAATGTACCTTACGGAAAGCAAATTCCGTCTGGGAGACTCCCCCTCTTTGGTCGTCCATTCTCTGGTGTAATCACCAAAAGCGCGGATATTCCATGTAGCCAGCAATAAATTCCTTTCTATTTTCTTGGGCGGAATGTGCAGATCGAGATTTTCTCTCAGCGCGTTAAATCGGCTGTGGAATTCTGCTGGGATGGGATCGAGTATATTGGACATGAGCAAGAAGGACTTTTGTACTAGAAACAGTAGCCGCTGTAGTGGCCAGCTGTACTTCCTCAAACCGATTTGCTTGGATTATAAGTATGTTCAGGGCTGTAAATTCAGCTGTCAATGAGAAAAAAGGAAGCCTTTAGCAAGGTCTAACAACAAAGCCCGCTGTACCGAAGTACAGCGGGCTTTTTAGCTTTAGGAAGCTCCGTGCCGAAGGCGGGACTCGAACCCGCACGTCTCGCGACACACGCCTCTGAAACGTGCGTGTCTACCAGTTTCACCACTTCGGCCGCAAACACTTTATAGTACCCTCGGAGGGAATCGAACCCTCACTCCCGAAGGAACTGGATTTTGAATCCAGCGCGTCTACCAATTCCGCCACAAGGGCAGGTACTATCGATAAGATCATTTTCGTATCGGGATGCAAAGATAAAGGATACTTTCGTTTCTTACAATAGTTGATCGTAAAAAATGTAAAAAAAAAGTTCCTACATGCGCTCGGGCATTTCTATCCCTAGTAGGCCCATAGCGTTTTTTAGTGTATTGCCCACCGCCGAGCAAAGGACGAGGCGGAAAGCGATAATTTCCTCGCTTTCAGCACTTAAGATGCTATGGTCGTGCCAAAATTTGTGGAAGGACTTCGCTAGATCGTAGCAGTAATTTGCCAGCACAGAGGGGTCGTAGTTGTCTGCGGCTTCTTGCACAATAGCGGGAAAGCGGTAGAGCTGATTGATTATTTCCCTTTCTCCATCCACCAAATTTCGCTGTTGCTCCGCCAGGCTGAGATCCCGTTGGCCAGCTTTGCGCTGCACGGCCCTTGTCCGCACATACGCATTTTGGATGTAGGGGCCTGTTTGGCCTTGCATATCTACGGATTCCTTGGGGTCGAAGGTCATCCGTTTTCTTGGGTTTACTTTGATGATGAAGTACTTCAGGGCAGCCATGCCGATTTGGCGTACAATACCTTGTTGTTCCTCGGGGCTCAGTTCGCTAGTGGTAGCGCGTTCTAGGCTGGCTTGGCGGGCTTCTTCAATCACTTCATTCATGAGGTCGTCGGCATCCACTACGGTACCTTCTCTGGATTTCATCTTACCAGTTGGCAAATCCACCATACCGTAGTTGAGATGATACATACCTGGGGCATAAGGCTCCCCCAACTTTTTTAGAATCTCGAAGAGCACTTGGAAGTGGTAGTTCTGCTCGTCGGCCACCACATAAACCATTTTGTTGACACCAAAATCATGGTAACGCAGTTGGGCGGTTCCGAGGTCTTGGGTGATGTAGAGGCTGGTACCATCGTTTCTAAGCACCGCTTTTTCGTCTAGTTTTACATCTGTTAAGTCCACCCAGGTAGAGCCGTCGTCTTTGGTATAAAAGATACCGTCTTGCAGCCCTTTTTCAATAATGTCTTTGCCAAGCAAGTAGGTTTCGGACTCGTAGTAAAGCTTATCGAAACTGACTCCTAGGCGCTGATAGGTTTCCTCAAAACCTTCATAGACCCAAGCGTTCATTTTTCTCCAGAGGGCAACAGTGGCTTCGTCGCTATTTTCCCAATTTTGCAGCATACTTTTAGCTGCTTTGCCGAGCTCGCTGGCCTCGTTGAAATAGGTGTTTTTATGAGCCTTGAAGAAGTCTTCGGCACTTTGATCGGGTTTGGCTTTTTCCTTTAAGGAGGCTTGTCCTGCTGCGCTTTCTTGCCAAATTTTGTATTCTGCTTGGAATTTTTGCTCAAACAGGACGTAATAATGACCCACAAAGTGGTCGGGCTTTTGCCCGCTACTTTCGGGGGTGGCGCCTTCGCCAAATAGTTGCCAAGCCAGCATGGATTTGCAGATGGCAATGCCGCGGTCGTTGATCACTTGTACTTTGAAAACCTCATAGCCAGCGGCCTCCAATATTTGAGCCACCGAATAGCCTAATAAGTTGTTGCGGATATGCCCCAGATGTAAAGGCTTATTGGTGTTAGGGCTGCTGTATTCCACCATCACTTTCTCGCCTTTAGGGGCTAGGTAACCGTAGCGTGTATCGGAATAGATAGAAAGCAGGAAGTTGCGCCAATAAGTATCGGCAATGCTAAGGTTTAGGAAGCCTTGGATGACGTTGAAATCGGTAACTACGCTAAGATTTTCCAGCAGTTTTTCTCCAATGGCTTGGCCAATATCTTGCGGTTTGGCACCTTTGGCAAATTTGGTATAAGGGAAGCACACGACGGTAAAATCGCCAGTGAATTCCTTGCGGGTTGCCTGCAAAGTAACGGGAACAGCCGCTGCTGCCGAGCCGTACAACTCTTGCAGGGTGCTTTGCACGCCTTGCTCAATAATCGCTTTAATATCTACATTTTCCATAAGTGGGGCAAAAGTACGCCTTTTTTAGGGCATTAACAATTCGGTGCCAGCAGAAAGTTCCACAGGAAAGCAAACGGGGGCAATGCCATAAGCAGCCTGGTAGGCTCGGGAAATATCGTTAAAGAAAGCGGCCATCTGCTCGGTGGCTATCAGGTTGAGGATGCAGCCTCCGAATCCGCCACCCATAATTCGGCTACCTGCTACACCCGGGTACTGCCAGGCAAAATCTTGCAGGAAATCCACTTCCGGGCAGCTCACCTCGTAGTCGTCGCGCAGACCGATATGCGTGGTGTTCATCAGCTCCCCAAGGGCTTTTGGATCATAAGTACTCAGCGCTTTCAGGGCGGCTTGCACCCGATCCATTTCGCCTGCTACATAGCGGCAACGGCGATAGACCACCTCACTTACACGGCCTTTTAGTTGGGGGTACGAACTCCAAAGGCTATCTCCTTGGGTCGTATCGGGGGGGCGTATAAAAGTGGGCATAAATGTAGATACGCACTCGCTGGCTCTCGCAGGAGCGGTGCTTTTGGTAGGAGCCGTGTTGAAGAAAATAGACTGCAACATCGCTAAGCCTTCAGCGCACTCTGCTACGCGCTTAGGGTATTCGGAATCTCCCAAGTTGTGGCTCACCATCGAGTTCACAAGTACAAAACAATGATCTGGAAGGTGTACGGGTACCGTTTCTGCGGCCAGCGTACTGCAATCAAGCAAGAGCAGGCTATTTTTTTCCCCGTTCAAGCTAGCAAACTGATCCATGATCCCCGTGGGGATGCCCATAAATTGATTGCTAGATCGCTGACAAAGCTGAGCCAACTGCGGACGGGATAGCGGGCTCCCCAATAGGAGGTTGCAAGCAAAAGCCATCCCGCCTTCCATCGCTGCGGAACTAGACACCCCGCCGCCCATGGGCAGATCCCCGCCGAATACAACTTCCATACCGGGTAGCTGGTAGCCAAGCTTTCTAAATTCATTCACTACACCCAGTAGGTAGTCCACCCACATTTTCCCGCTAGGCTTGTCTTGGTTAACAAACAAGCCGAAGGTCTCGTCAATATCCAGGGCTCGGAAGTGCAGCTGTTCATCGGCTCGTTTCCGAACGGCAAAGTAAATTGCTTTGTCAATAGCCGCTGGCATCACCAGCCCTCCATTGTAATCGAGGTGCTCTCCGAGGATGTTGATGCGGCCTGGGCTACGCAACAGCACATCCCAGTCTTGGCCAGCCGTAGCTTGTTGAAAATGAGTAGGTAGGGACATTTTATCGGTGTTAACCTAGTCTTCCATATCCATGTTGTGGAAGATATTCGCTACGTCATCGTCTTCCTCCAGCATATCAATGAGCCGGATGACGGCATCTACCTCTTCGTCCTTGAGTTTTTTGGTGTGCGAAGGCAAGCGTACCAGTTCGGTATTGTTCACTTCAATACCTTTGCTTTCCAAGGCTTTTTGAAGATTGCCAAAGTCCTCGAAGGTACTGAAGAGCGTGATTTCCTCCTCGTCGGTTTCTATGCTGTCTAGCCCGAAGTCGATGAGTTCCAGTTCTAGTTCTTCTAGGTCGCCGCTAAAATTTTCCTTCAGAATTTTAAACTGCCCCTTGCGATCGAACATATAGTCCACCGAACCACTCACACTCATATTGCCGCCATACTTGCTGAAGATGTGGCGAATGTTGGCCACGGTACGGTTGTTGTTGTTGGTAGTGGTTTCTACTAAGACGGCCACACCGTGGGGAGCATAGCCTTCAAAGAGGGCTTCGCTGTAGTCATCGGCATCTTTGCTGGTAGCACGTTTGATGGCTGCATCCACATTGGCTTTGGGCATGTTGACGGCCTTGGCGTTTTGAATGGCCATCCGGAGCCGGGGGTTGTAGGCGGGGTCTCCGCCGCCTTCTTTAATCGCCATCGCGATTTCACGCCCCACTTTGGTAAATGCCTTCGCCATGCCGGCCCAGCGCTTCATCTTCCTGGCTTTGCGATATTCAAATGCGCGTCCCATATCCTCGTATCTGCTTGTTAGTGAATCGCCCAGCGGAGCACTTCTCCGGAGCGGGCACAAATTTAGTGATAAGTCCCTAAAAAAACAAAAAAAGGCAAGCACGAGTGCTTGCCTTAAAAAACCCAAAAGGGTTTAGCGGAGGAGGAGGGATTCGAACCCCCGGTGCCTTTCGACACGTCGGTTTTCAAGACCGGTGCATTCAACCACTCTGCCACTCCTCCTTTTTTGGTGGTTTCAGTTGAATCGGCCGCAAAAATAAGCTGAGATTCTGAACTATAAAAGTTTTTTGAAAAAAAAAGTTTCTTCCATCGGGAAAGGGGGGAAAGTTCGTAGCTTAGTGCCTTGTATGAAAGCACGACTATATCCTTTTATTGGCTGCCTATTGTGTAGCTTGCTATGGCCTGCGGCCGAATTGTTCAGCCAAAATGGCCTCCCGCCCTTAGCGGGTATTCGGGGTAGGGCTTTAGGTGGCACGGGCTTGGTTTTTACCGATGCGCATTCCGTCTGGACCAACCCCGCAGGCTTGGGGCGTTTGGAGGCCTTAGGCATAAATGCTTCTGGCGAGCAGCGCTTTGGTTTGGCAGAACTGCAAACCGTTCAACTAGGGGCTGCGCTACCTGTGGCGAACGGCGGTTTCGGCTTGTCCGTTATGTCCTTTGGCTTCACGAGCTACCGCGAGCAGCGCCTCGGGCTGTCCTATGGCCGCAAGCTCTCTGATAATTTCAGGCTAGGGGTAGAGCTGGTGGGCTTCAATGCCTCCATTCCTGCCTACGAAAGTCGCTTCGCAGCCACCTTTAGTCTGGGCGCTCAACTGGATATTATAGAAAATCTCACGGTAGGCTTCCGAGCCTTCAGCTTGATGCGTGTAGAATCCGCCGAGGGAGAGTTCTTGCCCCAACTTCTGTCGGCTGGCTTAGGCTACCGACCCAACAGCAAAATCTTGTTGATGGCCGAGATACATCAAGACATTGACTTTGCTGCTCGCTTCCGAGGGGGGCTAGAATACCAGCTCACCGATCAGTTTCACGCCCGCTTAGGAGTTGCCTCCGGACCAGGAGAGATGTCCTTCGGCCTCGGTATGGCTGCGCTAGAGAATTGGCGCATCGAAGTGGGCGCCAGTTGGCACGAGGTTCTGGGCCTGACCCCCGGCGTAGGTTTGGTTTACCAGGGGGAGAAGCGCTAGTCTGTGCTTGCTTCCGCTATCTGCTAAATTTTCAACAATGCACCTCAAAGTTCGTTACCGCGCTCAGTTAGCGCAGCCAGATCAAGTATATCAACTCATCGCGGAAGTGGAGGATATTTGCAGGTCGCATGGCTGGTCACATTTGGTTTGGGATGAAGACTGGGAGCAAGCTGGCAGTATCCGTGCCGAAGTGGCAGATGGAAATATTCACTACGACGGCCACGCTGCCTTGAAAGGCATCAGTTTTCAAATTGGTGACAGCGAATCGGTCTGGCTCACTTTTCAGGCAGATGGTAAACTGCAGTCCTTGATGACTCTAGCGGATCCCACCTTTACGGCCAATGACGCAGATTTCCCCTGGCAACGCGTCAAAACAGGTTTGGACGGAGGCAAAACCCATTTGGCAGTGTGCAAGCTCTTTCGTTACCTCGGCCAGAAGTACTGTTCCATTTTCGAAGTGGAAGACGAATCTGGCTACTGGAATAAAGGCGGCGAAGACAAGCATTTTCTTGCTTGGATGGAGGCCTTTTTGCTAGCCTCGCAGCAGTTAGAAGCCGAGCTAGCCGCCCTAGCTGCCGATACCAGCATCTCCAGAGAAAAACACCGCGAGACCATGTACCAACTCGTACGAGAATTTGGACAGCGTTTTCCGAAGGGCGGTTATGCCACTTCCTTTTAGGTTGTGAAATTGTCCGTTTTGATTGCTTCCAACGCTTCCTCGTAAACTTCAATCAAAATTTTGTTGACCAATTTGACGAGTCGTTTTTTATCCATTCCCAAATCTATTTGGTAAGTCGGGACTTCGTCTAAGTAATAGTAATCAAAGACTTTTGAATAATCTTTACGCTCAAATTTGGCCCTTTCTTCCATACTTATACTAGACACCTCGTCAAACGACAGGTGCAATCCAAATCCGCTCTCAGGCACTCGGTTTGCTTCGAGCATTTTATTACTAATTATCTGAAATAAAATGTTGTCCGTACTGAGGTTGATTACAAAATCTATTTGATTCGCTATGTATTCACTTTCAGCATGTTCTAATTCTTCGGAAAGTCGCTGCTTAAAGGGTTTGTCAAATTCTCGTTTCTCGTCTCTTTCTTCTCTGTTCGGATGATGATGAATCATTTGCATGATTTCAATCATCCTTTCTTCTGTTATTGGCTTTGATTGGTCTTCTTGCAACCAACTGGCTATCCTCATCCGTTTGAATTTCAACAAAAACACCTTCATCTGTTACTTGGATGCGTGTTTTGGTTGTTAAGCCTCTTGAGTTGGGGTAAAATACGAGCTCGTCTTCTAGTGCTCCTTGAAATTCAATGACTTTTCCCTTTCTTAATTCTTCCAGGTTCTCCGAAAATTTTTTCGCTGAAATTGAACTCCAAGCTTTCCAAGAATAAAACGGATAGTCCTGATTTTTAACTTCAATATTGACCCAGCCATTTGCGAGAAATAAGTTATCGTCCACTTTGAGAAAGCCAGCAAATTCTTCAACACGCTTCTCTCTTTCTTCCTCAGACATCTCCAAAACCAGTCTTGGTAACGGAAGCTCCATGCTTCTGTAGATGGCATGCATTTTTCCACACTTATTGCATTTTTATTCTGTCATGGTTCTAAATACTAAGGTCGTTCAAATTTAACTTGCTTAATCCTGTCGCCGTTTAGATACAGATCTGCCTCCCGAAATTCAAAACTGTAGGAATCAACAAGCATTTTGTTTACAGATACCAATAGGCCTGTTGTTTTGTAATCTCCCGGGAAAATAACCTCATAAATGACGCCTTCAAGATGCTTCAGAGAGATGGCGGTCTTTGTCTCGGGGTTAGAGAAATCGCCATCCAACGATTTGAAGTTGAAATTATCTGCTATTTTGCTTACTTTAGTCAATGAGTAGGGGGCGTGATCTACGTAGTACGCAGTCACTTGCATACCGCCTTTTGAATGGCTTGTAAATTCCTGCTTGAATTTGGGATCGTACTTTTGGTGAAATATATTATCAGCCTCGCGTTCCAGTTCAACATCATTCCTGCCTGCTCTTTTTAAAAATACCTTATTGCCTTTCATTTCAAAGGTGAAGGCAAAATCGCTATCTGTTAGGTAAGTTCCCAGGATTTCGTCTTCACTTACGTATTCATCAATACTTGTTGGCTGTGTAGCAAAGTAGGTTTTTGCTTGATCCAAGCCTAAAACAATGTCTGCCATTTGCCTTGTTTGATTGTAGGGGATAGATTTGCCTGTGTTTGTCAGCGTCACTATGGAAATGTTCCTATCGGGAAACCTAACCGTAGTGGCTTTCCAAGCACCTGTTGCTCCTTCGTGAAATGCATATGGTAGATCCTTGTATTCACTGAATTCAAGGCCATATCCGTAATTCTTAAATTTCGACTTCTTGACCGTTTGCTGACTCTTCCTGATTGTTTTCATGCTAAAATCAGTGTCTCCAGCTCCTTGCACCAATTTTTCCCATTGAATTTGATCCGCCAAGCTCGAAAAAATATTGCCATCGCCCACCACATTCCATATCCAATCATAAGTAGTCCAAGTACCGAAATTGAAATAAGCCCTTGCTATTGATCCTCGGATGTTGGTGAAATCGCTTTCAAAAGAGGTATTAGGCATATTCAGCTTACGGAATAGATCATTGGTGTAGGCAACGAAGGATTTTCCAGCTACTTTTTCTACAAGCAGTGCAAGCAAAATATAGTTAGTATTGCTATATAAATACTGCGAATCGGGTTTGAAATTCAAGCTGGATTGCCTTTCTATTAAGCTCAAGACATCTTGATTATTGAATGACTCTTCCCACCAAGTATAGGCCTGCAAAGCCCACAAACCATAACAATCTCTGATGCCGCTGGTATGATTTAGTAAGCTTCGGACAGTTATTTTTTCTTTGATGTTCGGGTATAGGGTAGGAAACCACTTTCTAATGTCATCCGATAGTTTCAGTTGCTTGTTGTCTAGGAGGGTCAAGACCGCCAGTGCTGTAAATTGCTTGCCGTTCGATGCGATATTGAAGCGGGTCGCTTTCTTTATCATTGTGCTGTCTGATAAATCTGCTAGTCCAGCATATCGCTCATATATCACTTTCCCGTCTTGGATAATGGCTGTTGCAATGCCTGGTGCATTTTCTGGCACGTCTTGGGTGGCAATGCTTTCGAGCAGCCCGATTTGATTGCTTGTCAACGGAACCTGCCCTACAACTGTAGCGCAGGATAGAATTACCAACATGCTCATGAATGTTATTTTCATTAGTTTGATTTTGGGGAGGCGGGTTTTAGTGTGTAACGTGGGCGTAAACCAAATTGTTGGTGCATATTCGTCCTCGGCTGTGTCTATGCTCATCCGAGGTCTGGATATGCGACAATTTGGTTTGCGCCGCTGAATATTGTTCGACGTAGTCTTCTTTTTAAATAGAATTAAGAATTATCCTAAATTCAATAAAAACCCTATCCTTCCTCTTTACTTTTTACTTTCAAAAAAAAGCTAAGCGCGAGCACTACTGCTGCAAGGCCAATGCCATAGCCTAATAAGTCATCAGAACCATCCCATGTTACAATACGACCCGTAAAGGAAACGCCCATAACGAGAACAATCACTTTAATGAGCATTGTTTTTAATTGATCCATGTTCTCAATATGAAGCCATTCAGGTAAGTTATCTATTGAGCCGATGAATAATTCAAATAAACCAAGACCAATGATGAAAAATACTACGCCTATCAGAACGGAATCTATAGCTTTGAGTGATTTAAGAATAACTTCTCCTTCTTCAGGTTTTCCAACAACTATCGTCTTAATGACTTCTGCTATCTCATAAAAGGAATAGAAATAGATGCCAATAGCCAAGGTGATGATTCCCAATACGGCAAGGAAAGTAAAGAGTTTTAACAGTGAACCGAGTATATTTTTTATTTTCAAGATATTTCATGTTTTTAAAGATGAATTAATATTTTTTATAATTAACTTATGCTTTTCAATACTTTTTATCTTCTCTTTTGGCGGTATCGAACTTTTTTATGTCGGTACGAAACCAGCATCAGCTGCACTTTTGTCCCATCGGCCCAGGGATGGGAAGGCAGTAACTAAGGTTGATAGCATAAAGCACATTTTCAGCCGAAAGATAAGATCTTTGGATTGATAGGCGCAAATTTTGGGTGAAAAAACTTTTAGGATGTCAACGTATTCCATACGGAGGTAGGGAGCAACTTTTCACTTTCTACTTTCGGCTCCATGCACTAACTTTGCTCCTGCGATAGCCAGCGAGTGCGTACCGTGTCCGTATGGATGTACACATGCTGCAAAAGAATAAAAGTAAGCAAATGTTACAAGGATTTAACCCAAAGAATGAGGCGATAAAAGTCTGGATTGATGGGCAGTTGTACCCAAGGGAGGAGGCGAAGATCAGCGTTTTTGATAGTGCGGTGCAAGGCGGGGATGCCGTTTGGGAAGGCTTGCGCGTCTATAAAGGCCGTATTTTTTCGCTGGCGGCCCACCTGGATCGGCTTTTTGATTCGGCGCATGCGCTGCTTTTTCAGGGCTTGCCGAGCCGCGAGGAAGTCAAGACAGCCATCGAAGCTACCTTGGTGGCCAATGGGATGGAGCAGGATGTCCACATCCGCCTCACGCTCACGCGGGGCAAGAAGATCACTTCGGGCATGGATCCGCGCCTCAACCAAGCGGGCTGCACACTCATCGTACTAGCCGAGCACAAGCCGCCGGTATATCCCGAATCTATCCGCCTCATCACCAGCTCGGTGCGCCGCAACAGCCCCATGAGCGTGGATAGTAAAATACACCACAACAACCTGATCAACAATATCTTAGCGAAAATAGAGGCCAATAATGCCGGCGCTGATGCGGGTCTGATGCTCGATAAGGATGGTTATGTGGCTGAGGCAAACGGGGTAAATGTGTTTATGATTCGCAAGGGGGTGGTCTACACGCCCTACGCCGATTTTTGCCTGCCGGGCATTACACGGGCATTGGTGCTGCGCTTGTGTGCGGAAAACGACATCCCCCACGCGGAAAGACGCCTGAGCCTCAGCGAATTTTACACGGCCGATGAGGTCTTCACCACCGGCACCATGGGCGAATTGACCAAGGTGCACGACATCGACGGCCGCGCCATTGTCAACAAGCACAGCCAGTCGGTGCTCCAGCGGTTACAACAGTTGTTCCGAGACGAAACAGAGCGGTAAACTAGATAAAAAATAGTAAAAATGACCTTTCTGCAAGAAACGCAGCCCTTGGGCGCCGCTTATATCAATGGGCGATGGACGGGCAGCAGTGGCGGCACAACCTTCGCTGTTTACAATCCCTACCAAGCTGCGCTGCTGGCGGAGGTAGCCGACTGCGGAGCTAGTGAGACCGAAGCCGCCATTCAAGCTGCCGCCGATGCTTTTCCCGCTTGGCGCGATCAGACGGCCAGCGAGCGGGCGGCGGTGTTGAAGCGCTGGCATGCTTTGCTTCTAGCGCATCAGGAAGACTTAGCAGTTTTGCTCACGCAGGAGCAAGGTAAACCCCTATCGGAAGCCAGGGCCGAGATCGCCTACGGTGCTTCTTTTGTTGAATGGTTTGCCGAAGAGGCGCGAAGGGTGTATGGCGATCTTATTCCCGGCCACACCCGCGACAAACGCATCTTAGTGATGAAGCAGCCCATCGGCGTGGTGGCGGCCATCACGCCTTGGAATTTTCCTCATGCGATGATCACCCGAAAGGTAGCGCCCGCGCTGGCGGCCGGCTGCACGGTCGTCCTAAAACCTGCTGAAGATACGCCGCTCAGCGCCCTGGCTCTGGCTGTTTTGGCCGACAAAGCGGGTTTTCCTCCGGGCGTTTTTAATGTGCTGCCCACTAGTCAGCCGGAAGTAGTAGGGGAGGTGCTCACTTCCAGTAAGTTGGTGCGCAAGCTTTCTTTCACCGGTTCCACGGCTGTAGGTAAGTTGCTGATGCAACAATGTGCCCCCACGCTGAAGAAGCTCTCGCTGGAGCTAGGCGGCAATGCGCCATTTATCGTCTTCGAGGATGCTGATTTGGAAGCGGCTGTAGCGGGTGCGATCGCTGCGAAATACCGCAATGCTGGCCAAACCTGTGTGTGTACCAATCGCCTCCTGGTGCAATCGAGTATTTACGAGGCTTTTACAGCTCAATTCGAGCAGGCCGTGCAAGCACTACAAATGGGCGATGGCCTAGCTGCCGGCACCGATATTGGGCCCCTTATCAATGAACAAGCCCTTGAAAAAGTGGAAAGTCTCCTAGCCGATGCCCGGGAAAAAGGCGGGCTGATCTCCCAAGCTGCGGAGAAAAAACGAGGCCTTTTATACCCTCCAACGATTGTTCGTGGGGCTACCGCTGCTATGGCTTTGAGCCAGGAAGAAATCTTTGGCCCCGTAGCCGCCATCTATCGTTTTGAGATGGAGGAAGAAGCCATCCAAATGGCTAACGATACACCTTTTGGCCTAGCCGCCTATTTCTACGGCCGCGATCATGCCCGCTTGTGGCGCGTAGCCGAAGCGCTCGAATATGGCATGGTGGGTATCAATACCGGAATGATTTCCACCGCCGTAGCGCCCTTCGGAGGCATCAAGGAAAGCGGCTTCGGCCGCGAAGGCTCTCACTATGGTATGGAGGATTATCTAGAGCTGAAGTATGTTTGTTGGGGGGTCTAAGCTGAAAGCTATGGCCACTACGCAACCAAAAGTATTCCTTACGAGGGAAAAAAGCTTTAGCCATAGTCAAAACCTTCTCCACATAGCCAAAATGATCTCGTATGAGTAAGAAAAGCCATCCCCAAAGCTAAGAGAATTTCGTACGAGTAAGAAAAGCTTTAGCTATAGCCAAAAGCGCTGTGCTGAGCGAAGTCGAATCGCCATAGCCAAAACCTTCCCGCGTAGCAAAAAGCATTACATAGCAGCAAAAAAGCCAAATGCTATTTCCCTGCCAATATGCCCACGCAGTTCAAATCTTCGAAAGCTTGCTTGAGGCGAGCGATGAAGGCCTGTTCGCCTTTGCGAATCCAGTTGCGGGGATCGTAGTACTTTTTGTTGGGGGAGTCCTCGCCACCGGGATTGCCGATTTGGCCCTGGAGGTAGTCGTGGTTGGCGGCTTCGTAGGCGCGCACCCCGTCCCAGTAGGCCCATTGCAGGTCGGTATCGATGTTCATCTTGATGGCACCGTATTCAATGGCTTCGCGGATTTCGGCTTGGCTGGAGCCGGAGCCACCGTGGAAGACGAAATTGATGGGGCTGTCTTCTTCGATGTTTAATTTTTCCTTGAGGTAGTCTTGGCTATTCTTCAGGATGATGGGGCGAAGCTCTACATTGCCAGGCTTGTAAACACCATGCACATTGCCGAAAGCAGCAGCGATGGTGAATTTATTATCAATGGCGCTCAGCTTTTGGTGGGCTTGGAAGACTTCCTCGGGCTGGGTGTAGAGGCGGCTGCTGTCCACGTCGCTATTGTCCACGCCATCTTCTTCGCCGCCGGTGACACCGAGTTCGATTTCGATGGTCATCCCGATTTTAGCCATGCGCTGGAAGTAATTGGCACAGATTTCGAGGTTTTCTTCCAGGGGCTCTTCGCTGAGGTCGAGCATGTGGGAGCTATACAGCGGGAAGCCGCGCTTGGCGTAGAAGGCTTCGCCGGCTGCGAGTAGGCCATCTATCCAAGGGAGGATGTTCTTGGCACAGTGATCGGTATGAAGGATAACCGGTACGCCATAAGCTTCGGCCATGGTATGGACGTGCATAGCGCCGCTGATGCCACCGAGGATGGAAGCTTTTTGTCCTTCGTTTGAAAGTCCCTTGCCTGCGAAGAAAGCAGCACCGCCATGGCTGAACTGAATAATAACGGGCGACTGCAGATCACGCGCGGCTTCCAAGACTGCGTTGACAGTGCTGGAGCTAGTGACATTGACTGCGGGAATCGCGAAGTTGTTTTCGTTGGCGTAGTTGAAAAGTGCAGTTACTTCTTCGCCGTGGAGAACGCCGGCACGGAATGTTGGATTGGCCATATTCGTTGGAATTTCTTTGTTTTGTTGTTGTGAAAGCTAGGTTTTTTGGTTGGGCTTAGATCGATTCGAGTGCAAAGATGCAAAAATGGCCGCGAACGGGGGAGGTTCGCAGCCATTTTTTACAAATCTTTGCTCAAAAGGACTGACTTTGCTCCTGCACGCCGTGCCCATCTGGGTTTAGTAGGGCGAGAGCCAGCCTATTGCTACTACACAATACCCGCAGCCCCGAGGTAGCGCTCGGCATCCAGGGCTGCCATACAGCCTGTGCCCGCCGCCGTAACGGCTTGGCGATAGACGTGGTCGGAGGCATCGCCCGACACAAAAACGCCGGGAATATTGGTGTGGGTTGTATTGGGCTTGTGGATCAGGTAGCCGGTGTCCTCCATATCGAGCCAGCCTTTGAAAAGCTGCGTATTCGGCACGTGCCCAATGGCCACGAAGAAGCCAGCGATGGGAATGATCTGCTCCTCGCCTGTTTGGTTATTTTTTATTCTAACGCCCGTTACGCTGTCGTCGCCTAAAATTTCTTCGGTCTCGGTATTCCAGTAAATTTTAATGTTCTTTTGCTTCAGCACGCGCTCTTGCATGATTTTGCTGGCGCGCATTTCATCCCGCCGCACGATCATGTGGACGGTGGGGCAAAGGTTGCTCAGGTAAAGGGCTTCCTCGGCCGCACTATCGCCAGCGCCTACGATGGCTACGTCTTTACCGCGATAGAAAAAGCCGTCACAGACCGCGCAGGCAGACACGCCTTTGTTGGCCAATCGCGCCTCACTCTCGATGCCTAGCCAGCGGGCGCTCGCTCCCGTGGAAATGATGACGGAATGGGCCTGGATTTCCTTGCCGCCTTCGGTATATAGCTTGTGGACAGGGCCTGTAAAATCCACCTTAGAGATCAATTCATAAATAACCTTGGTACCGAAGCGCTCGGCCTGCGCCTTGAGGTGCTCCATCATTTCGGGCCCCATCACGCCATCCGGGTAGCCAGGGAAGTTCTCCACATCGGTAGTGATGGTTAGCTGTCCACCAGGCTGCATACCTGTATAAAGAATGGGTTCCAGACCAGCGCGGGCGGCGTAGATAGCAGCCGTGTAGCCAGCAGGGCCTGAGCCAATAATGACTGTTTTGTGGGGTGATTGTTCGTTAGACATTTCAATATATGTTGGGTGATAAAAAAGATAACACTGAGGTAAACAGCAGCGAAGCCCGATTGGTTGGCGGAAAAGGGCGGGGGAGGAGCGAGCATCCCCAACAAAACTATGGGACGCTCCCTGCTCAATTTTTTTATAAACATACCGCGGCCTTTTGTAAGTTGGGCTATCTTGCGGGTGCAAATGCCAAACAGCGGGGATGCTTCTCATGGGGTTTAGGCACCAATTTTGGCAACAATACGGGAGCCGTGTTTGCTATGAGGAGCCATACCTTTGCTAGCCTACTCCTTTTTTGTTTGTAAATCAATCGATTGTAAAATCCTGAATTTTTCTGCTCTTTGTCCAAAGCCCACCGAAATCCTACCGTAATTTCGGTGAGCGCGCGGGTTTATGATGGTGGCCTACCAAAGAATGGCCGAAAATTGCTATTTTTGCTAATCAGCATGGCTACTACTTGAAGGCACTGCTCCTGCACGTAGTGCCCGCACTAGGGCGCGAGCAATAACTACTTCCTGCCGTGTTCGTTGGTGTGTCCGTATGGATATACATTCACTGCTATAAAACAAACAAAGAATGACCAAAAGACCGCTTTTTTCTACACTAAAGAATGACATACCGGCTAGTGTAGTCGTGTTTTTTGTAGCGCTGCCGCTGTGTTTGGGTATTGCGCTGGCAAGTGGAGCGCCCCTGTTTTCGGGCGTGATAGCAGGCATTGTTGGCGGTATTGTGGTAGGGGTCATTAGTGGCTCAACGATTGGTGTCTTTGGACCAGCAGCAGGCTTGGCGGCGATTGTGCTGACGGCCATTACTACTTTGGGAAGCTATGAGGCTTTTTTACTATCAGTAGTGATTGGGGGTACTATTCAGCTTCTCTTTGGAGTGATGAGGATGGGGGTTATCGCATATTATTTTCCCTCCGCAGTCATTAAAGGGATGCTGGCGGGTATTGGGATTATCATCATACTCAAGCAAATACCGCACTTTTTTGGCTATTATAAGGATCTGGAAGGGGGGATGTCTTTTATTCAACCAGACGGGGGGACCACTTTTTCAGAGCTCTTTAATATTTTTGACTCCGTCATACTCGGTTCGGCGCTGATCGGTATGCTGGGGCTGGCGGTTATCCTTTTTTGGGACAAAGTGCTCTCCAAGAAGGCGAAGATCTTCCAGGTTATCCAAGGCTCTATTGTGGCCGTCGCTTTGGGTGTTGTGTATGTTTTACTGACGAAGAACCACGAAACCCTCTCGATTAGCGCTAGCCACTTGGTGAGTGTGCCTATTCCCGAAACGATGGCTGCTTTCTTAGGCGAGCTGAGTTTTCCTGATTTTAGCCGTATCGGCGAGCGGGAGATCTGGGTAATAGCCTTCACGATTGCCTTGGTAGCCAGCTTGGAGACGTTGCTATCGGTGGAGGCAACAGACAAGCTGGATCCAGAGAAAAACCTGACGCCGACCAACCGAGAATTGTATGCCCAAGGCATCGGGAATATCTGTTCTGGCTTGGTTGGTGGCCTGCCAGTGACTCAGGTGATTGTGCGCAGCTCGGCGAATGCGCAGTCGAATGCCAAATCTAAAGTTTCCACGATCCTACACGGCTTTCTGCTGCTGATTTCGGTTATTGCCATTCCAAAACACTGAATTTAATCCCGCTATCTGTACTGGCAGCCATCCTGTTGGTCGTGGGCTACAAGCTGGCCAACCCGGCTACTTTCAAAAAAGTCTATGACCTGGGTTGGAAGCAGTTTGTCCCTTTTGTGATCACGATTGTGGGGATTGTTTTTACCGATTTGCTGGTGGGTATTGCGATGGGCTTGGTGGCGGCCATTGTCATTATTCTGCTGAAGAGCTATCAGAATTCTCACTTTTTGAAGAAGGAAGAAAAAGCAGATGGTGCTGGCTGCGAAGTCAAGATGGTGCTAGCGGAGGAGGTAACTTTCTTCAACAAAGCGGCCATCCGCCGGGAGTTGGATCAAATCCAGGCGGGGAGTCACCTGACGCTAGATGTACGCAAGCCCCGTTATTTAGATACGGATGTGCTAGAAATACTGGATGAGTTCGGAGAAAAGGCCAAGCAGCGCCATATCACTACCACACTTATTTCCGAGCGTGGGGAGTTCAAGGATCCGGGAAACTATCTGGAGCTTTTTACGCTGCGGCCTAAGAAAAATATCTACGATTTTTTTAAGGCTGAAGATATGGGCTAAAAAAAAGCAGCACCCCTTGGTGCTGCTTTTTTGTTCAGAACGGTCTTACTTTTGCTCTAGGCTAGCAGTCAATTTTGCTTTGGCGGTGGCTAGTTGTTGGTGCATTTCAGCAATTATTTGTTGGTGTTTTTCTTGGAGCTTTGTTCGTTCTTCTTGGAGGCGAGCGATTTCTGCTTGCAAGGATAGTTGTGCTTCTTCTACTGCTTTGCGCGCATTTTCGCGCGTTTCTTTGACTTGAGCAATGGCCTTTTCCCGCTCGGATTGTAGCTGGAGGAGGTGTTCGGCACGCGCTTGGGTGAGGGCTTCATTTATGGCTTCTTGCTCGGCTTCGAAGGTGGCTATCATTTTGTCTTTTGCGTATTGGATGCGTTCCTTCTCGCTTTCCCACTCGGCTAGTAGCGCGGCTCGTTCTTCTGCTCTTTTAGCTTTTAGGGCTTCGGTCTCGGCTGTTTCCGCAGCAGCGATGGTGGCAATGCGTTCTTGCTTTTGAGCTTCTCTTTCGGCGATAGCTTGCTCGCTTTCGGCTACTTTTTCGGCCTCTAATGCGCTAAGTTTTTCGAGCCTAGCTTTGAGATGGGTTTCTTTTTCTGCTAGTAGCGCCACCGCTTGCTCGTGCTGGGCTTTAATCTGTTCTTTCGATTGTTCTTCGGCCGCTTTAACTGCCGACAGCGCTTCCTCTCTGGCTTGGGCTACTTGCGCTTGGCATAGCTTAGCTTGTTTATCCACTTCCGCTCGGTTGGCGCTTACTTCTTCCTGCACTGCCAAGCGAGCTGCTTCGAGCTTATCTCTTTCGGCAGCGAGTTGTTCGCGCGCTTGCTTCACTTTTTCGCGTTCTTCCTTTAGAGCCGCGATATCCCGATCACTTGCCACATTGAGGCTTTGATTATTGTCTGGGCTGCTATTGCGGGCAAGCAAATCGGTCGTGTTGTCCGCTGTCTGGTTTTCTGAGCGCACATAGTTGCCGGCTATTCTGGCAGCGCCAGGGTATTTTACTTCTTGGGCATTGCTGGGTCTGTTGGTGACCAGTTCGCTTTTGACAGTTTGAGCAAAGCAATCCACCAGGCCGTTCAATTCCGTTTGTCTCTGAGGATCGAGGGTGTATTTTCGGAGCTGTTCTTGGTCTGCCTTACGGATATAGAGGGTGCTGATGTCGTGATTGGCCAGCCATGCCAAGCTCCCACTATCCAGCTGTAGGGTATTGACGCTAACGGGTGTTTCGCCAACTTTACTCTGCTCAGCTCGGGTTTCGAAAGCAATATTTAAGAAGGCAGCATCTTGAGCACCAAATATCAACTCGTCCCCTTCTTCAAGTCGGCTACTTCCTTTGGAGAATATTTTGAGCTGTAGCCCAGATTTATCGCACAAGAACTGTACACTGTAGGCATCTACGCCGCGCATGACTAGAATCTTCACTTGGCTACGAACGAGCTGCGCTTGTCCTATCTGATGGGCATCCTGAATCAGGGTGGAACAATCTTGTGCTAGTAAGGAGGGAGAAAAGGAAAGCGCTAAAAGTGCGCCCCACAGAAAGTAGATTTGCCGCATGATCGTGTAGTTTGTGATGGGCTAAACCATCTGGTAGTACAAATTCATACAGCAATATACGAACTTTTTATCAGTGTAGCAAGTTTTTTGCAAAATATTTTTGCTGTTTTATCGTTCTCGGCAGTTTTAATCGTTGTTTTAGTTACTGTACCCGGATTTCTACCCTTCTGTTGGCGGCTTGTTCTTCAGTATTTTTGGGCTGGGGGTAGCGGAGTTCGTGGTTAGAATAGCTTTTGGCTAGCAGTCGGTCGGCGGCGATTCCTTCTCGGATGAGGTAATCTTTGACCATATTGGCGCGGGCTTCGGCGAGTGTCCACTCGAAGGTGCCTGGTCCTTTTTTAGGATGGGGATGATTGACGTGGCCGGCGATTTCTATTTTTAGATCAGGGTTCATTTTCATGAAATTGAGGACTCTAGGCAGGGATGGTTTCGAGCGCTCCAAAAGGATAGCCTCATTGCCTACAAAAAAGAGATCGGGGATATCCATCTTCGCGCCGCTGACGGCTTCTGTGAGTTCAATTTTGAAATCACTGGGTTTGCTGCCATCTACCTTGAAAAATTGGCTAAAAAAGAAATAGCCGGGCGCATAAATATCTAGGCCAATGACTTGGTTGACGGGTAGCCAAAGTTGAAAATAGCCATTTTCGTCGGCACGGGTGGTATCGCGTAGGTATTTTCCGTGGGCGATCAAGCCGGCGGGGAGGGGGCGGCCGAGGCTGTCGGTCACCTGCCCGCGATAGCGCTTGTATTTGTGGGGAATACCCGTGCGGAGGAACACGCGCCGATTCCGTTCTTCCTGGTTTTGGGTGGCTACTAATAGCCGCTGCTTACCGAAAAATCGGGTGCTGATATCCGCCGCTGGCCAGCCTTTTTTCACCATCCAGTCCTTCACAGCGCTTGCTCTGCGCTGTGAAAGTTGCTGGTTCATGGCCTGAGAGCCAACAGCATCGGTATGGCCCTCTATATACAATTCGTAGGGCGCCTGATAATGAGCCCATAAACTATCCAGCACCCTACGAGCCTTGTAGGTGATGTTGGCTTGCCCGAAGTCAAAGAAGATAGTGTCCGTTCGCTGCACCTCCACCGAATCTTTAAAAAGCGGGGACTGAGCAGTCAGGACCCCTCCACCAAAAAGTAAACCCAGCAGCACAATTACACAAGGCATCCAGCAGTATTTTGGGTAAAGATACGGTATTGTCTTGGGATGTGGGGAAGAGAGGGTAGCTCTCTTTAAATAACTGGACTAACTTATCCTCACACCACCTCCAGCTCACTCACTCCATCGCCTCGGGCTTTGAGCACAATCTGGTGTTGGATGCGCTCGCGCAGCATGGCCACGTGGCTAATGAGGCCAATGATTTTACCGCGGGCTTGTAGATTTTCTAGGGCGCTCACCACTAGGTCTAGGGCATGGCTATCTAGGGTGCCGAAGCCTTCGTCGATGAACAGCGATTGTATCTGTGTGTGCCCGCCCGCTAGATCAGATAAGCCCAATGCCAATGCCAGGCTCACGAGGAAAGATTCGCCGCCGCTCAGGGTGCTGACGGGGCGCTCGTTGTCGGCTTGGTAATGATCGATGATGCAGAGTTCCAATTCTGCCTTTTCTGAGCGCTTAATCTGGTAGCGATTGCTAAGGTACTGCAATTGCTGGTTGGCCAAGTGCACCAAGCGGTTGAGGGTCAGCCCTTGGGCGAATTTGCTAAATTTGGCACCATCGGCCGAACCAATCAGCTCGTTGAGGCGGCTTCTGCGCTCGAACACCTGCTTGGCTTCTGTTATTTGTTCTTGCAGTTGCTGCGCTTTTAGTCGATTTTTAGCATCGTTGGCGAGTTTTTCTTCCAGCCTGCCGATGGCTTGGCGCTGTTCATTGTCGCTGGCTTCCAGTTGATCTTTTGCGGCCGTGAGGGCTGCGGCTTCTGGTAGATCTTTAGCCTCCGTAGCAGCTTTATCCAATGCGCTCTGCAGCGTCTCTAACTGCGCTTTCAAGGTGTGAATTTGCTGGTCGGTGGCCTGGAATTGCTTCTCCAAGGCTGCTTCTCGCTCCAGGTCGAGTAGCTCAGCGCGCGCATCTTTTAAGCTGTCGTATGCCAAGGCCAGCGTAGCCTCTTTCAGTAGTTGATGGATTTTTTTGGCTTCTTCCTGGGCCTCCTCCGATGCTTTTTGATGGTTTGCTATGGTTGTTTGGGTAACTACCATCTCTTTTTTCTGATCCGTAGTCTTGGCTTTGCTGTCTTCCAGTGCTTTGGCACATTTTTGCTCCATCTTCGTCAGCGCCGCTTCGGCTTTTTCCACACTAAGTCCCTTTAAAAGGCTTTCGAGCTGCTGCTGAAGGTCGGCCACGGCTTTCGCTTTTTGCTGCAGCTCGCCGTCTTTCTCCTCTCTTTGGTCGGCCACTACCTTGGCCTGCTGCTGCTGCTCGGCTAGATTCTTTTTTAGCTGTGTCCATTCCTCCTGTTGTGGGGCGGTTTGCTCAATTTGCTGGTTGAGTTTGCCTAGCTGATCAAGCTGCAACATTGTTTTTTTCATGGCTGCCTCTAGTTGAGGGGCATCGCTGCTGGGAGGCGTTTGGTTGGTGAATTTGGCCTCGTATTCCGCCTTTGTATCTCGGTAATCCTGTTGGGCTCGCTCCAGTTGGGTGGCTGTTTTGGCGAGCTGCGTAGCCACTTGGTTGAGGGCTTTTTGCAATTCGGCTACTTGACTGTTGGCTTCGGCTAGCTTTCGTTTGTTTTCTTCAATGAGCGTTTGGCTGGGGGGCGACCAATGGGCCATTACGCTGTGTTCCGTTGCGCCACAAACGGGACAAGGCTGTCCGTCGGTCAAGGATTTTTTTAGCTCGGCCAGCTGTATGTCTTGGGCATACTGTTCCAGATTTTTGCTAAAAAAAGCCTGATTTTTTTCGGCTATTCCCTTGTCTTTGTCCAGTTCTTGCTGCTGGTCTTGCAGGCTGCGGCGCTGCTTGTCGAGTTCCTCAGTGGCTGCTTGGTGCTGGGCTATTTTACCTAGCAAATGGACCTGCTGGAGCTGCTTTTCCGCTGCTTCTTTTTGGCTTCTAGCTTCTTTTTGCAAGCGCTGTATTTGCTGCGCGGCTTCAGGAAGCGTGTAATTTTGGCTACTCGCCCCAGCGGGCACCCAGTACGGGCTGCTGGCAAGTGCAGGAGCCGTGTTTGAAGAAGGGAGCAAGGCTCTATCCGCCCCTAAGCTTCTCTCCTTTTCTGCTGCGCCCAAAAGGGCTTGTATCGCTTCCCTCAAACTGGAAAAGCTAGCTTGTAACTTGGCTATGCGCGCTTCGTGCCGCTGGATGCTAGCTTGGATATTTTCATGCTGCTCCACTAGCTTTTGAGTAGCAGCTTTGAGACGCTCGATGTCTTTTAGCTGGAGGTCAAGCTGCCCTTCCAAGGTACGGGCTTTATTTATTTTTGCTTTCCGACCGGGGAGCTCGGCTTGGAATTGGTCGTATTTTTCCTGGCAAGCCCGCTGCTCTTCTAGCAGTTTCTCTAATGTTTGGGCTTGCTGCTGGGCTTTGTCCGCTTCTGTTCGTAGCGCTTTGGATTGTTTTTGCGCCAGTTGAACAAGCCGATCCAGCTCGGCGAAATTGCTGCGGTATTTCCCTAGGGCTTTGGATCGGGCTAAGCTTTGGCGCAGCGGGGCTTCGCTGCTTTGTTGGCTCTTGGCTGCTCCGTATCGTGCAAGCGTTTTTTGTTGGTCTTCTAGCAGTGTTTGATACTGCGCTTGCTGCTGTATTTGCCTTCTTATTAGCTCCAGTTGTTTTTTATTAGCTGCTACCGTTTCCTGGGCCTGTTCTTTTTCTTTTTGTAAGGCGGCCAGTGTTTCTGGGGCGAGGAGTTCCAGTTCTTTTTGTTTGTTTTCTAGGCTTCTCAGCGCCTCTTGGGCTTCTTTTTTGTACAGGTGGGCGGCTACGCTGAGTTCACGATAAACAGTGGTTGCTGTGATTTTTTCCAGTAGGGCTGTTTTTTCGGCAGGGGCGGCCTTGAGGAAGCGAGCAAATTCGCCCTGGGGCAAGAGGACGGAGCGGGTGAATTGCTCGTAGTTCAGACCACAGACCTCCGGAACGAGCTCCTTGACCTCCGATATTTTGCTGCCGAGGTTTTCAAATTCGCCTTTTTCGGGTATAAAGATGTCTAAACTTCTATCGGCGGGAAGGAGGTCGCGGTCTAGTCTTTTGTAAGCCCTTCTTCTTTCCCAGCGGCATCGGTAGTGGCGGCCGTTGGCGGCTACGAATTCTAGCTGCGCGTAACAGCTCGCCGTGCCGTAGGACATCACCTCGTCGCCGCCGCTACTTTTGTTTTCACGGGCTATTTGCCCATAGAGTGCCAGGGTGATGGCGTCGAGCAGCGTTGTTTTGCCCGCACCGGTTTCACCTACGATAGCGAAGATGCCCGTTTGGCTCAGCGGTGGCTCATCGAAGCGGATGACATGACGACCCCGCAGCGAGTGGAGGTTTTCCAGTTCTAAGCTGAGGATTTTCATGTGCCTTCTTTTTCTTTGTGCCAGTTTTGTAATTCGCGAAAGCTATCGATCAATTCGTCGGCATGAGGCGGCATTTCCTCGCCACTGCCTTGAAGGAGCTGCCGAAAGACTTTCTCAGGATCTAGGCCGCTGAGCTCTGCTTGTATTTGTTGGGCTGCGGGAGCATATTGGCGGGGATAGTGGAGCTTTAGTGCTAGCAAGCGGGCTTCGCTCTGACTCATGATCAGCTCCAACTCATCGCGAAGCAGCGGGAGGCTGGTGTTGGTCTCGACGGTCACTTCCAAAAAGGGGGCTAGGTTTTCGTCGAGGCCTTCTTGTGGGGCTTGCCGCTTGCTTACAAACTGTTGAAGGCGCTGCTTCACTTCGTCGATACTACCTCGGATGCGCTTGAGCCTGCGGAAAACAGGCAGCTCGATAGGGTAGAGATAAGCAGATGGACGGCCATCAAGCCTGGCGGAAAAGAGGGAGAGCATCTGCCGATGAGAACCTGGCTCCTCTACTGAGGCATGGCTCCTGCGCGTAGTGCCCGCCGAAACGCCCATCTGAGTACTGGGGCACGAGCCATCCCGCTCCACAGGCATTTTGAGCGGGGCAAAATCGAGTAAATAGACCACTTTTTTGTCTTCATACTCGCTAAAATCCAGCGGAATAAGGCTGCCGGAATAGCGAATATGCGGGATATTTCCCACGGCTTGGGGGCGGTGTATATGCCCCAAGGCTACATAATCAAAGCAGTCGGGAAACTGCTGAGCGGCTATGTTGGATCGGCTACCGATGTAGATATTGCTGCGTTTTTCCTCGGCCGTGGCACCATGGGCATAGAGGTGGCCCGTGGTGAGGATGGGAATGGACGAGGACAGATAAGGCGCGAGCAACTCGGCCAAATCCAGGTAATGCTGCCGTATGGCGGTTTGGAGTCGGCGTTCGCGTTCCTCGAGGCTTTCGCTGATTTGGGTGTAGTTGAGATCGCGATCGCGTAAAAAGGGCACAGCCACAACGATGGCCTCGGGCTGGCCTTTTTCGTTTTCAAGAACGACGATTTGCTGGGTTTTATCAGCTGGCGCGGCACCTATAACGTGGATATTCATTTGCTTCAGCAGGCTGGCGGGGGCATCTAGCATGCTGGGCGAGTCGTGGTTGCCGCCCACAATGACCACATGGCGGCAGTTGGTTTTTTGTAGCTTGGTCAGAAAGCGGTAGTAAAGCTCTCGGGCAGGATTGCTGGGGTTGCTGACATCAAAAATATCACCCGCTACCAGCAGTAGTTCTACCGCCTCCTGCTCTATGGTTTGCAGCAGCCAATTGAGGGCAAGGGCTTGCTCGCCGAGCCGATCTTCGGTATGCAGCCGTTGCCCTAGGTGCCAGTCGGAGGTATGCAGTACTCTCATAGTCTGCAAACATAAGCCATCCTTTTGAATTGGGTGGGCTAAATCCGAGGCTAAAAGCGGAAAGTAGCACCCAAACTAGGCAGAATTGGCAATTGGTTGACGCGGTTGTTGGTAATCCGATCCACGAAGAAGATATTCTCGCGGTTGTAGGCATTGGTGACGCTGGCCACGAGGTCTAGCTCGGTATATTTTCCGAAGGTGAAGGTGCGCTTGAGGGAGATATCGAGGCGGTGAAAATCGGCTAACCGACCACCGTTGATATTACCTGCCAAAAGCACGCCAATATCACCATTGTTGGTGAGTAGGTCGAGAACCACGGGGTTGCTGCCTTCGGAGGGATTTTCGTAGAAGCCTTGAGTTTGGGTGAAGGGGAAGGCCGAGCCGAGGTTCCAGCGAGCACCGAATTCGTAAGCATTATCAGCACCGAATTTGTAAGTGAGTAGCGCATTGACGTTGTGGCGCCGATCGAAGCTGGTGGGGAACACTTGCTCGCTATCGTTGCGGTTCACCCAGCCCAGGGTGTAGTTGGCGGTCAAGAAGATACGACCTTTGCGGTACTCTGCAGAGATGTCGCCACCGTAGGCTTCGCCGGTGAGGGGCACGAAGTTGGGGTCGGTGGCCAGCAGCTTGTTGCGGTTGAGGTCGATGAGCTGGGTGAAATCTTTGAAATAGCCCTCGATGTTGATAAGCAAGTCTTTGGTGATATCGATTTCGATACCTGCCACGAGGTGAGCCGCTCTTTGTAGGCGGTCTCTGGTTGCAGTGGCCGTGCCGGGTTGGAAGAGGGTTTCTTCTGGCCCAGCGAGGAAGCCGGTAAAGAAATTGACGATGTCCAGATCGTTCTGCGTGCTGATGAGGTTTTGGCTATACAAACCGCCGGCGGCCTTGAAACGCAAGGTTTCGGTAGCATTGTATTTGATGCCGAAGCGCGGTTCGAAGGAGGCGGCATTTTGGCTGGCGTAGTACTGCATTCGGAAGCCTGGTTCGATAATCAAGTTACCGAAAGTATGCTTGTATTTAGCGTAAGCGTTGATTTCGGTGGTGAAGCTTCGCTGGTTGAAAGTGATACCAATGGGGTTGACGAATTCGAACTCGGTATTAAAGCCAGTGAAATCAAAGCCATAGTTGAGCTGGTTGTTTTTTCCGAAGTAAGTAAAGTTGAGCAATGCCTGAAAATTGGTAATGGTACTGCTGCGCGGCCCTTGGTCAGGTTGGAGGAGGTTGATGGTGTAATCGCTAAAACTAATATTGCCATCGATCACGATGTTGGAGCTAGCGGGGACGAGTTTGAAGCTGCTGCCACCGCCCGTGTTTTTCCAATTGAGGTCGGCTAGGCCGGGTACGGCGAATTTGTCGGCAAAATTGATGGCAAAGAGATCTAAATTGGAGCCATTACCGGTATTGAAACTGATCTTACCGTAGAAGTCGGTATATTCGTAAGGCAGGCCGATGTCCTCTGCTCTTAGTCCGTTGGGGTTGTCGGTGAGGTTGAAGAAATTTTCATCCACGGCATAGCTGTAGATCGTTTTGCTGGTTTGGTCTATTAGCGACTGCTTGCCTGTAAGCAGGAAGGAAATACTGCTACCCGTTTCTGGATTGAGTTTTTTGATAGGCCCTTCCAACATAACTTTGGTTTGGAAGGGGCTGGCACTGACGAGGCCGGAAAGTTGTTTTTTGTTACCTTCTTTGGTCTGTATATCCACAATAGCGGAGATACGGCCACCATACTGAGCATTGAAGCCTCCGGTTAAAACATCTACCGACCGGATGGCTTCCGTTTCGAAGACTGAAAAAAGGCCAATGGAGTGGAAGGGGTTGTAGATGACCATCCCGTCCAGAAGGATTTTATTTTGCACAGGGCTACCGCCTCGAATGTAGAGCTGCCCGCCTTGGTCGCCGCTGGAAACTACCCCAGGGAGTACGGAGAGGTACTGAGCAATATCTGGTTCGCCACCAGTAGAGGGCAAGGAGAGAATATCCGCACTGGTAACAGTAATTTTTGATATTTGGACATCCGAGCGGGCTTTTTCGCGCTTGGCGCTCACATCCACGGTGTTGAGTTGGATACCGGAGGTTTTTAGCGGCATACGGATAAACTCAATGGCACCTTCTGCTAAGTTGATGGTCACTACCGTGGAGTCATAACCTAAGTAGGAAGCTTTCAACTGATATTCCCCTGCTGCTAGATTGGCGAAGGAAAAAAAACCGTCTAAATCGGTGTTTACGCCGCGGTTGCTGCCTAAAATCTGGACAGTACCAAAGCTAATGGGATCGCCAGTTTCACCGTCGGTAACCGTACCTCTAATGATTCCGCTTTGGGCATGCAAACTGATGAAAAAGACAAAGAAAAGAAAGGTGGTAAAAAGCTTGTTCATTAAAAATGATTGACTCGCAAAAGAGAAGCCGAAGCGAGTAGATTATCAACAGGCCGCAAAGGTACGAAAAGGATATAAAGGAGGAAGTAGATTTTTGTCGGTTGGCTGCTAAACCAGTGAGATGACCAGCCCTTCGCCGTTTTCCAATTCTGCTAGGATTAATTGCTGCTTGAGCAGACTAATTTTTCGCTGCGCCTTGCTGCGGTGAGTGGAAAAGACCAGCAAACAGGCACTAGCCATTTTTGCCTGTCCTAGGAGAGGGATTTTACAGTTTTTAAGCGTTTTTTCTCCGAAATTTACCACAAAAAGCCATTGACTGTCTTGCTTTTCTTGTTGCCATGCGAGGTGAGCCGTGGCGGCAGTGGGGTCCGGTGGTAGCGGCCAAAGGAGGCTGCTGTGATCCAGTTGTGGTAGCAGCGCTTCGGCGAAGGCATGCAGCCGATCGAGACTAAAAAAAAGCGGTAGATTGTTGCCCCAGCGATAGAGGCCATGGGTGGCTTTTTCGCCTTCTTTTACTTGGAAGACGTAGAGCTTGGTATAATTTTCGTTGGGGAAAGGGTAGGGGTGCTCATCTCTTTGTTCGAAGCCTAGGGCATAATAGACGGGAAGCTTCGGCAGAAAAAGCCCCGTAAACATCCTAGCCAGATTGCCGTGGCGATAGAACCCATCGAAGCGGGGATCGTCCTTATCGCCTGTAATAATTGTAAAGGTCGGGGTAACTTTTCTCGTTTCGGCAATGTCCAGATAGCGGCGAAAGTGAGCGAGGAAGTCTGCTTCGCCTGGCACCATACTTTGTAGATTCCCTAGGCTAGTTTCGGCTTGGCTAGCTTCTAAGTGGTCTAGCTCGTCGCCGTAGGCCATGTAGTCGGGCCTTGTGAGGAAGCTTTCAGCGAAGTAAGCAAAATAGGGCACTTTCGCTTGTATGTGCTGTTTGACATAGGCCAGCAAGTCATAATAGACATCGGGCTGTAGGGGGGTGCCTTCTGGGCGCATTTGTACGTGCGACATATCGCCGCGCATAAAATCGAAGCCGTAGCGCTGCTGCACTTGGGCATACTGCTTGGCCACATATTCCCACACGGCATAGCGCGGTCGGCTAAAGTCGATGGCCCAATGAGCATTGTCCTCCAGCCGTTCATAAAGCTTGTAGCGGGTGAGGGGGCCAAATATTCTCGACATTTCTGTGGGGGCGCTGATGCGGTAGTCGCGCCATTGCCTTCCCGCCCTATCCACCGTAAGGGCAGCGGAGTTTGTATCCACTTCCAAGCCGCGATAAGGTGGAGCCATGGTGGCCGGGACGGGTTCGAAGCCCTGGCGATAGAGATGGTCAAGGAGGCGGATGCGCCGCTCGCGCCGCGTGTCCACATCGGCTGCCTGACCAAATAAACATAGCAAGCGCTGTTCTTCCGAGAGGTGATAGAAGAAGCGGCTGGGCTTCAGATCAACAGCCGCTAAGGGCATCTCTGGAATGGCCGCCCCTGCCAAGCGCAACCAATCGGCAATGGCTGCCTCTACTTCCTCGTGCAGCTGCGCTCGGTGGTTTGTGATCGTGAGGTCTTGGCGCTGCAGCCACTCGAAAAAAGACGGCTGCGCCAGCACCATTTCGCTGTAGCGATCGGTGTGAGGAATCACATCCATCCCCACTTTTTTCCCCAGGGCGTGCAAGAGATTCATCACCACTTGTAGCTGCGCTTCAACGGTGTTTAAGTGGGGGTATTGGATGAGCAGCTCGTGGCTAAAGAACTCGGGATTGAGCTGCCAACTCGCCATGCCATACAAACTGGCGACCACCCCGGCTTCCCAGATGGGGAGTAAATGAATCGTATCGACATGGGCGGGCAAGGTGAGGGCGTATTTCACCACATTGAAGAAGTTGCCAATGGTGCGCACATTGATACCCACGGTCTTGGATCGGCGGATCCAGTCGCCATTTTCTTGTCCTTGCAGTGGTGATGGAACTCGATAGTTGGGCTGTAAAGCAGCCATGAAGGTGCCTGCCCCCAAACGCTGGTAGAGTATTTCAGCCACCTCCACGCCAGGCATCTTCACAGCAAAAGCAGGACTTAAAGCACGGATATAGCTGGTTCTTTGGCTGGTATAGTCTGCCACCAACTGCGGGCCGTGGGCGCGCCACCAGCTAGGGAAATTGTCTTGATGGGTAGGAAAGGACGTCATTTATTTATCCAGCATCTTGGTTAGCAGCGCCTGGCTTTCTTTCGGGGCTGCCTGCCCTTTACTGCGCTTCATCACTTCACCCATGAAAAAGCCAAGCAGCCCTTTCTTGCCTTTTTGGTAGGCCTTCACCTTATCGGGATTTTCCGTCAGGACTTGCTGTGCAATACTTTCCAAAAAATCGGCATCATCATTCTGTAGCAGTTGCATCTTTTTGGCTAAAAACGCAGGAGCCGTCTTCACTTCAAGTAGCAAGGCTGGAAGGAGCTTGTTGTAGGCATTCGCCGTGGAAATTTCCTCGCCTACAATCAGAGCCAACAATTCCGCTATACTTTCAGGCGAGAGCGGGAAATCTGCCAGTGCCAGGCCATGCTCACTCACCCAAGGAATGATTTTGTTGACAAAAAGCTTTGCCAATGCCTCTGTATGCGGACTGCCAGCGGCATAGCGTTGAAAAACGTCAAAGCTCCCAGCGTCTTGGGTGATGATGAGCGCATCTTCCAATCCGATTTGGTAGTCTTTCAGTAGCTTGTCGAGTACCTCCCAAGGCAGCTCCTCGATTTCACTTCGGCGCGCTTCGATATAGGCATTGCTCAGGCGGATGGGCGGCAGGTCGGGCTCAGGAAAATAGCGATAGTCGTGGGCATCTTCCTTATCGCGCAAAGCGGAAGTTTTACCGCTCTTGGGATCGAACTGCCGGGTTTGCTGCAGCACTTTTTCCCCAGCTTCCACGAGGCGGATTTGTCTTTCCACTTCGTAGGCGATGGCATTGCGGGCGTAGCGCATGCTGTTGAGGTTCTTGATTTCGCAGCGCTGGCCTAGGTTTTTTTGTCCTTTGGGCTTGATAGAAATATTTACGTCGCAGCGCATACTACCTTCTTGCATATTACCATCGGAAATGCCGAGGTAGCGCACCAATTGTTGCATGCCACTCATAAAGGCATCTACCTCCTCTGCGCTGCACAAATCGGGTTCGGTCACGATTTCCACTAGGGGGGTGCCTGCTCGATTGAGGTCCACATAGCTGTAGGGCTCGTTGTCCAAGTGGATGCTTTTTCCAGCATCTTCTTCCATGTGGATGTGATGGATACGAATGGCTTTGGTACTGCCGTCTTTTAACCGAATGGGGAGGGCGCCGCCTAGGCAGATCGGTGCGCGGTCTTGGGTGATCTGATAGCCCTTAGGTAGGTCGGCATAGCTGTAGTTTTTGCGGTCGAAGCTGCTGTATTGATTGATGGTGCAGCCCAGCGCCAAACCAAGCCGGACAGCATAGGCCAGCTGGGTTTCGTTCAGTCTTGGCAAAGTACCGGGGTAGCCTAGGCTAATGGCACCAATATGCTGGTTGGGCTCGCCGCCAAACTCGTTGCGGTCGCCACAAAAAGCCTTCGATTGGGTGGCGAGTTGCACATGGGTTTCCAGGCCAATGACCGTGTCGTAGGTCTTAGTACTCATATCCCGTTTTTTTCTATTTCCCGGATGGCCATCACATGGGCATCCGCAATTTTTTGTCTCACTTCATTTTTTTGCAGTTCCAGCACCTCTAGGCGGTTGTTGTAGAAACCATTTTCGGTGAGGATGGCTGGCATTTTGGTTGCTCGTAAAACATAAAACTGGCCCGTCACACGACTCCGTAAGTGCCGATTCTGGAAGCCTGTTTGCTCGATTAGTTTTTTCTGAAAAACGGCGGCGATTTTCCTGCCTTTGCTACTGCGATGAAAATGCCAAGTTTCTATGCCTCGGATGTCGTCGGCAGTATAAGTTTCCGGGCTGGCAGCTGGGCCAGCATTGGCGTGAATGCTGACGAATATCTTGGGGAG
Organism: Lewinella sp.; assembly: GCA_036835305.1. GTDB lineage: Bacteria > Bacteroidota > Bacteroidia > Chitinophagales > Saprospiraceae > Neolewinella. The sequence goes on from DAITME010000045.1 coordinate 34,763, forward strand.
GGCAGTGCTGAGTTTGTTGGCGCGCTCCACTCTCTGGGCCAGGAAATTACCCACCTTCACTTCTGGCACCGTGATGAAATACCGAATCCCCAGCACATCTAGCTGTCGGCTGATACGGCTCACAATATCTCGGTTGAATTCGTATTCAAAAAAGCGTGCGCCACTGGGTAGCACGGGACTGCGCTTGCCAGCCGTGAGGCTACCGTGGCCCGGATCTAAGCACCACATATAACGCGCTTGGTGATCTGGATGGGGTGGGGTGGGCGGCGGCGGTGTTTCTGCTATTTCTTCTTCCCCCGTAATGTCTTCGCTAGGCGGGGGGGCGGGATTCTCTTCAAATTCTGGCTGTTCGCCACCATTGCTTTCTTCTTCTTCGTGGCTAACGACTACGGGCGTATCGTTGGTAAGGTCGCCGGAGTCTTGCGGTTCGTTTGGGTCGCTCAGCACTGGTGGTGGCGGCGGTGGCGGCAGCTCCAAAGGCCGCGGAGGCGCCGACCTTGGTAGCTGCCCATCCCCAAAGATGGCTGCAATCAAATCCACCAAACGGAAGAGAAATT
>DAITME010000046.1:0-30997 GCA_036835305.1 Lewinella sp.
CCATCTTTCACCAACTCTGCTCTTGAAGGAGACCTAAATGCAAGGTATAAAAGGAGACCTAAGCGCAAGATATAAACTGAAGAAATAGGCAAGCGATGAAGAAATAATTAGCCAAGCATTAGGTCGAAGATAAATCATCCCAACTACCTAAAATGTGTATTTCGTCAACACCCTATAAAACGATTTAGCGGTAGTGGATGTTAATTTTCCATTGGTCGTTGCCGTGCTCCCAATGCACGCTGTGCGCTGGGTATCAACGGCTAGCTTTGTCGAATTTAAAAATCAAAAAACATGCAAATTATCATCACCCGATCTGGCGATCTTCACGAAGGCACCGAAAATTTCATCAAAGAAAAATTAGAAAAGCTAACCACTTTCTACGACCGTATTTCCACCGCCACCGTTCACCTCAACTACGGCGATAAAACGGGGCAAAACAAGGTGGCCATCAACATCCGCCTCGCTGTGCCTGGCCCCGATGTGGTAGCGGATGCAGCCGAAGAGACCGTAGAAAAAACCATCACGGAAGTGACAGAAAAGCTGCGCCGCCAATTGCGCAAACTCAAGGACAAGCAGACGCATTAGACTAGACGATGGACAAGTGAGTATGGACAAGTGGGGAGCATATACACATTGTCAATTGTCACTTGGCCGTCGTCCATTAAAAAAGGTTTGGCAAATTTGCAGGAGCAGTGTTTTTATTTTGGAGCAATAACGGCTCTTAAAAACAAGGCGTTGCTCCTGCATTTATTGCGAAAAAAATATACCCGCTTACAAATGGAAGAAAAACTTCGTGCCTTCGAAAGGCTGCTGCGCATTATGGATGAGCTGCGCGAAAAATGCCCTTGGGATAGGAAGCAGACCTTCCAAAGTCTGCGGAAGCTCACCATCGAGGAGACCTACGAACTGGCCGACGCCCTGCTGGAAGAAGACAGCGAAAACGTGAAGGAGGAAGTGGGCGATTTGCTGCTTCATTTGGTTTTCTATGCCAAAATTGCCAGTGAAAAAGGCGAATGGGATATAGCCGACAGCCTGCATGCCGTTTGCGATAAACTCATTGTACGCCACCCGCACATTTACGGCGATGTGGTAGCCGACGATGAAGCGGCCGTGAAGCGCAATTGGGAACAAATCAAGCTCAAGGAAGGCAAAGGCAAGAAAACCATTCTCAGCGGTGTGCCTCAGGCGCTGCCCGCCATGGTAAAAGCTCTGCGAATGCAGGAAAAAACGGCTCAATTCAAGTTCGACTGGGAAAATAAAGAGCAAGTCTGGGCAAAAGTACAGGAAGAGCTGGCGGAGTATCAGGAGACCCTGAAGGAAGATCAGTCCTTCGAAGAGCAGGAAGAGGAATTTGGCGATCTGCTTTTTTCCCTCATCAACTATGCCCGCTGGCAGGGTATCGACCCCGAAACTGCGCTAGAGAAGACCAACAAAAAATTCAAATACCGCTTCGAATACCTCGAAGCTCAAGCGGGGGAGCGGCTCAGTGAGCTCTCGCTGGCAGAGATGGAAGCCCTATGGCAGGAAGCCAAGCATACAAAGGCTGTATTGCCTGATTAGTTACAGTAAAAAAAGAGAAGTAGCAGCTTTTCCGTTTTCTACTCAACATTTTTATAATAAAAATACTTACCTTTGCGCCCTTATTACCTAGGCGAAGGAAACATGAATAAGATAGAGCTCAGCATCATGGCTATAAGCCGTAGCGTCACGCAGACCAAGAACTATGCCGTTATACTAGGCGAGGTGGACGGCTCTAGGCGGCTGCCCGTCATAATTGGTGCGGCCGAAGCCCAAGCCATTGCAGTAGCCATTGAGGGGATGGACAGTCCGCGCCCGATGACCCACGACCTATTTCGGAATACCCTGCTAGCTATGGAGGCCAACCTCAGTGAGGTCATTATCAACAACCTACACGAAGGCATCTTTTTTTCCAAGTTGGTCATTACTCAAAACGGTGCGATTAGCGAAGTTGATAGCCGCACCAGCGATGCCATTGCCCTAGCCATCCGCTTCGACTGCCCTATATACACCTACGAGACTATCTTAGACACAGCTGGGGTGGTACTGGAGAACGAAGAAGACCAAGACGATGAAGAAATCGTCTCGGCAGCAGATAGCAAAGATCACCGGAAAGGCAAGCTGGGTAGCTACACCTTAGGAGAGTTGCAAGAAATACTGGAGGAGATGCTCCAGGAAGAAAACTACGAGCGGGCCGCCCAAATACGGGACGAAATCAACCGCCGTAAAACGAATGGCTAATACCACAAGACTGGATTTTATTGATGTACTACGGGCTGTAGCCATTCTGTTGATGCTGCAAGGGCACCTCGTTAGTGGCACCCTCGGCGAGGCCTACCGCGATAGCAGCCAGTGGTGGTATGCCATTTGGCTGTTCATGCGCGGCCTCACCGCACCGCTCTTTTTCACCGTTACGGGTTTGGTCTTTACTTATCTGCTGCTGAAGGATGGCCGGCCGCTGCAAGAAAATATCCGTTGGAAAAAAGGTATTCGGAGAGGGGGTTTGCTCATTTTAATTGGCTATTTGCTTAAGCTCAATCTTGGTAACATCAGTGGGCTTAGTTGGCAATCTTATCATTTCACCTTGGATGTACTGCATTGTATTGGTCTAGCTTTGCTGTGTATAGCGGGCTTGTATGCGCTGACGAGGCAGCTTTCCAGGCGCTATTTCGGAGCTTTGCTCTTGTTTTCTGCTCTGCTCGTTTTCCTCTCCGATCCTTGGCGTCAATCACTAGACACCAGCCACCTTCCGCGCTTACTAGCGCACTACGTCACCACGGCTCACGGTTCGGTTTTTACGCCCCTCCCCTGGGTAGGCTATAGTCTTTTTGGTGCCCTGCTAGGTGCGCTGCTACACTGGCGTCCTCAGTTGGCCTATGGCTACGGTCTTCCTGCGGGACTGAGCATCATTGGCATTCTTACTTTCAGCTTTTCCAGTATGTGGTTGATGAACTTCCACTTCCTTACGGGCTGGGAAAGTTTCAAAACCCTGGCCTATAGCAATACCCTGTTTATTCGCGCAGGCCATGCTTGGGTGCTCATCGCTATCTTTATGTGGGTGGTGGGACAAATGAAGCAAGTGCCCAAACTACTAACGAGCATTGGCTCCGAAACCCTCACCATCTACTGTGGTCACTATGCCCTCCTCTACGGCAGTGGCTTAGGTTTTTCGCTTATTCGCCTACTAGGCAAGGATCTCAACCCGCTACAGGCTTATGGCAGCGCCCTTTTGCTAATACTATTTTTTATCGCTTTGGTAGCAGCGCTGCCCTCCCTCCGGGCGTGGTGGGGAGGATGGATAGCGGAAAGCAGAAGGATGAAGGCGGAGAGCTAAAAGCTGAGGGTTAAAACGCCTGATAGCTCAACAGAAACGGCTGCAGCGTCTCTGCCTGCAAGACGGCAAAATCTTGATCTTCATTGAGTAAGAGGTTGTAGCCTTGTAGTGGGATATCAGTGCTGATCTCACCCGTTTTTGCATCAATGTTCATTTCCCGATCGGCGTAGCGCGGATAAGCTTTGATACTTTTTGGGCTGCCGCCTATTGTAGCAACTTGAATATGCGCAAAAGGCAGCGTCTTGAGCAGTGCGGCTCTCTCATCTGGGTTCTTGTTTTCGTAGGAGCTGACGAATAGCTTTTGGTAGTTAAACAAATAGCGCTCGGCGCGATCGCGCGGCACATCACGGGCAGGCTGATCAGAATCGTAGAAAGGTTTTATGGTATAGCCTTCTCCTTTTCGCTCCAGTATGAAGCTACGGTTGCGCTGGGTTGGGTATTCCACGCTGATCCGCTCGATGGTGCTTATTTCTTCTGCCAATATTTGCTTCGAGCGCCAGTCGTCGCCGAAGAAATTGAGCCGAAAACGGAGATTGCCCACCCAGCCGGGCAAATGAACGACATAGGGCTGCTCGGCACCTTCCAAGATGGCATAAGTGCCCCGCTCATCCGAGGTGGAACCTCCAATGTAGTAGCCCTTTATCTTCTGATCGTTTTTATCGAAGAGCTGTACCAAAATCCCTTCGGTAGCCAAATTTTTAATGATATTGGGTACGGCTGCCTTGGCAGGAATCTGCTGCATATCTATGCGCTTTACCACATCCAGTAGATTCTTGATAGCATTTTCGTTGGCGAGGTTTTGCTTATCCACCCGCCAGTTGTTGCCCTGCCGGCTAAGCTCCACCTGTTGGCCGCTCCTATCGGCAATGAAGATGCGGTGTACCTGTTCGGCGTCCTCAACTTTGAAATCTCTATCGGCCACGAGGTGGCTACCTTTAGCTGCCGTTTGGCTAGGAGATTGGATAAAATAATAGGCGCCGCCTAGTAAGACGAGTAGGGCTAATAGCCAGTATATCCGTTGCATAGTATCATTTTTATGTGTAGCGCCGTTTCCGCAGGAAGTTGAAGAGCAGGCCAAAAAGAGCCAGTAAGACCAAAGGCAGTACGATATTGAGCAGGCGCCAATAACCAGTCTGGGCTTGCGCCAGATCTTTATTGAGCAGGCGAAGCCGAAGTTCTTTCCCCCTAGAAGAGATCACCCCCTCGTCATCGCGCAAATACTCGATCATATTGAGTACCAGTGTCTTGTTATCGAACTGATAATTCTCGAAGGCATTGTAGCCTAGGGGGCGTATTTCCTGATTGGTCGTGATGCTATTGGATAGCCAGTCGCCGTCGCTAACGACTATCATACGGGTGGGCACAGACTTGGGTAGGTAGTCTCTACCAATTTCGCGCAAAACTTGCTGATTTTCCTCCGTAAGGCGGTTGGCATAGGGACTGTTGAACTGTCCTTCCAACAGGGCTCCCAACACCAGGCCAGGTTTGTTGAAATACTCCATCTCCAGGCTATATTTCTGCATATTCAGATCAATGGCAGAGGGTAGGCGCTGGAAGCGCGCTCGGTCGCTGGCAGTGAGTAGGACGCTGCGCTTCAGATCATTGCCCGTTTCCAGACTTAGGTCGATGGAAGAAGGGAAACGCAAATCTACAGGGTCTAGGTTCTTGACAATGGGGTGCTTCCCTTGCGGGATAGACAATACATGGTAGGGAAAGGGGAATTTTTCTATGGCCGGCTGCCCGTTCACCTGCGTGATGGTGATGGGAATACGGGTATTTTGCATATCCTGCACCAAGTCCTGGTTGATGCGGAAGCCGTAGCGAAAGAACAGATCTTCTAAACTGCCCAAATCGTAGGGCGCTGGATAAAAATCGGGCCGATTGCGCAGGGAGTCGAGGTGCATCCCCACGGGATCGATCGCCCAAAGCACCTTACCGCCGTTCATGATGTACTGATCTAACTTAAAGCCTGTTTTAGCATCAAAAGGCAGAGTGGGCTTGGCAATAATCAGCACCTCTATTTCATTTGGGATATAGGACATGCTATCCAAATGCAAACGCCCCACTTCATAGGAATCGCGCAGGCTGCGTTCCAAGTCGGCTGTGCGGATGGGCGGTAATTCTCCGTGGCCTTCAGTAAAAACTACCAACGGCCGTTTGTCGGAGACGACCCGCTCGATAGCGCTACTGAGTTTGTATTCCAGCAAAGCAGCAGCCTTATTGAGTATTACCTCTCGGGGCACACCAGGCGTTTCGTTTTCCAGCAGATTTACGATTTCACGGCGCCCACCATAATATACCAGTGCGTAGGGGTAAGCAACCTTCACCTCTCGTTGGTTGGCACTTTGCTGGTAAATTGGTACGGGGATCAAGCCCTCCTGCTCGGCTAAGACGCGCTGCCGTTCCTGTACAGTCTTACTATCCCCCGCCAGCGGATCGCTGAATTCGTACTCCACCAAGCTATTAATACTGCGAAAATCCTGTAATATCTCGCGCACGCTGCCTTGTAGGCGCTTGTAGGCTACGGGCAGATCGCCATTCAGATAAACGCGCACGAAAACTATCTCCTCCAGCGCCTCCAGTTGCTGCTGAGTATGATCCGTGAGGGTGAAACGCTTCTCTTCGGTCAGGTCCCAGGTTCTGTAGAAACTGAATGAACCCAGGCGGCTGTTGGCCAGCAGATTGAGCAAGAGCAGCACAGCCACTGCCAGACCAAACTGAAAAAGCGATCGGAGCCGGTTTTTTGTTTCTTTATTTGCCATCGGAGTGCGAAGATACACTCTCTTCTATTATTTCACCAAAATACCCCTGGCAAGCTTATGTCTGTTAGGCTACAGAAGACATTTTTTTATTAATTCCTGAGCTTATGAGTTGGCTCGCGCTCATGCGGGCACCAGTGCACATACGCGCCGGGGGCAGGAGCAAAGCCTGAATTTAAGAGTAAGCATCTTATCAAGACCTTCCTCCTTTCGAGAAAGCAAGGCTCCTGCGTGAGCCACCAACTGACAGCAGGGTTGGCACCCAAAAAATCTTTACTACATTTCTTCAAAAGCACTACCTTCACGGCATGGAACAAGGCTTTTATTCTCTCCTCCCTCCCCTTTTGGCTATTGTTCTCGCGATCTGGACGCGGCAGGTTTTCGTGTCGCTATCGCTGGGTATCTTCCTGGGATATGTCTTGCTGAGTGGCGGCAACATCTGGCTGGGCTTCTTGGCAAGCATCCAGGCTCTAGTAGAGGTTTTCAAGGACGATGGCAATACGCGCACTATCCTGTTTTGTGCTTTGGTTGGTGGGCTGATTGTGTTCATGCAGCGTTCGGGCGGCGTGGAGGGCTTCATAGCGCTTATTCAAGGGCGGCTGACAAAAGAGCGCGGCACTGCGGGCGTGAAGAAAGTACAGTTTTTTGCTTGGCTCACCGGCACCTTGGTCTTTGTGGAAAGCAGCATCAGCGTGCTCACGGTGGGCACGCTCTACCGCCCCCTATTCGATAAAATGGGCATTAGCCGGGAGAAATTGGCCTATATTGCCGACTCCAGCTCTGCCCCTAGTTCCATCCTAATTCCCTTTAATGGTTGGGGAGCCTTCATCATGGGTCTGCTTGCTACCGAGGGCTTTGCCAGTCCTTTTGGCACCATGCTGGAGGCTATGCAGTACAATTTCTACGCCATTATTGCCCTATTTTTAGTGCCTGTTTTCATCTTTTGGGGCAAAGACATAGGCCCTATGCGCCAAGCAGCCATCCGGGCACAAAACGGGCAGCTCCTCAACGATGGTGCCACGCCGATGGTCAATACCGAACTGACGGATATTGCAGGGAAGGAAGGCATTGTCCCAAAAGCGAGCAACATGATCGTCCCCATCCTCATCATGGTGCTGTTTATGCCCATTATGCTGGCTTATACCGGTTGGGCAGCAGCCCTGGCGCAATTGCCTGAGGCGAATTTTGGCACACGTCTGTTTACCGCCATTGGCAGCGGTAGCGGCTCTACGGCCGTGCTGGTGGCTGTGAGTGTGAGCCTAGTCGTTTCTCTGCTTTTTTACAAAGTGCAAGGTATTTTCGGCATTCGCGAAGGGGTCGATCTGATCCTAAAAGGCATTGCCGGCCTAATGCCGCTGGCTATTTTGATGCTCTTGGCCTTTGCCATTGGGGCTTTGTGCAAACAAATGGGCACTGGGCTATATGTAGCCAAGGTGGCTCAGGCTTGGCTATCGCCTAACTTAGTACCTTTTTTGGTCTTTCTAGTCACTTGCTTTATCGCCTTCAGTACGGGGAGTAGCTGGGGTACCTTCGCTATCATGATTCCCATTGCCGTACCCATGTCCGAGCAACTAGGCGCCAACCAGCTGATAGCCATTGCAGCCGTGCTGGGCGGTGGTGTTTTTGGCGATCACTGTAGCCCCATCAGCGATACCACCATTTTATCCAGCATGGCCTCTGCCACCGACCATGTTGATCACGTCAAGACGCAGCTACCCTATGCAGTGCTGGCGGGCGGCGCGACAGCACTGCTGTATTTGTTGTTGGGAATTTTTTGAGTGCGAAGGGCGGCGCCCCGCGTTGGCGAATGACCGCTCCGCGCCCTAGCTTTTTGCCTTAGCCTTTAACCCTTTATCTTTGAAACTTCGTCATTTTCCCCTACCTTTGCCGCTCAAATTTCAGTGAATGATCATCCAAGCAAGCCTCTATTTTCCCGACAGCACCCCGCGCGTGTACGTCCTTCCGCACGATTGCACAGACCTGGGTAAGGTGGCTGGCTTAGCCGAATTCCCTGGCTCCCAAACTGCTTGGGAGCAAATCCCCAACGACAAGTACCGCACCCTCTTCAACCAGCAAGGTGCGATGGCCTACCTGATCAAAACCGACAGCCAGGGCAGCAGCGATGCGCTGCGTAGCATTGGCCGGAAGCTTACTTTTCGCGAACGCGAGCGCCTGCTTCCTCAACTAGCCCTCCATTGGCAAGGCGGTAGCCAAGAGCGGCTAGCGGCTTTTGCCAACGGCTTTTTTTTGGGCACTTATACCCAGGGGCAGTGGAAAACCGAAATGCCTCAACACCCCTTGCGGCAGGCGGATAGTCGGCTACAGCTTGTTGGGGAGGAAGCAACAGAACAAGCCGCTACGATACAAAAGGCCTATCTGCAAGCCGATACACAGATGCGCTGTATGGATCTGCTCAACGCGCCTGCCAACAAGAAACGCCCACAAGATTTGGCTGATTGGGCCATCGCCTCTGGTCAGCGCTTTGGTTATCAAGTTGCTGTACTTGATAAAGCTGGCTGTGAAGCAGAGGGCTTGCATGCCCTACTGGCCGTCAACAGAGGCAGCGAAGACCCACCCCGCTTCATTATCCAAACCTACAAAGGCCCAGACGCGCCCGAACAACCTACCATTCTCGTGGGGAAGGGCGTCACCTTCGATACGGGCGGCATCAGCATCAAGCCCAGTACCAACCTCCACCTAATGAAAAGTGATATGGGCGGAGCCGCTGCTGTTTTCGGCACGCTCGAAGCCGCAGCGCGCTTGCAACTACCACTCTATCTGGTAGGGCTAGTGCCCGCAACCGACAACTGCGTGGATGCCCGCTCCTACAAGCCCTCGGATGTCATTGCTTCCCACAGTGGAAAAACGATAGAAATCATTGATACAGATGCGGAAGGCCGCCTCATCCTCGCTGATGCCCTCAGCTATGCTACCACCCACTATCAGCCCACAACGCTCATTGATTTAGCCACCCTCACTGGTAGTGCTGTCCGTACCTTTGGCTACGAGTGTGCCGCACTGTTCACGCAAAACGACGAACTCTGCGCAGCACTGCGCCGCGCGGGTGATGAGAGCGACGAACGCGTATGGCCCCTTCCCATGTGGGAAGCCTACCAAGTGAACCTCCGCAGTGATGTGGCCGACCTAAAACACTTTAGCGGCAAGCCCATCTCTGGTGCCATTGATGCAGCCGTTTTCTTGTCGCACTTCACCAACGAGCACCCCCGCTACGCCCACCTCGATATTGCTGGCGTAGCTATGAAAGCCAGCCCCTATGCCAGCGATCGGATGGCTACAGGCTATGGAATCGGGCTACTGCTATCTTTTCTAACCCAAGCCTAAAGCAGTATGGCCATGCGCAAATATTCCATCGTCATTCCCGTTTTCAATCGGCCCCAAGAGGTAGAAGAACTGCTCGCTAGCCTTTTACAACAAACCTACGAACACTTCGAGCTCATCATCGTAGAAGACGGTAGTACCCAGCGCTGCGAAGCCGTGGTGAAACGCTACCAAGACCAGCTCGATATCCAGTATTTCTACAAAGAAAACACAGGCCCCGGCGATAGCCGCAACTTTGGCATGGCCAAGGCCAGCGGGGATTTTATCGTGCTTTTCGATTCCGATTGCCTCATCCCGCCTCAATACTTCCGCGAAGTAGAAAAAGGACTTCGCCAGCGGCAACTCGATGCCTACGGCGGCCCCGATGCCGCTCATGAAAGCTTCAGCACCCTACAAAAAGCCATCAACTACGCTATGACCAGCTTTTTTACCACCGGCGGCATACGCGGCAAGGAAAAAAACCTCGATCATTTTACTCCCCGCAGCTTCAATATGGGCGTTGGTCGCGCAGTCTTCGAGCAAGTAGGCGGCTTCAGCGATGTACACCCTGGCGAAGACCCCGACTGGAGCTACCGCATCATGGATGCCGGCTTCAAAACTGGGCTTATTCCCGACGCTTTCGTCTATCACAAGCGGCGTATCGACTTCCAAAAATTCAGGCAACAGGTCTATAAATTCGGGCTGGTGCGCAACGTACTGATGGCCTGGCATCCCAGCAAATTCAAGCCTGTCTTCCTCCTCCCTACCCTCTTTTTGCTGGGTAGTCTGTTGTTGTTGCTCTTGGCTATGGTTAGTTCCATCTGGTATCTATTTCCACTGGGCTTGCTAGCTGGCTTACTTTTTGCCGATGCGCTCATCCAAACAGCGAGTCCTGAAATAGCCCTGCGTGCCGTGCCTGCCAGCTTTATTCAACTTTATGGCTACGGCTGGGGTTTCTTACAGGGGTATGTGAAAATTCACCTGATGGGCATACCACCGCGCGAGGCCTTCCCCAAACTATTTTTTAAGCAACAAGGGGGGAAATCCTGAACTTTCCCGCTAGAGATATGGCTCTTTTCAAAATCGTGGCTCCCGCGGGAGCCGTACTCAAAAAAAGAAGCCAAGTTCTCCAATAAAAAACTACGTTCGAGCTATGAAAAAGAATATCACCCTCCTTTTTAGTCTTCTGTTCTGCCTCGGTCTTGTGCTAGAGGCCACAGCCCAAACCACTGTACGGCTTATCACCCCTCCCTGTCGCAGCAAAGTACAAGTATTCGGCATGCATGGGCTGGGCTACTATGTAGTAGCAGAGCTCAGCGCCAAACAAGAGAAAACGAGCACCGAGGACGGACAGCAAGGCGAACAGTACGTCTATACCTGGACCTATGATGGCCAGCAACCCAAGGTCTTCTACATCGGCACTTCTATGCGCGATTTCTTTCCCGTACTCATGGGGGCCGAGGCTCAATTCGATGCAATCGGCCAATGCGGCAATTTCAATACCAGCACCATCAAAGGCTCGGCGGCCAACGTTGCTTACCAACAGCTGCTCCAGCAGCTCGGTACCAACAACCAAGCCTATACCGAACTGGCCAAAGCCTATGGCGAGGCCGAAAAAAGTGGTGACGCCGCAGCCCTTGCTCAACATAAATCCGCCCTCGCAGCGCTGGATGCCCAAAAAGTAGCTTTGGTAGAAAAAACCAAGCGAGAGAACCCCTACCTCGGGCGTATTGCCGCTGCCAATACCTACCTCAGCTACGTGAATGCCGACCACCGTCAGTACCCCACTGGTCTGGAGCACTACCTCAGCACCATCTGGCAATTCGTGGATTTCAAAGACCCTGGCTACAACGATATGAACGTCGTCTATGAAGTCTCCATCAATCACCTCAATACCCTGCTAAGTGCTATCAGCGATCAGGCACAGCTCAAAGCGGTAGTGGAAGACTATATCGAACGCTGGCCGGCGGCCTCCAGCGCCCGCATGTATGCCTTGGGTGGTGCTTTTGCCGTTCTAAGCCAGCGCAGCCACCCCTTGGCACTGAACCTAGGGCAGCGCATTCTGGATGATTATCAGCAAAGCCATCCGGAAGCCGTGGCGGGTATCCTGCCCTTATTCAACCAATTACGTACCTCTGTGCCTGGCAGCGAAGTACCCGATTTGGTGGGCACCTCCCCTAGCGGCGAGACCCTCCGGTTGAGTGATTTGCGCGGTAAAGTCGTACTCATCGATTTCTGGGCAAGCTGGTGTGGCCCCTGCCGTAAAGAAAACCCCAACGTGGTCAGGATGTACCAAAAATATGCCGATAAGGGCTTCGAAATATTCGGCGTTAGCCTCGACAGAGACAAGGCGCGCTGGGAACAGGCTATAGAAGCCGACCAGCTCAACTGGCCACATATCAGCGATCTGAAGCAGTGGAAAAGCGAGCACGCCGCCCTCTATGGTGTTCGCAGCATCCCCGATGCCCTCCTCATTGATGCCGAAGGCAAGATCATTGCGCGCAAACTGCGCGGCGCTCAACTGGAACAAGCACTCGAAGATATTTTCGGCAAAGGTAAGTAAGATCAATATGACAAAGCTTAGCAGCAGAATAGCTACCATTCTCTCCATCGTGATCGTCAGTGTAGGCTTAGATCAGTGGACCAAACAACTGGCAGTTCAGCACCTAGAAGGCGCCGCCGACCAGCAAATAATTGGCGACTTCCTCCGCCTTACCTTCGTGCGCAACAAAGGAGCTTTCTTGAGCTTGGGCTCGAACCTCTCGGAAGGTATGCGCAACATCCTCCTCAACTTCTTCCCTGCGGCGCTGCTCGTGGCGCTCTTCGTTTATATCCTCCGCAGCCAAAGCATCAACAAATGGCAGATTATCGGCCTGGCTTTCATCGTGGGCGGCGGCCTGAGCAACATCATAGACCGCTTTCTGTATGGCCATGTTGTCGATTTTTTACACATGAAAGCCCTCGGCTTACAAACCGGTATATTTAATGTAGCAGACATGGCCATCATGCTCGGGATGTTTATTATCCTACCGTTTGCCTTCAAAAAAGAGCCTGAAACTAAAAGTGCCCTACCAGAAAGTGACTAAATGGTAAAAAATTTGTCCAATTAGTAACGCTTTATTACCTTTACCAATCTTTACTTGTTTATGAGGGGTTAGGCTCCAATAGCAAAGCCCTATTTGTCTAGCAAAATCAATAGCGTAAGCTTCCCGTTTCATACAACTTGGTATTACATCCAAGTTCAAATTACGCTGCATTTACCCATCTGGTGTTTACCAGAAACCAAGAAGAAAGGAAAAAACGTGATTACCAATAGATCAACCACTCCCACAACCTACAGTAGTCTAGGCAAGCAGCCGTCTGACAAGAAAACTGACCGGGTAAATCCCTCAGATTTTGTGCAGGCTCCTCCCATAGATTTCCGCAGTTCTTCGCTTGAGGACTGTATCAGGGAGCTTCCTTTCGACGATGCCTATTATATCAAAAACTACGGCATGGATCGCCGAAATTACCTAATTTACCAAGAGATGGTGGCGCATACCGAAAAATTTTGCGACGCCTACCTAGAAGCAGAAATGAATGGCGCTAACGGATACCAACCCTTCTTTGTGTAAACAGTTCGAACTTTGGAAACTCAGGTTTCCTGTGGGTAATACCCCTCCTATTATCTACGTGCTCATTGCCAGCCAAACCGACACCCTCAATTTCCACCGAGAGCCCTACGTTACGGCTCTCCCCCTTTATCCTGCTGGTTTCCAGGGACAAATGATGCCCTCGCAGATACAACTTCCCTTCCTGCGCGGCGGAGAAGGAAGCCTACATCAACTTCCCTTCGATTGTCTAATCGGCACCCACGGTATCATTACCCTAAACAAGAAAAACCTGGAGGAGAAACTCGCCTATCTCAACAACGACCTTCAAAAACAAGTACGGGAACAGCTCCGCGAGCGCCTAGGCTTGTAAAAAGCCCGCCTCCCACAACAGGAGGCGAGCGTCCACACTCAAAACGTCAAACCTAAAAATCTTTGTTCACTAGCTCCGACACCTAGAAAGAACTCTCGCCTACTGCGCTTACGAAAGATGCATACTAGCAACCACAGCTCGAAGGGACAGCTATGTCGCTGTGCTCCTAGCTGATACCTCCGAGCAGGATCGCTACATCTCCCCAGATTCTCGGGAAAGCTCCATCCTCTATTGTTCATTCTATCGTCCACTAGCCAGCTTTGGGCTGTCATATTCCTGTAGGCCTAAGTTTTCGATGAGTGCAATCAGCTTTTTGGCATAGTGGGGATCGGTGGCATAGCCAGCCTGGCTCAGCCCTTTCGCCCAGCCTTCATAATCGCTTATTGGCAAGCGGAAAAGATCAGTATATCGGTCTTTTTTCAATAGCTGGCTATGCGCCTCGAAGCTAGCGGCCACATCCTCGAAAATGCGGAAGAAATCTTTATGGGAATCATCTGTAAAATTGCTGCAGTGGCCTTTTTGGCAAGAACGGCTAAAGCATTTGATACCGAAGTGATTGTTGTTTTTGGTAGCCAAGCTGCTGCTACCAATATTACTCTCCAGTAAGGCCTGAGCCAGGGTAATGCTAGCAGGCACTCTGTTCTTGCGCATCTCCGCTTGTGCCAGCGAGGCATACTGAGCCACGTAGGCCAACTGACGCTGTTCTTTTGCCGTCCAGACGCGCTTTTTGCTATCGGTTGGCTCATAGCTCGTGAGCTGAGAAACATTCTTCGCCGCTACCTCATCTGCTACATCAAAGAAAAAGCTGCTCTCCGAAACACCAAAAATAGAAGCACCCTGAATACTGATGCTAAAATTTAGATTCCGCTTCGATACCAACAGGTACAGCGCCAATAGGAAGAGTAGTTTCGTCCAGGGATTATCCAACTGCTGCCGCAAACGATACCACTGCCGAGCAAAAAAAAGGCCTATATGATGCGGAATAGGATGCTCTGTTTTCATAATCAATCAATTTACGAAGGCAAAGTAACAGCTTTTGTTTTTATTTTACAAGTAAAACCTATATTTTGTTTGAAATATTTTTTTTACTAGATGGCCCTGCTCCACTCCCTGTAGCTTTGCTCCTGCCCCCCGGCGCGTATGTGCACGAGGTGCCAGCTTAAGATAGGTCGTATGCGCATTGCTAAATAATTCTTACATAAAAAACTTACCTTTGCCTTGTCTAGCGATTTCCCTCCTATCTGGAAGCGAGCCCCCGTCATCAACCCGTTAGGCAGACGATATGAATAGTATATCTACTGAGCGAATTATTGGCCACTACCAAGGCCGGGAAGCAGGTCCCTTGGTTATTGCCATTACTGGTTTACACGGCAATGAGGCCGCCCCTGGCATTGCGATGGAGCGTTTATTTGATTTGCTGGCGCAGGAGCCAAGCCTCAATGCTAGTTTCAGCTTTCGAGGGGATTTTTTGGCATTGCGGGGCAACCTCAGTGCTTTGGCCAGCGGGCAGCGTTACATAGATCAAGATCTCAACCGTATTTGGGACGAAGCGCGGATCGCAGCCCTGCAAGCGGATGACAGCCAAGCTAACACCGAAGAAAAGGAACTGCTAGAGTTGCTAGCCGCTATTGAAATTGCGGTGGAGGAAGCACAGCCAGCCGAGCTTATCCTGATCGATCTACACACAACCACTGCCAGCGGCGGCATCTTTCTAGCTACGGCCGACGATCCCCCTAGTCTACTGCTAGCGGCCGAGTTGTACGCCCCTTTGGTAGAGGGCATGCTACAAGGCCTACAAAATACCTTTTTACATTACTTTCGGGCAGGTCGGTTTGGGGACGACATCGCTGTCAGAGCGCTGGCCTTCGAGGCAGGTGCGCACGATGATGAACGCTCTATTGATCGGGCGCTGGCGATGGTAGTCAATATTTTCCGCGACACAGGCTGCGTGGAAGAAGGAGATGTACGTACCCTCCACGACGAACTCCTAGCCGCCGAATCGGCACCGCTGCCGCCGCATACCCGCCTGGCATACACCCATCAGATCACGGCTGCCGACCAATTTCAGATGCGGGCGGGCTTTGCCAACTTCAGTCCTATTCGGAAGGGTGATTTGCTGGGTCAGGATGTGCACGGAGCCGTTGTAGCGCCTACCGATGGCTATTTGCTAATGCCGCTGTACCAGGCTCAGGGCAACGAAGGCTTTTTTATTGTGCAGGATGTCCAAGCAGGCGTGGTAGCCTTCTAATGATCGTAGCCAAAGCGGCGCAGCTCCTGCTCGTTGTCGCGCCAGCCATCGCGTACTTTTACGTGTAGTTCCAAAAAGACTTTCGACTCCAGAAAAACTTCAATTTTTTCTCGGGCGGCTGTGCCCAGTTTCTTGATGGCCTCGCCCCCTTTACCGATAATGATGGATTTTTGGGTGTTGCGCTCCACGTAGATAATGGCGCTAATCCTGATCAGTTCTTTGCCAGCTGTGGTTTGTCCTTCTTTAAAAGATTCTACTTCTACCTCAGCGCTGTAGGGTATTTCCTGATGATATATTTCCAGCATTTGCTCGCGGACAATTTCGGAGACAAAGAAACGCTCGGGGCGGTCGGTGAGCTGTTCTTTGGGATAATAAGCCGGGCCTTCCGGTAGCTTCTCTCGGATGGCGGCTAGTAATTCGGGTACCTGGTGCCCACTCAGTGCTGCGATGGTAAAGATGGCTTCTGGTTGTAGCCATTTTTTGAACTGTACTACTAGCTCCTCTACTCTTTCGCTGCTAACCAAGTCTATTTTATTGATTACCAGAAATAGAGGCGCTTTCAAGTGGCGCAACTTACCTACCAGCGGTTCATCTTCCGTATATTTTTCGGTGGGGTCGAGGAGATAGATCATCAAATCAGCATCCTCGAATGCGGAGCTAACAGCCTTATTCATCATCTCCTGCATCTTGTATTTAGGCTCATAGATCACGCCTGGGGTGTCGCTGAAGACGATTTGGAAGTCCTCCCCACTGAGCAAGCCGATGATACGATGGCGGGTGGTTTGCGGCTTGGCTGTGATGATGCTCATGCGCTCTCCTACCAGCCCATTCATCAAGGTGGACTTTCCCGCATTGGGTCGACCCACAATATTTACAAAGCCCGAATAGTGTTTTGCTTCCATGTAGCAAAGGTAGCTTAATTGAAGCTTTAAAAAACTGTTTTTAAGCTTCTGGGCGTAGCAAACTGCGGTAAATCTGTTGGTGTACCTGCCCCCGCACATCTAGCTTGTTGAAAATCTCGCTGCTGGGGTCGGGGTGGACGCGGTTGGTGAGCAGTATATAGATAAGCTCGTTCTCTGGATCTGCCCAGACACTGGTGCCGCTGAATCCTAGGTGGCCGAAAGTATCTTCCCCCACACCGAGCTGGCGAAGCCTCGGCCAGCCAATCTGCACCCGATCGAAGCCTAGGCTGCGGTAGTTGAGCCTAGATTTGGCCGTAAAAAGCGATACGGTAGCCGAAGAGAAAATGCGCTGCCCATTGAGTTCCCCTCCGTTGAGTAGCATCTGATAAAGCACCGCCAGATCGGTGGCATTACCGAACAAACCAGCATGACCAGCCACGCCGCCCAGCAAGGCCGCTCCTTCGTCGTGTACGTAGCCGCGCACTAGCCCACCCCGCATCCACTTATCCTCTACCGTGGGGACGCAAAAATTGCTTGCGAAAGTCGTATAAGGCTTAAATAGTAAACGATTGAGTCCTAGCGGCTCATAGATTTCTTGCCGCAAAAAAATGTCCATAGGGAGCTCGGTAAGCCGCTCCACCACTTGTTGCAGCAGCAGATAGTTAATATCGCTGTAGCGATACATCGGCCTTTTAGTATGGCCAACGCGCTTTAGGCCGTTCAGAATCTGCTGTGGTATGCCCGCTTCTAGCCAGCGTTGCTCGCTAATAGGGATGTTGTACTGCTCGCTGGCTTGATCCGCTACGTGATGCTGCCCTACGTAAGCCCTTATCGGGATATCTGCTTGTAGGCCCGATTGATGTACCAGCAGTTGTTCCAGTGTATAATAGCCAGGGACGAACTTGTTTAGCTCGGGCAGGATATCCCGCACCCGCTGCTTTAGGTCTAGACGGCTCTGATCGTAGAGCTTCATAATAGCCAGATTGGTGGCCGCCGCTTTCGTTACGGAGGCCAGATCATACAAATCACTGCTATACACCGCCTGCTTCTTTTGGTAGGTATGGTGGCCATAACTTTTCTGATATACGATCTTTCCCTCTTTAGCTACCAACAACTGAGCCCCGGGCATTGCCTTTCTGCGGATTGCTTGTTGCAGAATGCGATCTACCTTCTGCAACTCCTCCGGATCAAAACCAAGCAGGGCCGGCGGAGCGAAGCCCATCTGCACCCCTACAGGAAGCGGTTCGCAGGCAGTTGCTTCTTCAACAACAGGAAGTGTTTCGGCACCATACAGGTAGGTAGCCAGCAGGCTTTCGCTCTCCATACTCCGCTGAGGACTATGATATACCGCCCAATGCGCTGGCAAAGCTGGTAGCGTAGCTGCCGTTCCAAGATGCAAAAAGAAAACGGGCTGGGAAGGCGGCAGGGCCTCCGCTATTTTCCACCAATTAGCTTCTGCGGCCTCTAAACGACTGGGGTCGTAGAAGAGGATGGTTGGCTGCAAACTGATGGAATCGAGCTCGCTTAGGGCTTGATCTTGTGTTACCGAAATTTGCACCACGGGCGCGTAGGTATGCAAAATGTTACTAAAATAAATAGGGAAATCATCCTGATGATACAAGAGCCGGACAGATTGCGCCTTCGGCAGGGGTTCAACGGCCGCGGTGAGGCGTTGGATAGCTTGCTGGGCTTGCTGCCATTTTCTGGCCGATTGCCCTCCGTCTATGCTCGGAAAAGGCCAATCGAACTGATAAGCCGTGCTGGCCGTGTTAGCAAAGGTTTGCCAATCTGCTACTGTATTGGCAGAAAAGTGCTGCGAAGCCGCTTTTTGCGCTGGCTGCTCCCAGGGCAAAAAGCTCAGCAACCAGCCGCTAAAGAGCTCCTTCCAAGAACTGGCAGCAGCCATGCTCGTGAGTAGAACAGCTATCAAGATGAGCGCGGAATATTTTCTCATAAAACCTATGGGTCAGTCTCAGGAACGCCAGACGGCCTGATATGTTGTCGGTTAGTCTAGTATCCGGAAAGCAGTGCGCCGATTTTGCTGGTGCTCGTCTTCCGTACAGCGGGCGCAGAGGCAGTCCACCGCTGGCACTTCTGCCCCATAGCCTTTGGCTAGCAAACGCTCCACAGCAATGCCTTTTTCAATCAGGTAATCCACCGCTGCTTGTGCCCGCCGCTGGCTGAGGCTTTGGTTGTAGGAAGCACGCCCCCGGCAGTCGGTATGCGATCCCAGCTCTATGTTGATATTTTTATTGAGCAGTAAAATATCGGCTAGCTTATTCAGCGAAGGCTTGGCATCATCACGGATGAAGGACTGATCGAAGTCGTAGAAGATGTCTTCCAGCA
Source organism: Lewinella sp. (assembly GCA_036835305.1). GTDB lineage: Bacteria > Bacteroidota > Bacteroidia > Chitinophagales > Saprospiraceae > Neolewinella. Next base: position 18,889 of record DAITME010000046.1, read on the forward strand.
CAATTTCGCGGTTGCGGTAGATTCTCTCCAGCTCTATCTCCAGATCATAGCGCTGCTGGGGCGCACTGGGGTCTTCAGGTAGGCCTATGCTAGAAAAACGTGCCTGCTGGCTCAAATAGCCCTCCATTTCCCCTAGAAAAACGTAGTTGGCATCCTTATTGAGAATGAGGCTCAACAGGCCTTCTTCGTTGGTGCTGACGTTGCGGTCTTTACCACTCAAAGTGATGGTAACTTTAGCGTTGGGGATGGGTCGCCGCCCTAGGACAGCACTACTGGGATCGCCTTCCACGGCATAGATTTTTTCTACCACATAAACATCCAAAATATTGCGGTACTCTACTTCTACCGTTTCGTCCACAGGCGGCGGCGGTGGTAAGGGGCGTTGCACGTAGCGGTAGATATCGTCGCCGCCCTTGCCACCGGGGCGGGAGCTGGAAAAGAAGCCGCGCGAGATAATGCCGCCTTCGGGCGTGTCTTGGCGCAAAACGATGTAGCCAAAGTCGTCCGCACCACTGTTCAGGGGTGGCTTGAGGTTGATGACGGGAGCATAGCGGCCATTGGGCATCACGTAAGTCTTAAAAATATCCAAGCCGCCCATACCGATATGGCCATCGCTGGCAAAAAAGAGCGTATCCCGATAAATATGCGGAAACTGCTCATTGTCTTGTGTGTTGATGGCGCGGTTCAGGAGTTCGGGTTCACTCCAATCGCCGTTTTCGTCTCTGTTGCTACGGTAAATATCATAGCCGCCCCAACCGTCTTTCATTTTTGCAGAGAAGTAGAGCGTCTGCCCATCTTCACTAAGACTAGGATGCAAATAATTGATCTCGGGCAGTTGAAACGGGAGCTTTTCCGCTGCGCCCCAGCCATCGCCCACTTTTTGGGAGTAGTAAATGGCGCAATAGGCATCCTCGCGCTTGCCACCTTCGCAGCGATTGAAGAAAATTTCGTCGCCCGCCTCATTGAAACAGGCATTGCCTTCGTGGGCTTCGGTATTGAGACCAGCATCAAAAGCACTCACCTGCCGACCTTCCAGATCGGTGACAAACAAATCAGTGAAGCTTCTGCCCGTCCAAGCAAAGGTACTCTCCCCGCTGCTGGCCTTCCGATCGCTGGTAAAAACCAGTTGCTTGCCATAAAGCGCGGGAGAAAAATCCGCTTGGGCGGTGCTAAATTCCATTACTTCCACTTGGTAGGCCTTCTCTTCTTCGGCCAGCCAAGCTTGGGCGATTTGCGCCCCCTGTATTTGGTTGCGAAACTCGTATTTACTGCCAATTTCCAGTCCCAGATCAGTATAGGTCAGGATAGCATCCTCATATTGCTCTAGGCGTTTTTGGGCGGCTGCTTTGCCCTTCAGCGCATCGGTGCCGCCACCATTGTTATAGGCTCGCTCATACCACAACAGCGCCTCTTCGTCGGCACCGGTGGCTTCGTAAGCCTGGGCAAGTTGAGCAGCGATTTTGCCCTTTTCGCTCCTCAGCTTGGCTTGGTTAAATTCCTTCTTCAAAAGGGGAATGGCCACGCTGTACTGCTTGCGGTCTATCGCTGTGGGGCCATCACTGACCTTGGTGGTGTAGGTGCAGGAAGCCACAAAAAAGAACAACAAAGCTCCTATTAGCCCTAAAAAATAGTTTCGCATAAGCTGGTTTTACACTTCATCTAAGCATATAAACACCAAAATGGTTGAAAAGGGTTAAGCTTGGCTCACGCAGGAGCAAGGTACACGCCTATTAGCAAGGTTTGTAGCGAAAAACACACGAAATAAATAAAATTTATCGTTGTAGAATACTAAAAATTTATATATTTGCTCCAGGCTGATGACAGCGATTGTTCGTGTTTTTTTTGAATTGCTCCTGGGGGCGAGGGTCAATGTTCTTTCATACGGCTTCGTGTTGGACGACTACGTTGATACGTTACTACGTTAATGGACGACTACGTTGACGTAGTCGTCCAAGCTAAATCCCATCCCGTCAAGTGCCCAAAATATTCCTACACATGAATACCTTTATTTTCCCTTATTTCGTCGCATTCCTTTTGTTGGGTAGTTTGCATAGCCAAAGTAGCGTGGACACGCTGTGGGTTGCGGCAAAAAGCGGTTTGACAATGAGATCAGAGACTAATGTTACATCAAAAAAGTTAGGCTCCTTCCCTTTCAACACCTTACTTAGCGTGTTGAAAACAGACAAAATCGACACCATAAACAACAGAATAGCCAATTGGTATCAGGTGAAGGGGGATATCGAAGGCTTTGTATTTGGTGGCTATCTAAATACATATCGTTTGCCAGACAGCGCATTCCTCTGCTTCAATTATTATATCCCCAACTTTGTCAATCAACTTGGGAAGCTTAAAAAAACAGCTTACTACACACTAGCGTCTACGCCCGACAAAGAAATTGAGCACACGGAAATTTTCCAAAATGACAAACTCCTAATCATCAAACGAATCGGCTATGAGTATAGCTCATATGAATACTACATCAACAATGTCCACATCAATGAATTCATCAATCTCTTTGAATTGATGCAATCTTGCTACGGAAAACCCGAATGGACAATAACTCCTTATTTTAGTTACAACTTGGGAAGCTTTAATTATGCTGTACCTGATGCAGGTATGGAACGAAACGAAGTGGTACAGTTGCAAAATAATACTGTACTAATCAGGTTTATTTGGTCGTTATAAGCTGTTCGTTCCAACTTGGCTCAAAAAAGAAAACCTTGCTCCTGCGTGAGCCAGCCTAAGTACTCGGACAAATTTAATGCGACTTCTCAATCTGGTAGATTTTGCTTTCAGCCGAGACAAAAAACCTAGGCTTCGGATACTTGCTTTTAATACAAACAAGGCATGCCTTTTTTCTGCCTTCTACTTTTACACTTTTTCACCTATCGCCGCATCAAATCCGTTTTCAGATTTTGGAGCTGCTCCACCTCAATGCACACCAGCGTATCGATGGCGTTGTTGAAGGCAGGATCCACATTAAAGCCTAGTACCTTGGCTTGCTGCAGCAAGTATTTCTTGATTAAAATCGGGATTTGCAGCCCCAGTGGTTCTATTTCCTGAATGATCTTATCTACTTTAGCGATGTCTTCGGTGCCGAGGCCGTGTAACAAAAGCTGATCTTTCTTCTTCAGTACGGATTTGAACTTCCGCTTCCCCTGTGCCTGCCCATATAGCGCAGGGTCGGCATGGGCTTGCTCCAGATAGGCGACCATAAGCGACTGGCTGTAAGCACTATACGCACTACTGATGCTGGCCGCACCGATCAGGTAGCGATGGGCAGGATAGCGCTCCGTCACCAGACCGATACCGCGCCAAAGCAAAAATAGCGGCAAAAGTTTTTTCTGATAATCCTGCGTCACCAAGGCGCGCCCCATCTCAATGCCGTGCATAAACCGAGGATATACCGAGGGCTGAAAATGGAACAGATCCGATAAATAAAAACCCGCGATGCCGTGTTTTTCCCATATTTCTTGCCCCAATCCTAAGCGGTAGGCACCCGCAATTTCCTTTTTTTCGGCATTCCACAGGAGAAGGTGGTGGTAATAAGCATCGTACTGGTCTAGGTCGAATGCTTTGTTCGTGCCCTCCCCTACAGCCCGAAAGGTTTGTTCGCGCAGCCTCCCCAGGCATTGCAAAATGGGAGATGAAAGGGACAACTGTGTAAAAAAAACCTGAAATTTCCCCGCTGTAAACAAGTCCGCTTCGGTACCTTGCATGGCATCGAAGGCTGCTACCAAGCGCTCGGTAGCAATGGCTGGTGCCACCGCCTCAGGTGGGGACGTCAGCGTAAGCCGCCGCAAGCGGGCGCGCCCCCGCTTGGGCAAAGCCGCCCCCAATACGAAAGTCCGCCGCCGTAGGTACTGCCCGTAGGCGGCCAGGTCGCTAAACTGCGCCTGCTCCTCCAGGCTGATGGGGTGGCCGATCTTTACCTTCACCGTCTTGCGGCGAGCCTTCAGCACCTCCGATGCGAGGCTGGCCGTCCGGAGGTTGTGGTGGATGCCCGAAAGGAAATAAAATAATTCGCTGTTCCTAGCGTGAAAAAAGAAAGGCACCACCGGCACTTTGGCTTTTTTGATCAACTTCAAGACACTTTCCGACCAGTTTTTGTCGTCCACCGCCCCCAGCCAGCCATTTTTGCGGGTCGCTACCTCGCCAGCCGGGAAAATAGCCAAGGGATGACCCGCCTTCAATTGCGCCAAAGCCTCCCGCAGACCGCCCAAACTACTAAAGGCCTCCTTCCGGGTTTCAAAGGGGTTAACCTGACAAATGTACTTGGCTACCGGCCGTATTTTAGCCAACAGAAAATTGGCCATAACCTTGGCTTCGGGGTGTTGAGCCAGTAATATCTTGAGCAAAATCAGCCCATCTATCCCACCCAAAGGATGGTTGGCCACGATCACGAAAGGCCCGTTTTTGGGCAGCCGTCTCCGATCTGCCTCCGATACATCCACGTTAATCTGCAAAAAATCAAGCACCGCATCTATGAAGTCCAAACCATCCAAATGCTGAAAGAGATCGTACACTTCATTCAAATCGCGGATGCGCAGCCAGTACATCAGACCTCGGGAAATACCCAAGCCGCCAGCCCCCAACTTAGACAAACCCAGGCTTTGCGCTACTTCCAACTCATTAACTATCGGCATACAAGCAAATTTAACCACAAAGATGCCCAACTAAAATGAAGTAAAAATGTACGCTACTTTAAGCTTTTTGCGCTCAAAGTTAATTTTCATCTAGTATATTTGCCCTGCTTGAAGAGATGGCTCACGCCCTACTAAACCCAGACGGGCGTTCCAGCGGGCACAAGTGCAGGAGCAGTGCCTATCGTTTTGAGCAAAGTTTTTTCATAAAATTCCCTAAAAAATAAACTGATTTCCAAGATGTCAAAAATCACCCACTTTTTTCCATTGCTAATCATTGCTTTCTTCCTCTTCGCCTGTGGCAACAGCGCCGATAGCAGCAGCGCTTCGTCCGACGCCACTAGCCCCGAAACGCCAGAGACCACTGCCGAGCTGGCGAGCGATACTCCGGCGCCCAACGGTGAAGCGGACGCCGAGGATATGGAATCCGAAACTTTCACGGCCGTCTATCGCTGCGATGGTTTTTACCCAGGCATCGCTAGCGAATGGGTAGCCATCACCACCGATTCAGAAAGCGCCACCATCATCAAAGCCGAATACTGGAATACCGACGACGAAACGAAGGTTGCGCTGCGCATCATCGAGCAAACCTACTTCGATGAAGGAATGCCCGGCTACACTGGCACCGTCGTCTTCCCTGGCCAAGATCCGATCGGCTTTGGCATCGTCGAGGACATGTTCAACCTCACCCACGATGGGGATCGCTTCCAGCAGTTCGTCTTCGAGTATGAATAATAGGCTGTAGATTGGCATTTACACCTGCGGAGGAACTTTTTTGTCGCACAGCTCCAAAAAAGATACTTCAGCTTCGCTCAGCACAAGTGCCTACGAGGAGAAATACTGCTCCTTAACTCCGATCGAAGCCAAAAGACTTGCACCCTGATCGGAGGTGTCGTTCGCAGGCGCAGCGAAGCGAATGCTCCTCCGAACTGTGGTGCAAGACTACGACTACTCCTCCATCAACTCCTGATAGAAAATAAAGCCTTTTTCGGCTTTATCTTCCCAAGGGAGGCTTAGGCAAGTGGCCGTTTCTCCACCGCAGCAGTCGCGACACTGGGTGTGGCGAGCGTCTATGTAAGAAGCGACTAGCCCTAGGTCTTTGGCATAAATTTCGTAGGCCACGCGCCGGTCGATGAGGTTGTCCACCATCGCCTGATCAACGATGAGCACATCGGGGAAGCTGCTGCCGTTGTCTAGCGTGAAGGCAGTGCCGATGCTGCGGTATTCATAAGTCCAGTTGGCGTAAACATCCAAGAACTCCCCGCCCACGGGCAGCGGCCGGAAGGCATCGAAAGCCGTGTGCCCATCCCAGCGACGCCCAACAGCGGCAGGGAAGCTGATCTTCGTAAAACTCAGGTTGTCCACCGTTTTAGTAGCGGTGCGGCGGTCGCGGCTCATCGCAAAAGTGGATTTAAACACCCAAGGGCGGCTTTCGTCGGCTCGTTCCCAGCGCTCGCCGGTGTACCACAGCTCGCCGGCGGCCGTCTGGAAGCTATCCAGCAGTTGCTCCCGCGCCTGCAAGTGTACCGTATCGTAGCGCACCCCGCCCACCTCTGGCCGAAGCGTAATGGAATCCACGGCATACAGCCAAGTCTGCCCCAGCTGCAGCGGGAAGTAAGCCGCCCCAAGCACTTCGGCTTCTTGTAGTGGAATGGTCTCTTCTTTGCAGCCTGCCAGAAGCAAGCAAACAAGGAGTGAAAAGAAAGCGTAGTATTTCATAATGCCATTTGTATCACAAAAGTAGGCATTTTTGGCAACAAGCTAAAAAGTGCTAAGGGGGGAAGGCAGAGACAAGGCATGCCTTGTCTGTACTAGAAGGTAGGCATCAGTTCAGTTGATATTTTTTAGGCGCATAGCGGAGGAGCAAGCCAGCAGCTAATTCATCGTCCACTGTCACTGCTCAATTTCGAAAACATTGCTCCTGCGTGAGCCATCCAAAATCTCAAGCATACACAATTGTCCACTGCCACTCGTCAACCGTCAATTTAATTACTTCTCAGCACGCTAGCCACCTTATTGCCCTTGGGGCTTAGCCATTGAAATTGGTATAGGCCATCGGGTAAATCTGCGATCGATAGCTCCAAATGTGTCTGGTTAGCCAAGTGGTAACTTCTGAGCTGCTGCCCAGCCATGTTTAGGATGCGCAGCACCCCAGTATCTGAGGCGTCTAGGCGAATAGATACCCTGTCCCGGCTAGGGTTGGGAAACACCTCCAGCGGCAGTACCTCTGCCCGCTCGGGCGCAAGCAGCGAAGTGGGAAGACCCAGGACGCTACCGTCTATGCTAACGGTAGCCTCAAACTGCTCGGTGTCCCCTTGGTACCAAGTAGCCGCAGTAAGTACATCGCCATCGGGCGTGCGCCGGAGATCGCGCGGCTCAATTCGCCAGTTGGTATCCGTTTGGCAAAGCGTTTGCAAACGGGTGACCTCCCCGAGCGCATCCAGTTTGAAATATTGTAGGCAGTGGTTACCAGCCGCCGCTACCAGCAGGTACTCCTCGTTGGGCAAACTGGCTAGATGACAATTTCCAACCGCCAGCCCAGCCAAGGATGAAAAAGCGGGAACACTGAGCAGCAACTCCCCCGCCAAATCCAATACCAAAAGGTTTTGCCGTATGTTTGCTACATCATTGAAATCTCCCTCCACCGAAGTGGCGGTGATGAGCAGCTTATCGGCTTGCAGATCTAGATTGAAGTAGGTGCTATAGCCAACAAAGGGCGATATATCTTTTCTGTTAAGGAAGGCACCTTGTTCATCTAAGAAAATTAACTCGGCAACCGTCTCATTAGGGTCCATGGGGTTTCCCGTGGAAGTAGAACCAATTACGAATTGCCCATTCGGCAGCTTAATGGCATCTATCAACTGCTGTACTTCAATTCCCGAGCCATCCAAAGGATTGGAAACCAGCCCTAGCGTATCCGTTTGTACCCCTTGTGCATCCATACCTAATAGCAACTGTATATATTGTCCATCGTCAGTAGGAAGAGAACTGATCACCACATAAGCTTCGTCTTCGGCGATAGGCAGTGTTCTACCCAGCTGCCCATTGGAGTTCAGAGACGTGACGCCCCCTTCACTGAAAGGGGTAAAAATTCGCTCAATTAACTGACCCGTTTCCGGATTGATGATTTTTCTAACCGCATAACCAATAGGAAAAAGAATAGGTGTGTTGGTAGCTATTAAGCGCATGCCAGACACCTCGATGTTACCATCAGCCCGCAAATACACATTCAGGTCAATATCCAGCTTATCGCTAGTAGCCAAATTGGAGGACAGCCGCCACAATGTTTGCCCACTAGCTAAGTCAGTACAAACAATATAGGATCCCCAAGAAATTCCTTGAGAATATACCTCCACGATTTTGTCATCCAGCAAAAGCTGATCCTCTCTCTGCAAAGCATAACCACTTATCTCTTCTGTTACGTTGGTGTAAATGTCCGCGAGCAGCGGCGCCGTGGTGTCTTGCTGCACTAGAGACCAGCGCTGCCCATCCAAATCAATAAGCGGAGGCACACTTGATAATTGCGAAAACAAGGGCGCACAACAGCCCAAGACTGCCAGTAAAAATATGAATAGATGATAGTTTTTCATGGCATTGGTATTTTATTCGGTTACACATAATTCAAAGCAAGGACTTTGAAATATAGTATTCCCTTGACAAGACGGAGGCGTTATGGATATACACTCCCCAGGCGCTACTTGCTCGACAATCGTACTGATTACTGTATTTCCTGTGGAAGGATTTATACAATAGGTTTTTTTCTCTACGCAACAAGTAGAACCACAAGAAATTTGAGAGACACTCAATGCTCCCCTGTCATCCTGATTAAAGCAAAAGGAAACGCAGGAGCCTCTATAGAAAGCAGCAGTAAACGTACTTAGGCCGCTACCACAATAAAGCAAAGGTAGCGTGTTGTTTGTTTGTCCGGCTTGGAGTGTCTGTTGAAATATTTGATCAGATATGCCAGACTCTATGGAAGACCAAAACCTAGTCATGAAAGTTTCGAGCTGTAAGGAAGTTCCACCAATAGCCTGAAGCAAGTCTACAATTACATCAGAACACTGAGGTATCGTTCCGAATGGTATAGCGAGTACCGATACGTTTGCTATTTGACTAACACCTTGACGGACTCTGAGGTCATAAGAAACGCTTATCGGACATCCAGGATAATCAGCAACTTCGATGACAGCCGTGAAGCTTTGAGTCCGTGTACAGCCCTTCTGTATCGGAAAACAATCAGTTTGGCTAAGTATTAGATTTACCCCACACGATAATGAGAATAGAATAAAAAACGCTCTTTTAACAAAACTCTCCATTTTTTATACTTTTTTGAATGATTAACGAAAACTCAAGAAGAACTTCTGGAGGAAGAACTACCTAGACGTTACCCGATTTTGATTTGTCTAAATCTAAAACAATAACACAAAGTTAGGCTAAATATGATGATGCCAGTGTTTCAGTTTGTTTCACTTTGTTTCACCGTAAGCTTGTATCAATCTGTTTTGACCCTCCTCCACCTTTATTAATCGTCTTTTCTTTTCTTTAATTTAGCATGATCCCGCACCAACTGTTTAATCTTGGCTTCTGTTTCAGGATAAACGCCTCCTCTGGGGACGCTATATCCCATATCTTTGAGTTTGCGCCAAAGAGTGACGCGGCTTATGCCAAGTTCATCGGCAACTTGTTCTAAAGATTTCGGCATATCGATCTAGTTTACTAATTAGGGCGAGTAGCAACTGAGCGAGCGGAGATCACTTGGGGAATAGACAGGCGCTCTTGCAAGAGGTTGCTAACCAACATCTTCTGCATACACAAGAGCCAAACTAATAAAACAAAAAAAGGTTGTAGCATCTATTCATACCCCCACGCGCGCCCGAAAGCGCTGCATCAGCTGGCTGTCCTGGCTGCCTGACACCAAATTACCGACGGTAAGGAAATGAAAAGGGGGGATTTCCCCATTCCTGAGCACTTTCTCCCATCCTCTCGAAAAGGTGAGGCGCAATGGCCACCACCATTTCTTCTTAGCCAGCGCTAAGTATTGCAGCACAATCTCAAAATGCCCTAGCTTGGCCAAGTCCCGCGCCAAAAGCATATTGGGACCAAAAGATAGCAAAACACCATTATTGGGTACGCCAATGGACAGCAGCAATTGCGCTTTTGCTTGAGCCACGTCTCCAGCCTCCAGAGCTGCTAAGCCCCGATAGGTGAAGGCAGCATGCAGCAGATTGCTATGCACTTTTGCTTGTGCTGGCGTCGTGGCTTTCGAAAGACACACTTCCACCACAGCCGCTAGAGCAGGCATATCGCAGTCGAGGTAGGCGCTGGCCATTTGGTTGATTAAAAGCGCTGTTTCATTCGATTTCGCCATCTTTTAGCATATTGTTGCCTACAAACCCTCCGCCATCCCCAGCGCTTTTGTGAGTGCCCCCAACTTATTATACACCTCTTGACATTCACTGTCTTCCTGGCTGGCAGCGACCACACCCGCACCGGCTTGGTAGTAGAGGATATTGTCTTGGCTGAAGAAAGAGCGGATAAGGATCGCTTGGTTCATATCGCCATTGAAGTGGATAAAACCCAGCGCCCCGCCATAGAAGCTGCGCTGCACGTTTTCGTATTCGGCAATGAGGGAAATGGCTTTGTACTTTGGTGCCCCAGATAGTGTGCCGGCGGGGAAGGTGTCGCCAAAAATCTGCACGCTTTTGCTGGGGTCGTCCATATCGCCTTCTACGGTGCTGACGAGGTGGATGACGTGGCTGTAATAATGCACTTCCCGTAGGGTTTTCACGCTGACGTTCTTGGTGTGGCGGCTCAGGTCGTTGCGGGCCAGATCTACCAGCATCACGTGTTCGGCATTTTCTTTGGGATCGGCCAGCAAGGCCAGCGTAGCGGCTTTGTCTTGCTCGGCATCCCCGCTGCGGCGGTAGGTGCCCGCTATGGGGTTGAGGCGCGCCACCCCTTCCTTGATCACCATCTGCGATTCCGGACTAGAGCCCATGATGCGGTAGTCGCCGTAATCAAAATAAAAGAGGTAAGGCGATGGATTGATCGAGCGCAGCGCCCGATACACCTGAAATTCATCCCCCCGAAAAGCCTGCTGAAAACGCCGACTCAACACAATCTGAAAGACATCCCCAATCTGGCAGTGGTGCTTGCCTTTGGCCACTAGGGCTTTGTAGGCTTCATCACTGAGGTTGCTCCCCTCCGCGCCATAGCGGCGGAAAGGATGCACCGCCCCAGGCTGCCGCAACCGCGCCAACAAGGCGGGAATCTGGCTGTCTTCACCTTGGGGGCAGTTTTCCAATATTAACAGCTCATCGCGGTAATGCTGATAAACCAACACAAAGCGGTAGAGGTGATAGCGTAAATCTGGCGCGCGCAGTTCGCGTTTCGCGTCGTCAAATTGCAGCGTATCGAAATAGCGAACGCCCTCGAAATTGGTATGCCCAATCAGGCCGTTGTAGCTAGCCAATTCATCCGCTCCTTGGTAGTCGAAGCTGAACTGCTGCGTGAAACGGTGCAAGGCCAGCGGCACATGCGTCACATCTTTTACGGGGATGCTGGCGCGCAGCTCCTGAGGAACCTGCTCGGCAATAATACCGCGATCTACCCGAAAAGAAGCCAAGGTATCCAGCCCCAAAAAAGAGTTGTAGTGGGCATTATCCCGCGCCTCATTACTCTCCAGCAATACCGGATCGGTATAGTGATCGCGCAGGTTCAGGTAGAGCATCACAGGGGTCAACATATCCGCGTTGAGGCGGTGGTGATGCACCGTAATGGCTATTTTTCGCTTGGTCATGTCCCTTAGTTTACATTCAGTCGGCTTCCTTGTCTGCTTGGAAAGCAGCGCGGCAAAGGTAGTCATTCTCTTTGGCTTTGGTGGTGGTCATTCGGCACAAGCGCGCTTGAGAAAACGCTGCCCAAAATCTTGCAGCAGGCGGCCAAGGTGTGTTATGCTAGGGCCATCAGTGACTACTTTAACTGTAATCGCAATTGGAAAAGCACCACAGAGTAAGCACAGAGTCTGCCCCATTCGCAATTGAACCACGTTTCGGCATTTACGCTTTTGGTTAGTTTTGGAATATATATCGGTTAAATTAAACAGCCTACATTTGTCCCCCAACGGCTGGCAGCAAGTGTACATACGCACTCGTTGGCTCTCGCAGGAGCAAGGTAAATTCTTTTGAGCAATGACAAAACGCACACAGCAAATAATTGATGAAATATGCCTTCTCCAAAAAGAAGAGCTCGAAGTAATTCTTATCGAAATTCACAAAAGAATCGACCGACAGCAATGGGTAGAAGCTATTTTGGATGAATATATAGGTATCGGAGAGGTCTTTTGGGAAACAGATGCCCAAGCATATGTTGGAGAATTAAGAAGCGAAGATGAAAAAAGCTTATCAGAATGAAAATATTTATTGATACCGGAGAAACCCTCATTTTCAATTTTCAATTTTCAATTT
>DAITME010000046.1:31097-33572 GCA_036835305.1 Lewinella sp.
ATTTTCAATTTTCAATTTTCAATTTCCAGACTCAATAAACCCGCTTCACATCCCGCTGCACCAAACCCTCAATAGCTTCAAATATCCGCTCTGGTTTCTGCGGGCGCCAATTAATTTCTGTGAAGATCCCGCCTACGTAGAGGTAATTATCGAGGCGCGCACTGCGCATTTCGTCTTCCACGTGCGGCAGGGCGTTGAGGAACACGATCCAGCCATCGCGGGGGGCTTCGATGTCGTTGAACCACTCTTCGTAGTAGCTGTCGTCATCGTCGGCATGGAAATTGAGCACCTGCTCCACGATGAGCACGAAATGAGTGACACCAGCCTCCACCAAGGGGTCAATAACCTCCCGCTTGAGCTGCATCACATCGTTGTGTAAAGCATCGTTCCACTCACCGATCATCTCTAGAATGGCATAACCTTCCTTATAGTCGGCGAAGATAATTTTCAAGTAGAGCGTTTCGGAACCCATCTCATCCCACTGCGGATGCAGCAGGTAGTTATACACCTTGTTCTGAAAGCCAAACTCGTCGTATTGGCGGCCATAGAAAGGGCTGAGCCGGTCTTTTTCACTTTTGTAGCGATCGCGCCAATGGTAATGTGGCTCAATATCGTGCATGGGCAAAATTTCATGGGCGGTGCCGCCAGCCTTCCCGCCCAACGACTAGCTGCGCTGCCTAGTCGTCTTTGGTTTTGGCTTCCTGCACCATTTTTTTCACATCTTCTCTTAGTTGCTGGGCATCGTAGAGGATGCCGTCTTTGATGGTGTAGCGCACACCACCAGCGCGGGTGATTTGGTTATCCTCCGTCAGTCGTATAACACCCGTAGCGTATAATGTTTTAAGATCGGCCAAAGGATTTTCTTCCACCAACACCAGATCGGCCAATTTCCCTGCTTCTATGGTACCAATTTGGTCTTCCATGCCTAGGGCTTCTGCTCCGCTTAGTGTGGCCGAGCGGATCACTTCCAGCGGATGGAAGCCCGCCTCCCGCAGCAGTTCCAACTCGCGGATAAAACCAAAACCGTAAACTTGGTAGATATAACCTCCGTCCGAGCCCGCTGTTACCCGACCACCGCGGTTGAGGTATTCCTTCACAAAAGTCATCCAGAGGCGGTAGTTTTCTTTCCAGTCCACTTCTTGCTCAGTGCCCCAAGCATGCCAGTAGCTGCCGTGGCTGATGCGGCTGGGCTGGAAGAAAGTCCACAAGCTAGGCAGCGTATATTCCTCGTGCCAGTCGGCATTGCGGGCGCGCATCACATCGCGGTTGGCATCGTAGATATTGAAGGTGGGGTTGAGGGTAAAATCCAGTGCCAGCAGACTATCCATCACCGCATCCCAGTGGGGACTGAAGGGCGCAGCGGCTTGCTGCCAGAGCTTCCCGGCTTCGGCGAAGCGGTGCTGCTCGTTGTTGTAGTTGTAGTCCACAGGATAGTCCTGCACGCGCCGATCAGTAAACAGCGCTTCGGGTAGGCCATACCAATGCTCCATACTCGTGAGGCCCGCCTTGGCGGAGTTGAGCACGTTCCAGCGGCCCACATCCAACTGCGCATGATGGCAAGCCGAGCGCAAGCCAATGGCCTTGTTCGAACTCAAAGCGGCCTGCATAAAGGCTGGGCGTGCTCCAAAGAATTTGATACCATCGCTCCCCTTCCGCTTGTTTTCTCTCACCCATTCTTCCACTTCTTCCACACTGGTGAAAGGGTCTTTCCTACCTTGGCCAAAACCCGTGTAGGCGACAATTCTGGGAGCCACAATCTCATTAGCAGCACTGCGCTTTTTATGGCTCAGTACCCAATCCAGCCCATTGAAACTGCCTGGCTCCCGGATAGTTGTGATGCCGTGGGCCATCCAGAGTTTAAAGACATATTCCGCATAAGCGCCCTGTGCCCGCCCGCCGATGTGGCCGTGCATATCAATAAAACCCGGCAGCAGGTACATGCCGCTGGCATCCAACTCGCGGCCTCCTGGGCGCAACTTGGGGCGGTCGCTTGGATCAATGGGCACACCTGGGTAGCCTACACTCGCTACAGCTACAATGCGGTTGTTTTCGATCACCACATCCATCGGACCTTGTGGCGGCGCATTGTTCCCGCGGATCACCGTGACCCCGCGAATAATCAATTGATCAAAAGGCCCCTCCCCTTCCGCAGGGCCTCTATCGGGCGCCAACGGCATCTGAGCCAATAAACAAAAGGGGAAAAGCAAGGAAATCAGTAGCCAGTGAATTGTTTTCATGCCGCAAGATAATTATTCTACGGAATGAAATCGGACTTTTCAACAAAACCTTGCTCATTTGTGAAAACATGGCTCCTGCATGTAGTGCCAGCACGGGTGCACCACTGCTAGAAGGCATGAAGGTTGGGCTAAGGCAGAAGGCAGAAAGCTTAAGGCCAAAAGCCAAGTCATTGTCCATTGTCACTCGTCCATTGTCCATTCTAAACTAACTGATACCCAGCAACTTCTTAATCAAAAC
>DAITME010000046.1:33672-35142 GCA_036835305.1 Lewinella sp.
GCCACATAATAATGGATGTGATAGGCCAGCATAGCAATGGTGTTGAGCTGCCCCACGCGCTGCTGAGCTTGTTCGAAGCGCACGCTGCTGAGCTCCGTTTTAAGATTGGTGGCCACCCAGGTGCCGTGGAGATAGACTTCCCGGAACTGCCCGGCTATTTGTTGGCTGATTGACATAGGATGCTGTTTAAAACACGTATAGCCAGCCGATGCTCGACTAGCTATACGCAAATGAGGTATTGGCTCAGGCCACTGGCCTGAGCTATATTTTTCATTTCCTACCGCAAAACAAGGCGCTTGCTCACACTAGCGCTGCGGTCGCGACTGACGAGCTGGTAGATGCCCGCAGGCAGCTGGGGCAGTTCTAGCGTAGTGCTGCCGCTTTGTAAGCCTGCCCACTCCGCTACTTGGCGGCCATTGATATCGTAGAGCGTGCTGCGGCTTTCGCTGGTCCACTCTCCTTCTAAACTGAGGGTGATGACCCCGCTGACGGCCGGGTTCGGAAATATTTCCACGCCCCTAGGGCCTTTACCGCCTTCTAAATCCACCACTGCAACAGGCGAGAAGTAGAAAGTGCCATCAAAATCTACCTGCCGAAGGCGGTAGATGTTTTGCCCAGGCACCGCATCCAAATGCTGGAAGGAATATTCTAAACGGCTGTTGCTCTCGCCTGCGGCATCGACGCGGCCAATGGTTTCCCAACTGCGGCCATTTGTAGAATGCTGCACCTCGAAATGGCTGCTGTTTTGCTCACTAGCCGTTACCCAGTCTAGCGCCACCCGCTGCCCGCCCCGCGCACTTGCGCTGAAGCGCTCGAAGCTTACTGGTAGGGAACTGTAGGGTTCGGTGAAGTTGAGGGTGAAGCAATTGCCTACAGAAGCGCCAGAAGCACCTGGGACAAATTGAACAGTGGTTGAAATAGTGAAGAATAGCCCGTCTGAAGCGCGATAAGCCACGATTTCTAGCTCCTCACCAAGAGATCCTCCATAGGGCGGAGGGGGGCAAGTGCTGTTAGGAGTTGTCTGCTCACTCGCTATTTGCAAGGAAGTTCCGAAACCAGGGGGGCACCCAAAACCACCAACAAAAAACTCTACTTGTTCTAGTCCTATTAAGTTGTTTTGGGCATCTATCGCGCCCACCCAATCGTTCGATGTTGGTGCCGCTCCCCCTATCTGTCCGATAAAGAAATTGTAAAACATAGCACTAAACAAATTCTGATCACAAGGTGCTGGCGAGAACTCAGCGGGCTGAGCCCCAAGCGATCCCGAGACAAGCAAACAAAACAACAACGATTTTAAAATTAGTTTCATAAGGATTAATTTTAAGCTGGCAACCAGCTCATTGGAACCGACTGCCAGCTTATTTTTGGATTAAGCAGTTATTTACTTGATAATGCGTTGCGTGAGTTCAGGAACCAGTTCCCTGCCTTTACGCAGCATTAGTGTGTAAACACCACTAGGAAGCGTATTAG
>DAITME010000047.1:0-34838 GCA_036835305.1 Lewinella sp.
AATCCGGCGCTAAAAACCTGGCTCTTTTTTACTAACTTTGCTCCCGCCTCCCGGCCAATGCGTACTTATCCGTGTGAATGTACACGCTTTGCTCGCACCTACGCGTTAGGGGCTACCACATCGCGTGGGTTTGGTAAGCCGATAGGAAAGAATCCAAATGTTTATTTTTGCTTTGTTGTATGATAGACAACAAATGCGTATCGGTATATTTGTATGGGTTCGGAATGTGGATAAGCAGAAGGTAAGTTGCTGTCGGAGGCTGAGCGAAATAAAAAGCCGTAAATATTTTCTTCTGAAAATGGTTCTATCAAAAAAAATAAGTAAATTTGGTCAATCTTAGTATCCTTTTTATCAGACTTGCGTATATTAGTAACCACGGCAGGCTTTCGGTCTTGCCAATTATCACCATCGGCTCATGAGTTCTTCGGCGGTTGCAAACAGGTGTAGCCCTCATCACACGGATGATCAGGTCGTGATGGCCTACGTCAAATATCAAGCGGCTCTGTGCTTTCGTATTTTATATGACCGCTATGCTGGTAAAATATATGGTAAGGCGCTGACCATGCTGAAAGATGAAACCCAGGCAGAGGATGCTACGCAAGAAATATTCACCAAGGTATTTTTGAATATACATAAGTTTGCGGGCAGATCCAAGTTCTCCACTTGGGTATATTCTGTCACTTACAATTACTGTATAGACAATATACGAAGAGGTAAGAAAGCCAAATCTATATTCACAGATGAACTTGATAACCCACCAGACCTTGTGGACGAAGATGCTTTAGATGAGGCGCTTTTAGCAATGGAAGTGGATCAGTTAAAGCAAGTACTAGCAGCGTTGCCAGAGGGTGACCGTTCGGTACTTTTGATGAAATATCAAGACGATATGTCGATAAATGATATTTCGGATATTATTCAAAAAAATGATTCTGCGGTGAAGATGCAGATAAAGCGGGCGAAGGAGAAGGCTAGAAAGATTCACGAGACGCTATTTCCCCAGCACGATTAAAGATGGAATGGATGAATAATTTTAAAATTTTACAGGCCGAACAAGTAGCATTTTTTGTTGAGTACAAGCAAGAGGTGGTATTTGAACGCGTTTCTAAGACGGTGGATATTCTCCAGTTTTTGGGCGCTATTGTGGAAATGTATGCGCCAGTCATGGTAAATACAGCTGCTAGCTTAGCTAGCCAGCATTCGGATGAGGATACGCCCTCTACGGGAGGAAGGAAGGATGATGGAGCGGAACCGAAAGGTCCTGAGCTATTAGACGATATTGTGAGATAGGTTCAATCATCTTGGGTAAATAATTTACGGACATGGAGATTTTAGGATTGTTGAAACAACAGCTGCTCAGTTTATTGGCTGTTTTCCCTGCACTGCTGAAGGCAGGTGTGTTATTGGCGCTTGGGTCGTTTTTGGCAAAAACACTTCGCCGAGGGGTTGTTAAGTTGATCACAGTTGTTGGGCTGGATCGTCTGGCTGATCAGATCAACGAGATGGCATTGGTACAAAAATCGGGCTACAAATTAAAGTGGAGTCGTCTGGTAGGTGGATTAGTATATTATTTTGTTTGGTTGGCTTTCTTGATGGCGGCTGTAGATGCGCTTGGGATGCGGATCATTTCAGACGTTATGGCTAGGTTTGTCAACTATATCCCCCAGGCATTCACGGCCTTTGTAATATTGTTGTTAGGCTTGTTTTTTGCAGATTTTGTTAAAAAGGTGGTGCAAACAACTTGCCGCTCTCTAAATATTGCAGCAGGAACCCTAATAGCTAATGTAATTTTTTACTTTGTTTTCCTTAATGTTATTCTCATATCGTTGCAGCAGGCCAGTTTGCAGACCAACTTTATGGAAAATAATATTACAGTAATTTTAGCAGGGGTTTCCATAGCCTTTGCGATTGGCTACGGTCTTGCTTCTAGGGAGGTGATGGCCAGTTTACTAGCTGCTTACTACAATAAAGGGCGGGTGGAAGTAGGCGATGAAATAAGTATCGAAGGGCATCGGGGAGAGGTTATCGAGATGAATAACACAGCTATCACGCTACGGTCGGCCGATACAGACGTTGTTATTCCCTTCCACAAGCTTAACAGTAGCGGTATGACCGTCCACAGCCGCCGCAACAAGCCCAATGCCTTGCCTCCGAATATTTCTTAACAATCCTACTTGATTTTGAAGCAAAACCCGATGCCAGGGACGTTCTCGATTTCTATGCTTGGGTCATCTCGTAGGTATTTTCTCAGTCGGCTGATGAAAACATCTAGGCTCCTGCCCATGAAGTAATCATCTTTCCCCCAGATTTTGTTGAGGATGAGACTTCTTTCTATGAGGCGGTTGCGGTTCTTTGCTAGGAAATGAAGCAGATCGGCTTCTCTTTTGGTGAGTCTTTTTTCTTGCCCGCTAGGTAGATGAAGCAGGGAGAGATTGGCCGGTTCAAAACAGTATTGGCTAATTTCGAGGCGTGTGGTCTGGCTGGCTAGCTGATCTGGGTTTACGCGGTTTCTTTTTAGGAAGATAGCGATTTTTAGTACGAGCTCTTCAATGCTGAAGGGCTTGGTGATGTAGTCATCGGCACCCAATTTCAGGCCGTTGATGCGGTCTTCTTTGAGGCTCCGGGCTGTGAGAAACAGGATAGGTAAGTCCTGATCTTGCCGTCTGATGAGTTGAGCGAGTTCGAAGCCATCGTGGTCAGGGAGCATGACGTCAAGCAGGACGCAGTCGTATTGGCTGATGTCTTCCTCGATGATTTTTTTGGCTTCTTGCCCGTTGGCGCAGTGCGTGACGCTGAAGCCGTTAAGCTCCAGATGGTCTTTTGTGACGTAGCTTAAGCTGGCATCGTCTTCGACGTAGAGTATTGTAGCCTTGGTCATACGCTTTTATGGTTATTAAGTACTGGCAGGGGCGATAATATGCACTTTGGTACCTTTTGTGGGCTTGGTTTCCAGTTGTATTTGCCAGCCGTGCGCTTGGCAAATTTCCCGAACATAGTACAAACCCAAGCCGAATCCCTTTACGTCGTGGACATCACCAGTGGGGATACGGTAAAATTTTTCAAAGATCTTTTCTTTTTCCTCTGCCGAGATGCCTAGTCCTTGATCTTCTACGCTAATGCGTAATTGTTTGGATTTATATTCCTCGAGCCTCAAGATTACCTTTGGTTGCTTGCCGCCGTACTTGGCGGCATTGTCCAAGAGGCCGTGTAAGATATTCGAGAAATGTAAGCTATCGGCTGATAGGTAGAGCGGTTGGGTGGGTAGTTCCACATTAAGCTGGCCTCCTTTTTCTTCTATTTGCATACGAATACTTTCTGCTGTAGTTTTTAGGCTGTCTTGCAGGAGGAGACGTTCTTTTTTTAGTTCGAAGCGTCCTTTCTCAACACTAGCTATCTGCAGCACTTTTTCGACCTGCCCGTTGAGTCGTTCATACTGCTCATGGATGATATCGGCGTATCGCCGGAGGCGCTCGTTGTTTTGCACAAAAGGCTCTTGTCGGAAAACACTGCTGGCAATTCGAATGGTAGAAAGCGGCGTTTTGAACTCGTGCGTCATGTTGTTAATAAAGTCTTTTTGCATCACAGCCAGGCGTTTTTGACGCAAGATTACAAGCATGGAATAGGCAAAGAAAACTACGGTAACTAAAAGGATGACAGAGAGGACTAAGGCCAACTGCATATTGCGCAACAGAAAACCTGTTCGGCCAGGGAATTTGACAGTAAAATAGTAGGTAAAGTCAGCCTCCTTGGCAAAATCGGTAGTTTGCGGTTGTTGCACTTCTTCGTCTGGGTGGTAGGTGCAATAGCCGCCATAGAGCATCTGGTCAGTAGTACAATCGAAAATGGCGTACTCGAAATCGAAGCGCAAAGCCAAGCGCTCGAGTTCTTTCTGTAGGAGATATTCGAGTGTTAGGCTGTGGATTTCAGATTCAGTATTGACCACGAAAGTGTTGCTACTCCTTTGGCGCACAATATCGCGGGGGGGGAGGTTGGTGTTGTTGATCTCCGACAGACTTTGAGCTACGCGATAGAGGGCTACATGTGCTTTCTGGACAAATTCTTCTTCGTTGGCATTCCAGCTGGCCAAGAGCCAATAGGACTGGGTGCCCAAGATGCCAGCGATGGCCAAGGTGCCTAGAATGATAACTCTCCGGATAATACTTTCTTTCATTCTCCACAAATATCGGAATAAAAAGCGAGGCAGTTGGAGGGTGTAGCGGGAATTAACGTTTTGTTGGCGTATCCAAGCCCTTGGGCTAACACAATTTAGCCATCAGGCGCCGAAGAAAAGCGTCACAAAGATCCAGCTGCTCTCGGCTGACGTATTCATTGGCTCGGTGGGCTTGCGCGATAGAACCGGGGCCACAAATAACAGCCTGAAAGCCTGCCTGACTAAACTGCCCGGCCTCGGCAGCATAAGCCACGGTACTGGTGTGCTGGCATCCACTGAGTTCTTTGATGAAAGCAACAACGGATGCGTCTTCAGGAGTGTCAAGGGTCACCACTGGTGGGTGATGCGCTTCGTGGAGGATACGAAAGCCCGGGAATTTTTGCCGCAAAACTTGCTCTCTGGATTGGCAATGCGCAGCGACCGTGGCAAAAATTTCCGACGCATCATCGGCTGGGATATTCCGATAATCCCAGTCTAGCATACACTCATTGGCGATAATGTTGAAAGCCGTGCCGCCGTGGATCACTCCTACATGGATACTAGTATGATTGGGGTAGAAGCGATTGTCGGTTTGTTGTTCGGCTAGCTGCTGCATATAATCCTCTAACCAGACGGTGAAGCGAGCCGCCTCGTGCACAGCACTCACTTCCTCCCGTACGCGACTGCTATGGCCTTGGCTGCCGTAGAAACTTGTTTTATAGACGTTGATGCCTTTTTGCCCAGTGATAGGCTGCAGCATACTTGGCTCGCCGATAATGGCGTAGGCAGGCCGTTCGGCGTAGTAGCTGCGAATATCCTCCGCAAGGGCCACACCAGCTCGGCAGCCAATTTCTTCGTCGTAAGAAAAAGCGAAATAGATTGGTTTTTGTAAAGGGGCAGCCAACAGATCGGGTACCGCAGCCAAACAGCAAGCCAGGAAGCCCTTCATATCGCAGCTACCGCGGGCGTACAAAAGGCCGTCTTTTTCCACTAGTTCGAAGGGGTTGGTGAGCCAATCTTGGCCCTCCGTGGGGACAACATCCATGTGCCCGGAAAGTATGGTGCCGCCATCGACGGCCGGGCCAAAACGGCAATGCAGCGCAGCCTTCGTACCTTCTTCGTTGGGAAGCAATCGATAAACCACCCCGTACCGATCTAAATAGTCCGTGATCCATTCTAAAATCGACAGATTCGATTGGCCTCCCAATACAGGGAAACGCACCAACTGGGCAAGAAATTCGGTAGTACTCATCACCATGTTCAATTCTCAATTTTTAATGACTTGGGCGCAGCGCACGAAATCCATCCAAGTTCCGGGGAAAATTCCATTGTCAATACTTCGACTTCGCTCAGCACGACGTCGTCACTCGTCCATTGTCTATTTAATCAGCCTATTGAAAACGTTAGCGCCCGATTAAGACAGTTGTTTGCTCGAGCTTCCTAAGCGGGATATTCCACATAGTTTCTGGGCGTTTCGTATAGCCTGACGTAAAGATCGAATTTTTTCGGCAAACGCTTCCGCAAACGCTGCCAGATAACGTAGCAAATGTATTCAGCAGAAGGGATCAGCTCCTTGAATTCGGGAATCTCTAGGTTGAGGTTTTTGTGATCCAAATAATCCTCCACTTCTTCCTTTATGTAGTCTTTGAGTACCCCAAGGTCTATGAGATAACCCGTTTCCGGATCGATCTCGCCCACTACTTTTACCTCTAGCTCGTAGTTGTGCCCATGGTAATAAGGATTGTTGCATTTACCGAAAACGGCCTCATTCTTCTCATCTGTCCAGGTGGGGTTATGTAGGCGGTGGGCGGCATTGAAGTGCGCTTTTCGGAAAGCAGCTATTCGCATATTTTTTTTGTTTAAATGGTTGATTCGCTAAGCGGTAAAGTTTTGCAGGGCTGCTTATTTTTGCCCTGAGGCATGGCTCTCAACGGTTTTTGCTTTGCTCCCGCACATAGTGCACAAAGACTCTTATAAACGGAATGCTGTTGCAAAACGCCAGAAAAGAACAGATTTAAGTAGCCAGCCGCTGATCCCACCATCGCAGTAGAAGTGGAACTACTTAGCGCTTCAATTGGTTCATACAAAACGATAGTCTTTAGGGTGCTTAGGCTCTAGTCAGGGCACCCTATGCAGGAGCCATGCTATTATTTATGAGCAAAGACCATAAGCGCGTTGAAAAAAAGTGCAAAATGCTTACGGAACTATTGTGTGAGTGAAAAAATAGCTGTACCTTTGCCCCGCTTTAGTCAAAATGCATTTATTCTTTTTGTTAAAGTAGCTGCAGATGTGGTGGAATTGGTAGACACGCTAGATTTAGGATCTAGTGCCGCGAGGTGTGGGGGTTCGAGTCCCCCCATCTGTACACAGCAACAAGAAAAAGAAAGCCTGCCGCCAACGGCGGGCTTTCTTTTTTTATATTATCGTCTTATTCCGCCAGGAAAATAGTACCCCGCTTATGTCCAATATCAATTTCGAGAAAATATCGCCCTCTCATGCTAAGCTCACACTCAACATTAGTAAAGAGGAAATAGAAAACAAGTTAAAGTCGGAGCTGACGAAAGCGCAAAAGACCGCCAATCTTCGTGGTTTCCGCAAAGGAAAGGTGCCGATGGCCACCATGTACAAGCTATTTGGCAACCAAATGCTGATGAACTACCTAGACAGTGAGGTGGATAGCAGCTTAAAGTCCTACATAGAAGCCAATGAAATTCGCACACTCTTTTACCCTTTTCCCGCCGAGGATCACGAGCCAGAGGCGATCGATACCAAAACCATTAAGGATCTCTCGCTGAAGTACGAACTAGTGCTCATGCCAGAAATGGAGGTAGAAGTGCCGCAACAGGTCTTCGAACGCTATGCCGTGGTACCAGATCTAGCCTTGATAGAAGAGCAGATTGAACGCATCAAAAAAGAGGCAGGCAAAACCGCGGAACTAGCGGAAGGCGAAATTCAGGATAACGACATTCTTCAGGTAACTTTCACGGAAATGAAAGACGGGGAGGCCCTTGCCGAAGGAGTCGTGAACGACTGCACTATTTTCTTTAAATCCCTACACGAAACCCTGCGGACAGAGTTAGAAGGAAAGCCAATCGGGTATAGCAGCATCGTGGATATTTTTGAAGTGGAAAAGGATACTACGGAGCAAAATGTTCGCAGCTACTTGCTGGAGGTTGATGAAACGACCGTCTTCGAACCTACCTTCGAGCTAAAGGTAAAAGGAATCAAACGCATGATACCTGCCGAGCTGGATGAGGAATTCTTCCAAGAATATGACCCCAGCGGCGAAATTGATAGTGAGGAAAAGCTCCGGGAGTTTCTGATAAAGGATTTTAAGGAGCATTTCGATCAGGAAGGCCGAGGTATGTTGAAAGTCCGAGTCCAAGACGAGGTCGTCAAGCAAGCCGAAGTGCCACTAGACGAGGCGCTACTCCGACGGGTCTATGACGGGAAGCCAGATAATTTTGATCGCTTCTTGAAGAGTATTCGTTGGGTCGTCATCCGAAATAATTTCATGCTGGCCAATAAGATTGAACCACAAGAAGGTGACTTGCTGGCAGCGACTAGAAAAAGATTAGCGAAGATGCTTGGCGGGAGCATCCCCGCTTGGATGGATGAGAATGTTGTTAAGAACTTCATGGGAAGAATCGTTGCCGACGAGAAGCAACGGGATGAGTTGTTCGAGGAAGTAATGGGCGAGTTGGTGCTGGATCGTATGGCAGCGCAAGCCACAGTGGAAATAAAAGAGCTGGATGTAGATAGCTTCAATGCCGTCATCAAGGCTTTCAACGAGGAGTTCGCGTCAACAGACATGGACGAGGAAGAATAGCGAAGCAGGTAGTCGCTAAACTCATATGCTACTAAAGCGTTTACAAAGGGCTGGGTTATTACACCCAGCCCTCTTGTATTTTGCGGAAGCTTTAACAACTACAATTAAGAAACAAATGGTACCTCCTTACGAATTTATGAAATATGCTACTAAGCACTTAGGTATGAGTAGCATGCACCTAGAGAGCTATGCCGAGCGCGTTGGCGCCGTGGCAGCACCCAATATTTCTGGTTTTACGCCCAACGTTATTGAGGAGCGCTCGATGAATGTAGCCGCCCTAGACGTATTCAGCCGCTTGATGATGGATCGCATCATTTTCCTCGGAGTGCCTGTTTCCGACTACGTGGCCAATGTTATTCAGGCGCAGCTACTTTTTCTGGAGTCCACCGACCCCAAGCGCGATGTGCAGATGTTCGTCAATAGCCCCGGGGGCAGTGTAATAGCAGGGATGGGCATGTACGATACCATGCAGTATGTAACCCCCGACGTGGCAACGATCTGCACAGGCTTAGCGGCCAGTATGGGGGCTGTATTGCTTGCTGCCGGGCAAAAAGGCAAGCGCTCTATCCTACCCCACGCTCGGGTGATGATTCACCAGCCTAGCGGCGGGATGCAAGGACAATACTCGGATATGGAAATCAATTACCGATTGATCTCTAAGCTCAGAGAAGAACTCTACAACATCCTCTCCTCCCACACAGGGAAAACTTTCGAGCAAATCGAGAAAGACAGCGACCGGGATAACTGGATGACGGCCCCAGAGGCACTGGCGTATGGCCTAGTGGACGAAGTATTGGCGCGGAACAAAGCATAAATACAATTGATGAGAAACAAAAAAGAACATAAATGCTCTTTTTGCGGCCGAGATAAATCTGAGGTAGAAGTACTCATCTCGGGGCTGGATGCGCACATCTGCGAAGTCTGTGTAGAACAGGCAGAGGAAATCGTTCGTCAGGAACTCTTTGGTGCGGAAGGCAGGCTCAGCAAAGGCATGGGAGAAAAGAAAAGTGCCAAAAACGCCCTGCCAGACAACTTCACACCTAAGATGATTAAGGAGCATCTGGATAAATATATCATCGGGCAGACGGATGCAAAGCGCATCATATCGGTAGCGGTTTATAATCACTATAAGCGTCTGAAGGATGCCGACAAGGGAAAGCCAAGGCCAGACGACGTGGTTATAGAAAAAAGTAATATCATGTTGGTGGGTAGAACTGGCACTGGCAAGACCTTGCTGGCTAAAACGATTGCTAAGCTCCTGAATGTTCCTTTTTCCATTGTAGATGCCACCGTATTTACAGAGGCAGGCTATGTGGGCGAAGATGTGGAAAGCATCCTCAGTCGCTTGTTGCAGGTATGCGACTATGATGTGAAAGCAGCCGAGCGAGGCATTGTCTACATTGATGAGATCGATAAAATTGCGCGTAAAAGTGACAACCCCTCTATCACTCGCGACGTGAGCGGGGAGGGTGTGCAACAGGCTATGCTCAAGATGCTGGAGGGTACGGATGTCAACGTGCCTCCGCAAGGCGGTCGGAAGCACCCCGAACAGAAAATGGTGAAGGTGAATACCGAAAATATTCTCTTTATCTGCGGCGGCGCTTTCGATGGGGTGGAGAAAATCATTTCCCAACGTCGCAACAAGCAGGTCATTGGATTTGGTGGTAGCAAAAAAGAACGCACCGCCGATGAGAGCAGCTTGCTGCCCTACATCAACCACACCGATCTGCGTCGCTTTGGCCTCATTCCAGAACTCATTGGCCGCTTGCCCGTGCTGACCTATCTGGATCCTCTAGACCACGATGCGATGTGCCGCATCCTCACCGAGCCACACAACAGTCTTATCCGGCAGTATCAATACCTCTTCCAGCTAGAAGGTATTGAGCTATCGTTCACCGATGAAGCCATTAGTTTTATTGCCCAAAAAGCAATAGACTACGAGCTGGGAGCCCGCGGCCTGCGTAGCATCTGTGAAGCCATCCTGACGGATGCCATGTTCGAGCTGCCCGGCACCAAAGGCTTGAAAAAGTACACGGTAGATTTGAATTACGCCCAGAAAAAACTGGATGGTAGCAAGCTAGCAGCCATACAAAAAGCAGCTTAAACCAAGCTTGCTAGTCGGCTGTTATCCCTTCAACTGGTATTGCCAGCAAACTGAATCTCCCAAGCAATGACAACGGAAACACTAGCCGTACAACAGCCGCGCTCTGCCACGCATTTCGGTAAAAAAGGCGTTCTACTCGTCAACCTAGGTACACCCGATATGCCTAGCTATGGCGCTGTGTACCGCTATTTACAAGAGTTCCTGACAGACGGGCGGGTGATTGATATTCCATACATTCCCAGGCAGTTGCTCGTAAGGGGAATCATCGCACCTTTCCGCTCCAATTCCTCCGCCAAACTTTACAAAGAGCTGTGGACAGAGAACGGCAGCCCACTAAAGTACTACGGCGAGCTCCTAGCAGAGGGCGTGCAAGCTCGGCTAGGGGAGGACTACCACCTTGAATTGGCCATGCGCTACCAACAACCTAGCATCCGATCGGCTATCAGGAAGCTGCTGGATGCAGGAGTTTCGGAAATTATTGTCTTTCCACTCTTTCCACAGTATGCCAGCGCCACCACGGGCAGTGTACATCAGGAGGTAATGGAAATACTGGCCAAAGAGCAAGAAATTCCTGACCTCAAGATGGTGAATTCCTACTACGATCACCCCGCTATGATCAAGGTCTTTGCCGACAACGCCCGGCAGTTCGATCTGGATAGCTACGACTATATTTTCTTTAGCTACCACGGCCTGCCACAGCGGCAGCTTAAGAAGGCCAGCCGCTGTAATTATTGCCTCTCCAAACCTGATTGTTGCCAAAGCCTCAGCATCCAAAATCAGTTCTGCTACAGCGCCCAGTGCCACGCCACCACCCAAGCCATCGCCGAAGAACTGGGCCTCAGCTCAGACCGCTACGTGACCTCCTTCCAAAGCCGCCTGGGCTTCGATGACTGGGCCAAACCCTACACCATCGATGTGTTAAAGGAGCGCGCCAAAATGGGGGATAAGCGGCTGCTGTGTTTTAGCCCAGCCTTCGTGGCCGACTGCCTGGAAACCATCATAGAAATCGGTACGGAATACCAGGAAGAATTCGAGGAGCTAGGGGGCGAGCATATTGATCTGGTGCCGAGCTTGAATGACAATCCCGTTTGGATGGATGCCGTGGCGGAGATGATAAAGGCTAGGACTTAGGCTCGCGCCCAGACCCATATGGGCGTGTCGGCAGGCACCCAGTAGGGGCATGCAAGTGCACATCCATGCGGACACGGTACGCACTCGCTGGCTCTCGCAGGAGCAGGGTTGATTAGGAAGAGCAATGTTCTAACGAGAGGTCATCATACAGCGGTTTCCAGCCTAATAGTCGACGTATTTTTTCGCTGCTAATGACCTTTCCCTCTTGGCCACCGGCTTCAGGCGAAGGCACTGCTAGTCCGAGGGCTGCGGCGGCTTTGGCGTAGTAGGTGCCTTTGGGTGGGTGGTTAGCAGCGCAGACATTATAAATAACTCGAGTAGGCGGTTGCGCCAAAACCGTGCGTATGGCACTCACCACATCTGCTTGGTGGATGAGATTGACGGGCGCATCTGCTGCGGGGATGCTGGGCTTTCCGCCAAACCAACGGCCGGGATGCCGAGCAGGGCCATATAAACCAGCTAGCCTCAGGATGGTAACAGGAATAGGGCTGGCCAACAGCAACTGCTCAGCTGCCAGCACCGCGGCAGCGGAGGCCGTGCTGGGCGGGGTAGGGCTGTCCTCGGTCACCCAGCCCTTGGCCTCGCCATAAACACCTGTGCTGCTGGTGTAGATCATGCGCTGGCAGCCTGCTTCTTCAGCAGCTAGTAGGGCGGCTTGCACTTCCGCCAGGTATTTTTCTTTCACTTGATCGCGACCTCGGCCAGGGGGAATGGTGAGCAGCAGCGCATCCGTTTGGAAAAAGGGCTGATCTTCGGGCCTCAGATCGGGTAGGTGGATGGCGTAGCTCGCAAAGTATCGCGGCTGGGATAGCTGGGAAGGCACTGCTCCTTCCCTAGGCATGGCTCCTGCATCCTTGCCAAAAAGCGCATCCCTGTCCTCCCAAGCGGATCGAGGAGCAAGGATACAGCCAGCCAATTTGGCCGATTGGTTCAGTGCTTGCCGCCTGGCTTCGTTGCGGCTGCTAACCTGGAGATGAAAGTGCGCAAAACAAGCCTCTGCAACCGCCGTACCCAGCCAGCCAGCACCCAGGATAGACATGGAGGAGGGGGGATTTTGATATATACTCGACATGGCCGTAGAACAATGCAAGTGCTTAAAAGTGTTCATAAAAAGTGGTAGGCGAAGCGTTTCTTCTGCTGGTTAATGGCAGCGCCCTCCTTCCGGCCTGATCGTCTGATCAACGTGGGAAACGAAACTTTTTTAAGTTCGTGTGTGATTTAGTTGGAAAATTATTGCTACTTTCGCTCTGTTACCAAACTAAACATGTTATGACCACTAGCACCCCTGCACCTTCTAAAAAAATATTGCGTTATCAGTTTCGCGACTTGGAAAAAATTCCTGTGAAGGTTTGGGAGGATAGCGCTGTTGCTTCGGCTTATGTAGCGCAATCCATTGCCTTGGCTATCCGGCAAAAGCAGCAAGAAAATGAGCAAATTGTGCTGGGCTTGGCCACTGGTTCCTCTCCCATACAGGTTTATAACGAGTTGGTGCGCATGCACAAGGAAGAGGGTTTGAGCTTTCAGAATGTGGTTACCTTCAACTTAGACGAGTACTACCCGATGCAGCCCACGGCCGAGCAAAGCTATGTGCGCTTCATGCACGAGTACTTGTTCGATAAGGTAGATATTCGCCCAGAAAATATTCACATCCCCGACGGAACGCTACCTTTGGAAGAAGTAGAAGCCTATTGCGATCGCTACGACAAGCTAATAGAATCCTATGGTGGCATTGATATACAGGTACTAGGGATTGGCCGCACGGGGCATATTGGCTTCAACGAACCGGGGAGCTGGCAGGAAAGCCCTACCCGCTTGGTGCGCCTAGATGCCCTCACCCGCCAGGATGCAACTAAAGATTTTATGGTGGAGGAAAACGTCCCCTACCGCGCCATCACTATGGGCATTAAGCCGATCCTACAGGCCCGCACGATCTATTTATTGGCTTGGGGCCAGCACAAAGCCGAGATACTCTACCGCGCTGTGGAGGGCGAAGTGAGCGATCAGGTACCCGCCACTTTCCTACAGCAGCACCTCAAGGTACGCGCCATTGTAGATAAAGCCGCTGCGGAGGAGCTCACCCGTTTCAAAACGCCTTGGAAAGTGGGGCTTTGCAATTGGGATGCCGATTTGCGCTACCGCGCCGTGTTGTGGCTGAGTGAACAGACAGGCGTGCCCATCCTGAAACTCACCGATGAGCACTACGCCGAACATGGGTTGCAAGAGCTCATCCTAGAGCAGATCAAGAGCTACGATCTCAATATTGAGGTCTTCAACCGCTTGCAACGCACCATATCGGGTTGGCCAGGCGGTAAGCCAGGAGCAGACGATAGTAGCCGCCCGGAGCGCTCTAGTCCACATCCTAAACGGGTGATTTTGTTTAGCCCTCACCCAGATGACGACGTCATTAGCATGGGCGCTACTTTCGAGCGTCTCATCGAGCAAGGCCACGAGGTGCATGTGGCTTACCAAACGTCTGGTAATATCGCTGTTCACGACCACGACGCCTTGCGCTTCGCAGAGTTCCTCAAAGAAATGGGGGGCAGCGATAAGACTTTCTCCGATCCGCTCACCAAAGAAGTGATCAAATACGCTGATAAAATCATCCGCTTCCTAAACAAAAAAGGCCCAGGAGAAGTAGATATTCCTGAGGTGCGTTTGATTAAAGGGCTGATTCGCCGCGGAGAAGCCCGCGCGGGCGCCAGAGCAGTGGGCTTGATGGACGAAAAGCGAATGCATTTTCTGGATTTACCCTTTTATGAAAGTGGAAGGAGCCGTAAAAAACCGCTGGGTAGCAAGGATATTGCTATTGTTCGCGATCTCATTGAGCAGGTGAAGCCCCACCAAATTTTCGCGGCTGGCGACCTAGCCGATCCGCATGGCACCCACCGCATTTGTCTCAATGCCATCCTGGAAGCCCGCAAGGAGCTAAAAGACAAGAAGTGGATGCAGGAATGCTACCTTTGGCTCTACCGAGGTGCTTGGATGGAATGGCCGATCCATGAAATTGAGATGGCGGTGCCCTTCAGCCCCGACCAGCAAAAGATCAAACGCCGCGCTATTTTTATGCACCAAAGCCAGAAGGATCGGCCGCCCTTCCCCGGGCAGGACGAGCGCGAGTTCTGGGTGCGAGCCGAGGAGCGCAACCAAGGCACCGCCGATGCCTACCGCCGCCTCGGGCTAGCGGAATACCAGGCGATGGAGGCCTTCCGCCGCTGGAAGGAGTGGTAGGGATCGAGTAGTAGTTATCGGACAATGCGAATTGTCCGATAACTACTACCATTTTTGTCCTTACATTTGAGCAGTAAAACAGTATGTTGTTTACTCTGCCCAAAGGCAGCAAGCAATAGTAAAATTGGTAACGATGTATTTGAATAAAGTTGAGATCAGGAATATTAGATCCATTTCAAATTTTGAAATGAGCTTTGAAAACCCAGCGGGATGGCATGTCATTATTGGTGATAACGGCGCGGGAAAATCTACTATCGTTAAGTACTCGGACAAATTTAATGCGACTTTTCAATCTGGTAGATTTTGCTTTCAGCCGAGGCAAAAAACGTAGGCTTAGTGGTGCTAAGACGAGGCTTTTTAACGCTGGCTGGGAGCAAAAGATGCCGAGTGGAAAGGTGTGATTATTTTTGTCCGAGTACTTAGGTCAATTTCCTTAGGGTTGATCGGTGAATATGAAGCCAAAGCATTACCGATAGACCTGAATAGCTTTGTGAATGTAAATTCTAGGGAGAATGGAGTGATCGAATTAGAGCTAGAAAAGTCAAGGTACGATAGCTCTGGCTATCCTAGCTTGTTTGGCGATGAGGAGGTGCAGGTCAGGTTGGACATAAAAGCCAATGAAAGTGGGAACGCTGAAATCACGACAAAGAGTAATTTGGCATATCATAGTTTGTCGGATAAGAACAGTAAGGGGTATTTTTCCTGTGCGCTCGGGCCCTACAGAAGATTTACAGGAAGTGATAAGAAATGGGATAGATTATACCCATCATCTCCTCGGGCGGATGCACACAAAACTGCTTTTTCAGAGGAAATGGCGCTGAGCAACACCATCGAATGGTTGGTTGATCTACAGATAAAATCATTGGAAAGAGCCTCCAATATAAAGACTGGAGACGGTAATGAAGGGGAAATTCTTAAATACCTCAAGCGCTTTATAAACGACGCGGGACTTTTACCACATGGGGCAAAACTGAAAAATATCATTAGCGAAGGTGTGTTCTTTTCGGATGGGAATGGTGCTACAGTAGATGTGACTCAGATGAGTGATGGCTATCGCTCTATCTTGAGTTTAACTTTTGAATTAATACGCCAAATGGTTCGATCTTATGGGCAGCAGGAAGTCTTCAAAAACTTTAAGGATGGAAATTTCACTATTGATCTACCTGGCATTGTCTTAGTGGATGAGATCGATGCGCATTTACACCCTAGCTGGCAAGCACGGATAGGCGACTGGTTCTTAAAGGTCTTCCCAGGCATCCAGTTCATTGTAACTACGCATAGTCCGCTAATTTGTAGAGCTTCTGAGAGAGGAACTATTTGGAGATTGAGAGCACCCGGGACAGATTTAGAGTCAGGAGAAGTAAGTGGGATAGAGAAGGAAAGATTAGTTTTTGGTGATTTATTGGATGCTTACGGGACAGAACTTTTTGGTAGAAACGTCACCCAATCTCAGAGTGGACAGGATATCGCCGAAAAATTGGCACGACTAAATCTTAAATCATTCAAAGGAATATTAACTGTAGAGGAGGAAGAAGAGCTAGATCGTCTAAAAACTATAACAAGTAATTTCAGCCATGTTGTATCTAAAGGATAAGCCCTTGACAGAAAAGGCCGCATCCTTACTCCAAACATACCAGAAAGAGGTGGATGGTAAGCCCACTTTTGCTGAGAAAGTGACAACAGGGAAGGAGTTGTTTTCTAGATATAATAGAAAGACCAATCCGGCCTTTAAGGTGGTACGTAAGCATCTTGCTGAAATGTCGGGAAAAACGGTTCGTTGCAATTACTATGAAGATAGCAAAGCTGATCAGGTAGAACATTTTTATCCTAAGAGCTTGTACCCGGAAAGGTGCTTTGTCTGGGAAAATTATTGTTACGCTTGTAGTTCTTGTAATCAACCCAAGCGAAATAGATTTGCTATTTTTGAAGAGGAGGCAGGAAAAGAGATTGACCTAGGGGGCATATCAAATGCCTCCCCACCACCAAAAGGGCAGGCTCTTTTACTAGACCCGAGGTCTGAAAACCCATTAGATTATTTGTTTTTAGATACCATAGATACTTTCCACTTTGTCCCTTTCGATGAGGAAGAGAAATATGCTAGAAGAGCAGCTTACACAATAGAAGTTCTAGGACTAAACTCTAGAAGTTATTTAGTGGGAGCGAGGAAGGGCGCTTTTCTGAATTTTGAGGGGCGACTTGAAAAATATGTGAAAAATAAGGAGAGAGGAGACCCTGCTGATAAGCTAAAGATTCTGGAAAATTCGTTAAGAAGAGAGCACCACCAGACTGTTTGGCATGAAATGATTCGCCAAAGAGGCCTTCATTCCGAATTGAACGAGTTATTTAACCGAGCTCCTGAAGCTTTGGAATGGACTGCTACTGGTAACTAGCATCTGAAGAGAACTAACCTTAAGTTCTCTAAGGCTGCTTTGTCTAAGAAATGGAATATCTATACAACAACAACTCCTCCTCGCTATCTGGCCAAGCCGTAGCCCCAGCAGCCACGAAGCCCAGTTTTTCCAATAGCCGAATAGAGGCGGGGTTATCGGGGCGGGTGATGGCACAAACGCGCTGGAGCTGGAGCTGCTTAAAACCATATTCCAAGCAAGCGCTGGCGGCCTCGTAGCCGTAGCCTTGGTGGAGGTAGTTGGGCAAAAAGGCGAAGCCTAGATCGGGGCAATCCAAGAAATCCCGCTGATAAAAACCACAGCTGCCGATGGGGAGATTGCTAGAGAGCAAAGCGACGCGCCAAGCCCCCAGCCCGTTGGAAGCATAAGCAGGTAGGATGTTTTTCTCCAAGTGGCGCAAGGCGTCGGCTGGGGTATGAATCTTCCGATCGCCGATGTGCTGTAGCCAAAGTGGACTGTTCATCAGTTCGTGCAAAAAGGCGGCATCGAAAGGAGAAAACTGCGTGATGCAAAGCCGATCAGTTTGGAGAAACATGGCACTTTATGTTAGGGGAACATGGCTCACTTGTGCTTCGGAGAGCAAGGGCTTGAGCTGATAGCGCAGGAACAGCTGGGTAGTAGCCAGCACATCTTTTTCGCAGTAATGGGCGATACGGGGTACATCGTCTTCTTCCCAAAACACCCGACCCACCATGCTGCCGTCGATATCATCCTTGGGGCTGGGGATGTCGAGCAGGGCTGCCAGCAGCTTGAGGGAGGTGTAGGCTTTGTAGTCGCCAAACTTCCACAGCTCAAGGGTATCCACTAGGTGCTTCGTTTCCCAAGGCTTTTTGCCGGCGAGGTCTAGCATGTTGGGGAAGGGAAGCCCATTGACAATCATGCGGCGGCAGATGTAGGGGATATCGAACTCCTTGATATTATGCCCACAAATGAAGAATTTGTTGACATTGTCGTAGTGTTTGGTGAGCAGTTCGGCGAAGTCGCTCAGCAGTTGCTTTTCATCTTTTCCGGCATACGACTTGAGCCGAATACCGAGCTGCTTGGTCTGTGCATCGTGATACAACAAGCCCACACTGATGCAAACAATCTTACCAAACTCGGCGTAGATGCCTGCATTGCTGCTGTAAACACCACTGGCCTCTTCCTCGCTGATTTCTTCACTTTTAGGCCGCTTCAATATGCTGTAGGATTTGTGCTTCCACAGCGCCTGCATCGCCTCGCTCATATCCGAAAACTGGCCGTGGCTGGAGACGGTTTCAATATCCAAAAAAAGGACTTTGGTGGGGTCGATGTGCTCTATCATAGCGGTTTGTTTGGTTCAAATGTAGGGATTTTTTTGGATTTTCCCCCTACTTTACCCCCTCCAAAGCCATCTTCAGATCATTCACCAAATCATTAGGATCTTCGATGCCAACGCTGAGGCGGATGAGGCTATCGGTTAGGCCTACGCTAAGGCGTTGTTCTTTGGGGATGGAGGCGTGGGTCATGCTGGCGGGGTGGCCGATTAGGCTTTCCACGCCGCCCAAGCTTTCGGCGAGGGTGAAATATTGGGTATTGCTTAGCACTTGTTTGGCGGCCTCGTAGGTATTGGCTACCAGATCGAAGGAGACCATAGCCCCGAAATCGCGCATTTGTTTTTCGGCAATGGCGTGGCCGGGGTGGCTCAGGAAGCCTGGGTAATAGACCTTGCTGACCGCCGGGTGCTTGTGGAGGAATTCGGCGATCGCCTTGGCATTGAGGCAAGCCTGCTTGACCCGCAGGTGGAGGGTTTTGATGCCCCGCAAGACCAGAAAACAGTCTTGTGGCCCCGGCACAGCCCCGACAGCATTTTGGAGGTAGTGGAGTTTTTTGTACAGGTCTTCGTTGCTAGTGATAACCGCACCCATCACTACATCGCTGTGGCCGTTGAGGTATTTGGTGGCCGAGTGCAAGACCAGATCGGCGCCCAGCAAAAGCGGCTGCTGCAAATAGGGGCTGGCGAAGGTATTGTCCACGCAAGTAAGGATATTTTTTTCCTTGGCGATGGCCGTGAGGGCGGCAATATCCACGATATTTAGCATGGGGTTGGTGGGGGTCTCGATCCAGAGGAGCTTGGTTTGCGCTCCAATTTGCTCGGCTACCTGCTTGGGGTCGCGCATATCGATGAAGCGGCTTTTGATGCCGTAGCGCTGGTGGACGGCCGTGAGGAGCCGGTAGGAGCCGCCGTAGAGATCGTCGCTGGCCAGCACTTCGTCGCCGGGGTCGAGGAGGCGCAGAATAGCATCCATAGCTGCCAGCCCACTACCGAAGCAGACGCCATGATCACCGCCTTCTAGGCTTGCTAGATTGCGTTGGAGGGCATCGCGGGTGGGGTTGTTGCCTCGGGCATACTCGTAGCCTTGGTGCTCGCCGGGCGCGCTTTGGGCGTAGGTGGAAGTCTGGTAAATCGGCATCATGACCGCACCGGTCGTAGGGTCTGGCGATTGGCCGCCGTGGATACAGCGGGTGGCAAAAGCGGCCTTCTTGGTTTTATCTTCGTGGCTCATAAATCTTTGATTTTGGGTACATCACAACAGCAGAAATCGGTACCAACGGCATGTGTACAGATGGTATAACAGCGGCAAAGATCGGAAAGATTAGCCGTTTGGGTAGAAATGCCCATACGGACTCGTTGGCGCTCGCCCTACTAAACGGGCACAAGTGCAGGAGCCGGGTTTCCTTTTTCAGGAGCAAAGAAAAAAGCTTCGCTACCGATTGGTGAGGCTAGCTTCAAGGGGTGGAGGCCTACTCGTTTCGAACCTGGCTCCTTTAATGGGTACTTGCTCCCGCGTGAGCCTAATTGGAGGGTTAACCTCTAATTTGGAGCATCTTCACTACCAACGTTATGAGAAAAACTAATATCTTTGGTATGTTTTCAACCAGTTCAAGCACAAGAATATGTCATTGCTCTATTTACTTGCCATCCTGGCTAGCCTTATCATTTACTATTTCGTTGATGTAAAGCTCAGTAGTCGTTCGATTAACGGAAAGTCGGAGGTTATTTGGTTTGTACTCTTTATGCTGGTTTATTTTTGTAGTAAAGAACTTTCAAACATCACGACTCCGAAGCGATGCGAGAAAGGGTGTATCATCTTTCGGCCCTTTTGCTACCGATCTTATTGTTTGATGCCGTAGCTCGGTTGAAGCGCTGGAAGAACAGAAAAAAACAGTAGGCAAACAGCTGCTAAGCTTTCGTACAGACAAGGCACGCCTTGTCTCTGCCTTTCCAACTTTCCCCTTACCTTCGTGGCATGAAGAAGAAGGATTTGCACGCCTTGCTAGATCACTACAGCGCCCTGTACAACCAAGCCAGCTTTATGGCCGACGACCCGATTGGGCTGGTAGCCGCTTTCGAGCAGCAACAGGATAGGGAGATTGTAGCATTTTGGGTGGCCATGCTGGCGTGGGGGCAGCGGAAAACGATCATACAGAAAGGTCTGGAGCTGATTGAACGCATGGATGGGCAGCCCTACCGCTTCATCCTTGAACATCAAGAAACAGACAGGGCGCGCTTTGCCGATTGGAAACACCGCACCTTCAGCTATACCGATACAGATTATTTTCTGCGCTGGCTGCAGCAATATTACCGGCAGCACGATAGCCTGGAGCAGGCTTTTAGCCGCCATCTTCGCCCTGGTGATGAGGATATTACCGCCGCCTTGCTAGGCTTTCACGAAGATTTTTTTTCCTTACCCGATGCGCCACAGCGGACGCGCAAGCACGTAGCCACGCCCGCGCGGAAGTCGCGCTGCAAGCGGCTTTGCATGCTGCTGCGCTGGATGGTGCGCCGAGACGACAAAGGGGTGGATTTTGGGCTTTGGACCCACATTTCGCCCGCCCAGCTATGCCTGCCATTGGATGTACATGTAGAGCGGGTGGCGCGGCAATTGGGGCTGCTAAACAGAAAACAGGCCGATTGGCTGGCCGTGCAGGAACTCACTCGTGCGCTTAAACGCTTCGATCCGAAAGATCCCGCCCGCTACGATTTTGCCCTCTTTGGAATGGGTATCCATGGCGTGGATTTCTTGAAGTAGTTGGCTCAACAGCTTGTTAGTGAATAGTTTATCGGCTAGTGATATGTATCACAGTTATCGGATTCAATAAATTGGTTATATTTGCACTCCGTTTGTCAGCCTTGGTGGGTTCTGATGCACCGATCGGTTGGCTGATTTCCTGAAATAATCCCTGTCGGAGCCAGAAAGGGCCGCCAGCCAAAACAGACGACTATGAAAAAAGCTTTACTTCTTTTGCTTTGTCTAGCCGGTGCCATTATTTACGCCCAGGATCCTATGCTGTATAGGACTATAGATGGCACGATGAATAATCTGCAGCATACCGACTGGGGCGCCGCCAATACTACGGTGCTGCATATCGGGGGCGCTAATTTTGCGGATGGCATCGGCGCGCCCAATGGCGCTGATCGGCCCAATCCGCGCAGAATATCCAATATTGTTTTCAGCCAGCCTGAGCTGCTAAATGATCCGATGAACCTGAGCGATTATACCTGGGTCTTTGGTCAGTTCTTGGATCACGACCTCAGTTTCACGATTGATGGTACGGAGCCTATGGACATCGATGTGCCCATCGGCGATGCCCACTTCGATCCACTCGGTTTTGGAACAGTTAAGATCAGAGCCCATCGCAATCAGTTTGTTGGCGGTACCGATGTGGATAATCCCCGGCAGTTTCCCAACATCATTACGGCTTTCATTGATGCTTCTGGCGTTTACGGCTCCGACCAAGCGAAAGCCGATTGGCTGAGGAGTTTTGAAGGCGGCAAGCTGAAAGTATCGGCGGGTAATATGATGCCCTACAATACCGTCGATGGTGAACTGGATAGCCCCTTAGACCCAACGGCTCCCCACATGGACGATGCGGTGGGTTTATCCCCCTACCACTTTGTGGCAGGCGATGCCCGAGCGAATGAAAACCCCCTGCTCGCTGCTTTTCATACCATCTTCGTGCGCGAACACAATCGGCAGTGCGACTTGCTCGCTCAGTTGCATCCCAACTGGACCGATGAGCAGCGCTATCAGCATGCCCGAAAGTTGGTGAGTGGGGTGCTGCAGTCGATCGTATATAACGAATGGCTACCCGTGATGGGGGTAGATTTACCTCCCTACGAGGGCTACAATCCGGAGGTACATCCTCAGCTTAGCAATACCTTCACGGCCGCCGCCTTTCGCTTGGGGCATACGCTCCTGAACAGCAACCTGCGTAGGGTAGATTACGAGGGCAACGTTTTACCCGAGGGGCATTTGTCTCTGCGCGATGCTTTTTTCAACATCGCTGCCATTCGGGAAGTGGGTGGCCTCGATCCCTACCTGATGGGAATGGCGCAGCAAACCCAGCAAAAGATGGACAACAAAGTGGTGGATGATGTACGCAACTTCCTTTTTGGCCCTCCGGGCGCTGGGGGGCTTGATTTACCAGCCATCAACATCGCGCGCGGCCGGGAGCGCGGCCTGCCTACCTTCAATCAAATACGACAGGCCTATGGTTTGGCTCCTATTTCCTTTTTTGCACAGATCAACGCCGACCTCACGGTTTATAACCCGCTTTTTGAAGCCTATTTCGGCAACGTCAATCGCCTAGATCCTTGGGTAGCAATGTTGGCTGAAAAACCAGTGGCTGGTAAGCTCTTTGGCCCCACTATCTTAGCTATTTTGCGCTATCATTTCGCCGCGCTGCGCGATGGAGACCGCTTCTTCTACCTCAATGATCCCGTGCTGACAGAGACGGAAAAAGACTGGATACACCACGCCACCTTCCGTGAGATCATTATGCACAACACGGGCATTAGCCTAATGCAGGACAACGTATTCCTCTCTACGCCCTACGAGGAAATTTGTAACAACATGACAGCCTCCGTGAGTGGCAATGTGCGCGTTCATACCACAGCTGCGGATTTGCCCAACGTGCAAATCAATCTCCTCCAGAATGGCGAAGCAGTTACCAACAGCCTCACCAACGATCTAGGGACCTACACATTTATCGATTTGGCCGCCTGCGAGCCGGTTAGTCTGGTTGCCGAACACCTCGGCGATAGCTGGATCAACGGCATAACCGTAGCCGACATTGTAGCGATCTCCCGCCATATATTGGGTTTGGAGACCATCAGCGGCCCCTACCAACTGCTGGCTGCCGACGCGGATAACGATGGCTTTATTCGCGTAACGGATATCATCGCACTGCGTCGCCTGATACTAGGGCTAGACCAGCAGCTGCCGGGCGATCTGCCGCAATGGGTGTTTTTACCCGCCAGTTATGTCTTCAGCAACCCGGATGATCCCTGGAGTGAGGCTTACCCCACCACCATTAGCCTGGGCACGCCCAGTTTGATGATGGCCAACCACCATTTTATCGCCTACAAAAGAGGGGACGTAAACGCTTCAGCGATCATTAACAACCACCTCCAAAGCCCCGATCTCTTCGCAGGAAGAAGTAGCCAGCCAGCACTCCTTATTCAGGGGGAAGATGTGTTGCTAGAAGCGGGTGAAACAAAGCAGTTGCTGCTTTCGCTCTCCAGTTCAGAAGTTATTCAGGGCTATCAGTTCGCTATCAAGGCCAAGCGCGCGAAGCTACTGGCCGTACAAGAACAGGGACTGGATGCCCACTTCTTCCATCTAGATCCGCGTGGCACCCTCCGCTTTTGCGGTGAGCCAGCCGGGCAGCAGAAATCAGATTTCCTCCTGACTATCCGCAGTGAATCGACAGCCTTGGCTTCCGAATTATTGCAAATTAATATTCAGGAAATGCCCGCAATAGCCATTAATGAACAGGGAGAAAACAGGGGGCTGGCCTTCGATTGGTCAGCGCCAGTACTCGGTGTAGATGGCTCGCGCGGGAGCCATGTCAGCCTACAGAGCAATGATCTAAGCGCCTACCCCAATCCGTTCTCTGATGTGCTTCTACTGGAACTGCCCGCCGTAGAAAAGCCAACACAAGCTTTGCTCTCTTTGTACGATGCCCAAGGGCGACTGGTATTACACGATGAACGGAGCCTCCAAGCGGCCAGCGTATCTACTAGCTGGCGCATCCCCACCGCCCAGCTGTCAGCGGGTATGTACAGCTACCAAGTGCGCCTGGCAGACAAACAGTATGCTGGAACGCTACTCAAACACTAGAGGCCTTTAAGTTACCTCCTTACAACAGGCGCTTATGCAGGAACTTCCTGCATAAGCGCCTGTTTAGTTTGAGGCCAAGCGGTCCCTCCACAACTTAGCAGCATTTAGTAACGTTTACTTAAGGTATGGTGCTTGTTGAAAAGCCCTAGGCGAACGTAGTCGCAGATAGCAGTGTTTGCGATCTCGTCCTCCCTCCAAATCAATTGATTTGGGAAATTGCCGCGCGAGGAAACAGGAATCGTTCTTTGGGTTTCTACTCCTCGTTTCTG
The DNA here is from genome assembly GCA_036835305.1 of Lewinella sp. Lineage (GTDB taxonomy): Bacteria > Bacteroidota > Bacteroidia > Chitinophagales > Saprospiraceae > Neolewinella. The sequence goes on from DAITME010000047.1 coordinate 24,262, forward strand.
ATCGTTTAAATAGTGTACAAAATGGAAATTGGTCATCTTACCGACTCGCAGGAAAAGACTGCTGACATGATTCAGGATATGATGGATAAAGTAGTAGCCCGAAAAGGCTTCGATGAAATCCAAGCCAACCTCGAAGGCTACGATACTCCCTCCAAGATCAGAGACCGCAACAACCCAGATAAGTTCTTTATCCCAGATATCACCGGCACGGTCAATGGCCGGAAAAGCTACTTCGAGTTGGGACTGAAAACAGAGGGCGACCAAACGCGCGAACTAGTCACCAAATGGCGCTTGTTGGCCGACCTGGCAGGATTCAAGAATGGTAAGCTCTACATTGCTGTTCCTCGTGGCAACATGGCTTTTATCAATAGGATCATGACAGATTACACCATTCAAGCGGAGGTAGTAAAGATTTAATTGATTTTTTAGTGTTTCCCTGTATGGGTGCTTCTTTATGGCGCTTGTTCTTTTTTTTGGCAGCGCTCTCTTGTCTGTCGCTGAGCAGCAGTACCGGTGGCGGCACCAAGTCAGCTTACCGCAATTATTACCTAGGCAATTACTACTTCACGGAAGGAGTTTTGCCTAAAGCATTGTCTCATTTCCGGCAGGCTCACACCTCCCTTCCTAATCAGCCCACCTTTGGTTTGGCTTATGCACTCTGCCTAGGGGAAAGTGGAGATGCCAAGAAAGGCTTATTGGTGTTGGAAAGTGTTGGTAGGCATATAAATCCTACGCAGCGGAATTACCCCCAACAGCACCTCCTATGGCAGTATGCGCAAGCTATAGTAGCCAGCCGCGCCAAAGAATATGGACAAGCCAAAAGACTTATCCGCCAGGTTATCCAAGGTCAAAAAAATATAGATAGCACTCAATATAGCCGCCTGGCAGGCATGTATCACCTTGCGGGCTATCTGGAGGTCCTCACACAAGAAGCTACCACGAGGCATGCAGGCCTAGAACCCCACATTCATATCGACTGGCAAGACCTAGAGCGAGCTTATCCTTTCCTCGAACAGGCTTGTTCCTTGGATAGCTCCAGGGTAGATAGCCGAAATTCCCTTCAGCTACTTTCAGATACCTTGGGTCGATGGCCAGTCCTGTTCAGCCCCCCATCCTTGGAGGAGAAACGACCTGATCGCCCACTTTTGGATAGAGTTTCCTACCCACATCTACCCGATCACGCGGAAGAATTATTAGCTTTTGGAGAATACGATGAGGTTCTTTTCCTCCTGGATATCAGCGGCTCCATGGTGATGGAAAAAATTGCCTGCACGGCCACGGACCGCTTCACAATTATGCGCGAGGTAGCACTCTACCTGGTGGATGGATTGCCTGAAAACACCAAGGCAGGCCTGGCTACTATTGGCGGCAATTGCGAGGAAAAACCCAAGTGGTGGGTCGCTACCGACAGCCTGAGCCGTCAGCAATTGCGCTGGGAGATTCAATACATCAATCCTAATGGCACCACGCCCCTGCTGACTACCTTGGTGAAGACGCCTGCTTTGTTTCAGGATAGCAGCAGCAACCGAGGTATATTTTTTGTTAGCGACGGGGAGAACGTCTGCTCCCTCAACAGATTGGATATTTGCGATTGGGCAGCCAGCCTCGTTAAGCAGGATATAACGCTTAATATCCTCACCTTTTTAGATCGGGGCGTCAGCAACGCAGGAGCCTTTGCGGAGTACGCATGCCTCACAGAGCGAAGCGGCGGCAACATCCGTTATCTCGATCCTATTTCTTGCAGCGTCAACGACTTGGATTTTGATCTCGTGGATCGGGTACAATTTGAGCTACCACCTTTACAGCGGGTGGAGTGCCGACGAGGCCGGCGAACACCACTCTGGGCCATATTCGAGAACTAGGCTAGCTCCTCCTTCAAGAAGCGGCCTGTGATGCTGTTGCTAGATTTTGCTAACTGCTCGGGTGTGCCTTTTGCGACAACAGTGCCGCCCCCTTTGCCGCCTTCAGGACCTACATCAATAATGAAGTCTGCCACCTTTATAACGTCCATTGTGTGTTCTATTACCACCACGGTATTGCCTTTGTCCACTAATTGTTGCAGTACTTTTAGCAAGTATTGAATATCCTCGAAGTGCAAGCCCGTAGTGGGTTCGTCTAAGATGTAGATGGTGTTGCCCGTATCGCGCTTACTGAGTTCTTCCGCTAGCTTCACGCGCTGGGCTTCGCCGCCGCTAAGGGTAGTGGCCTGCTGCCCCAAGGTGATGTAACCCAATCCCACTTCGTTGAGCGTTTTTAGCCGCCGATAGATTTTGGGGATGGGCTTGAAGAATTCAGCGGCTTCTTTTACGGGCATGTTCAGCACATCGTTGATGCTTTTGCCCTTGTATAGAATCTCTAGGGTCTCGCGGTTGTAGCGCTGCCCATTGCAGCCTTCGCACTCCACATACACATCGGGGAGGAAATTCATTTCTATCACGCGCTGCCCGCTTCCCTTGCAAGTCTCGCAGCGACCACCCGCTACGTTGAAGCTAAACCGGCCTGTCTTGTAACCTCTAATTTTAGCTTCGGGCAAATCACTAAAGAGTTTGCGAATATCTGTAAAAACACCCGTGTAGGTGGCAGGGTTAGATCGGGGAGTGCGGCCGATGGGCGATTGATCTATCTCAATCACCTTATCCAAATGTTCCAAGCCTTTGATGCTGCTGTAAGCTAGTGGTTTCTTCAAGCTGCTGTAGAAATGCTGCCGTAGGATAGGGTAGAGGGTTTCATTAATAAGGGTAGATTTGCCACTACCAGATACACCGCTAACAAGGGTAAGGGTTCCCAATGGGATTTTTATATCCACTTTTTGGAGGTTGTTGCCGATGGCTCCCTTCAGTTCTAGAAATTTTCCATTACCCTTGCGCCTTTTTTCGGGCACTGCAATTTTTTTCCGACCGCTGAGGTAGTCTGCCGTGATACCTGGGGCGTGGACGAAATCTCGGGGATGGCCAGCAGCCACCACCCTTCCCCCAAGGCGGCCAGCGCCCGGCCCTAGATCCACAAGATAATCACTGGCGAGCATAATGTCTTTGTCGTGTTCCACCACAATAACGGTATTGCCGATATCGGTAAGCTGCCGCAGGGCCTCAATCAAGCGCTGGTTGTCGCGCTGGTGTAGGCCGATGCTGGGCTCGTCGAGGATGTAGGTAATGCCTGTGAGCTGGGAACCAATTTGAGTTGCCAGCCGGATACGCTGGGCTTCGCCACCAGAAAGTGTTCGCCCTGGTCTATCGAGGCTGAGGTAGCCTAAACCAACGTGTAGTAGAAAGTGAAGGCGGAAGCGTATTTCCTTTAGGATGTCTTTGGCAATCAGGGCAGTACGCGCTTCCATGCCTTCTTCGGCTGTAGCCAACCACTGCCCGAGCTCCTCCAAGTCCATCTTGGCTAGCTCACTGATGTCCTTGTCTTTTATCTTGAAATGCAGCGATTCCTTTTTTAGCCTACTTCCCTCGCAAACGGGGCATTGGTCTATGGTCATGTATTCCTCGACCCACTGCCGGGTTCTTTCGCTGCTGCTTTCGGAATACCAGCGCCCCAGCATATTCATCAAGCCTTGCGCGGCCACATCCCACACCAAATCGTGCGTGACGTTGTCGTAGTTGGCTTTTTTGTTTTTTGCTTCGCCGCCGTATAAAATCAATTCTAGGGCTTCTTTGGGTACCTTGCTGATGGGGTCGCTAAGTTTGAATTTAAAGCGCTTAGCAATGGCTTTGAGCTGCTTGAAGGTGGTGTTCTCTCTGAGTTCGCCTAGAGGAGCAATGCCGCCTGCCGCGATGCTTTTATCAACATCCGGGATGACTTTCTCTAGGTCAGGGCGGTTCACTTCGCCCAGCCCCTTGCAATTAGGGCAGCAGCCATAAGGCGAATTAAACGAAAAGGTATTCGGCGAGGGTTCCTCGTAGGATATGCCGTTTTCGGGATCCATCAGGTTTTTGGAGAAGGCCTGGACGCTGTTGTCGTCGTGCTTTGCAATGAAAACCAAGCCGTCGCCCATTTTGAGGGCTATTTGAAGGCTTTGATCCAGGCGAGCCTGGCGATCGGCCTCCATTTTTATACGATCTACTACCAGTTCTATGTCGTGTACTTTGTAGCGGTCTAGCTGCATCTTGGGCACAATATCTATAATTTCGCCATCTACACGCATCTTCGTGAAGCCCTGTTTTAGCATTTGCTCAAAAAGCTCCCGATAATGCCCTTTTCGGCCTCTGACCAAGGGTGCTAAAACACTGATTTTTTGGCCTTGGAATTGCTGGGCAATTTCGCTTTTCATCTGCTCTTCGTTGTAGCGCAGCATGGGCCTACCGCTTACGTAGCTGTAGGCGGTCCCTGCACGGGCATAGAGCAGGCGCAGAAAGTCATAAATTTCGGTAACCGTTCCTACCGTAGAGCGCGGACTGCGATTGGTGGTCTTCTGCTCGATGCTGATGACGGGGCTTAAACCAGCAATGTGCTCTACGTCGGGCCTCTCCATGGTGCCCATGAACTGCCGTGCATAGCTACTGAAGGTCTCCATGTAACGTCGCTGCCCCTCGGCGTAGAGGGTGTCGAAAGCAAGGCTAGATTTGCCGCTACCACTTAGCCCCGTAATGACTACTAGTTGATTGCGCGGGAGGCGCACGTCAATTTCTTGTAGGTTGTGCTCTTTGGCTCCTACAATTTCAATGACGTCCTCCATGCCTATTTGTGCGGTTTCTACCATCGTTTTTTTGTTAGTTCTGGCTACCTGATGCAGGCAGTCTCTACATGGGCTGCTGAATGCTTGAGCGGCGCTTGGCTTTCATTGCTCTTATTGTTAGGCACGGCTCCTGCACCTAGTGCCCGTAGGGGCGGATAGCCAGCGAATATGTACTGTCGTGCGCGTATGAATGTCCGAATGGATCTACATTTGTGCCCATCTTTTCAATCCATGCAAGGCTAGCAACCAATAATACGAGTATCCAACAAATTAGATTCCAAATGGACTAAAAAAAGCGGAGGAATTTTGCGCATTCGTCCAATTTTATTGGTTTGTTGCTTACGCAGGAGCAAAGTTTCAGAAAGGGAGCCATATTTTATAGCAAAAGCCCTATCTTCGTTGGGTACATAAACCGAAAACCATGGAAGAAAGTATTCTGGATGGCAGTAGCTACTTATTTGGCATTATTGTTATTTTGTTGTTGGCACTACTCGCCTTGCGCTGGCAGGGCAGCAGAAACAAGCGATCCTAGACAGCTAATTACAGAGAATCGTTTCAGATATAAATTTATCTAGTCCAGCCGGAACAATTGCCAATCATCTATGACCAGCATGAGCTGTTTGGCAAGAGCCTGTTCGCCACCAAAGCCTTGTTTTTCCATGGCGGCTGCCCAGCGCTGGTAATCTGTTTTGCCTAGCTTCGGGAGCGTCGCATAATTTCCTGTGCTCAGGAATAGGCTGTGGTCTCTGAAACTAGTCCAGGCATTCTGGTACTTTCGGTAGGACTTTCCCGCTATTGCTAGGTCTTCGCCCATCCAATCGGGGGTGACCGACAGCGCGAAATAATTGCTTGCCTCCCGGGCAATCCGGCTATTCCCTGCTTGGCTGTGCAGCAAGGCGTTAGCCAAGATAATACTGGCTGGGATACCATATTTCTGCTGCTCCTCTTTAGCCAGCTGACCAAAGCGCTCTAGGAAAGCAGCTACCTCCTCTTCTGGTAACTTCCTCAGGGACTCGTAAAGCGGTAGTTCAGTAGTAGAGGAACCAAAAACATTGAGTTTTTCCGCCCAGGCGCGCTTCGCCGAGGGGGGCGCGTCGTTGCTGCTAGGCTGAATACGCCGGGTAGTTTCTTCCTGCAGGCCAGCAGCAGGTAGATCTGCTTGACCAATTTGCAGGCTGATGTCTATCTGCTTCTTGTGGAATAAAAACAAGAAGACCAACAAGAGTAAAACTCTGGGCCAGTGCCGCAAGGCTAGTGCCAGTAGTTGTGTAAGTGTAATATTCATTTTTGCAACCTTTTAACGTCAGTAAACAGTTGTAGCACGCTGCCGAGCAGCGTTTTACAAACAGGATTTAAGGTTGGACGCGAGCGGGCAAGTCACTTGGGAGGGACAAGCAAGGGCAAAAATAAAAAACAATTTGTTTTTAAAAAAATAATTTTAAAATTTATTACAAAAAAATTATTCAGCTGGATAGAAAAAGAGCTTATTATTTTTCAATGAGAGCCAGCCATCCTTCCATGGAAGTAGCTGTTGTGCCGCTCGGGCGCTGCTTGGGAGCTGGATAGGAGAGCTGTTTTGGCCGTCCCAACGCCAGGCCGCTGCTTCGTTCCAGGCAATAAGCCCCGCTTGGCTCCATTGGTAGTGGTCTGCTTCTTCGATCTTTTCCCAGCCAAGGAAGTGAGCCATGAAGTTGAAAGTAGCTAAGCGGCCGTTGGAGAATAAGAGAAAGATTAAATCACCAACGACTCTGATCTGTTGTGGGCTATTTTCTTCTCCTAGGCGCAGCCGAAGATCGAGGCTCTCGCGCCTGAGTCGAGCTTCCTGGTCGATGAGTTTGAGACGGTAGTCCCAAGCATCATACACCCACATCTGATCGTCGAAGCTTCGGGCAAAACACAGCGGTTGGTGTATCTGTTCCTGCCCCCGCAGATCAAGTTGGCCCCGGATGTGGAGCGTTCGGTCTAGCAGCAAAACAGTCTGGTAATCGGCATAGTACAGCAGGGGACCCAATGGATTGCTCACATCCATCGTGGTAGGCAGCCCCATCCGGGTGTCCTCGAAGGTAAAGGCTGTGCCTACCGTTAGGGAGTTATATACTCCCAGTTTTCCTGTAGTTTCCAACAGGTAGAGCTGTCCTAGTTGATCCACGGCCATGCTTTCGATTTCCAATGTGGGTAGGAAAGCGTCCTGAGCGAAGGGCAGCGTTAGCGGTAGCACCAAAGCAAAGAAGTGTAAGGATAATAATCTAAATAGCACGATTTTATAACGATGGAGCTGCCTGAAGTGTTGCTGTGCTTATGCGCCGAATCGCCGGTGTAGTAAGCGGAAAGTAGATAGCTTTTTCCCGGCCGCATCGTATATGCTAATCAAATAGATGCCTTCTGGAAGGTCTTCAATGTCGTAGCCTTCCCGGTCGTTGGGTGGCTGAGAAAAGGTTTTCAACCTACGGCCGAGCGTGTTAAAGACCTCCACTTTACCTACTTTTGTGTTGGCAGGGGATTCTACAAAGAAATTGTCGATAGCTGGATTGGGATATATTCTTAGTGTCTTTGGCTTAGATGCTGCTGAGTTGGTGGGCGCTTTTTCGTCGTGGCTTACTTTGTAGGTGACCCTTGCTGTTGCCAATGTTTCGCTGGGTCGGCTTTCTTCATAAAAAGGTATCGCGAGGCGCCCTTCTCCCACCAAGGCATTGGGCTGGAAAATGAGATAGAAGTCGCTCGTCTCACCAGCAGCTAGCTGAACGGCCTCGCTCACAGAAGCTCTGAGCGCAGCGGGACTGTAGGGGTAGGTGCCGCTGCCTTTCGGCTTCGGACGGAAAACGACGGTCCAGCCTCCGGGCTCTGACTGAAAATGAGGATCAAAAGCTAACCTGACGCTTCTTTGCCCCGTATTGGTAACGCTGATAATGCTGATTTCCTCGAAATCAATATCTAATTTGTTGACATTAATTTGTTTGTTGATCTGTTTCGGTTGCAAAGCAATGCTCAAGGGCTGCGCCCTTATCGCGATAAAGAGCATACAGATAGACATACTTGATGTCAAGACAAACCTTGTGAGTAATACATACATTCTGCAAAGGTCGGTGAAAGTTGCGAGAGTTATGTCCTTTACAGGCTGCTTTTTTTATTGTCAATACCCTGGGCGAATGCTTGTTTGTTTGCCAAAATAATTGTACCTTTGCACCGCTAAAGTGAAATCCTTCACATATAGTGGGGAAGGCCACCCCCGAAGTGGTTGATTTTCAAATATTTAAAACGGTCGCTTTCTACCATTTTAGCTAGCGACGGTAATACACAGCATTGCTAATGCTTTCAGAAGAAGAAAAAAATCCCATCGCTGACAACACAGAGGAAACTCCAACAAGCGAAACCACCCCCCAAGCGCCTATCACAGCCGAAGCCACCGAAACTGCTGAAGAAGTAGCAGAAATCGTGGAAGAAGCCGCAGAGGCAGTAGCCGAAAAAGCCGTAGAGGTAACCGAATCTGTTGTGGAGGAGGTAAAAGAAACAGTGGAAGCTGCCGCAAACGTGGTTGTAGATGCTGTAGCTCTGGAAACTACAGAGGAAGTGGTGGAAGACGAAGAGGAGGTGGTAGTTGCCCCCAAGATTCTAGTCAAAAATGTGGCCACTGGCGAGGACGAAGAAATCGACCGCGAGGAAGATACGGAGATCGAAGAAGACGACAATAGTGGCGCTACCGGCGCGGCTCACGACGACTTCGACTGGACCCTCAGCAACAGATCTCGCAGTCTCCACACCAAAGCCGAGAAGAAAGAAATGGTTCAGGCCTACGAAGAGGCTATGACCAACATCGAGGAGTCTTCCATCATCACCGCCAAAGTATCGCAAATCATAGATGGGGATGTGGTGCTAGACCTCAACTTCAAATCAGACGGTATTCTTGCCCTTTCCGAGTTCCGCGATACACCAGAGCTAGCCGTAGGCGATATGGTGGATGTGTATGTAGAACAGCAGGAAGACGATCGCGGGCAGTTAGTCCTAAGCCGTCGCAAAGCTAAGTTACTACGGGCATGGGATCAGATTCGCGATTCCTACGCCAATGGTACGGTTATTACTGGCCGCATCATCAGCAAAACTAAAGGCGGTCTTATTGCCGATTGCGGTGGCCTCGAGACCTTCTTACCTGGTTCTCAGATCGACATCAAGCCCATCGTTGATTACGATAGCTACGTTGGTAAGAAGATGGAGTTCAAGGTGGTGAAAATCAACGAAACCATCAAGAACGCAGTGGTCTCTCACAAAGCACTCATCGAAAGTGATCTGGCAGAACAACGCGAAGCCATTATCGCTAGCCTAGAGCGTGGCCAAGTACTGGAGGGTGTGGTGAAAAACCTTACCGACTTCGGTGCCTTCCTCGATCTTGGTGGCGTAGATGGCCTCCTGTATATCACGGATATTAGCTGGGGTCGGATCAACCACCCAAGTGAAGTATTGGAGATCAACCAAAAAGTTAATGTGGCCGTTCTCGATTTCGATGAGAACAAAAAACGCATCAGCCTCGGATTGAAACAACTGCAAGCCCATCCTTGGGATCAGTCGGTTGAAAACATTATCGAGAACTCCACAGTAAAAGGCAAAATCGTCAACATCGAGGACTACGGTGCTTTCCTAGAAATAGAGCCAGGCGTAGAAGGGCTGATTCACGTGAGTGAAGTAAGCTGGAGCAATCAGCCAGTGAATGCTCGTGAATACTTTACCTTGGGTGCTGAGTACGAAGCTAAAGTGGTGACGATTGACCGGGCAGACCGCAAGATGTCGCTTTCCATCAAGCAAATGACTCAAGATCCTTGGGACAATATCACAGCGCTATTTCCCATCGGATCTCGCCACAGCGGTGTAGTAAAGAATTTAACGCCTTATGGGGTGTTCGTAGAGCTTAACGATGGTATCGGTGGCATGATCCATATCAGCGATCTGTCTTGGACTAAGCGCTACAGCCACCCAGCAGAGTTCACGAAGGTGGGGCAGCCCATCGATGTGATGGTGTTGGAAGTAGATACAGAAAATCGGAAGATGTCTTTGGGCCACAAGCAGACAGAGGAGAATCCTTGGGATTCTTTCGAGACAGTGTTCCCAGAAGGTTCTTACCACGAGGCTACTGTTATCCGGAAGGATGATCGGGGTATGATCGTGCAAATGCCTTACGGCTTGGAGGCTTACGCCCCCATCAAGCTGATGAAGAAAGAGGATGGCACGATGGCCGACGTCGACGAAACACTCACGGTGAAAGTCATAGAGTTCAATCGGGAGGATAAGCGTTTGATGGTGAGCCACAGTCGCTACGTCAACGATGTACGCCGCGAGGCGAAGGACAGCGTGGTGAAAGAGCGCCAAGAGGAGCAGCGCGAAACGCGCCAAGCCATTAGCAAAACGCAGTCGAATGTCAAGCAATCTACCTTAGGTGACTTGTCTGCATTCGAGCAACTGCGCGAGCAGCTCAGTGCTGATGACGCCACTTCCTCCAATGAAGAGGAATAGTCTTTTAAGTTTATTGGCTGAATGAACGCCGAATGCAACCAACGCCCCACCTCGAGTAATCGAGGTGGGGTGTTTTTGTTTTGGCAAGCTGCTTATTGAAAATTGCTTATATTTGTCAGGCTTGTAGGCTGTCTGACTAGCCGAACAAGAGCAGTAATTTACCTTATCACCAACCTGAGCCACCATGACCTTCCGCTTGCTATTGCTTTTTCTCTTGCCTCTGTCCGCCCTCTCGGCGCAGTCTCCCTACAGTCAGCGCACCCAGCAGCTGCTGCAACATTATACCTTAGATAGCTGGCGAAATCCCGCCATCGGATTGGATAAAGCCGCCATACAACAAGCCGTGGCCGAAACCAAAGGAGAAGACCACTTTAAAGCCCGCTTTTTGCTGGCAGCTTAT
>DAITME010000048.1:0-23296 GCA_036835305.1 Lewinella sp.
CAAATATACAAATGTTAATACATTTTTGTCTGGTTACTTAGTTTTGGGACGTATGAACAATGGATTGCAAAGGCGATATTTTATATCTCAAAACTGAGTCTGTTTTGCGAAATTAACATTAAGGCAATGTTAAATTTTAAAACTTTAACATTCGCCAGTATTTTGCGCAAAAACCACCGCCCCAGCCGGAAGGCTGAGGCGGCAGCAGGGTGATTTTTGAGCGTATAATATTTTCTCTCAGCGCTTTGCCTAGGCTTACTGGCAATTATTATCTGGAGAAGGAACGGGGAGGTATTTGGCGTCTCTGCTGATCCCATTGAAGTTAGCATCGGCGGGTGTGTAATCTAGTAGGAAGGTTTGTATTACCTCTACGGCATTGCTGGAAGGGCTATTGCCTTTAATTTCGGCGAGCTTGCGGCTCACGATGGGCGCTGAGATGGAAGTCCCGATGGGGTAGCCCAAAGATAAACTGCCCAAGCTCAGTGTATTGGCGGTATAGAAAGCCGCGACGCGCGGGCTGGTATCGCCGAAGTTGGTCCAGTAGGTAGGTTGGGGCGGGCTGATGATGCCGCCATCGAAAGAAGCCACGGTAATGACATTGTCGTATATCCCTCCCGCTATGGCTGGCCAGTATTGGAAGCCCCCTTCCAGATTTTGGCCATTGTTGCCTGCGCTGCAAACGATAATCACATCTTGGCTTTGTGCCTGATTGAGCAAGCTGACAAGCGCGGCGGGTTCTTCCGTGCTTTCGAAACCCCAACTGAGATTGAGGAGATCAGTGCCTATGCTTAAACCAGCATAGCTCGCACAAAGGGCATCAAAAAGGGTACCGCCATCGGGGCCAAAGAACTTATTGTGGATCAGATTAAGAGGCGACTCACTCCTATAGCCACTCAGCAGGGTACTCGCTACGGATGTGCCATGGCCTATTTCATCGTCTGGCTGCTCGTCGGCATTGATTAGGTCGGCACCATACGCTCCGCTTGGCAGACAAAAAGCCGTACCGCCTGGCAGGTTATAGTCCGAAAAGATGCCGCCGTGGGTGTTGAAGTCCACGCCGCTATCTACGATCGTTACCTTGATGCCCTCCTTGCCGCCTTGGCCTAACTGAGTAGGGTTAAAATCAAGGCATTCATTTTCCCTGATTTCAGTGAGCTCGCGGGGGTCTGGCTGGTCTTGAAAGCCTAGTGGCGGGATGGGAATAAGGAAGTCGATGCTGGTTCTTACGGTATCGACTGCTGCGTCTTTTTCCTTGATTTTGGGGCGGACGCCAGCGTTGATATCCACACCAACGGGGGCGGAAATGGTTACGAGCTGCCCATCTGAGCAATCGCAAGCAACGTAGGGCAAACCGGAGTTGATCGCCGTTTGTAGGGGGCTGGCACTTCCCTCACCGGGCGATAAGATAAGCCGGTTGGTGTAGTTCCCGCAGCCTCGGTAGGTAGTGCCGCCCGATTGGGCATTGATTGGCTCGAAAGTAGGCGGACTATCGAAAGCAGCTATCGTAAGCCGATCGATCTCGCGCTGTCCGGGGCTGTATTCACTCGTGCCTTCATAACGCATCCGCACGTAGAGCGTGTTAAATCCGCTGGCATCCACTTCCAAGATTTTTACTACGGCTTCGGAGACTTCTTGGCAGCCATTGAGGAGCTCGAAGTTACCCTCGCAGTCGGCACCAATCAATTCCGTAAAGACTTTACCTGGGAAGTTAAAATAGAGGTGAAGGTAAACCGTTCCTCCGCTCGGCACGGCCACTTTGGCGGTTCGGCTACGCTGGTAGTCGGTGGCACAAAAATCAGGGATTTCTGCATTGCTGTTATCGGCTTGGTCTAGCGCTCGTAGTTCCTGGAGGTTGGGCGCACAGTAGTCGCCATAGCTTAGCTCGGGAACATTGTCGTTGCAGTTGCTTACCGTATCGTCTTCGGGGTCGCAACCCATCCAGAAGAGGACAGCACCAAGCAGGAATAGATATAGAAAATGGAGGGATGTTTTAAAATTCATGATGTGTTGAGTTAGCAATATGAGGTATAGATACCTGAAATAAGCGCGATACTTTGGGAAGAAAGTTGCCTATTCAGTAGATGAACGTACACAAATTAAGGCGTATTACATCCGCTCGCTGGATTAGGTAACGGAAGAAACTTTTCATTATTTACCAAGCTGTTTAGACCAGTGTCCGTCTTGGTATGATTAGATAAGAATTGATTGATAATATCACTGGCTTTATCGCCTGGTTGATTGCCGCGCAGTTGAGCTAGCTGGCGGGATACCATTGGTGCGGCAATGGAAGTACCAAAGGCATATGCCCGATCTGTATTGCCCATTTGCAGGCTTTGCGCAGTGTAGAAAGCGGCTACCGCGTTGCTCGTTGTCCCAAAGTTAGACCAATCGGACAGCGTTATAGGCATACTTTGCAGCCCTCCTTCGTAGGCACTCACTGCTATCATATTCTCAAATTGTGAAGCCGCCAATGCAGGCCAGTAGCGAATAGTGCCACCATCTAGATTCAGGGAGTCATTGCCCGTACTAACTACCACTATCACATCTTTCTTTTTAGCATATTCCAATAGTGCTATCAGTGCCTCGGGGGTCTCGTCGCTTTCAAAGCCCCAGCTAAAATGAAGCAAATGACTCCCTGCGTTTATGCCTGCATAGCTGGCACAAATGGCATCAAATAAGGTTCCGCCATCTGGTCCAAAAAATTTGTTATGCATAAGCTCTAAATTAGCGGCGCTCTTAAAACCACTCATTATCACACCCGCTACAGCCGTGCCATGGCCAATTTCGTCTTCTGGTGTATCATCGCCTCGCAGCAAATCGGCCCCTAAGTTACTACTGGAAATACAGCTAATCTGGTTGCCGTTGCTTTTCAGTGGATTGAATATGGCCGCATGCGTGGCAGCATCAACACCACTGTCAACGATAGCAACTTTAACGCTAGGGCGGCTACCTTCCACAAAGGGCAGCCTTAATTGCAAACAAGGGTTGCTGGCGATGGTGCCGTATTCATTTTCGCTTTTCAAGCTATCGATCAGCCCTATTCGAGGACTAGAAAAAAGCCGGTCTATAGTCATATTAACCGTATCAACTTTAGAATCTTTCTCCTTGATCTTCGGCTTCACTTCGTTGATATCAACCCCTGCCGGTGCACTAATAGTCACCAGCGAACCATCCGAGCATGCGCAAGTTTGGTAGGGTAATCCACTAGCCTGCGCCACTTCCAGAGGACTGATATCTCCACTGCCCGGTGTAAGGATGATCCGATTGGTTTCGTTTCCACAGCCTCTAAAGAGCGTAGGCTCTCCTTTGCGCCCAATAATTTCAAAATCATCGGGCGCGGCCTCAAATACAGCCAGCATGAGCTCGTCTGTAGGCCGATCGCCAGGGATATAGCCCCCCGTGCCGCTGTAAGTTAAACGAATATAGACCGTTGAAAAACCCGCCGTGTTCACAGAAAAAGCACCCACCACGGCAGTGGTAGTAGCTGTAGTACAATCGTTTAACAATTGATATTCGCCATCGCAGTGTGTACCAATGAAGGATACCGTTACTTTGCCCGGAAAATTAAGATACAGGTGCATATAAAGCACTTCCGCCTCTGGAGCCGCCACCTTAAAAACTCGGCTTTTCCCACCTGCGTGATCACAAAAATCAGGGAGCTGGCTGCCTAGATCACTGGCCTTTTCTAGCTGGCGAGCAGTCGTTTTGAGCGGTTTGCAATAACTGCCGTATTCCAAGGTGACCACGTCATCTACACAAGAATTGGCCGGCGGCCTGCAAGTAGTTGAACCCAACAGCAGCCAAATAATGAACAACAGTAGGGCTATAGCCAGAAAAGTAAATCTACGTGGGTTCATTGTGGGAGGAGGTTAGCAATATGAAAAGCCAAGACGAAGCATGACTCGATAAGGGGAAAATTCTACAACTAGAATTCTAGCCCTTTATCCCATGCGCCTAGAACTTGTTACAAAGATAGGGAGAAATTAAAGCCATTCAAAAATAAAAATCCCTGCGCACAGAACCCGCGGCACCGCCTAGCCCCAAGCTCGTGCTAGGTTGAGCACATAGAAAAATACTGAAACCGCAAATACGCCCCCCAGCAAGGGCCAGCGGGCTCTTTGAGGTACTGGCCTGAGGACAACCCTAAAATAGCCGCCAAGCCCCATCAAAAAAATGGTGAGAAGAGGGCCGCCATTCTCATGCAAATAGGGAAAGAAACCCTCCATTACCCATATCCACAAAAAAGCGATACTAAACAAAAGCCCACCAATGGTTTTGCTGGGCGTTGGTATAATATCAGACAACCACTCCGCTTCTTGGAATCTTTTCCAGTTAAACGCTAGCCAATAGAGCGGTATAATCAACAAGGAAGCGAAGAAAAGAGGCTCCTGAATGCCATATTGGACCAGGCTGGGAACCAGCAGAACACCAGTGGCAATCATTAAGAACATAAACAGCACAAAGGATTTGCCATTGCTATCCACGGTATCACTGGGCTTGCTCACTTTGTGAACAAGAAAAAGCAAAACGGCATCCACCACAAGGCCTAAGATGAAGCGGTACATAAGCGAATTATTTTGTTGTTTCTATTTTCTTAACCAGGGCTTGCAGGCTGTTATAGAGCGGATAAGTACCTACCAAGGCTTCTTCCACCCGGAGGTAACGCGCCCATTCAATGCCTTCTTCTGCCTGGGGCACGAGCATTTCTTGTTCGCTTTCCATATAGTACCAAAAGGTGGGTTTTAAGATGCGCCGCCCCTTGCCATCGCGGTAGGTATGGTAGGTAGTATAGTGGGCTATTTGTTTGGCTAAAAGATCTTCTTGCAACAACCGAAGCGATTGTAGGCCCGTTTCTTCTTCCACTTCCCGCAATGCCGCTACCTGGGGCGTCTCCCCCGAATCAATTTTCCCTTTAGGTAGATCGAGGTAGCCTCTTCGGTAGATGAATAAGTAGCGTTGGGTACCCTTTAGCTCCACCAAACCACCTGCGGCGGCCACCCATTTGTAATGTTGTATAAAGTCTTGCCAGAGTGCTTCCAGATCGGAGGCATAAACACAAATTTCCAATACCCTTTGCGAGCCCTTCTCTAAAGTATCGATGTACTGCAACAATGTTTTAGCCTTACCCGTGTAGCGAGCAACCAAAACAGTACTGGGTAAACCAGAGAATTTGGGCAAGTCTGCTAGAGAGATAAGCCGCAGAGGGCGATCGTTAATATAGATTTTGTACATTTGCGAAAATTTTTTAATAAATGTCTGTTGATAAACAAATCGCAAATAGTTTATTGGCGATTGGGGCGGTAAAGTTACAACCCGAAAACCCATTCACCTGGGCCAGTGGTTGGCGCTCGCCTATTTATTGCGATAATCGGATATTGTTGTCCTATCCTACCGTTCGCGATCAAGTAGTCGCCGCCTTTGTTTCCACTTCGGCTGCTTTCGAAGATGTGGAAGGCGTAGCGGGCGTAGCCACTGCTGGTATAGCCCACGGAGCACTGCTAGCCGATCGCCTAGCACTACCCTACATCTATGTACGCAGCAGCGCCAAGACCCACGGCCGACAAAACCTGATCGAAGGCCAATTAACAGCCGGCGCTCGTTATTTAGTGGTGGAAGATCTGATTTCTACAGGCGGTAGTGCACTGCAAGCCTGCCAAGCACTGCGTGCTGCTGGTGCGGAAATTGCCGGTGTACTGGCTATCTTTTCTTACGAATTTCCTCACGCTGCTCGCGCTTTTGCCCAAGCAGATATTCCCTTAATGACACTCAGCAATTATTCTGCCCTGCTTGCGCTTGCTTTGGAACAAGGGACTATTGAAGCAGCTATGCTAGAAACCTTACACGCTTGGCGCACTGCCCCCGCCGAATGGGGCCAATAAAATCTATTTCATGTCTGTACTAACGAAAGCATCTGAAGAATTTTTATTCCGCTACCTCAATAATGCTAGCCCCACCGGCTTCGAATCGCCTGGCCAACAGCTCTGGCTGGACTATATCCGCCCCTATGTGGACGAGGTGCAGCTCGATACTTACGGCACGGCCTACGGCATTATCAACCCCGGCCACGACTACAAAGTAGTAATAGAAGGCCATGCCGACGAGATCAGCTGGTTTGTCAACTACATCACCGAAGATGGCTTTATATACGTCATTCGCAACGGCGGTAGCGATCACCTCATAGCGCCCTCCAAACGGGTAAATATCCACGGAGACAAAGGTATCGTGCGCGGTGTTTTTGGCTGGCCTGCCATCCACACCCGCCATGGTGAAGATGCCAAGCTTACTCCTCGGATAGACAATATCTTCATCGATGTAGGTGCCGAAAACAAACAGGAAATTCTTGATATGGGCATCCATGTAGGCTCGGTCATCACCTACCCCGACGAACTAGAGGTGATGAACGACCGCTACTACGTTGGCCGGGCACTCGACAACCGTATGGGAGGCTTCTGTATCGCAGAAGTGGCTCGGCTGTTGAAAGAAGAAAAAGTGGAACTGCCTTTCTCCCTCTATGTCGTCAATTCCGTACAGGAGGAAGTTGGGCTGCGCGGCGCCGAGATGATTACCCAAACCATCCGCCCCAATGTGGCTATCGTGACGGATGTCACCCACGATACCCAAACGCCCATGCTAGACAAGAAAAAGGTAGGGGATGTAAAAGGCGGCCGCGGCCCCAGCGTCACCTACGCCCCTGCGGTACACAATAAGCTGCTGGGCCTCATCTTACAGGTGGCCGAAGAAAAGGAGATAGCCATACAGCGCGAGGCCAGCAGCCGCGCTACCGGCACAGATACCGATGCTTTCGCCTACAGCAATGGCGGCGTGGCCTCGGCGCTCATTAGCTTGCCGCTGCGCTATATGCACACCACTGTGGAAATGGCACACAAGGAAGATGTGGAAGGTGTTATCCGCCTTATCTTCGAGAGCTTAAAAAAAATAGAAAACGGAATGGATTTCCGCTACTTCAAAGTCTAATGCCAGCCGCTAATTACACCATCCGCCCAATCGAAGCCCGCGATAATGCACAAGTGGCTGCCATCATCCGCCGCGTCATGCCTGAGTTTGGTTGTGTAGGCGAAGGTTTCTCTATCCAAGACCCCGAGGTGGATTCGATGTTCGAAGCCTTTCAGGCACCGCAGCGGGCCTTTTTTGTGCTAGCGGACGCTGCTGGACAGCTTTTTGGCTGTGGAGGCTATGCGCCCTTGGCCGGCGAACAGCATCCACAAATTTGCGAACTCCAGAAAATGTATTTCCTTCCGCAAGTCCGTGGCTTGGGGCAGGGTTGGGCGTTGCTACAGCAATGTATCCAGGGCGCTACCCAAGATGGCTATACCCAAATGTATCTGGAAACCGTCAGCCGGATGGAAGCTGCTGCTAAACTCTACCGGCGGGCGGGCTTCGAGCCTATCCCCGCTGCAATGGGCGCCACGGGTCATACGGGCTGCGATCGCTTCATGATTCGGTCGCTACTGCACTCTAGCCAAACCGTCTAGCGCCAGTTGGTAGTCGGGCGAAAAGCGCAGCGCCGTCTCATAGTCTTTTTTTGCTGCTTCAGTTTCTCCTTTCACTTCGTAGGTATAACCTCGAAAGAAGTAGCCTTGTATGTGCAGCGGGTCGTTTTTGAGTACAATATTCAACTCAGTGGAAGCCTGTTCGATGCTATCCATTTCCAAGTAGAGCAAAGCCGCGTTGAAGTGGCCTGCCACATACTGTCTGTCTATCGAAGCCGTGCGCTTGTAAAGCCGGATAGCCTCGGAAATATCGCCTTGGTCACGTAAAAAATCAGCCCTGGCATGGACAGCATAAATGCTGTTAGAATCCAAATTATAGGCTGTTTGGAAATAGCGGCTAGCTAGTTCCCCACCAATGGCCGCATGCAACCGACCCAGCGTGATCCAGCCGTCCATCATATCGGGGTTGATTTCCACGGCTTCCTGCAAGGCATTGATGGCGCGGGTGGTATCGCCTTGCTCGGTAAAGATTTGACCGAGCAGCAAGTAAGCGTCAGCTTCGCGGGGCTTCAGGCGCGTGACTTCATTGATGGCCTCCAGCGCATCGTCGTAGCGCTTGAGGATGATGCGCACCTCCGCCAGCCGCAGCAGGCTTTCTATGTTTTCAGGCTGAATGCTCACGGCTCTTTCTATCGTCTTGAGGGCTAACTGCGACTGGAAATAATCCAGATATACATCCGTAAGCAGATAGTGATAGCCAATGTTGAGGCTATCCAACTCCAGGGCTATTCGAAGATCTACGATGGCATTATCGTAGTTGTTTTTATCATACCACATTTCGGCGCGGCTAGCGAAAAGGTTGGCATTTTGAGGGTCTGCTTGTATTTGCTGACTGATGCTGGCAATGCCGGGGTCTTGGCTCGCTTGTTGGGCAGCGGTGGTGGTGGAGCTATCCCTACCGTTCTGGTCTTGGGGGTCTTCCCCTTGGCAGGCCGTGAGCAGTAGTAGCAGACTAAGTAAAATAAGAAAATACGCTGGCATATTGCTTTTTTAAATCAAATTGCTCTTAATATGTAAGCACTGCTCCTGCACTTGGTGCCAGTCTTCTGTACAGCTGCAGGAGCGGGCACAAAAGGAAATATGCATCCGAATACATACGCACTCGCTGACTCTCGCCATATAAGGGCACATACGTGCAGGAGCCGTGTTTTTTGAAAAGAGCAGAGCCTTTAAGCGTACAAAGATACACACTCTCGGATATTTCCCACAGGCGCAGCCGATGCCCTCCCAGCTTTGGATAGGTTCGAAGGGGGGAGACGGGGAAGGTTTTCGTGCATAGCCCCCTCAGATCAGGCTGAGGTAGGGGCAAAAAAAAAGCCGCTAAAAATAGCGGCTTCAAAAGCAAATTTCCCCTAAAGTATTAATCTTTGTTAATTGTCTGAAAGTCTTGCCTTCTGGCAATTACAAATTTGAGACGCAGGCTTTCAGCTTTGGTCACAGTGGATCGAAAAAACAAGAAAAATATATTATGTCAGCTATTGTAGAGTGTGTGGCCAATGTGAGCGAAGGTCGGCAAGCGGTTATTCTTTCCGCTTTGTCTGCTGCTATTATCCATGTACCCGGCGTTCGTTTGCTTCATCAGGATGTGGGTAAGGGAGCACATCGCACCGTCTTTACTTTTGCCGGGCCGGCGGAAGCGGTTTTGGAAGCGGCTTTCCGCTTGTTTTGTGTAGCCCAGGAAACCATTGATATGCGTTATCACCAGGGTGCGCACCCGCGTATGGGGGCCGTAGATGTTTGTCCCTTTGTACCTATCCGAGGCTGTGATTTGGCTTTTTGTGCCGATTTGGCGCGGCAATTGGGCCAGCGTGTGGGGGAGGAACTGGGCATCCCTGTGTACCTCTACGAAGCGGCGGCTACGGCTGTGCATCGGCGGAATCTGGCGGCCGTTCGCCAAGGCGAATACGAAGGTTTGCCCGACAAAATGCGGCAGCCGCTGTGGCAGCCTGATTTTGGCTCCGCCGCTTTCCATCCGCGCTTTGGCGCTGCCATCATTGGGGCTCGCCCCTTCCTCATTGCCTGGAATATTGACTTGGCGACCGAGGATATTGGTATTGCCCGAACGCTGGCTGCCACCCTACGCGAAAGTGGGCAGTGGCAAATAAAAAACGAAAAAAAAAACCGAATTCCTGGTCTTTTCCCCGGCCTCAAAGCCATCGGTTGGTATATAGAAGAGTATGGGCATTGTCAGGTAAGCACCAATGTAGTAGATCCCGAGCGGGTAAATTTATGGGCAGTTTACCAGGCCTGCCAGCGGCTGGCGGCGGCAGCGGGTACGGCCGTCCTTGGCTCGGAGCTAATTGGCCTCCTTCCTTCTCGCTATTTGTTGGCCGCAGCGGATGCTACCTTGGAAAAAGAAGCGGCTTATGCCCAAGCCATCGAACGGCTGGGCTTGGCTCATCGCGCACCCTTTTTGGTGGAGGAGCGGGTGTTGGAGTTGTTGCTAACTTAATACATCGGGCAGCCGCAGCCTGCGGCGCGGCAGCCACTCAGCAGAAGCAAGAGCAAGAAAAAAGCGAGGTAATTTATTTTTTTTAATCGGTCGTAGTACCAGTGCATAGGCATGATTTAACAGCTTTGTTATTTGCAAATATACACTATTTCTCAAACGATGCTATCGCTGGACTGTGCCACCCCAAACGTTTTCTTCCTTGCTTCTACATTTTTAGCATGGTGTAATAGGTACGGATGAGCACCTCTTGTGCGGCTCCTTTCCGATACATCCGGAATACCCGCCAGTTGGCCAGCTGTACCTGCAGATAGGAATTTTGACGGTACTTTCGGGCGGATACCACAATTTCTCTAGGTAGAATCTGGAAGGGGTACTGCCGCTCCTTGGCTCGTTCGATGATGTCGTAGTCTTCCATTATCAGCATATCTTCTCGGTAGCCTCCGAGGGCTTGGAAAGTGCTGCGCGCCACAAACAAGGATTGATCTCCCCCCCGACAGGCTAGCGCCTTGAAACGCGTACAAAAAGCGTTGATAGCCAGCAAGGGATGCGACACATCGAAGCGAAACCGGTAACAGCCCATAAGAAAGCCTGCGGCCACCGCTGCGCTGATGTCTTCAACAAAGCCTCGCGGCGGGCGGGTATCGGCATGTACAAAATAATAAACATCCGCTTCAGGGTAGGCAGCTACGGCTGCGTTCATCTGCTGCCCGCGCCCACGCTTAGGAGCCGAAAAGAATGTGACGCCAAGTGCCTGGCATAGCTGCTCGCTTCCATCAGTGCTGCCGCCATCGGAAACAAGCACACGCCCCCTATCGCCCAGCTCTTCGAGCAAATAAGGCAAGAGCTGGCGCAAATTATCTGCTTCATGGAGGGTAGGAATAATGATTTGTAAAAACATGGTTTACATCCTGCGTAAAATAAAAAAAAGGCAAAGTAAGCATCAATCTTCGGCGTAGACGTTTGTAGCCAAGGTCCAATCGTAATTTTTGTATTTTTTGCTGGGCTTTTTTCCGTCGGCGGGGATAATATCGTAGTGACGCAAAAAGCCGATTACGCCGCCGTAAGAAGAAAAATCGCCCCGAAACCAAGAGAAGAGCGGCGTGCTTGTTACGGTGCGCCCATCTTCACTGAGGGTGGTATGCTTTTGCAGATACTGGCGGCTGCGATGATCGAATCGTTCGTTGACCATGGCTGGGGCATATATTTCTACGGGTGGGCAGTCTATCGCACCGCAATTGAGGGCAAAGTGTATGCGAGCATCGCCACCTTTTATCTTGAAGCTTCGCTCGAATTTATTCTGGAAAAACTTGGGAACAAGCCCCAAGCCCAGCTTTGCCTCCCCACCGCGGATGATGCCGTGCTCGATATTTTCCAGCGCCATCAAGTGGCCAGCAATCGTGATGCGGTCACCGCTAAAAAAATTGCCTCTGTTTTCCCAGAGCGCTGGCTGGCTGCTAAGAAGGTGCTGCACCATGCCATTATAGATATTTACCCAAAAAGCTAGATTTTTTTCCTTGCTGTTCAGTTCGGCTTTGAGTTCCTCGGGGTTTAGCTCGGCTAGCTGTTGCACAATCTTGTCAGCACTATTCCCCGCTTTCTGTACTTCCAGCAGCTGCTGCGATAAGTAGATAGCCGACGGATCGGGTAGTGTGGAGGCCGGTGAATAGCGGGCACAACCCACGACTACGAAAGTAAAGAATAGCAAGAAGACCGATGCGCCTAATTGGATTTTCATTTGTTTTTTTGTAACAACAAGCTCGATTCCGCTAGTGTTGCCAAATTTGGGCATCCGAAGTGTCTTTGGGCGACATTGTTTGATTGAAAAGTTGCTTTTTGGCACTATTCAATCTCAAGTCAACAAGCGTATATCTTGGATGCCAATCAGCCCAAAATTAGATGGTATTGCTGCTCGATATTTTCCACTTCCTCCTCCGTTGAAGCCACAAATTCCTTTGATTTAGCTCTTTTGGAAAGCTTTCCGTTATTTTGCTTTAGGAAGCGCACCAACAAGGCCACTAAATCGTTTGGCATTTCAAAAGAACGATCTATGAAATGTTTGAAATCCTGATAATTGTTTAGATAATCAACTTCTTGAGGTATGATGCGCTTGATAGCATCCACCACGCATTGGTACAAAAACTCCGCTAACCAACTGAAAATAACTTCTACTGCTTCTTCCTGCGCCCCAAGTAGCCGGGTTCTAGGATTTTATAGATCAAAATGATGGCAGAAAAGAAAAAAGTGACGGCATTCGCCAAAATAATGGGCATGGCTCCGATCATCCAGCCATAGCAGAACCAGAGCATCACGCCCGTGACCAACATAAGGTACATGGGAAGAGAAATACCCACCGTGTTGCGGGTGCGGATGGTCTGTATGGCTTGCGGAATGAAGCTAACGGTGGTGAGTACGGCCGCTACATTGCCGATGAGATCGGTGAAATCCATAAAAGGAACTTGTGCTTGGCCTTTCTTGCTAGCGAGTTTTCACCGGCCAGCTACGTGAGGAAAAAATTGGCCTATGCCGAGAAGCTACTACCGCAGCCACAGGTAGAACTGGCATTGGGGTTGTTGAAAGTGAAACCTCTGTTGTCCAAACCAGTGGCCCAATCAATTTCCATCCCTAGCAGATACAGCGCGTGCCCTGGCTTGAGCAGGACCGTGATTCCTTCGATATTAAACAGCTGATCGTCGTCTTGTGCTTGATCGAAGCCCAACTGGTACTCGAAGCCCGAACAGCCGCCGCCGCGCACGCCCACCCGAAGCCCCAAATCATCAGGAACATTTTTTTCTTGGCGAATGCGTTTCAACTGCTCTATGGCCGAGGGCGTAATGCTTATCGGTTGGGTAGTGGTTGGAGGATTATTTTGTATGGTATCAGCGCTCATGTCAGCGGTTTTTTCTTTTAACGATGCGTTACTTACCCGCCACCTGAATGCGGATGTAACCTAAGTCAGGATAAAACATAAAGACAGCCTGCTTGGTTCTCTTTGCCGCTGAAAGAGTTAAAATCTTTGATAAAAACCGTAGCTTTGCCGCATGGATCTACTGACAATACTTGGTTTTTTTCTGCTGCTTAGCTTGTTTGCCTACCTGCTACATCTGTTGTATCGGCTCACGGGCAAGGCACACGCTGCTTTAGATCAGCTATCGGCCTACGCCCAGCAGAAGCTAGCCGGCCAAGATAACAACGGCCGCCATGCGCTACAACTACAAGCCTATGAGCGGCTGTCGTTGTTATTGGAACGGATTGCCGTTCAGAATATGCTGCTTCGCCGCCCAGCTGGCGAGCTCAGTGCCCAGCAATATACCGCTAGCTTGCTGCTGACCATCCGCGAAGAGTTCGAGCATAATGTTACGCAACAGGTGTATGTCAGTGATGCCTTGTGGCAAATTATTTTGCAGGCACGTGACAACGTTAGCCAACTCATCGTGCGGGCTGCCGAGGGAGCCGATAGTGGTAAGCAGGTCGCCAACCGCTTGCTACTCATGAGCCAAAACCAACCGGCCGATCCCATTGCCCTAGCACAGAGAGCCATCCGGCAAGAAGCTGCTAGCCGCTAGTACAATACAGTCAGTGGGCTGGGTGCTTCCCCATACCACTGCCTTCACAGCTATATTATTATGATTAGTATCATCATGGGGTCGGATTCCGACCTGCCTATCATGCGGGCTGCCGCTCAGTTGGTGGAGGACTTCGGTGTTCCAGTAGAAGTGAGCATTGTTTCTGCTCACCGCACCCCTGACCGCTTGTTTGAATACGCCAAAGTAGCACATGAACGCGGGGTGCAGGTAATCATCGCTGGTGCAGGCGGAGCTGCTCATTTGCCTGGAATGGTAGCCAGCCTCTCACCACTGCCCGTCGTAGGCGTGCCCATAAAAAGTAGTAACAGCATTGACGGTTGGGATTCGGTGCTCTCCATTTTGCAAATGCCCAACGGCATCCCGGTAGCTACTGTGGCTCTAAACGCAGCCAAGAACGCAGGCTTGTTGGCCATCCGCATACTCGCTGCGCAGGACACTACACTTCGCCAAAAAATGCTCGGCTACCAAGCCGAGCTAGCGAAAGAAGTGCGTATAAAATATGAAAGAATTGAGCGCGACGGCTGGAAGGAGTAAGAAAAAACGACTCTAGACCACCCGCATGGCCAAAACTAAGTAGGTGAGCATAAAAGGCATCGCTACCCAGAACCACTCGTTGACAAAAACGAGCATAAACAAGAAGATCACCAAGGCGATCAGGAAGAAAAGCCAGTATTTTTTAGTATCCGTAGAGGATGTTGTTGCCATTATCGTACTATTTAGAAGCACAAAGGTACAATATTTCAAATAAATACGCGCGTTTTTGCCCATTGATAATAGGGCAATTGCAAGCTCTTCCCTAGGCGAGTAGAACCTTGACTAAATATCGATCATCCCAACCTGCTTTTTTCGCTTGGCTTTTATGCCCACTTTGACTGTATTTTCTTGCCTTAATTGATTGAGCGCAAAATGTCGGATCACAGATTGGTTAACAGCTGTGTTTCCCACTCATGTTCGATTTTGATCTTCACCGAAGGCTACATCAAGCACACAGTGAAGTCTGTGACTGGAATACACGACCAAAAGTGTCATGAGACGGAATACCTTTGGGGGCTACACCAAAATATTCACGCAACATGGATTCTCTCGCTTGTCCGAACTCCTCGATCTCTAACCAGTCATCCGCACCGCATATCATGGCAACTGTGGCAATCGTAATCATGGTCTCTAAACTATGCAGCTTTTCTAAAGGGGATCGGGTATCTTCCGAATCTTTGAAGTGCTCGGAGAGATTACAGCGTATCTTGTTTTCAGCTACTTTGGCGTCAAAGTGCGTACTATTCCGCAATTGAGCTTGCAATTGTCGTACTTGGGATTGTAAGATAAGCATCATTTTTGTCAAAAAAAATGCAAAACTGGCCAACATCCTGTTGAATGATCAGTTTGATTACGTACCTTCACATCGGTATTCGTAAGAGGGCGCTCTTCGAACATATCCAATACCGGCTACTTATGGTGGCTTCAGCAGCCGCAATTGTAATTTTTTTTTGAATGAAACAGATAGATCCGCAAATGCATCAAGACTTGGCCAACTGGCAGTCTATTGTTGCAAAGTATCAAAAAGCAGATACACTCAGGGCCATAGGCCAAATTCTCACCAGCTTCGGTCCCTTCCTTGTTCTTTGGGCGCTCATGTACCTCAGTTATGTTTACGGCTATTCCATCTGGATTACGTTGGGCTTGGGGGTCATCAATGCCTTCTTCTTGGTTCGGATATTCATTATCCAACACGATTGCGGTCACTATTCCTTCATGAAGAAGCGAAAAATCAACGACGCCGTTGGTT
The DNA here is from genome assembly GCA_036835305.1 of Lewinella sp. Lineage (GTDB taxonomy): Bacteria > Bacteroidota > Bacteroidia > Chitinophagales > Saprospiraceae > Neolewinella. The sequence goes on from DAITME010000048.1 coordinate 15,331, forward strand.
TCATATGCAGTTTCTTTAGCTCTATCCCCTACACTTACTGGGCGCGGGTACACAGTTATCATCACGGGCATACGGGGCAACTAGAGCACCGAGATATTGGCGACATCGATTTTCTAACCGTAGAAGAGTACCGTCAATTAAGCAAATGGGGGCGCTTCAAGTACCGCGCCTTCCGTCACCCTGTGGTGCTGTTCGTCGTTGTACCGATGATTTATCTGGGGATTGCATTGCGCTTACCAACCATTTCTTTCCCTGGCTGGACCCCCATCCACCGTAAGCAACTGATCAATAACATCACGCTGCTGGCGGCTTATGTGGGCTTGGGTTTCCTGTTCGGCTGGAAAGCTTTCCTGTTGGTACAAGGCAGCATCCTTTTCTTCTTTGGCATCATTGCCTTTTGGTTCTTTTATGTCCAACACCAGCACGAGCATACTTATATGCAATGGACCAAAAATTGGGACTACCTCACGGCTGCCATCAAAGGAGCTACGTTCTATAAACTACCTAGGGTACTGCATTTTCTCACCGGCAACATTGGTTACCACCACATTCATCACCTCTCTTCGCGTATCCCCAACTACAATTTGCGGCGCTGCGCCAAAGAGAATCCGATTTTACAGCGCTATGTAACGGCCATGACTTTCTGGCAAAGCCTACCCATGATGTTCAATAAACTATGGGATGAGGAAAAGCAGCGCATGATTACTTTCCGCGAGTTCTATCGCCGCGAGCGCGCTATGGCTAGTCTGTAGGCAGCGGAATAATAGGAACAACAAGCAACCCAAGCCCATCGGTTTGGGTTGCTTGTTTTAGGGGAGGCTGCCAAGCACCTTCTTCCCTGCTCTTTCGGGAAAAGCTTGCTCCTGCACGCAGTGCCCGTCTTGCAACTCGTATGAGCCAACACGGCCTTATGAGTTCAGTAGGGCGCAAACCAGATACGGAAAATAGCCAAATTTTAGGCTTCCATCCATACCCACCTCGTGGCTATTGCCTGGGCTTTAATGGGTTGGAAGGCGTCAGTGGGCACAGCTTTGACAATTCGCACAGACGGGCACGGAGCAGTACGCACTCGCTGGCTCACGCCCTACTAAACGGGCACTGCGTGCAGGAGCAAAGTCTATTATTTTGAGCCATGTTCCTACAGAAGACACGCCCATTCTGACCAGTTTCTTCCGTGATCCAAACCATCAAAAAATAGCGATAGCAAGCAAGTAAAAACAAAAGTATGGAGCAACAAATCCAATTGGCAGGCGGCCAGATCAACTACACCGACGAGGGCGGCAAGGGCACGGCCCTTATCCTACTACATGGTTTCTGCGAGTCGTTGCATATTTGGGATGATTGGCAAGACGATGCCCTAGAAGAAGGCTATCGCGTACTTCGCATAGACCTACCCGGTTTTGGAGGTAGCGATGCGCCGCTTTTTAGCATGGAGGAAATGGCCACGGCTGTGTTGGCAGTAGCAGAGCAAAGCAAACTAAAGCAAGCCGTGCTATTGGGGCACAGCATGGGCGGCTATGTGGGGCTGGCAGTTGCCGCTCGCGAGCCCGACTGGCTAATTGGGCTTGGTTTGTTTCATTCTCATCCCTTTCAGGATAACCCCGAGCAGCAGGAAAACCGGCAAAAGGCTATTGATTTCATCAGTAAAAACGGTCATGTCCACTACGTCAAACAGCTTATTCCGCGCCTATTTGCCCCGGATGCTGGTACTTCGGCTTCTTTCCGTAGAGATCTGATGATCTTGCGCGCTAGCCGATCGAAGAGCAGCAGCATTCAGCAAGTACAAAAGGCGATGGCTGCTCGGCTTGATTACAGCGAAGTGTTAGCGAATTTTCAGCAACCAGTTTTGTTCATCAACGGCGCCAATGACCCGATATATACAGACCAACAGCGGCAGGAGCAGCTAGCCCTGCCGCCTGTGAGCCAGCTGTGTTTATTGCAAAGAGCTGGGCACATGGGTATGATAGAGGAAGCCGCGATCACCCAGAAAGCCGTGCGGCGGTTCATGGCCTTCTGTAAAGAATGGGCAGGGAAAAAGCAAGCTGGTTAGCGGCGTTTCCGGCGTTTGCTATTCACTCTGGGGCATCGTATATCCCCGAAATAATAGTTTACACCAATGGCGGCGAAAAGATAGTTATCTTTGCTAGTGTCGTCGCCTCGTTGCTCTCCTTCTCTATCGCGCCCATCCACACTAGCGCTACCTAAGCTCCTGTCGTAGAGTGACAGCGCCAGCGGCCCTCGGCTACGGGAAAGATCGCTGCGGTCTGGATAAACGGTAGAGACGTCGTCGAGGTAATCTGTATTGGTATTGCGGGCACTCACGAAGAAGTCCAGGCTCCAGGCGTAGCTAAGATCCAGTTTGATTCCAATACCATAAGCAAAGGCGGTGCTGAGGAGTTGGTATTCTTGCCCCCGAAGCTGCCCTTCGGTACCGAGGGGCTGTAGTTCCACTACTTGCCCATCGTCGGCCACGGTTTTGGGATTGAAGCTGAAGACCGAGAAACCAGCGAAAGCATAGGGGGTGAAGAAATGCTCATAGCTGCCGTGGATGTAGGGGAGGAAGTTGAACTCCAACTGGGCAGTACCCTCAAAAATATCGGACTGAAAAGATAGGTTCCGAATCCGCTCGAAGGGATTTTTGCTATCGGCATCTGAAGCCGCTACGTGGCCATAACCAAAGCTTGCCTTGGTGGCGATGCGCTCGTTAAAATTGTAGCGCGCCGCGAAGCCTGCCGCTAAGTTGGGTTGGTTGAACCTGTAGTTGGTATTTAAATCTCCCATATAATAGGAAACCCCTGCCCAGGGCCCTACCTCCAAACCTTGCATAATCAGCTGTGCCTGGGGGGCGGTTGAGGGGAAGAGGAACATCAAGAATAAAAGGCAAGCCGCATAAGGGGCAAAAATGAAGTGAAACATAGGTATATCCGCTTTTTGGGGGCGCAAAGATAATGATACATAGGCCCGAAATCCTAACGCCTAGCCTTAGCAAAAAGGTATCCGGCGGCGGTGATTATCGTAGATGCTGAATATTTTAGCACTTTCCATTAGCGCTTCTTCCCTATTAGAACTAAATTTGCACGCTATTTGTCTTATTTGTCGTTATAATGCTGCCGCTGTATGGTATTGTGTGCTCGGGGTTTTTATATCCGCGGGTGCATCCACTCAACCCCCCAAGAACATGATGGCCTTTCGTTCTAGTTCCGTTTTATTTTTGTTGTTTTTTTCTTTGTCCTTAGCTGCTCAAATCCTAACGCCTGTAAGCTGGCGTACGGCCATGGAGCCGCTGGAAAAAGATGTTTTTGCCCTACAGATCATCGCTAAGATGGATCGGGGTTGGTCGGTGTACAGCCAATTTACTCCCGAAGGCGGGCCCGTACCCACCACCATCGCCTGGGAGGCGGGAGACCACTATGAACTCATTGGGAAAACGACAGAGAAAGGTGACCGCAAGGAAGGAATGGATGATATTTTTGGTATTGAAGTCATCAAGTTCCTGAGCAAGAAAGACTTGGTTTTTACCCAAAAGGTACGGGTAAAAGACTACGGAAAGCCTATTCAGGTAGTCTTGGAATACATGTGTTGCGACGATGAGCAGTGCCTGCCGCCCGCCGAAGAAGAATTTAGTTTTTCGCCGCCTCCTGCTTCGGCTCCTAAGACCCGCTCGGGAGAGACGCCCCAACAGCCTGCTACTCCTACTGGCGCGGCCATAACAGTGCCCAAGGAAAAGGCTACTGAAAAACTGATAGCGAAAAGTACTACAAGCAGCTCCACACAGCAAGAGCAAAGTCCGATATCCGTTGCTGCGGAGCCAGTGCAGATTCAAAATGGTCTGAATATTTCTGTATCGGAGCCACCTGCTACGGCAGCCGATCCTGTTACTTGGACCTTGAGGGCGCTGCAAACTGGCGAGCGTAGCTACGACATCATCATGGAAGCGATTATAGAGGAGGGATGGACGCTGTATGGGCAGGATTTAGACCCCGAGATAGGCCCTGTTCCCAACGCTTTTGTTATTGGGGAAGAGGGTTTGGAACTGCGCTCGGAAGTAAAGGAAGCGGCACAAAAGCGGAAGCGGGAATACGAAGATGCCTGGGATGCCGAGGTCATAAAACTTTATGAGAGCGTGCGCTACACCCAGCGCGTAGTGCTAGACCCAGCTACCACGATCTTAGAGGGAACCATGACTTATATGGCTTGCGAGGAAGTCTGCTTGCCACCTGAAGACTTACCTTTTAAGATTGACTTTGCTAAGCAAACAGCCTCCATTGGGTATGAGGGCTTGGCCACTACTGCCAGTAGCGATCTTTTGATTTCTCAAGGGGCTGCGGCTGGCGCTTGCGAGGCTGCTTTCGACAAAACGCCCGTAGCCAACTGTAGCGAAGGCGTTGCAGATATGGCAGGGCAGGGTTTATGGACCATCTTCGGCTTAGGCTTCTTGGGAGGTATTTTTGCTTTGATCATGCCCTGTATTTTCCCGATGATTCCGCTGACAGTTAATTTTTTCAACAAGGGTGGGAAAAGCCGTAGGGAAGGTGTGAAGAATGCCGCGCTCTATGGCTTCTTCATTTTTTCGATCTATGTGCTGCTCAGTTTGCCCTTCCACTTAATTGAAGGCGTGAGCGCAAACATCTTGAATGATATTGCCAGCAATGTGTGGGTGAATGTACTCTTCTTCTTGGTCTTCATGTTCTTTGCGGGCAGTTTCTTTGGGTACTACGAACTCACTGTGCCGGAGAGCTGGGCCAACCGTTCTAGCAAGGCAGAGTCCACGGGTGGTTTGGTGGGTATTTTCTTCATGGCGCTTACGCTGGCTTTGGTAAGCTTTAGCTGCACGGGTCCCATTCTCGGTAGCCTTTTGGTGGGTACTGCCAGCGAAGGAGCTTGGCCACTCACGGTAGGCATGGCAGGTTTTGGTTTGGCTTTGGCTTTGCCTTTCGGGCTTTTTGCTGCCTTCCCACAGCTACTCAAGAGCATGCCTTCCTCTGGTGGCTGGCTTAATAGTGTGAAAGTAGTATTGGGTTTTGCAGAGGTAGCGCTGGCCTTGAAGTTTCTGAGCAATGCCGATCTGGTGGGCCATTGGAATATCCTTAAAGTGGAGCCTTTTTATATCATCTGGATACTTTGTTTGCTAGGTATTGCTGCCTATTTGTTTGGGTTTATTAGCTTTCCGCTGGATAGTAAGAACCGGGAGACGAGCCTTTTCGGAGGAGCCGTAGCCATCGCAGCCCTAGTTTTTGCTGGCTATATTGCTACTGGATTCCAAAAAGACCCGGAGCTAGGCAGCTATCAACCCCTCAGTTTGCTCAGTGGTATATCGCCCGCGGTATGCTATAGTTTTTGGAACCCCTGCGACTGCCCCCAAGGCATCCCCTGTTTTAAAGATTTGGATGAAGGCATGGCCTATGCTTGTAAGGTCAACAAGCCCGTCATTCTGGATTTCACAGGCTATTCTTGTGCCAACTGTCGGAAGATGGAAGAAAATGTCTGGAGCCAAGATCAAGTGCGGCAAACGCTCACCGACGATTTTGTGCTCATCAGCTTATATGTAGATGACCGGACGGACTTGCCGGAAGTAGAGCACCAGGTTGTAGAAAGGCTCGATCGGCCAGGCGCTACCAAGAAGATAGATCAAGTGGGAGAAAAGTGGCATCATTTTCAGCAATCGGTCTATCAGGCCAGTTCCCAGCCCTACTACGTACTCGTGAGTCCAGACGGGAGAACTCTCAACCCGCCTGTTGCCTATATGCCGGATGCTAAGGAGTATCAGCAGTTTTTAGAGTGTGGAATAGAAGCACACAAAAATTTGCAAGAAGAGAAAACAAAATAAATATTTGTTTTTTAGGCTAGTTGCTTTTATCTTTGTCTTTAGGTAGGGAGGGGACTGCTCACCCTATGAAGGTTTTACCAATAAATTCCTAATGACAAAGCCATACATCAGCCCCGAGCGGGGCATAAAATCCTGGAAGGAGGCCGAGCGCCCCCGAGAAAAATTACTAGATAAAGGCCCTGCCGCACTTACACTCTCGGAATTGCTGGGGATTCTTATTAATTCTGGAACAGCAGACGCTACGGCTGTAGAGCTAGCAAGAGATATTTTGTTATCAGTGAACTACGATCTGCACAGCCTATCCTGCTGGCAGACGCACGATTTTCAGCGCTTCAAGGGAATTGGCCCCGCCAGAGCGGTAACCCTAACAGCCGCCTTGGAGCTTACCCGCCGCCGAGAGCAGCAGCGCTTCAATCCACTAGCCGCCGTGAGTAGTAGCCAAGAGAGCTATCAGTACCTCAAGGGATTGTTGGCCGATAAAGACCATGAGGAGTTCTGGATACTTTGTCTCAACCAAGGGAACAAATTGCTCTGCTCCCACATGATTAGCAAAGGAGGCATCACAGGCACGGTAGTGGATAGCCGGCAGGTATTCCGCTATGCGATCAATACCCCGCGCTGTGTGTCGATCATCTTGGCGCACAACCACCCCAGCGGGCAGCTGATACCGAGCCAAACCGATATTAAGCTCACCAACAAACTGGTGGCTGCCGGCCGTAGCTTAGATATCACCATCCTAGACCACCTGATCATAGGCGGCAGTGGCTACTACAGTTTTGCGGATGAAAAATTATTGTAAGCCAGTAGCGCTTTGGGTAAGGCTCAAAGCGCTACTGGCTTTTTACACTAGCCGTTCATGCTGGCGAGGAACTCGGCGTTGCTGTTGGTAGCACGCATATTGCGCATCAGAAACTCGAAGGCTTCTTCTGGCTTCATATCCCCGAGGTGATTGCGTAGTACAAACAATCGTTGTAGGGTATCTTTCTCCAGCAGTAGGTCGTCTCGGCGGGTACTGGATTTGGTAAAGTCGATGGAGGGGTACATTCGTTTGTTGGCCAGGCCACGGTCTAGTTGTAGTTCCATGTTGCCCGTCCCCTTAAATTCTTCAAAGATCACTTGATCCATTTTAGAACCCGTATCGGTGAGGGCGGTGGCTAGGATAGTGAGCGAGCCACCATGCTCGATATTACGGGCTGCGCCGAAGAATTTTTTCGGTTTTTGCAAGGCGTTGGCCTCCACACCACCAGACAAGACCTTGCCGGAGGAGGGTTGTACAGTATTATAGGCTCTGGCCAGGCGGGTGATAGAATCGAGAAGGATACAGACGTCGTGGCCGCATTCTACCATGCGTTTGGCTTTTTCCAGCACTACGTTGGCCACGCGAACATGGTTGTCGGCAGGCTCATCAAAGGTGGAGCTAATTACCTCGGCTTTAACGTTGCGTTTCATGTCGGTAACCTCTTCGGGGCGCTCATCCACCAGCAATACGATGAGGTAGGTTTCGGGGTGGTTGGCCGCGATGGCGTTGGCTACGTCTTGTAGCAAGAAGGTTTTACCAGATTTGGGCTGTGCCACGATAAGGCCGCGCTGTCCTTTACCGATGGGGGTAAAGAGATCGATTAGGCGGAGGCCAAAATCTTTACCGTCGGGCCGGCCCGATAGGGTGAAGCGCTCGGTGGGGAACTGCGCTGTGAGGTAATCGAAAGGCACCCGATCTCGTATTTCGGAAGGCAATAAGCCGTTGATGCGATTAACATTGATGAGGGCAAAATATTTTTCGCCCTCTTTGGGTGGTCGGACAGGGCCTCGGACGGTATCGCCGGTGCGAAGGCCAAAGCTTTTCACCTGCGCTGGTGAGACGTAAACATCATCTGGGCTGGTGAGGTAGTTGTAGTCGGAGGAGCGTAAGAAGCCATATCCGTCAGGCATCATTTCGAGGATACCTTCGCCTTCTACAAGGCCATCAAGCTCAAAGTCGGGCTCGCGGACTGGGCGGTCTCGGCGGTTGTTGCGGTCGTTGCGGTCGTTGGTAGGGTTTGGTTGTTGGCGCCGTTCCTCTCTTGCTGGGCGCTCGTAGCGGTCGGGCCGTTCGGGCCGGTCTTGTTGCGAGCGGTCCTGTTGTGGCCGATCCTGTATTGG
>DAITME010000048.1:23396-34298 GCA_036835305.1 Lewinella sp.
TGGCCGATCCTGTATTGGGCGATCCTGTATTGGGCGGCGATCATCGCGCTCTGGGTTGCGTTCATTTGTGCGGCGGGGATCCCGATCCATGGGGCGTTCGTTGCCGCGTTGTTCAAGAGGGCGCCGCTGTTCGCGGTCTTGGCGGTCTATATTTCCTCTTAGGGCCACTCTGCGGTCTGTCAGATTACTATCGTAGGCGGAGCTTCGGCGTGGAGGGTTTTGGTTTCTGTTGCCCTCATTTTCTTGTTTGCGTGGGCTTTCTTCGGCGGCTTTATTGGCTGGCTTGGGAGCTTCTGCTACTTTTTGTGTTCCTTCCGCTTGGTTTTGGTTCTTGTTTCTGCGGAGATTCCTGCGTCCCTTGCTGGCCTCGGCCGTGTTATCCTCTCCCTTTGTTTTTTCTGCTTTGTTGGAGGCTTCCACTTTTTGGGCTGTTGACTCCGTTGCTTGCTGTGCGGTAGCTGGCTTTTTTACACGAGGCGGAGCCGGGTCGGCTTTTTTATCGTCAGGTTTTTCCCTTCGACTGTTGTTCCCTGTGATTCTGCGGGAGGGTATCCGGTCGGTATCGGAGGCAGCGAAAGGTTCGGCAGTAGTTTTTACCTTCTGCACGGCTTGCTCCTCGAGGATGCGGAAAACTAAATCTTGTTTGTTTAAACGTTTAAAAGCGGTTAGCTTCATTCGTTCGGCTATGTCCCTAAGCTCGGGAACCAGCATAGCGTTAAGTTGCGCGATGTCGTACATGCTAAATGGCGATATAAATTGAAATCAATGGCCCTGGGATAAGAGAAATAAAAAGGATGGGGAAGTGCTACCTGCCTAGAGCATACCATTCTATGGGACCTAGAGAATGGTAAGGCAACAATAACAACAATGGAAAACACATGATATAGGGCGCAGCTTGGCTGCAGTGCCTCCTTTTGCAGCGGTAGAACGAAGGGGCTACCTGGCTACAGAGCAGCAAATGATCAAGAGTCCTTGAAAAAATGCAAAAATAGTGTAAACTGTTTTGCTTGCCAGCACAAGGAAATGTGCAACGATGAGGCAAAAGTACAACTAAATTCCTAAGTACTTGTGTTATCTTTGCAAAAAAAACCATTCAGCTGCAAAATAGTTTCATTTGCAGCCTTAAACTCAAGCAAACAAATGCTAACGATCACCCTCCTGAGAGACGAAAAAGAACGTGTAGTTGCTGGCCTAGCGAAGCGTAATTTGGATGCCGCCGACACTGTAGAGCAGATTCTGAGCCTAGACGAGCAGCGCAAAAGCCTTCAGACTAGCATCGACCAGTTGCTGAATGAGCGCAAAGTCCTCTCGGATGAAATTGGCGACCTCTTCAAAGCCGGGCAAGCCTCCGCGGCCAGTGCAAAAAAAGAAAGGGTTAGCAGCATCAAAGAAGCGCTCCAAGCGCTGGAGGCCGAAATGAGCAGCACCAAACAGCAACTAGAAGAATTACTCGTAGCACTGCCCAACGTGCCACATCACAGTGTGAAACAAGGTTTTGGTGCCGACGACAACGAGATCTACCGGCCCCACACGGCCCCACTACCACAGCTCGGAGCAGCAGCCAAAGCTCATTGGGAGCTGGCTGCCGACTATGGTATATTCGATCTGGAACTGGGCGTGAAGCTGACCGGAGGAGGATTCCCCGTTTTTAGAGGGCAAGGCGCACGTTTGCAACGCGGGCTGATCAATTTTTTCCTAGACCGCGCCATCGAAGCCGGTTATGAGGAATTTCAGCCCCCGCACTTGGTGAATGCCGATAGCGCCTACGCCACCGGGCAATTGCCCGACAAAGAAGGGCAAATGTACCACGCTACCGTGGATGACCTCTACCTCATCCCCACTGCGGAAGTTCCACTCACGAATATCTATCGGGATGTGATTTTGGAGGAAAATGATTTCCCCATTAAACTGTGTGGTTATACCCCTTGCTTCCGAAGAGAAGCGGGCAGTTACGGCGCTCATGTGAGGGGCCTCAACCGCGTTCACCAATTCGATAAGGTAGAGATTGTACAGCTCGCCCACCCCAAGCAGAGCTATGCCGTTCTGGAAACGATGGTCGATCATATTGCTAGCCTGCTGGATGCGCTGGAGCTTCCCTACCGCATCCTGCGCCTCTGCGGTGGCGACGCCGGATTTACCTCCGCACTAACGTATGATTTTGAGGTTTGGAGTGCTGCTCAGGAGCGCTGGTTGGAGGTGAGCTCTGTCTCCAATTTCGAGACCTTCCAAACCAACCGCCTCAAGCTGCGCTTCAAGGAAGAGGCAGGTAAAAAAACAAGGCTGGCTCACAGTCTCAATGGCAGTGCCTTGGCGCTGCCGCGTATCATAGCGGCTTTGTTGGAAAACAACCAAACAGCCGACGGAATTGTATTACCAAAAGCTATTCACACTTATGTTGGGCGCAGTATGCTGACCAAACAATAGAATAGGCGTCTTTATGAGCATTGCCTTGCACTTCGATCTGCAATGGCTATAACCCAAAACAAAACAAAACATCATGGGAGGATACGGTATTTATATTGTTATAACCTTGGTTTTCAGTGGTATAGGCGCTTTGGTGAGCAATCGACTAAAAAGTAAATTTCAGCATTACAGTCAGGTACCGATGACTAACAACATGAGCGGTGCCGAAGTGGCACAGCGCATGCTTCAGGATCACAACATTCGCGATGTGCAAATCGTGATGGGGCAGGGTATGCTCACGGATCATTACAACCCTCTCAAGAAAACAGTAAGCCTTAGCCCTGATGTGTTTCAGGGGCGGTCGGTGGCCGCTGCGGCTGTGGCGGCGCACGAATGCGGCCATGCCATACAGCACGCCGATGCTTACAGGTGGTTGCAAGTTCGCTCGGCCATCGTACCGGTGGTTAGTCTGGCGGCAAAAGCCCAGCAGTTCTTGTTGTATTTTGCTCTGGGGGGCTTGGCCATGACGGGCAGCCCTATGATTTTGTTGATTACCATAGGCGCCTTTGCCATCACGGCCTTATTTAGTTTGGTAACCTTACCCGTGGAGTTTGATGCCAGCAACCGCGCCTTGGTTTGGCTCGATAACAAAGGCATCGCCACAGGGAGGCAACACGAAGGAGCCAAAGATGCCCTCTGGTGGGCTGCCATGACTTATGTGGTGGCCGCGCTTGCCTCCTTTGCTACTCTGCTGTATCTGGTGTACATTTTTATGGGCAGGAGGAATTAAGCAGATTGAGGATGGATGAGTGACAACGCCTTGCTGAGCGAAGTCGAAGTATTGACAATGGGGGTGCGCCAAAATTTTTTTAGGATTCCTAACCTTACATCTTTGCTCGCCTAGCGTGGAAGCTTCACGAAATGTCCGAAAAGTGAAATAATTGTCAGCTGTCCGTTGTCCATTCAATAAATCCATTGAGAACGGTAGTACTCGATTAAGGCAGTTATTTACTCGAAGCGCTTAAAACGGGCACAAGTGCAGGAGCAAGCATTTTGTTAGGAGCAGGGCTATTATTCGGAAACATTGCTCCTATTGTTTTAACTTTGCTCCCGCGCGAGCCGCTAATCCGTATGGCTGTTTTGGTCAAAAAAGTAGCTAACCAAGGGTATCCTTAGGCCTAGACCCCGACGAAATACGGGAAGAAGACGGAAGAACGTGCCAAAAAAAACTACAAAACTATGGATGATTTATTGAGTGACCAGATAGAAGAGTGCAAAATGCTAATGGATGGTGCCATCGAGCATTTGAACAATGAATTGCTAAAGGTTCGCACTGGCAAGGCCAGTCCTTCCATGCTGAGCAGCCTGATGGTGAGCTACTACGGTGCTCCCACTCCCTTGAGTCAAGTGGCCAACCTCGGCACCAGCGATGCGCGCACCATCACCATTCAGCCTTGGGAGAAAAACATGCTGGGCCCGATCGAAAAAGCCATCTTCGAGGCCAATCTAGGGCTTACCCCCATGAACAATGGCGACCTCATCATGATCAATGTGCCGCCCCTCACGGAGGAGCGCCGCAAGCAGTTTGTGAAGATGGTAAAAGCGGAGGGGGAGACAGCAAAAATCTCGATCCGCAATGCGCGCCGAGATGCCATGGAGGCCATCAAGAAAGAAGTGAAAAACGGCTACCCGGAAGATGCTGGCAAGCGGATGGAAGACGAGGTTCAAAATTTCACGAATAGCTATAGCAAAAAGATAGATGGCATCGTAGCGGCGAAGGAGGAAGAACTGATGACCGTTTAGTACGGTAGCAGCAAGCGACTTGCTGCTCAATAGCCAGCTTCGGCCAAATCACCCAAGCTTACCCAGTCGGTATCGAGCATCTTGTAGGGTTCCCAGCTGGCGCCGGGCACAAGCGCTTTTCGGTAGGCGATGTGCACGCGGTGGATATCGGTGTTCATTTGTCGGCAGGTGGAGACCATGAGGTCGTTGTGCCCGCGGATCGTTGCCATATCAACATGGCGGTAAGTGCGGGCATTGTACTGTCCGCCGCTTTGGTACATCGCATCCACCATTAGGGGATACACGCCCTGACGCTGATAGTCCCTAGCAATACCGAAGGCAATACCCTTGCAGTTTCTTTCGGGCTGAAACTGCAGGCGCCACAAGAATTTGGGTAGCTGCCACCACTTCATGGTGCCATCAAAACCGTGTAGGAAGCCGTTGATGTCGGGGATAAGCCCTGCCAGCCCGATCGGCTCGTGGTGTTTGTTGTAGGCCAAGCAGGTGAGGTGGGGATCCAGTATGGGCTTCATGGCTTGAAAAGCCGGATAGATGACTTCGGCCGTGAGGGGCTTGAAGTAGGCATTGTGGCTAAAGGCTGCATTGTAGGCTTGTGCAAAGTCGGCCGCGCATTGTGGCAGCTCGTCTTTGGTAATTTGCTTGGTATAGAAGCCGTAGCGCTCGCGGATCCGGGCGGCCAAACCGGCTAGGCGCTCGTTCGGGAACTCATTGACCGCCCCGCGCATGGTGAGGCATTGTTCGTGGGGGAGGTAGCTCCTATCATGAAAGAAACGCTGGTAGTAGGGCGGGTTGTAGGTTTCTTGGTAGATGGGCCGGTACCAGCCTTGGGTGAGGAGGCCCCAGAATTTATCGCGCTCGCCAAAATTGATGGGCCCATCCACGGCCTGCATACCGCGCTCGCGCAGCCAGTTCTCGGCTGTTTCCAGCAGCAAGTTGGCTAGCTGATCATCTTCGATGGCTTCAAAGAAGCCAAGGCCGCCTACGGGTAAGCTCAGCTCTTTGTTTCGTTCGGCATCAATGAAAGCCGCTATGCGTCCGACGCCTTGTCCTTTTTCATTTAATGCCACCCAGAGCTGGTAGTTGCTAGGGGAAAAAGCGGCATTCTTGTTAGAAAAAACACCCTCAATATCGCTTTCTAGCGGATAAACGTACTGCTTGTTGTTGGCATAAATTGTTTTCAAGACCCGATGGAAAGCTTGCCATTGGGCTTTCGTTAAACCGCCTGCTGTGCTTTGTTCGCTATTTTCTAGTATGCCCGCAGCAGCTTGGGCGGCGGGTTGTTGGTTGAGTGCTACCAGTTGTATCATGCCAAAGGGACTTTATTTTGTGCCCGATACACCAGCCAAAGCCCAAAAAGTACGCAAGGGATACTCAGCAGTTGTCCGGTGGTGAGCTCATTGCCAATAACGGATTGGATGCCACCCTGATCGCTCTTGAAATATTCCCACACAAAACGGGCACCAAAGATCAGGGCAAACCACAAGCCCGTGAGGTATCCAGATTTTTTCCAAGCATCGCGTTGCCAGTAGAGCCAAAAGAGCAATACAAAAATGGCTAGGTAGCTGATGGCCTCATACAATTGTACGGGATGCCGCGGCACGCTAGCGAGCGATTCGCGGCCCGCTCTGACAAAAAGAAAAGCCCAGGAGGCATCGGAGGGGTGGCCTACGATTTCGGAGTTCATCAAATTGCCGGTGCGGATCATGGCGCCTACCAAAGCGATGGGTGCTGCCACTTTGTCGGCTACCCAAAAGAACGATTTTTGGCTCACATAGTGGCTAAACCACCACAGCGCCGTCACCACGCCAATAACACCGCCATGGCTCGCCAGGCCGCCTTCCCAAATTTTTAGTATATCGGCAGGGTGGCTGAAGTAATAGTCTGGTTGGTAGAAAAGAATGTGCCCCAAGCGCGCGCCTAAGATGGTTCCCAAGACCAGCGCCATGAAGAGGCTATCGAGCCATTTTTCTGGTGCGCCTTCCGCTAGGAACATCTTGCGCACCATCACGAAGCCCAGGGAAAAGCCAGCGGCAAACATCAGCCCGTACCAGCGCAACGACAGGGGGCCAATCTGAATAATTTCGGGGGAAACATCCCAGGTGATATAGCTAAGCATTGGGCAAAGATACAATCTACAAACCGAACACCACCCTACTTTTTATACCAAGGACCAGCGCTTTTGGCGTTGGAGAAAAAGCAACAGGCCAGCTCCTAGCAAACCCAAGGCGGCCAGCGTGAAGGTAGCCAGCGGCATATCATACTGCTCGGCAATATTGAGCCCTAGGGCTGGCGCGAGGATAAAAGCCAGCGAAAAGCTAGCCGATAACAGGCCTAGGTACTCGCCACGCCGCTCGGGAGGTGCGTGCTCAGTAACGAAAGTAGCACCAAAGGGCATGTAGAGCATCTCCCCAATCGTGAGTAAGACCGAAAAAGCCAAAATGGCACCAAAACCAATGCTCACCGCCAAGGGCAATAAGATATAAGAGAGGCCCACGATGGCACTGCCCACCACCAGCATCGACAGCGAAGAAAAGCGCGTTTCGGTGAGGTACAAGAGCGGCATCTCGAACAAGACAATAACGGTGCCGCTGAAGGTGAAGATAAAACCGATATGCATAGTGGTGTAGCCCAGTTGCTCCAGATAAACAGGCGTAACGCTAAAGAGCTGGAAAAAACACATCGATACCAGCACGTTGGCCGTGCAGGTAATGACCAACCAAGTCTGCCGGTGGGCCGCAGCAGAGGCGGGCTTGCCGTTGGCTCTCAGCCTGAGCGCTGAGGTAGGAGGAGCCAAGCTGTGGCGCAAAGCCCTGGCGGTCTCGTCCTTAGGGATCAGCCATAAAAAAGCTAAGCCAGATAGCAGACAGGTGGTGCCGTCGATCCAAAAAAGGGCTTCGTAGCTCATCTGGGTGAGGATGATTCCACCCAGCAGCGGGCCGATGCTGAAGCCCAAATTAACGGCCATTCGCTGCAAACCAAAGGCTTTGGTGAGCCGATCTTTAGGGGTGTAAATGGCCACGGCAGCCCGATTGGCGGGGCGGAAGGCATCGGCTGCTACCGAAAGCAGAAAAATTAGGATGCAAAACAGCCAGTAGTTGTCTGTTTGCCCCAAGAGAAAGAACAGCACACCAGAAATTAGCAAACTGTATAATTGTATATGCCAGGAGCCGAAGATATCGTTGAGCAGGCCGCCCACATAGTTGCCTATTACACCGCCGCCCCCGAAGGCCACCATAATCCAAGCCGCAGTGGAGGCACTGTAGCCGCGTTCGGAGGTGAGGTAAACCGTCAGGAAAGGCACCACCATCGCGCCGCTGCGGTTGATCAGCAGAATGATTGCGAGGTACCATACTTTGTGCGGAAGGCCGGAATAGGCATTGATGTATAAACGGCTGAGGGCTTGTACCATGGCTGATGCGGGGGCTTATATGATTTTCTGTGCAAAGTCTTTCCGGGTGCTTGGCTACGAAGGCTTTATCATTGCTCCTGCACGTAGTGCCTATACGTAAATTTTCAGGGTTTGGCACTAGGTGCGGGAGCAATGAGAGATAAAAGGAGCAAGGCTCGAAACAAGAGAAACCATCCCGAAATATAGAAAGTTCCCCGCTGCCACAGCAAAATGAAAATAAGTATTGAGATAAAAAGGGGGCGGCCTCCGAGTAGATTTCCTATCTTTGCCCTAAGCAAAGGCAACTATGGCTAGAACAAGAGAAGAACTGATCCTGGCGGCCATTCGGCGATTACTCAATGGCACCTCGATGCTATCGCCCCGCCAAGCGGGCAAGCTAGGCTATCGCTTGCTATCGCGCCCACGGCGCTTGCCGCTAGAGCCTGTTCACCAAGCTTTTTTGGATCAAGCGCAGCAATCGAAGAAGACACTAGCAGGTATTTCTATCCAGACCTATCACTGGCCGAACAGCGGCCCAGGCGTCTTGCTCCTCCATGGCTGGGAAAGCCACACAGGCCGATGGCAAGAGTTCTATGAGGCTCTCAGCGCCGCTGGCTTTTCCATCTATGCCTTCGATGCTCCCGCCCATGGTAAATCAGGCGGGGATAATTTCACCGTAGTGGAATACGCGGCCGTACTGCGAGATTTTTTGAGCCAGCTAGCAAAGCCTCCCTTGTATTGGGTGGGGCACTCGGCTGGCGGGATGGCTATTCTGTACTACCTCAGCGAACTGGAGTACAGCATCTGTCCTGAGCGAATTGTTGCGATGAGTGTTCCTGGGGAATTGACCGATTTTCTCGCCAAGTTCCAACAAATATTACAGGTGAAAAGCCGGGTGGTCAACAATATCGAGATAGAGTTCATGCGCCGAATGCAACTCAGCTTCAGTGATATTTCCCCTAGAAACTATGCAAAAAGCGTCAAAATCCCTGGCTTGCTTATCCATGATATAGACGATGACCTGGCCCCTATAGAAGGTGCCGAGGACATCTACAAAAACTGGGAAAATAGTAGCCTCATCATCACAGAAGGGCTGGGCCACAGCGTCAATGGTGTGGAAGTAGTGGAGCTGGTAACCGAGTATTTGCTACTAAAAGAAGAAGAAATCGAGTAAAAAAGCCGAATCTTCCACTTTTTTTCTATCTTTCGCGGGTCTAAACAATACATCCGAGAGGATCAAACCAGGAGCGCCCCTTACAGCGCTATTCAAAAGCGCAACTCCTAAGTAGCTACCAAAAAACGTTTATCATGCGAAGAAGAAAATTTATTTACCAATCTGCCCAGTTTGGCCTGGGTATCGGCCTCCTTGGCCTACAAGCTTGTGGCGGCCAGCAAGGCAGTGGTGCCACGAGCGAAGACCCCACCCCCGAAGCGAATAGCGAAGGCGGTACCCCCACAGATGCCTGGTTCAAGATCAGCTTAGCACAGTGGTCGCTACACAAAGCTTTCTTTGCCAAAGAACTAGACAACCTCGATTTTGCGGCCAAGGCACGGAAGGATTTCGGTATTGGCGGCATCGAGTACGTCAACCAATTCTTCAAAGATTACGCGGAGGATACGAACTACCTCAATCAGATGAAGCAAAGAGCCGCCGACCACGATGTCACTTCCGTCCTCATCATGGTGGATGGCGAAGGACAGTTGGGCGATATGGATGCCAAGGCGCGGCAAAAGGCAGTAGAAAATCACTACAAATGGGTAGAAGCCGCTAAATACCTGGGGTGCCACAGCATTCGTGTTAATGCGGCCACCGATGGTAGCTACGAAGAAGGAGCGAAAGCCGCCACGGAAGGCCTGCGCGCGCTGAGTGCGTTCGCGGCAGCATCCGACATCAATGTGATAGTAGAAAACCACGGTGGCTTCAGCAGCGACGGCGAGTGGCTGGCGGGTGTGATCAAGAACACCGAGATGGCCAATTGCGGCACACTTCCAGACTTCGGCAACTTCTGTCTGAAATATGTGGACAACGACTGGTCTAAAGGCTGCGCCGACGAGTATGACCGTTATAAAGGCATTGCCGAGCTGCTTCCTCAAGCCAAGGCGGTGAGCGCCAAATCCCACGACTTCGATGAGCAAGGTATGGAAACTAAATCCGACTACCCCCGCATCCTAGAGATGGTGAAGAACGCTGGCTACCGCGGTTGGATAGGCGTGGAATATGAAGGCCGGGAGCTTGCCGAAGACGAAGGCATCCGTAAAACCCGCGATTTGCTGCTGCGGTTGGGCGGTATGCTGTAGGACCAACTCCTACTCCCACCAAGCAAGAGGAGGTTCCGTACAGCTTGCTTGGTGGGGGTAGGAGAATGGCTCCTAAAATGCTAAATATTCGTATCTTGCCGATTCGTAAGTTATGAACCGTCAAACCTTCCTCGAATTCTTGGAGCAGCCTGCCAAGCTCTACCAACTGTCGCTTACGGAGCTGCAAGGCTTGGTGATGCAGTATCCCTATGCGGCTAATCTTCGGCAGTTGCTGTTGTTGAAAGCGAAGATCGAGCATCACCCTCGGCAGGAAGAAATACTACAGCAGGCAGCCGCCCGCACCTTCGATCGGGAGTTTCTATTTGAAACCTTGCAAGAGTTGGAGCGCAGTGGGCTAGAAGGCCTGCTTGTGCCAGAAGAGAAACTGGAGTTGCAATTGCTTCAGGATCTAGCCTACGAGCCTATCCCCTTGGAAAACAATCCTGCTGCCGAACCGCTCAGCCAAGCATCTGGTGCTGCTGAGCTGCGCGCTGTTCCCTTAACCCAGCCTGAGGAAGAGATGGAGGAAGAAGAGGACTGGCTTCCCCCCGCCACTGCCGAGGCTCCGAAAACTACTGCGGGTAAAGTAATAGAATTTGAAGTTCTGCCAAGGCAGCAAGCAGGGGAAGTGGCTACAGCCATCGCCACGGCCGCCAGTATTAGTGAACTCATTGCCGCTATGTTTAGTCAGGCAGCAATCGTCTTCAGCCCCCAGCCTATTGCCAGCCTGCAAGCGCTGGCTTCTCCTGTCGGTAGCAGCCTAAAGGAGCGTATGCAAGCCCACAAGAATCGGCAATTAGCAGCACTCCGAGCAACGGCCACCGCTAATACGGTGGAAGCCAAAGCCCGACAAAGTGTTAGCGACGCAGGCGAAGCAGCCAGCGAAACTTTGGCTGGCCTGCTAGTAAAACAAGGGCAATACGAGCGAGCTATAAAAATGTATCGGCGTTTAAGTTTGCAAATTCCAGCAAAAAAAGCGACCTTTGCAGCCCTCATCAAAGAATTGAAGG
>DAITME010000049.1:0-6581 GCA_036835305.1 Lewinella sp.
GAGGGAATGAGGTGGCTCACGCCCAGACGGGCACAAGTGCAGGAGCAGGGCTTTTGTATAGGAGCAAGGTTTTGGATGAATAAGATCTTGGCTTCGCGGAAAAATTAAGTCTTTTGTAGTTGTCGGACAACTCCGAAGTTGAATGTCGTCAACTTAAGGGTAACGGCCAGCCACACAGGTCAGTCAGACCACTCTTCTCAAGTTCATTGAATACTTGAGCCGGTGTTTCTTTTCCTTTGGGAAGCTTCTCCCCGGTCTGACTGGTTCTTTGTGGAGCAGCACAAGCCTAATCATCCGAGCATGGAAATCGGCAGGGTCTTCCTTACCGAAGAGCATTTTGGGAAGTTCATCCTTCACCAGCCCGCAAGCCACTGACTTGTTGACCCTGTAACGGTGCTTGTTGTTGGGCTTTTGGGCTTGTACCTCGTCCAATTTTTTTTGGGCATCCTCAAGGATTAGTTGTGTCATGTTGGCAAATAGCAGGGCGGCATACCATTCTTGGCGGATGCCCTCGGGCATCTTGGCAGAGAAGTTCTCCACTTCCATCCTGTTCTTGTCAAAATTGAAGGACACCTCCTCCGTCCACCGTTCTGCGTACACCCCCCGTACCTCGTGCCTGTCCAGCTCGTCCGATGTCAAGGAGGTCAAGAAGTAACCTGCCGACCCGTCCATCCCGTCCACCCGAAGTACCCGGACAAGCAGCGAGGGGGGAATGTCCGTGATGCCGACCTTCTTCAACTTCCACTTTCGGAATTTGTCCTCCAAGAGCGGGATTTCCATCGTGGCCTCCATTGCGCCACTCTCCATAAAAGCCTTTACTTCACGGCAGAAGTCGGGTCGGCATCGTAATAGGAAATCCCTGCCTTGCCTTTGCAAGGACAGCATCAGCCAGAAAGATGGGTAGTGCATGTCGCCCAGTAGTAGCAGGCGTTCGGCCACAGTGCCGTCCAATAACTGTGTGGCTTTTTCCCAGGCCTCTTTGAAAAGGCTTATTTCGGAGGTGTCGAAGCGACCCAAAGCAGCAGAGACGTTGATGCCGTTCAGAGGATCCCATATTTTGACGCCCGTCGCCATGCACATCGGCTGCTTGTTCTGCTTGTTGTCCGCCGTCCCGAATGTCTCGACAAGCTCCTCCTCCCAAGGCAGTTCGTAGTTGGAGCCGTCGGAAGCCAGCAGCAGGTACCTGCCCTTGAACAGCCGATATCCCCCCATACCATAGAAACCCTGAACAAAGTGGTCGTTCAGGTCGATGAACGCCTCATGGCGCAGCTTGTAGCGAGCCTTGCTGAATGCCTGCTTGGTGACAGGCAGGCCAGCGCCAAGCCGCTGGAGGAACTTGTTCACCTCGACGCCGAGGCTTTTGCTGATATTGTTCAGTATGGTTGTCACGACACAAACGAAGTTTAGTGACCGCTGCCGGGTGAAAAAATTATTTTGGGTGCGGTATTTTTCTTTGAACGCAGGATCGTGGAGACGAGTTTTGACCAGATTGGAGACGTGGATAATTTTTCCCATTGAAAACCATTTACCCGCGTAAAGGAAAATGATAATTGGTTGGTTCAAAATATTCATGGGTCTTCACCGACTGGTCGCCACCAAGGGCATGAACGCCTTAAGTTGACGACATTCAACTCCGAAGTTGTCCGACAACTACAAAAGCTTGCGAAGGACGCCTTCGAGCAGGGTGTGGGAATTGGGGCTTCGCAGGCACTGGTTAATCAATCACGAATTTTAGCACACACAAATTTGTCAAAATTGCGTCATTTGAGTGCTAGAGTAGAAAAAAAAGTATGTTTTAATCTGCACATTAGGATGGTGATGCTATATTTGTATGATGCAGTGTGTTACTGTCGATGCGCACACCTTTTCATTTAAGTAGAAAACAACACCAAAGATTTGATTTTTAACCCGAAAGCTACTTGTTCGCCCTTTGTTAACACTAGCTTTCTCAAACATCTCTTTTATGAGAAATAGTAGTATTCTTTCCTTCTTTCTTTCTTTCTTTCTTTCTTTCTGATTTTCTTCAACAGCTGCAGTCAAGACCCTCCCTCGTTGCCAAGGCCCGACTTATACAAAGTCAACGTAGATGGTGTTGACCTTCAAATTCCCATCTCAGATAATGGAGTACTCGTCTTTCCCGACTTTGAAACTTATTTGAAAGTTGAAAACGCAGTCTCTTCCACCGCGGAGAGGTTTGTTTCGGATGAGTTGTTGAATAGCATGGAAGATGGGAATGGATTCTTTTCCCTAAGGCGAATGCTCCAAGACGAACTCAGCGCACTTTTTGCTGATGAGGAAGCGAGTGACGAAAAAATTGCCCAAGTAGTCGCCCGAAATGCCACATGGCTCAGAATAGAAAATGAAGGCATCGTAAGTAACTTACCAGATAGATCCTTACGTGCTTTGTTAAATAAGGATGGGCTTGTACAAATAGGACTGGATAAAGTCGTTTACAGACCAGACCGTCAAATACACTTTCCAGCAGACTATGAGGTTGATTTCGATAATTTGCCTTTCAACACAATTGAAGATGAGTCAATTTATGTACTTCCTGTGTTAGTGGGGGAGCGCATTTCCGGGTCAGGTGGAGCAAGGTCTACGGGGTGTGCCTCGCCCTACGCCCGCTCTAGTGTCTCTGGAGAGGACAATAGGCTAAGGGTAACTTCTAATGCTGGGTTGAGGGTTAGTTACTTCTTTATACGCGATCCTACAACTTCCCAAACCACGGGTATTCAGTATTCGTACAGATACTTTGGAGAATTTAAGACCGAAAATCGAGCAAGTTTCGGTAATTTCTGGAGGCAGGGAGATATTGCGAAAAACAGGATGGCTTTTTTGATGGGGTTGGCCATTTCCTCGAATTTGGAGGGTTACGCAGCAAGTGGTACAGGCTGGACGTCTAGTACACCTGTTCATACCATCAATGTGAGTTGGAAACCATATACTTTTAGTAGTTCCACCCTACTTCCGCCTTTCGTAAACGCCATAGCGACAATTGAAGATTTCAGTATGCCGTATCTCACATCAGGTGTACGCCATCAAACTAACCAGAATTTACATACTTGGGGTTGCTGTCCTTGGGATTGTTCCGACAAGACATGGTTTGATATTCCCTAATTATTACGACTGATTTATCAAATTATACCCCTGAACATCCTTAAGGATGCTCAGGGGTTGTTTGCGAAAGTTCAATATATGCTTAAATGGCTCTCCATTTTGTTCTTGTGCCAATTTGTTAACGCACAGCCAAGCATTGAAATTTGTTTTGTGGATGAGGATGATTTTCCACTTCCTGGTGCTTATATTTCCACGCCGGAAGGTAAACTAAAATATACATCGGGAGAAAGCGGCTGTGTTTGGGTCAGTACACAAGATAGCTTATTAGTGGTTTCTTATGTGGGGCTGGGTTCCGCAATATTTGATGTTAGAATCGCAAAGAATGGAAGCAAAATAATACTTAAGACCTTATCGGCAACAGTATCTGAAATACTTGTTAAGGCCAAGCGAAATTACGGTGGAAGTACGGCCGTTTTAACGCATGAAGAGCTGAGAAAAATACCCCTCATTTTTGGGGAAAGAGACCCCTTTCGGGCTTTAATGAGAGAACCCGGCGTTAGTCAAGGAAGCGAGTTGAGTGCGCGCTTGTTTGTAAGAGGAGGCCTACCCTCCCAAAATCTTGTTTTGCTAGATGGCGTACCTGTTTACAATGAAACGCATGCCGGGCCTATATTTTCGGCTTTTAACGGCGATGTGATAAAACAAATAAAGGTACATAAGCTAACCAGCCCTAGTGAATATGGTAGTGGAGTAAGTAGCTTAGTAGAAGTACTTACGCTGGACCCGCTTGAGGACGATTGGAAAACGAGATTCTCCATCGGTACCATTGGCTCAACTTTTTACACCAGTGGCCCAGTCAACAAAAAAGGCTTGAGCGTTCAACTGGGAATGAGGGGAACGCTGCCTAGTTTGCTCAGGCCTGTTCTTGGAACGAACACAGAGAATAATCATCTGTATTATGGCTTATTTGATGTCAACGCTGCTGTAGTTCAAAGTTTCAATTCAAAATCGAATTTGGCTTTCCGTTTCTTCCATGCGATAGATGAGGGATCATTTGGGCAGAACGGAACCATTTCAAATAGCAACAGTACCAGTGTTTTAAGCGAGTTTTCTTTGTTTAAGATAAATTGGAAGAATACGGGGCTTTCGGCTACACATCAGCAGGAAGTTGGAAGCAGATGGTTGTTCAAGAATCAACTTCTATTAAGTAAATACGAGGCAGTTAGCAGCAGCATAATAAAGCAATATGAAGATGACGTTCTGTCGAATCGCAGTTCTGATTTTTTAGACACAGATATACTGCACTACGGGGGTAGATCTTGGCTGTCCTATAATGCTGAGAAATGGAAAGCCAATATCGGGCTAGAGGTAAAGTGGCAGCTGTTCGATCCTTTAAAACGAGCCAGGCAAAATGACGATTCAGAAGAAATAAACTCCAATTTATCCTTCCAGTCCACCATCACTTCAACTGCTTTTTCGGGCTTGACCAGAATCTTTAGCGAGAGGCATAAAGTGGAGGCATCAGGCAGGCTGAACTTTTATCACAATACGACTGCCAATACCAGCTTTACTGGCTTACAAGCTTGGATAAAGCACCATTGGAAAATCGGGAAAAAACTAAATTTAAGCACTGCCTTTGAACAATCCACGCAGTTTGAACATGGCTTTTCGGCCGTAGGAGAGGCATGGCAACTGAACATTTGGATACCGAGTGATGGTTACTTACGGCCACAGCTTGCTAGACAAATGGAACTGAATTTGCGCTACTATTTGAATGAAAATTTAAGCTACAATACAAGTGTATATTTTAGGCATACCCAGCATATTAGCCTCGCCAAAGAAGCTGATCTACTTTTTGATGAGCATGGTAGTATTTCTCTTGAGGACGATTTTTTAAATAACGGGCAGGCATGGAATAGAGGAATAGAAAATGTAGTTAACCTCACGCTACCAAAACTTGAGCTTGGGCTATCCTATACGCTTAGCTACACAGATCATCAGTTTACACAAGTAAACAGAGGAGAAAAATATCCAGGCCGATTCGACCGGAGGCACGATTTGGCGCTTTGGACGTCGTTCAAATTGAATAGCAGCTGGAGTATGAACGCCCAATGGATTTACCAGTCAGGCATTGCCTTTACCGCTCCCGTTGCCAGAGTGGCTGCTTACTATGGAGGTATTCTTCCTATTTTTCAGAACGTAAATAATGCTCGATTTCCCGCCGTGCATCGTTTGGATATTTCTCTTAATCGTGAATGGACAGGTAGAAAAGGGCACTCGAATGAATTAGTATTAAGCATTTATAATGCATACAATAATACCATTCCGTTCAATGTATTTGCGTCGCTCAATGGTGGTGGCCGTTTAATCGCTAACCCACCTAATTTGTTTGGTAACGTCGGCTCTACTGCTTTTGATGTGAGGGGGATTTTTGGCATTATCCCATCTGTCACCTGGCGGAAAAGTTTAGTTAAAGTTAAAAATAACTGAAATGAATAGGCAGCTATTATTCTTGTATTTATTCTTGCTCTTGAATGCGTGCGAGCCTCCGTTGAAGACGTTTAGTATAAACGTGGAAGAACCTGATCCTTTTTTAGTAGCTTATGGTTTTTGGAATACTAATATGCCTTTTAGTCTTCTGCTGAGCTCTTCTATCGGAGCTGTGAGCGGGGGCGACCTTTCTTATATACCTGACGCGCGGGTGCTTATTTACAGTGGAGATACACTTATTGACAGTCTGACGTTTCAGGATAATTTTTACAGGGGAACAAGTACTGTGCTGCCAATGCCAGGAGTGGAATATCGACTTGAAGCGAGTCATCCCAGATTTTCGCCTATAACTGCCACCTGCCTAATAAGCGCCTTTACTGGCCTGAGATGGGGTGATATCAGTCCAAATTTTGACACTATTGGGAACGCCAACCTTTCTCTTCCCTTGGAAATATTGTCGCAGGGTAATACAATTGGCTTAAGACGTTATTCAGCGGACGAAAATATTGATATTTTTTATGAGATAGATAAATTTAGACCACGATTTGGTTTGAGAAACCTTACTGATATTGATTCATTAGGCAGAATCAGCCTACCTTTAAGTATAAATCGTTTCTTTCCTAATAATCCTGTTCCAGAAGAAATGCGAATTTCTCGATATGTTTTGTATCAAATGCAATTTGATGACGAATTTCATGCCTTTCAGGATTTTATCTCCAACAGTGTAGATGACGAAAGGGGGGGCCTTGAAACTAATGATACTGAAATACTCTACGAGGGTAATGTCACGGGAGGCTTTGGAGTAGTAAGCTCGGTTGCGCTTGATAGTTTGGTGATCAACCTTTAGTTCGATCGAAGGGGAAAGCCGCCTTGCTGCCAGTAGATACTTGCGCTGAGCGAAGCTGAAGTATCTTTTTGCAAAATCCTGTCCAAAAACCCGCGTCAATCGCTTCAATCTGCATCATCTGCGTTCCATACTCGCGCCTTACGCTTACGAATCTTTTGGAAGCTTCGCAAGCGGGCGGGGCAAAAAT
>DAITME010000049.1:6681-33825 GCA_036835305.1 Lewinella sp.
CGCGCCTTACGCTTACGAATCTTTTGGAAGCTTCGCAAGCGGGCGGGGCAAAAATCCGCGTCAATCGATCCAATCTGCGTCATCTGCGTTCCATACTGGCTATAGCTAAGGCAAAATCCTGTTCATCCTGTAAATCCTGCGTGCCCGCCTCCATACCCAGACGGGCGTGCCGGCGGACACGGTGGGTCTAAAAAATCCGCGTCAATCGATTTGATCCGCGTCATCTGCGTTCCATCCGCGCCTTACGCTTACGAATCTTTTGGAAGCTTCGCAAGCGGGCGGGGCAAAAATCCGTGTAAATCGATCCAATCTGCGTCATCTGCGTTCCATTGCTCCTTTGAGTAAACCCTGCTCCCGCGTGAGCCATCTTCCCCCACCTTCCAAAATTTATTAACTTTGGGCTTCCAATCAAGAAGAGCCTATGAAAATCATCTGTATCGGCCGCAACTATGCCGCCCATGCTGCCGAAATGAAGGCCGAGCGGCCTAGCCAGCCCGTTGTGTTTATGAAGCCTGCCTCGGCACTGTTGGTGAACAACAAGCCCTTTTATTACCCAGATTTTACGAAAAATCTGCACCACGAGGTGGAGCTGGTCATAAAAATTGCGAAAAATGGCCGCCACGTTCAGCCCGAATTTGCCCGCGATTATATTGCTGCCATCGGTCTAGGAATCGATTTTACGGCTCGCGATTTGCAAGACATCTGCAAGGCCAAGGGGCAGCCCTGGGAGATTGCCAAAGCTTTTGATCATTCGGCACCCATCTCGGAAATGCTGCCGCTGGATAGCGTGGAGAACTTGGACGACATCGCCTTTGGCCTGAGAAAAAACGACGAATTGGTGCAGTCGGGCCGCTCGTCGGATATGCTTTTTAGCTTGGAAGAATTGATCTGTTATGTCTCTCAATTTTTCCGCCTACAGATGAACGACTTGATCTACACGGGCACGCCCAGTGGGGTAGGGCCGGTACAGATTGGCGATCGTTTGCAGGGCTATATCCTGACCAAAAACGGCGAACAAACCCTCCTCGACTTTGCCATTAAATAGATCATTGTATGCATATCCAAGCCCTGTATTATTACCCCGTGAAGGCGCTGGCCGCCATTCCGCTGCCCACGGCTCGGTTACAAGCCCGAGGTTTTGAGGACGATCGCCGCTGGATGCTGATCGACGAGGCCGGCCATTTTATCAGCCAGCGTAGCCACCTTCATTTGGTGCATTGGAAAGCCGAAGTAGTGGGCGATGCGCTGCATTTTAGCCGGCAAAATTCCGAGCAGCTGTATGTGGTGAAGCAAGCCAGATCTGGGCAGGATAGGGTAGTGGTGACCGTTTGGGACGATACGTTCTTGGCCTTGTTGTTAGCCGACGCCGTCTTGGGCGAGCTTTTTGCAGCCATGTCGCTACCCGCCAGCACGCGCCTGGTGTACATGGACGAGGCCAGCATCCGCCCTGTCGATCCTCGCTACGCCCAAGCGGGGCAGGAGGAGCGCGTCAGTTTTGCCGATGGCTACCCCTATCTGATTGCCAACACGGCCAGTTTGGCTAATTTTTCCCAGCGCCAAGGGCGCGAAATGGCCATGCTGCGCTTCCGCCCCAATATCGTGATCGAGGGCGCTCCCGCTTGGGCAGAAGACGATTGGCAAAGCCTACAGATCGGTGGCCAAAGCTTTCGGCTTCCCAAGCCCTGCGCCCGCTGCCAGGTCGTGACGATCGACCCCGAAAACGGCGAAAAAGACTTGAGTGTACTCGCTGGCCTCGCCACTTTCCGCAAAGAAGGCCACAAAGTGCTGTTCGGCATGAACGCCCTCTGGGAAGGGCGCGACAGCGCATATCTCACGGTAGGGGATGCGGTGTGGGTGGTGGGTTGAGTGGACTTGCACGGATGGATTTTGGCACAAGTGCAGGAGCAAGGTTTTTGGTAAGGAGCCGTGTTCTTTTTTGTGCTCCTCCGTTTACTGAGCCGCTAGCAAGCTGGCCACCTTTTGCTCAAAATCGCTTTTAAATTGGGCATATACGCTGGTGGCAGGGCCATTGAAGCCAGTGTGTATATCCACGATGCGGTTGTTTCTATCCACCAAGAGTAGGGTAGGGAAGCTCAGGATGTCGCTCAGCATCGGCAGGGCTTCGCTGGCTGCTTTCTTGTCGCTACTGCCGGCCAACAGGACGGGCCAGCCGAGCTGCATCCGCGCTTCATAGCCTCGGATGGCGTTGAGGCTGCGCTCGTCGTTGGGGCCATAGCGCTCGAAGGCCAAGCTGATGAAGGCCAGGTCTTCGCTGGGATGCTCTTGGCGAAAAGCCTTTAAAAAGTTCGTTTCATCATAGCAATTCGGGCACCAGGTTCCCATGATCTGGATGATTTTCACCTTGCCAGCCAATTCGGGCTCATTCAGGCTGTGTATTTTTCCGTTCGCATCCGGGAAGCTAAATTGGAGTGGCTCGTCGGATCGTGCCACGGTGAGGCTGTGTGGGTCGGCCAGCTGGAAGGCAGCGTCTCTTTTGGCGGTGAAAGTGGCGATGTAGTGTCGGCCGCTGCGGAAGCTTCCTTGCAGGCTGCCGTCGTCTTTGATGAGCCCTTCGAGGAGGAAGGCATGGCTGCCATCAAAAACGCTGAGGTAGATTTTTTTGTCTTGTACGGTGCCTTCGAGGTAGCGGTAATCGCCTAGCTCTGTGCGGATCGTACCTTTGAGGAGGTTGCCTTCTTGGGTGAATTCTGCTAGGCCAGGGTATTCGCTGCTATCGTCGATGAACGTCATTGCCCATTTCCCGCTGAGATCGGCCGCCGGGGTTTTCCGTAGCTGAGTGAAGCGGTGATCTTTACCAAATTCTGCTACGAAGGGGATGCGGTATTGATCGCGGTAATTTACCACCCACACGCCTTCAATGACGCCTATTTCGTGGTAGGCTACGATATAGCTATCATAGATGGGAAAATCGATGCGTAGTGTATCGCGCCCCTGCACGAGATCGCGGCCATAGTAAATGTCTTGACTGGGGATGCGCATTTGCTCGTCGCCATTGGTGATATCGATATGGAAAAGGGAGTCGTTTTCGTAGGTGACCTGGAAGGTAAAGGGTAGCTCGCCATCGGTAACTTCTTCGAACTCTAGGTTCATTTTTTCGGGCAAGGGCTTGCCTTTTGGGTTGGGGCTGGCAAAATTATCTTCCAGTTTCAGGACGGCTCGGTAGGGACCGGGCGGCAGACTGGGGTAGCGTTCTTGCACAAAAGTACATTGGCTAAGCAGCAACAAAGAAATAAGTGCTGGGAGTATGCGCATAGCTGTATCGGATGGTTTTGATGTAAACCATAGGGAAGGGGTAAGGGTTGCGATTTTTTCGGAAGTGGGGAAATTTGTATTTTTCTTTCTTAAAACATCGCTATCTGTTTTTCATCCTTGGTGAGGCGGTCGCGTTTTTCGCGCAGCACGCTGGGCACATCCATGTCGTCGAGTAGTCTTTTAACGATGCGGAGGCGGTGGGTGTATTTTTGTAGCTCGTAGTTGTAGATACCGAAGTGATCAACGGCATCGATGCGCACGCGGTCATAGACGTGGAGGATACGGCTATCGGGCAGCAGCAGCCCTACGTGGTCGACGTTTCCCTTGGTATCTTCGAAGAAAGCGAGATCGGCGGACTGGCATTGGATGACAAAATCGACCGTTCGGCCGTATTGCACCTGAGTGGCAGCCGTTCTGGGGAGTGTTATATTGACGATGCGGGCGATGAGTTGTATAAAAGCAGCGGCATCCATGCCCGTGGGGGTGCGGCCACCGCAAAGATAGGGGACGAAAAGTAATTTTCTGGCCAGTTTGATCATCAGTTCAGGGCTGGCTTGAATATCCTGGCTCATGGCTGCTTGGCCAGAGTAGGCATAGCGCTTACCATTGAGGTGGAGGTGGAGGCCATCGAAAGCTGGTAGGCGGCTACCCAGGGTGACGGGAATGCCGAACTGCTCGCCTAAAATGGGGCTGAACAGATCTAAGGCAAAAGCAGGATTATTTTTTTGTTGTAAGAAAGTGAGCTCATCCACTTCGAGGATTTGGTTGGATTTGACATAGCCCTCGAAGCCATCTTCGGCGCACTGCACCAAAGTCCATTGCCGGCCAGCTTGTAAAATGCGCAGGGGCTCGCCAAAGAGGACTTGGCTGAGGAGTTCACTGTTGTCTCTCGCTTTGGCGCGCAGCGCTACCGCTGTGAATTGTGCTATGGCGTAATAATTATACATCGAGGGGCAAGATAATAAGCTTTATTGATTTTCCGTTCGTTCTGGAGTACTAAACACACATTTCCTTCTTTTTTTGCCCGGCTATTGCTAGCCGGCATATCCCGAAAGCTTTGTTACCTTTGCCTCACACCATGAATAGGTGCCAATATGAAAAAAAGTTTTGTTCTTGTTTTTTTGCTTGTGGCTTGCTGGGCTCTACGTGCTCAGGATCAGCATTTCAGTCAGTATTTTGCGTCTCCCCTTACGCTCAATCCGGCACTTACGGGTTTGTACGATGGGCGCTACCGTATGTCTTTTATCTATCGTGATCAATGGCGGCGCTCTTTAGACAACCCATACTCCACTTTTTCAGGGGCAGCTGACTTTCGGTATGCGGTCAACCCAAGAAAGCGGGCTTACAAGGACGCTTTCGGTGTGGGCGTCTTGTTTTATTCTGATCGGATTGCGGAAATCAACTTCAGTACCAACCAGTTTATGCTCTCTGCGGCCTATCACAAGTCATTGAGTAAGAATAATGAGCATACCTTAAGTTTGGGTTTGCAATTCGGGATTGCACAGCGCAATGTGAGCTACGATCAGCTTACTTTTGAGGATGAGTTCAACGGTACTACGGGTTATAATCTGGGCACCACAGGAGAGCGATTACCAGAAAACAACTTCGCTTTTGGCGATTATCAGATTGGCCTTAATTATGCTTTTGTGCCCAAGAAGGGCGCTGCTATTTACGCTGGGGCGGCCATGCACCACGTAGGGGAGCCAGAGCAAAGCTTCTTTTTTGAGGCTACGCAGGACGATGATGTGCAAGTGACAAGCACGCTTTTTAGAAAGTACAGTGCCTACGTTAATTTCCGTTTGCCGGTGGGTAGAGATTTGCAAGTTAGTCCGCGTGCTTTGGTGTATTCCCAGGGGGAGCATCTGTCTTTTGTGGCGGGATCTAATCTGCGGGTACTGATGAATGCCAACAATGGAACGGCCGTGCATTTTGGTGCCTGGGCAAGGCCTACAAAAGGCATTGATGGATTCATGATGGACTCGGCGATTGGCTTTTTTGGTTTGGAGATGGGCGGTGTACTGCTCGGGATGAGTTATGATATCGGTATCCACCCCGTGAATACCAACTATCGGCACCGTGGAGCTTTTGAGCTGAGTGTGGCTTATCTTGGGCAACAAGAAGAGTTAGATGCGGTGCTTTGCCCGAAATTTTAAAAAAATATGACAGGATGAAAATGAACTATCTATTCGTGGGATGCCTCTTCCTTCTTTGCTCTTTAAGTAGTAGCATGGCTCCTGCACTTGGTGCCAACCTCTGGCTTAGCCAAGCAAACGAAGTCCTGGCAGACCCCGCTCCACAAATTGAATGGCTCACCTGGACGGAGGCCATCGAACGGATGGAAAGGGACGAAAAGCCCAAAAAAATGCTAGTGGATCTCTACACCGACTGGTGCGGCTACTGCAAGAAAATGGATCGGGAAACTTTTAGTGACCCGTGGGTGATTAAGTATGTTAATGAGCATTTTTATGCTGTGAAGTTTAATGCGGAAAAACCCGGCGATTTGGTCTATAAAGGGCATAAATTCAACTACGACACCGCGCGCGGACGCAACGGCGTACACACGCTGGCTTTTGCGCTATTGGATGGAAGTTTGTCCTATCCGAGTATGGTTTATTTGGATGAAAAGCAGTCGCGCATCGCCATCAGCCCAGGATTTAAGCCTGCCGACAGCTTTTTGACGGAACTTCAGTTCATCGGCGGCAACCACTTTAAGACGACGGACTACAATACTTTCAAAGCAAAAAAGAAAGGGTAATATAGTAAGAGTAGAACCGGGCCGAAATAGGGGAGATCGTTGAAGCCGAAACCTTTAGATCGCTTATTAGCCTTTTCCCCATCGAGCGCTTCTGTATGTTGTTGCCTATATTGTCTTTGAAAATCGGCCCAATCTTGAAAATTCAGGTAAAGTAGGAAGGGCGCTAACTTGGTTGCTGGGATATCTGTTGGCCAGCCATCTTGTTGGAGGAAATTTTCCAGATCATCTTGAGATACTGGCGCTAGCGAATTACCTAGGCTGGCTTCCATGTTGTTCCAGATACGGGCAGCGAGGGGGCTTTTGTCAGTCTGGTCGGGTAGGTCGGTAGTGCTTGCTTTGTCCTCACTTCTTAGCGCCCGCTCCAGCTTATTGAGGAACAGTTGCCACAAGACAGGAAGTAAACGTTTTTTGTTTACATGGAGGCTTGGCTTTGGCATGATGTGTAGCTAGTATAGAAGCTTAATTTGCTTGGCTCCGGTACTATTGTAAGAAGCAGGCATGACCGGTATCAGCGCGTTGCCTTCTACCAATTTTGTATTTAAAGGAATGACAATTAACTCGAATACATCGCCTGATTAGAATGCTTTAGCATTGCTTTTTGTTGTATCAGAAAGAGTTTATATTATAAGGCCATCAGTTCGCGGGCATTTTCCAGCGCGGATGCGCTGGGGGGGCTTTGGCTCAGCATGGTGGCGATGGCGCGGATACGCTCTTCCTCGTTGAGTTCCTTCAGCTTAGTGATGGTGCGGTTTTGTGTGCCTTTATCCGTTTTGTAGATGTGGAAGTGCCGTTGGGCTTTGCTGGCCACCTGGGGGGAATGGGTAATGACAACGACCTGATGATGCTGAGCCAAGCGTTGTAGGATACCGCCCATTTTGAGTGCTACATCGCCGCTCACACCGCTATCAATTTCGTCAAAAATGAGGGTGGGTAGCGCCATGGCGGTTGCTACTAAACTTTTGGTTACGAGGGCAAGCCGAGACATTTCTCCGCCGGAAGCGGCATCTTTAATGGCGAGTAATCGCCCGCCTTTATTCGCGCTAAATAGAAAAACCACCTCATCCAAGCCCCTGCTGTTGGCTTCTGCCAATGGGCTGAACTCCACGACTAATTTTGCATTCGGCATGGCTAGTTCGGCCAGTAGGGCTTCTGCTTTTTTGGTAAAATCAGGCACTACCCGCTGACGTCCTTGGCGGATTTTTTCTCCGCTTTTCATTACTTGCTGGCTCAGTTTTTCAATGGCTTCTTCTAGCTGCTCTGTTTCTTGGCTGAGATCGGAAAAAACTAGTAGCTGCTGCCCGAGTTGTTCTTGGATGGCTAGAAGTTCGGCGATGCTACCTACGTTATGCTTGGTTTGTAAGCGGTATAGCTGATCTAGCCGCTGATTCACTTCCGATAGCCGCTGCGGGTCGTTTTCGGTGTTTTCACCTAGTTTGCTGATTTCTTCTCCCAGGGCATCTAATTCTAGCTGGAGGCTGCTGAAGCGGTCTTTGATGCTACTAATTTCTTGATCTGTCCTAGCCAGCGGACTGAGCTGTTGTTGGATCAGCAGTAGCTGATCGCTGATGGCTACTTCGTCTTCACTAACGAGGCGATAGATTGCTGCGCAAACCTGCTGGATTTCATCCGCATTAGCCAAGCGGGATTGCTCGTTTTCCAAGCTTTCTTGCTCATCGGCTTGTAGATTGGCTTCAAAGAGTTCGCTGTGTTGGAATTGGATGAATTCTTGTTCCCTTTGTGCTTGGCTACTGAGTTCTTTTACTTTTTTAAGACGCTTGCTGGCGCTTTGTAGGGCTTCGAAGTGGCTTTGGTAAGTTGCTAATGCTTCGGGGTGTTGGGCGAGTGCGTCCAGTAGCTGCAGTTGGAAATCTTCGTTGTTGACGTAGAGGGTATCGAATTGTTGGTGAAGATCAATTAGGAAAGCGCCTAGTTCTTGCAAGACCTTTAGATTGACGGGCGTATCGTTGACGAAGGCGCGGCTTTTCCCGGTGGGGGTAAGCTCTCGGCGGACGATCAGCTCATCTTCATAATCGAGGTCTTGCTTGGCAAAAAATGCTTTAAGTTGGTAGGCGCTCAGATCAAAGTGAGCCTCGATGACACATTTTTCTTCCGCATTGAAGAGGTTTTTGGTATCTGCCCGGCCGCCTAGGATGAGCCCCAAGGCTCCTAGTAAGATGGATTTGCCAGCCCCCGTTTCACCGGTGATAATCGTGAGGCCCGGCGAAAAGGCCATATCCAGCTGCTCTATAATGGCGTAGTTACTGATCTGCAGGCGCTTGATCATGCTTTGCGTTTTGTTTTACGTGTGTGAGGCCGTTCAATTGAAAAAAATAATTCAAACATTTGTTGGCAATGCAAAAGTATTGAAATAAATTAAAACGGCTGTGTTAATTGGCCTAATTTTTATTTTAATCTATCTTTGAGCCATTGTAAAGATTTCCATACCCAGAAGACAGCCCTTATATGGATATTAGTATTGTTGTTCCTGCCTTCAATGAGGAAGAATCGCTGCCAGAGCTTACGGCCTGGATAGACCTTGTCATGCAGGCTCACAATTTTGACTACGAAGTACTGATTATTGACGACGGCAGCACCGACGACACCTGGGGCATAACGGAGCAACTGCACTTGGCCAACCCGAAGATCAAGGGCTTCAAATTTCAGCGCAACTATGGTAAAAGCCCGGCCCTACATACGGGCTTCAAACATGCTAGCGGCCGCGTAGTCATCACGATGGATGCGGACTTACAGGACAGCCCCGATGAAATTCCCGACTTGTACCGCATGATTGTGGAAGAGGGTTTTGATCTAGTTTCGGGCTGGAAGAAAAAACGCCACGATCCCCTAGGGAAGACGCTGCCCTCGAAGTTTTTTAACTGGGTCACGCGCAAGGTAAGTGGCATTTATCTGCACGATTTCAATTGCGGTCTCAAGGCCTACAAGCTGCGGGTAGTAAAGAGCATTGAAGTGTATGGGGATATGCACCGTCACATGCCACTGTTGGCCAAATGGGCTGGATTTGGCAAAATAGGGGAGAAGGTAGTAGAGCATCGCGCGCGTAAATACGGCTATTCTAAGTTTGGTGTCTCCCGCCTGGTAACGGGCTTTTTGGATTTATTGTCCCTGCTTTTTGTGGGTAAATTTGGTCGGCGGCCGATGCATTTTTTTGGCACCCTAGGCACCTTGATGTTTCTAGTGGGCTTTGGGAGCACGCTTTACATTGGCATTAGCAAGCTAATTAGTTTATCGCGAAACATTCCTGCCATACTGGTTGCTAATAACCCATGGTTCTATATCGGCCTCACGGCAATGGTGTTGGGGACGCTACTTTTCCTCACAGGCTTTTTAGCCGAGCTGATTGCTCGCTCTGCTTCTGATAGGAATATGTACCTAGTGGAGAAAGAACTGCATTAGGTCTGCGTTTATTTGGAAAAAACAAAGTATTCTATGGCGGCGGGGGCGTAGGATACAAAGAGTGCGGCGGCGGGCTGCTCCTCCAGAACGAGGGCCAGGCTATTGTTCCGCTTGACGCCAGCAACTACATCCCGCATATCCACCACCAGCCGGAAACTATCGGGGACAATATCGTGATAGCGGCTCTGAGCCACCGTTACCTTTAGTCGTATCTGAATAGGGAAGATGCTGAAGCTGTCTTTTGGTGGGTTTCTTACCTCTACGGGTACGAAGACAGAGCGCTCTGTCACAACCTCTACCGCTTGGCGAAGCTTGAGGATCGGTTCGCTGAGGATGACTATGCCGTCTTCCGCTTCTTCTAAAGGGAGTTCTATTAAGAGGTCTTGACTGACGTTTTCCCGAAGCAGTGGTTGGCTTCGCCAGTGCTCGATACTATCCAGGGCAGTCACGGGGCCTGAAATAGTGACGCTGTCGAAACTTTGCTCCAATGGGCCGTAGGCAGCGTAACCTTGAGCGAAATCTATTCGCGCGTCTAAAAGCAGTGGAACTTTTTTACTGCTTTTCTTTACTATTTTTAGGTTGGTGGCCAGAAAGTTGAGTTCGCTGATCTCAAAGTTGCTGCTACTGAACTGCTGCTCGATTAGCTTAGCGATATCGCCTTTGCTTAAGCGGCCATCCTCGAGCTTGGCCACCTCTACCTTGATGGCCAAGTTGCTTTTTCGGAGGCTAGTCCACAGCAAGTTCCAGCCTTGGCCACGCAAACTTACGTCCAAAACCTCCTGAGGCGTTTCCACCAGCAGAGCATCATCGGGCAACTCATAAGTTACCGTTACAAGCTCATTGACAGTGTAATCCCTAGCTAGATTCAGAATGAGCCAGAAGACGAGGGCAATCGCTATGCAAATCGCCAGAATGCCGCGGTCTTCCTCGGCAATGCCTGGTAGGAAGGACAGAAATTGTTTAAACGCTTTTTGGGTAAATCGCATCGGTTAGTTCCTTAGAGATAGCATTCTTGGTAACGCGGATGTGCGTTTTGCTATCTATTTCCAAGGTAACAATCTCACCTTCAATTTTGATGATCTTTCCCAACATTCCGCTAGCGGTGACTACCTCGCGGTTCCTGTCCAGCTCGCCCATAAAGGCTTTTTGCTCTTTGCTGCGTTTGCGCTGCGGCAGTATAATCATGAATACAAATACGGCTACCATCGCCACCAAAAAGAAAAGGTTGGTCGTGGGGTCGCCGCCTGCTTGTAATAGTATATGCATTTTATCTTCAATTAGGCCGCTAAGGTAGAACAAAAGATCTTGTTGCGCAAATATCACTCCGCGCTCACCTCGCCCCGAAGCTCTATTTTAGTTACAGCAGGGTAGGTGTTGGCCGTGATAGAGATGGTCTTGACCTGTTTGCCCGTCTTGTTCTTGGTATCGAATTCTGCTTGGATGGTGGCTTGTTCGCCGGGGAGGACAGGCTGCTTGGGCCAATCGGCCACGGTGCAGCCGCAGGTGGAACGGGCATCTTTTATCAGCAGCGGCACTTTACCAGTATTGGTGAAGGAGAATCCTTTTTTGACCGTTTCTCCTTCTTTCACGCTGCCGAAAAAGAAGTTGGGTTCTTCGAAGCTCATCTTGGCTACCTGCACGGTATCTTGAAGGCCATCGTTGGCCACAGGGTTACGGATGAGGTCGGCATTGCTGATTGGCCCATCCGTGGGCGTGGCTTGGAAGCCACTGCTAGCGGGCTTATCTTCTTGGCAAGCGAAGAGGGTAAGGGCGAGGAATAGAGAAAATAAAGAAAAGCTGATTTTCATAAAAGACACATTTTCTAAACAAGCACAAAAATAGCTTATTTGCGCACCCTTGCCAAATGGGCTTACAAAGAATCCTCAGGGGCACTGGCTTTTCGCTTGGGCTGGAAGGGGATTTTCAGCATCTCAACGACGTTGCTGTGCTCTTTTTCGGCCATGAAGGTGTCGATGCCATAGATCAGTTTTTTGTTATCCGCCTGGCGGTAGGTGCCAAAGAATCGATCCCAGATGGAGAATATATTGCCGTAGTTGCTGTCGGTATAAGGCAATTTGTAGTGATGATGGACGCGGTGCATATTGGGCGTCACGAGCAGCCAGCCGATGGCGCGGTCTAGTGCATTAGGTAAGCTAATATTCGCATGATTGAACTGGCTGAGTACCACGCTGAGACTTTGGTAGAGGAACACCAGCCACATCGGCGCGCCAAGGAGGAGCACGCCTAGGGTGGTGAAAGCGAAGCGGATAACACTTTCACCGGGGTGATGGCGGTTGGCGGTAGTGGTATCCACTTGCTGATCGCTGTGATGCACTAGATGGAAGCGCCAGAGGATGGGCACCTGATGCTCCACCCAATGAGGAAGGTAAGCCCCCACTAAATCCATGGCCAGCAGCCCGAGTATCGCCATACTCCAAAGGGGGAGTGGCGTGAGCTGCAAGAGCCCAAACTGCTGACTAACTGCCCAGTCGCTGGCCATTACCAGTAGGAAGGCCAAGGCGAAATTGACCACAATGGTAGTAAAGGTAAAGAAAAAATTGATGCCGGCGTGTCGCCATCTATGATAGCGAAACCGGAACAGCGGCACGGCACTTTCTAGCAACCAGAAAGAAGCAATACCACTCACCAGCAAGAGACTGCGGTGGGAAGACGGAATAGTAGAAAAATAGTCGATGATAGTTTGCATGATCCAATATTTAACCCTCGGTGTTGATATTTTTGGGGAGGTGGCTCAGGCTCACACTCATACGGACGTGCTAGCCCATGCGGATTGGAAGACCCATACGGGCACGGCGGGCACAAGTGCAGGAGCCATGCTTTTAAAAAAGAGCCAAGTAAACTCAAAGCCTCCCTCCTTCGCTCAAACATACAACAAAAAAAGGCATCTACCCTTGGGTAAATGCCTTTTTTTGTTTTGAGTTCACGATGATAGCTCCTTATGGTGATCCTTGCTCCTGCGAGAGCAAGTAGTGTTTAGAACGAGAACACCCGTTTTCATGCGGGCTTGATGTCGTGTGGGTATCAACAAGTCGCTAGACGAGACAATCACTACCTGAACCTAGTGGATATCGAAACTTTGGTTTTCTTGAGCGGCTTGGATAACAAATTCTTGGTACTCTGCGGGGGTGAGGCCGTCTGTACAATATTGCAAGGGATCAACCTTTACGCCATCTTTTATCACTTCGTAATGGAGGTGGGCACCTGTACTTTGGCCGGTGGATCCGATGGTACCCAAGCTTTGGCCGCGCAAGATGGGTTGGCCCTGCTTGACTGCTATTTTATCCATGTGGGCATAGAGCGTTTCGAAACCGAAACCATGGTCAATAACCACACAGTTGCCGTAGCCGTCGTGGCGATTGCCAGCAAAGGCTACTTTCCCTTTGCCCGTAGCTTGAATTGAAGTGCCGGTAGGGGCATTGAAATCAATACCCCAGTGCATACGCCGTGTCTTAAAAATCGGGTGGATACGGGGACCGAAACCAGAAAGCTGTATCAGCTTTCTATCTACCTTATCTGCCCGGACGGGTTTGATGCTAGGGATGGCCGCCAGCATTTCTTCTTTCTGAGAAGCCATGTAGGTGATGGAATCTAGCGAGCGGCTCTGAAGATCTACCTGATGCTTTAGCCGATCTATTTGCTCCCGTAAATTGGCGATGTGCGCTCCTGCCTTGGGTAGGGCACGCAGGCTTTCGTAAGCGTCATGGCCACCGATACCTGCATTCCAGATGTCTTCATCGATGGGTTTCATCCCGAAAATCATCCGGTGCGCGTGTGCGTCGCGCTTCTGTAAATTTTCCACCACGCTAGATACTTCGCTGAGCTGAAGGAGCGCATCATCGATCTCTGCCCGAAGTAAATTGTTCTCCTGAAGAAGCAATTTTTCGGCAGGAGATGGGAAATAGCGGTGTGTGAGCATGAGCATGATTAAGCCCGTAAACACTGCCGCGCATAAGAATCCGAAGATTCTTAAAATGGTGTACTTTAATGGCTCAACGACCTTTTCGTATTGGAGGGTTTGCCGATTAAATACGTATCTTTCTCGCCTCATTGAAGCTTTGCTTTGCTGAACAATAACGCAAAATACAACAGAAGTGGCTTGTGTGTGATAGAATATTGAGCCTGACGTTTTTCTGTAGTGCTACTTTACGCTTAATCCCTAAGCGATAGCGGAGAGCGAACGTGCTCTCCGACAACCGCGAACATTCGCAAAAATGAGGCTTTAATACAATTGTTGCAAGTTTTTACGAAAAAAGTTTTCCACATTTCCACTTTTTTGCTTATTTTTACTTTTTTTGGCCTGTAAAATCGCAAAAAAGGTATGTTTTTTATATTTTATTTTTATCCACTCGGGCTTGCAGCGCATCGCGATAGCTTTTGCCAACGGGGAGGTTTTGGAGTTTTCCTCTTTCCATCACTTCCACAGAGTTGCCATCGAGCGCCTCGATGCGGTTGAAGTTGACGATATAGGAGCGATGGATGCGGATGAAGTTACTCTGGGGAAGTTTTTCCTCTAAGCTTTTCATGGTTTGCAGGGTGATGACGCGGTCGTTGGGCAGCCGAATGATAACATAATCTTTGAGTCCTTCGATATAGACGATATCGTCGTAGTTGACGCGCACCAGTTTTTTATCGGCTTTAACGTAGAAGAAGTTGGGCCCTTCTTCGGTAACGGTACCTGCTTGGTTGCGGTTTTTAAGCTCAATTTGTTCAATGGCTCGGTTGGCGGCCTGCATGAAGCGCTCGGAACTGATGGGCTTCACTAGATAGTCGAGGGCATTGAGTTCGAAGCCATCGAGGGCATAGTTGGGAAAAGCGGTGGTGAAGATGGTTACGGGGGGATCTTTGAGCCCGCGCAGAAATTCCGTACCCGTGAGTTGTGGCATTTGGATATCTAGGAACATTAGGTCGATATCCTCGCTTTGGAGGGCGTCGTTGGCCTCGAAGGCGTTGTTGCATTTTTTGACGAGCTGGATTTGTGGAATTTTTTCCAAGTAAGTCTCCAGAATATCCTGGGCTAGTGGTTCGTCGTCAACAATTATAGCTTTTATCATTCGTATGGTTTTTTAAAAATGAGGTTGAAAGCTGGGCTAGCGTAAGATAGGTAGTTTAAGCTTTGCTATCGCCGAGCTGAATAGTCAATTGAACGCTGTAAGAGTTGGGCGTTTCTTGAACGCTTAGTTGGTGCTGTTTGGGGTAGATGAGGGATAGGCGGCGGCGTGCATTCACCAAGCCGATTCCACCGCTGGGTCTGGCATGATCGGGAGCAGAGAGCATGGCTCTTCCCTTAGAGTTTTCTATCTTGAACTGAACGCTTTCTTCCGCCACGTCCATATGAATGCGAACATAGCCTCGCGTAATATTATTGTTCAGGCCATGTTTGAAGCTGTTTTCAAGAAAGTTCATAAACATCAGTGGTGCCACTTGCTGCTGCTGTACTTGTCCCTTCACGGTGAAGCTAATCTCTACATCTTTTTGCTGCCGCAGCCTTTCGAGATCAAGATAATTCTGAATGTAAGCGATTTCCTTGCTTAGCGGCACCCATTTTTCATTACATTCATAAAGCATGTAGCGCATCATTTCGGAGAGTTTGATGACAATGTCTGGCGCTGCATCCGATTTTTTTAGTGTAAGTGCATAGAGGCTGTTGAGGGTGTTGAATAGGAAATGCGGGTTGATCTGGCTTTTTAGGAAGCGCAATTCCGACTGCATGGTTTGGTTGGCTAGCTCTTGGCTCTCTCTGTTTTGTCTAAACCAGTCTGTCATCATCCTCCCCACCGTTGATAAGCCCGCTACTAGGAAAGTGCTGAGGTAGTAAGTGAGCATGTTGTCCAATACCGTTTCGGAGGGTAGGCCTAGTATCAGGTATTTCGCCACCAGTTTAATGGGCGTCAGGATGGCTGTTGCCAGCAATAGTAGCCCTAGGTAGAGCAGATAACTTCCTTTGCGCAGGTAATTGGGAAAGAGGTAAAGTATATTGAAATACACCAGCGCGATGTAGAAAGCAATATTGATGGATTCATTTAGCAAGGCAAGGGGTAGGGGCACCTCAGCAGTGCGGAGTTGTGAGGCCACCAGCAAGGCAAAAAAAGCCAACCACCCTAAAGTATGGTAGATAGGACGGCGGCTGAGGTAGCGCAGGATTTTTTCCTGCCCTCCCCTGTCTTTATCGGCCTCGCTTGTTGCATACACTGGCATAGGTTGGAAAGATAGATTGGCCTTATTCAGGCGTTTCGGTCATTTCGATCAAACGTTCGCTTTCATCGATTAAATTAGATTTTTGGGCACTTCTGCCTTTGGTTAGCCGAACTGACGGGCATCCACGCCCGGATTACCGTTGAGGAAACTAGCGGCATCCATTTCTTTTTTCCCTGCTAGTTTTAAACTTTTTACCTCAATAAAATCGGTGGCGCAAGCTACGAGCATTGTTTTTCGGCCAACTACTTTTATACGGCCTGGAAGGAGTTGGTGCGCTTCCCGATAGGGCTGGCTGCTGCATATTTTAACTTCCAAGCCATCTAGGCTAGTCCAGGCACTCGGGTAGGGGCTTAGGCCTCTGATGAAGTTGTGAACTTGCTGGGCTGTTTGCTGGAAGTTGATCTGGCAATTGTCGCGGTTCAATTTCGGTGCTGGGCAGGCTAGCTTATCGTTTTGCTTTTGGGTGCGGTAATCGCCTTCTTCAATGAGGTGGATCGTAGCGAGCACCAGCTCTGCGCCGGTCCGCATGAGCTGGTCGTGTATGTCGCCAGCCGTATCGTTGGGGCCTATGGGGATGCTGCTTTGGAGCAACATATCGCCGGTATCGATTTCTTGCTGCAAAAAGAAGGTCGTTACGCCTGTTTTGGTTTGTCCTTCCATGATGGCCCAGTTGATAGGGGCAGCACCGCGAAATTTGGGTAGCAAAGAGGCATGTAGATTGAAAGTGCCCATTGGGGGCATTTTCCAAACAACTTCTGGTAGCATACGGAAAGCAACCACCACTTGTAGATCAGCCTTTAGGGCTTGCAGCGCAGCCAGGAAGTCAGGATCTTTCAGTTTAGTCGGTTGCAAGATAGGGATGTTGTGTGCGAGCGCGGCTTTTTTAACAGCAGATTGTAGCAGCGTTTTTCCTCCCCGCCCACCGTATTTGTCTGTTGCCGTCACTACGCCCACCACCTCATACCCATTCTCAAGGAGTATATTCAGGGAGGGTACAGCGAAGTCTGGCGTTCCCATGAACACGATACGGGTTTTGTTCATGCCGTGAAATTCTTGCTTTTTTTGTTACTACGCAAGTTTGCCGCCGGATTTTATTGTTGGGCGCAGGTAAATCGTAGGTAAACCTTGTGTTATTCACTAATTATCAAGCCGTTGGCATAGCGGAATTTCCACTGGCTCATATCTGCTGCGATCACTTCAAAGGTGGTAGGGCCGTTTACAAATCGCACGGTGGCTTCCGTTCCTGGTTTCGAAATATTGGTGAGGCAGAGTTCAAAAAGGGTACTGTTGTCGGGTAGGCTACTACCTTGGAGGGCGGCTTCCGTCCAGAGGGTACTCAAGTAGCCGCGGCTGCTGAAGCGATCTCCAAAGTTGGCGGGGCCGTAGCCAGCTAATTTGAAATTGCGAATACTGTGGTAAGCCAGCTGGCTGCTATCCCATTCTATGGTATATTGAAAGCCAATTAGGTTTTTGAAATTTTGGGCTACGATGGGCAGGCAGGCAACGTCGCCTTTGGCCACGCTGGCCTCGCCCATCCGGAGGGTGAGGGCTTGGTTGCTGTTGGCTTTGGCGGAAGCTTCGGGGTCTTCGCCCAAAGGCCGCTTGGTATTGATGCTAGCAGACACCACCTCTGGGGTGCGGTCCGCTTGGCAGGAAAGTAATAGAAGGCAGGCTAGGCTGTAAAGGAATAATCGCATAGTCGTGTGGAATTGATGCTTGCTGGGAGTAAAAGGGAAACTTACAAATTTTTTATAATTTTCCAAAGCAGCGCGAAGGTAGCAAGATTGCAGCAATTTGCAAAGTGGCTAGCAGTTCGTTGGGAGGCCAATCAAATTGTTGCATCTCCAAACCTCATATGAGCACAGGCAATGCCGAGGACAGATATGCACCAACAATTTGGTTGGCGCCCGATTCCCATGGAGGCTTGGAATACTTGGCTTGGATGCCTGCTTTGTTAGAAACACTGCTCAAGATAGGTAGGCACTGCTCCCGCACTGAGTGCCATTGTGATGTGAAATTTTTGCACCAAGTGCAGGAGCCATGCCAACGTTTATAAAAAGCCTTCCAAGCTACCTTGGACCGGAAGCGTACTACTTGGCCGTTTGTGCTCCGGCCTAATCACTGCGCAGCGCCTACAATCTGGCCTAATTATCAGGGAAAACCGATTTTCAATTCTCCAAATTCAATTTTCAATCAAAGAAGTTGCTTCTTATTTGGTATTCATTTCCAATTTTTTTATCCTACCTTTGAGCGCAAACCAGGAGCGAGGAATTTACACCAAGCGTATGACTACACTAAGCAAAGCAATCAAGCATGTGGCCATTGCCGGCAATATTGGCGCTGGCAAAACCACGCTGTGTACCCAATTGGGTAAGCACTTTGGCTGGCAGGTGCACTACGAAAGTACCGACGATAACCCCTATCTGAGCGATTTCTACGACGATATGAAGCGCTGGTCTTTCAACCTGCAAATTTATTTTTTACACAATCGCTACGCACAAATTCTGGGTATCCACCGAGGCGAGCAAACCGTGATTCAAGACAGAACCATCTATGAAGATGCCTATATCTTCGCGCCCAACCTCCACGATATGGGGCTGATGACGAGCCGCGATTTCAACAACTACACCTCCTTATTTAAAACCATGACCAGCCAAATTGAACCGCCCGATTTGCTGATTTATCTCCGGGCCGGCATCGGGACGCTGGTAAAGCACATCGAAGACCGAGGCCGCGACTACGAAGGCAGTATGAGCCTCGACTACCTCAAAAGCCTCAACAAGCGCTACGAGGATTGGATTGCTACCTACAAAGACGGCAATATCCTTATCATCGATGTTGATACCGTGGACTTTGCCAACAAGCCCGAAGACCTAGGCAAGGTTCTCAACCAGGTGCGGGCT
The DNA here is from genome assembly GCA_036835305.1 of Lewinella sp. Lineage (GTDB taxonomy): Bacteria > Bacteroidota > Bacteroidia > Chitinophagales > Saprospiraceae > Neolewinella. Next base: position 25,243 of record DAITME010000049.1, read on the forward strand.
AAATTGCACGGGCTTTTCGGGGCAGTAGAGTAGGTTGTGGTTAATTGATTTTATCCAAAACAATTCTAAATTGAGGCACTTTGTGCGTTTTACTTTGGTGCTTGAGGTAATTTTTGTAAATTCACGCTCTCCAAACAGAGCTTATGAAACAATATACGATTACTGTCAATGGGCAGCGCCGTACGGTGGAAGCTGCCCCAGATATGCCTTTGCTGTGGGTGCTGCGCGATGAGCTACAGCTAGTAGGTACCAAATATGGTTGTGGCATAGCCCAGTGTGGCGCTTGTACGGTTCACTTAGACGGGGTGGCGATGCGTTCTTGTTCCCTGCCTATTGAGGCCATCGGTACCCAAGCCGTAACCACTATCGAAGGGCTGGATGAGGCCGTGATGCATCCGGTGCAGCAAGCATGGCGAGCCCACGATGTACCGCAGTGCGGCTATTGTCAGGCCGGCCAGGTCATGAGTGCTGCCGCTTTACTAAAAGACAGTCCTATGCCAACCGACGAAGATATCGATGCTGCTATGCAGGGCAATCTATGTCGTTGTGCCACCTACACCCGAATTCGAGAAGCGGTGAAAACGGCCGCCAAACTAGCTTAATTATTGTAACATGACTAGGATACACAAAAGTCGTCGGAGCTTTTTGCGCGTCTCCTCGCTTGCTGGCGGGGGAATGCTGTTGGGTTTTAACTTGCTCACTTCTTGCCGAGATGAGGCGATTGAAAAGCTGCCGGCTGTGTTGGCAGCCAGCATGAAGGCCTTGCCCAAGGACTGGGTGGATGTCAATGTATTTCTAAAGATAGGCGCGAACGGCGTGGTGAGCATTATGTCGCCCAATCCCGAAATTGGCCAGAACGTCAAGACTTCTATGCCCATGATTGTGGCAGAAGAGTTGGATGTGGATTGGGCCGACGTAGTGGTAGAGCAAGCACCTTTGAATACCGAGGCCTTTTCGCGGCAAGTAGCGGGTGGTAGCCAATCCATTCGGCAGAGCTGGGAAGGCCTTCGGAAAGCAGGGGCTACCGCTAGAGCCATGTTGGTAGGCGCAGCAGCGCAAAGCTGGGGAATAGAAGCCAGCCAATGTACAACAGAAAAAGGCCGTGTTATCCACCCCGACGGCAGTAGCTTGGGCTATGGAGAATTGGCTAGCGCAGCAGCCTTGTTGGAAGTGCCAGAGGAAGTTACCTTCAAGCAGCCTTCCGCTTTCAGCATCATCGGCAAGAGCCAACGCAATGTTGATCTGGAAAACATCATCAGCGGTAAACCCCTCTTTGGGCTTGATTACCACAGAGAAGGGATGGTTTATGCCACTGCCTTACGCCCGCCTGCCTTCGGCCAGGAACTGGTGGATTACGACGATACCGAAGCCAGAGCCGTGAGTGGCGTACTGGAGGTAGTCCGTTTCGGGGATAAGATCGCGGTGCTAGCTACCAATACCTGGGCCGCCATGAAAGGCAAGAAAGCCCTCAAAGCCGTCTGGAAGGACAAAGCAGATGAAAAAATTGAGAACACGGCCTACCACGAAAAAGAACTAAGCGAGCATTTGGACAAAAAGGCAGAAAAAGCCCGACGAGAAGATGGTGATATCGAAGCCGCTTTTGCAGCGGCAGATGAGGTTTTCGAGCGTAGCTATGCCGCGCCTTTCCTGCCGCATAACTGCCTAGAACCGATGAACTTCTTCGCCCATGTAACCGAAGAAAAGGCAGACTTAGTTGGCCCTATCCAAACACCGGAATGGACGCGCAGCCGCGTGGCTGACTTACTCAAGCGGCCCGAAGCGGAAGTGCACATTGATTTAACGCGCATGGGTGGCGGCTTCGGTAGAAGGCTGTACGGTGATTTTGCTCTGGAGGCCGCGGAAATTTCTCAGTTGACTCAAAAGCCTGTCAAGCTGGTTTTTAGCCGAGAAGATGATATGTTGGCAGGCACCTATCGGCCTGCTTCTCAATACAAGTTCCGAGCAGCGATCCGCGAAGGAAAACTAGATGGCTGGCACCTGACAGAAGCTTGTTTCAATGGTGCCATGTTCGATCCTATGCCGAATAATTACCCAGCAGGCACGATTCCTAATTTCCGAGTAGATTCTCATACCCTTCAGAGTAATATCAGCACTGGTGCTTGGCGAGCACCCTACGCCAATTTCTTGGCTTTTGCCGAGCAGGCCTTCTTGGATGAGTTGGCTCAGCATCTGGGGCAAGATCCTGTACAATTTCGGATGGATTTGTTCGAACGTGCCAAACAAAATCCCGTAGGAGAAGAGAACAACTATGAGATCGATAAATACGCTGGTGTTATTCGTTTAGTAGCCGATAAATCTGGTTGGGGGAAAGCAGTGCCGGGTGTTTTCCAAGGCTTCAGCGCCTATTACTCCCACAATACTTATGTGGCGGAAGTGGCGGAGGTGGTCATGAAAAATGGTAAGCCCGTGGTGCAGAAAGTACACTGTGCGGTAGATTGCGGTATTGTCATCAACCCTGACGCGGCTATCAATCAGATTGAAGGCGGCATCATCGACGGCATTGGCCATGCGATGTATGGCAATTTCCAATTCGAGGGCGGCCGTTCGCAGGTGCAGAATTTCGATCAATACCGGCTTATCCGAATTGCGGAGGCGCCCGAAATAGCGGTCTATTTCGTAGAAAGCGAAAACGACCCCACAGGACTGGGCGAGCCAAGTTTGCCGCCTGCGGGGGGAGCGGTAGCCAACGCCCTAGCAGCCGCCACAGGGCAGCGCTTCTACAAGCAGCCGTTCATCGAGGAAATACAGCTTAAAGGCTAAGGAAGAAGGGAATAAGCTTTCGTTCTTGCCCTACCACGATTTGCATCCAATACATGCCTGCCGCCAAGCGCGGGAGCTGAAAGCTGTTGCGCTCCTGTCCTTGCCATACGCGCTGACCCAACGCATTGACGATTTGTATGCTCGCGGAGCGCTCGGTACCTTCCAGGCGCACTTGATCCCCAGCTCGAGCAGGATTAGGGAAGTGAGTTTGGAACGCTGAGGGAAGCAGATTACTGCTTGCGCTGGTTTCATCCGGGCGTAAGTACAAGACAAAGCCATCATGGTCGCTACTCCGGGCCGTGGTGGTGGTGTTGCCGCCTAGGTTGGTGGTGGCGTCGGCATTGCCGCGGCCGTACTGTAGATCTAGTACTTGCAAATTCTGCAAGTCATTGGCGAGGCAATGATCCAGTGTCTGGGCGGATCCTCTGAATACATAGCTGTAGCGTTGTTCGGGTGGCGGCAAAGTATTGGAAAGAATTTCCAAGGGCGGATCAACAATATCCACAGGGGGATAAAGCGCTCCTAGGCTAGGGCGGCCAGCTATTTGACTGACGACATCCACATAACCATCCGTGAATTCAAAAGCGTTTAGATCTCCTACGATCAGGAGGGGAGCATTGCGTTTTTGTTGGACGATGTGGGCTACGCTCTGGCTTTGCTCGTAGCGCTTGATGCGTACAAAATCTTGATCATCAATGCCATTCAGCGAGCGCAAATGTAAATTGAGCACTTGGAGCTGGGTAGGAGGCGTGGTGGGCAAGGGAAGCGTAGCCAAAAGCGGAGCCCGGTCATGCAGGATACCTCCGGTACTGAGCAGTTCGTTGGTATCCAATTGCTCGAAGACGGCCCCCGGCAATCGTTTGTGTACTAGCATGGCCGAGCGGATGTTAAACACGCCAGACCCAACAAAGCCATAGTAATCGCCGCGCAGCGGATCGGTTTGCCGCAGGCGGAAGATCAGGTCTTCTAATTCAGCTTGTCCGCCCAATTCCTGGATGCCCAGAACATCGGGATATTGCAACACTTGACCGATATAATTAACTACCTTAGTTAGCTGAGTTGCATAATTGCCCTCTTCTCGGGAAAGACGCAGTACATTGAAAGAGCTTACGGTGATTTCATCCGCTTGTCTGGGGCGCACGGCTTGTACAATAGGGGCGATTGTAGGGCTTACGGCCTGTGTAGGCGAAAGGCGATAGCCAGAGCTGTTTTGTTGTAGAATACCTACGCCATCTATTCGGTCGCCAGCATTGAGAAAAAGAAAATTGGGCTGCCCAAAATCGGAGGAAGCATAGCGCAGCAATTCTGGATTGTCGTCGAACATCGGCAGGCCAGCCAAGCCAGGCGGTAACAAGCCGGGTTCGCGGAAAGGCCGGTTGGGGGTAGGGTAGGCATAGGTAGTGCCGGAAGGGCTAGCGCCTTGGGCAATGGTAATTTTAAAGTTCACCAACATACCTTCATAGCGTTCGTAATCGGGGACGGCTGACCTGAATGTGCTTACCTGCAAGTCCACCGGGCTAGGCAAAGGATGACTTCCCAGCTTTTGGATGTTTACACTTCCACCCAGGTTGGTCATCCCCTCGGTTTCCCGTACCTGCCCGCTGGCGATCACCAAATCGCCAGGAACCAGAGAAAGCAAATCACCGCCGGTGAGCATCAAGCCCTCGCTGGTAAGCGGGTCATCGTCGGGGTGTAAAGATTGGAGGTAGGCTACGCCTGGGTTGGCGAATAAGACGATGGCCGTATCGACTTGAACCGTTTGGCCAACAAAGGGGCTACTGTTGCCGCTACCTTGTATTTCGTGGATGGCTAGGAGAGGCGTTTGCCCCAGTAAAAAGGCAGGAGAAATCAACAGACTGAGCAAGCAGGAGAAAAAGCTAATTTTCAATTTCTTTTTATTTGAGCTAACAAAAATACGACGATTATGTTACCCACTTAATCGAATTGAAAGTTTTTAAGCAATATGGCCGATATATCTATCTTCGAGCGCAAGTTCGATCCACTTTATCAAGCAGCGCTCGTGCTAGGTATCACCTTGGTGATAGATGTGCTCGGGTTACTGGTGCAATCCACCGATGCGGTGGGGGTAAGCAACCGTTTTCCTTGGCTGGCTGCTGCTTCTATGATGTTGTTTTACGCGATGGTCAATGTGGTCTTCAGCGTGTCGTCTAAAGACCTCGTCCGCTACTGGAGTCGTTCGATCTACGCCTTCATGGCGCTGGCGCTGGGCGTCGGCCTGCTGGCTTGGGCTTTTAGTAGCCTGACTATCTCCGAAGCCGGCTCCTACAAATGGATTTATATTGTCGTGACAGTTTCCTATATCATTTTTTCTGCCATGATCACACTGCTGCGCAAAGTGGTGGATTTTGCCCAGAAAGAAGAGTGGAATAGCCCCAAGATTCGGCAGAAGAAACAGAAGCGCTAGCTCCTGCTCGACTGAATTTCAATTTTCTATTCAATTAATTCATTTTTTTGGCTGCTCACGCTGGAGCAAGGATTTCTTTTTTAAGCCATGTTAGTTGTCGGAGAAAGTATTTCTTGCTCATGCCTGAGTTCGCTTGTTCTTCTAAAATTTTAGGCATCTCTTCGGTGCCTTCCTCCTTCTTGTTCATATCTCGATTTTGATCGCAAAGATCAGACCGGAATAGGGTTTAGGCAGGACGGGGTTACTCGGACGTTTACGGGTATATTGCAGTTGCTGAGGAGTCCGTGAAGGCGTAAGTTAAGTGGGTAGATTCAGAGAATAAGCCGCAGATTATTAGAGTTGTTCGGTGGGCCATGAACGAGCGAGAACGCAGCAAATTTTATACTAAACGAGGCGAAACCACGAAGTAGCCGCAGAGTGCCTAAATGTAGCTGTGAAGCCGTAAGAGCACACCCGCGAAGCGAAACGTAGCCGTCCATACGGACGACGAGGCTTTTTAACGAAGTGCAGTATAAAATTTCGCTCCGCGGCTACTTCGTGGTGCCGTTCGTAGCAGTTTGATGACCTGCCGAACAACTCTATTGTAGAGGGGGATGGGTATTAGGTACGGTAGTGGAAAAAATAAGCAGGCTCAGGCGCGTATGTGCATGCGCACTATGAGTGGCCGCTCAGAGCAATCCCGCCCCGAGCGCAAGGGAGATCAGGATGAGCAGTAGGGCGATGGTGACTTGTAGAAAACGCAAGGTGACTTTTTTTAGGAGTTTGTTGCCAAAATAGGCGCCGGCAATTCCGGCTAGGGTAGCACAGACCACCAAGCTTAAATTGTCGGTTAGGCCGGATTTAGTAAAGCGGGTGGCATAGATGCTTAGGCGGGTAAAATCTACAAAAGTGGAAACCACCACGGCCGTGCCGATGAAGGCTTCTTTAGAAAGCCCCGCTTTTATTAGGAAGGCGCTTCTCAGCGCACCTTGATTCCCGGAAAGTCCACCAAAAAAACCGCTCAGGGCCCCGCCAATGGGTAATTTGTCTTTGCCGAATTGTAAGGTGTTGAAATACGGGATAAGATCGATGCTGGCGAAAATGATCAGCAAAATGGAAATAATGAATTTTACCGGATAAACTTCCAGCTGCTTCCCAAAAGCGGTGTAAGAAAATAGGGGCGCTAAGTCGGTTATGTTAAGTAAAACCCAAGAACCAACAACAGCGGCAATAACTGCTGGGATGCCAAAACGCATCAGTACTTCTCTGTCGGCGTGGCGGCCTATCAGGAACAGTTTAAAAATGTTGTTGAAAAAATGGACGATCCCCGTCAGCGCTATGGCCAATTCCACAGGGAAGAAAATCATAAAAACAGGGGTTAGGATAGTGCCTAGCCCAAAACCCGAAAAAAAGGTAAGAATAGCCACTATAAATGCAGCTAAGGAGATGATGGCAATTTCCATTTGATAGCGCTTTGTTAGATGCTTGGCTATGCCCGCTTTTCGTAGTTTCTTTCTAGCGAGGGGTTTACCACCCCTCGCTAGAAAGAAAAAGGCGTACGGATTTTACTCTACCACCAGCTTCAAGCTTCCCACGCCGGCGGGCGTTAGGATTTGGGCCAGATAGAAGCCTTTGGGTAGCTGAGAAACATCGATGGTGGCTTCTGAGGTATATGCTTGGTAGGTGGCCACTACTTTACCTTCCATATTGAAGAGGCGGATGCTTTGGATCGTGTTGTTTTCCGAGCGAATGGTGAGGCGCCTGGTGGCTGGATTGGGGAAGCTGCTTAGGCCAGCTTGTACAGCTTGGAAGCTGGCGGAACCGTCGCTGAGCGGTTGGGTTTGCTCGATGTCGTCGAATAAGAAGGTGGCGTTGGCGGAGGCATCGTTAGGGGTAGCGTAGCCCAGCATCAGAGTGATGACGTTGTAGATAGGGATATCTTGGTTGGTGAAATCCCAGCGGTAGGTGGCCCAGCCACCGGAAACGGTAGTGAAGACATCGCGTTCGTCGGCAAAGCCAGCTTGGTTGCTTTCTATTTTGAGTTTTAGCAGAGTGCCTACAGGCGCATCGGTATAGACTTTCATGGAGATGACACCGGCAGTGGACATATTGGCTAGGAACTCTGTTAGGGTTAGTTTGCTTTTTGCCCAGGGGGCGCCGCCACTGCGGACAAACTGCCCAACAGTAGCGCTGGGATTGTCGGTAGTCACGTAGGGATTGGGGATGATCTCCGCAATGCCGCCGTCTTCGTTGATGAAATCGGAGGTGAGGACACTGTTTTCAAAATCAACGGGTAAGGGGAAGGCCCTGGGGGCAGCTATTTCCGGTCCGGTCACTTGCTCGATGTCGTCGAACAGGAAAGTGGAATTGGCGGAACCATCGCCTACATTCCCAAAGTCGAAGAGAAAGTTGATCTGGTTGAAGCCGTTGGTTTGTCCGTGGAAGTTCCAGGTAGCCACTTCCCATTCGCCCGAAGTGGTGGTTAGGTAATCTAGGTTGGCTCGGCCGCCGGGTCCCTGTAGTTCCAGCTTTATTCGGGTGCCTACGGGCGCGGTGGTATAGACTTTCACGGAAATTTGCCAGCGCGTAGAAAAATCCAGATTGTTTGCTAGGAACAGTCTGCTGCCTGCAAAAAAGCGCCCGCCGTCCTTGACGACCTGGGCAACGGTACTACTGGTATTGATGCCGTTCATCTGGGGGTTGGCTACCACTTCTAGGCTGGCGCCATCGTAGCTGATGAAGTCCGTACTCACTACGCTGGATTCAAAATCGATGGGCAAAGTAGCGGGAACGGGCGCGGTTGGCCCGGCTATTTGCTCGATGTCGTCGAAATAAAAGGTAGAATTGGCGGAGCCATCGCCCACATTGCCAAAATCGAACATCAAGACCACTTCATTGAGCTGGTTCGAGACGCCCAGGAAAACCCATTCTAGGGTTTCCCATTGGCCGGAAACGGTGGTGAGGGCATCTGCCTCCGTGGCGGGGCCTGCGCCTTCCAGCTTGAATTTGACGGTCGTACCCGCGGGCGCAGTGGTATAGACTTTCATGGTGATTTTGGTCAATACCGAGAAATCGAGGTTGTTATCGAGCAGTATCTTGCTGCCCGCAAAAATGGCGCCGCCGTCTCGGACGATTCGCCCTACATTGGCGCTGGTATTAATACTGGACGTTTGGGGGTTGTCGGTTACGATAGCGGTTCCGCCGTCGAAGTTGACAAAGTTGGCCGTTGTCACGTCGCCTTCAAAATTGATGGGGAGACTTTGTGTAAAGCTGTTGCTGGCGAGGAGTAGTAAAAAAAAGAATAGAAAACCTTTCATTGATAAAAATTAAATGATGATTGTTGCAATGGTTCGTGAAGATTTCCAATCAGGTTGATAAAAACCTGCAAATGGCTATGA
>DAITME010000050.1:0-33775 GCA_036835305.1 Lewinella sp.
TACAAGCGTAAATCTGATTTTTTTACCGCTATCTGCATCTATGCAACAGAAAAAACGAAGTGTTCTTTACGTAGGCGGATTTCTGCTGCTGCTGGCGGCCTTCATCGCCTGGCAGATGCAGCAGCGCTTGGATGCGGCGCTCCTCTGGGGCTACCGGCCGCTTTTTTTCTATCTCTCGCTTTATGGCGGACTGCTCTGCTTTCTATTTCCAGCAAATGAGGCCAGAAAGCCAAATACGAGCGAAGCACCTCCGCTGCGGCTAGTAGAGTGGCTTGTCATGCGCTGGAGCCGCATCGTGGTATCTCGCAATATGCCGCCAGAGATGAAAGACAAAGCTTATGGCGATATGCTGCGGCATTCCTTTCGTTTTCAGCCTTCCTTGCGCTTGTGGCTGGCCACTTTTTCGGGGCTGTTGCTGGGTGTTGGTTTTCCGGGCTATGTGGCTTTACCTTTTCTGCTCTTGCTGGCTTTTGTTCCTTTGTTAATTTTGCAGCAGGAGCTGAGCCGCAGCCAAGCGAGTTATAGATTGGTCTTTTTTTATGGCTTTCATGCTTTTTTGCTCTACAATATACTAACTACCTATTGGGTGACGAATACGGCCTTTGGCCCGGGAATTTTTGCTATCTTGGCCAATAGTTTGCTGATGTGCATCCCCTGGCTGCTTTTTCATTTCACGGCTCGGCGCTTGCCGAAGGTGGTTTTGTTGAGTTTACCCGCCTACTGGATCGTCTTTGAGTGGATGCACTATCACTGGGAGCTGAACTGGCCTTGGCTGACTTTGGGCAACGGCTTTGCGCAGTTTCCTGCCTTGGTGCAGTGGTATGAATACACGGGGGCGCTGGGCGGTACGGCCTGGATTTTGCTGGTCAATATCTTTATTTTCATGCGTCTTTACGCTGCGGATAATGCATGGCTACAGCCCACGACGAAGCCTTTAAAGTGGGCTTGGTTGGCCGTTTTAGCGGTGCCCACGGCTTTGTCGGCCTTGCTCTTTTGGACTTACACGGCTCCTGCGCGAGCCAGTATTAAAGTATCGGCCATACAGCCCAATTTTGAACCCCATTTTGAGAAATTTAGCCGCGATGAACAGACGGTGCTAGACACCTTTTTGCTGCTCTCGCGCCAAGCTATCGGAGCCGCTGGCCCTACAGATTATCTGGTTTTTCCCGAGACGAGCTTCTCCTACATTCAAGAAAATGATCCGCTGGGGGAATCAATTGCTGGCTCACGCAGGAGCAGTGTTCGCGTATTGGAGCAAGCACTTTCTAGCCTCCCTCTGTCGTATTTAATGACGGGCTACGATGGCTACTACATCTTCCAAGGCGAGGAAGAACGCAGCAAGGCTGTGCGCAGTATCCCCCGCCAGGATGGCACAGTGCTGGAACTGGAAGCCATCAACGGCGCCCTACAGCTCGATCTGCGCAGCGGCAATTACCAAACCTACCGCAAGGGCATTTTTGTGCCTGGTGCGGAGAGTTTCCCCTTCCGCGATTACCTTTGGTTCGCCAAGCCGCTGGTGGATGCTCTGGGCGGCAGCATCGAAGGCCGCGGCACCCAAAGCGAACGCACGCCCATGCTAGGCGAAAAAGCGAAAATTGCCCCCGTTATTTGCTACGAATCGGTCTTCGGCGAGTACTTCACCAACTACATCAAGGCCGGTGCCCAAGCCGCTTTTGTGATGACCAACGATGGCTGGTGGGATCATACGGCGGGCTACCAGCAACACCTCTACCTCAGCAGCCTGCGAGCCATCGAGACTCGGCGCGATGTGGTGCGCTCGGCCAATATGGGTGCCTGCGCCTTCATAGACCAGCGTGGTGTGATAAAAAGCCAGACGCAATACGGTGAAATGGGCTACCTCAATGGCGAGGTACAGCTGAATGATCGGCTTACCTTGTATGTTCGTTTTGGCGATTATGTGGCCAGAATCGCTTTGCTGCTCAGTATTTTACTGCTGTTCAGTGCGTTGACGAGAGGATTTAAACGGCAGTAGATGCCAACCAAATTGTCGGTAGATATTCGTCCTCGGCTGTGTCTATGCTTATCCGAGGTCTGGATAGGCGACATGTTGGTTTGCAGCGGTGATGGGCCGCAGCGTTGCCGCTAATCCGCCAGTCTTATTTCTCCGCTTAGATAAGTAATAGCATCCCCGATGAGCCGCACTACGGGGGCTTCGACTTCGCAGCGGATGCTTCCCCCTCTTTTGCTTAGTTGTTTGGCATGAAGCTCCTTTTTACCCAAGCGATCAGACCAATAAGCCGCTAATAAGGTATGAGCGGAACCCGTGACGGGATCTTCTGGTATTCCGTAGGCAGGATAAAAACAGCGGCTGACGAAGTCGCAATCCTTTCCAGGGGCGCTTACAATGATACCGCGTTTTTTTATCTTTGCCAGCAGATCGAACTGCGGCTGGAGTCGGCGCACCTGGCTGGCTGTTTCCAGGATGACCAGCAGATCATCTGTACCAGCCAGTACAGCCTTGGGCTGGCACCTCAGGGCATTGGCTAGGAAGCGCGGTGTTCTGGCTTTCCGCACACGGTCTAAGGGGAAGTCCATAGAATAGCGGGCTTCACCAATTTTTTCCACGCTAAGCTCACCTGCCGATACGGTGGTGAAGTGGAGCGTATTGAGCGTGTTGTCCGCAGCGGTGAACAAAACGTGGGCTGCCGCCAGGGTCGCGTGGCCACAAAGCCGTACTTCCTGCTTAGGCGTAAACCAGCGGATGAAAAAGGCTCCTTCGCCTTTGGCTACAACGAAGGCGGTTTCAGAGAGGTTGTTCTCTGTAGCGATGTTTTGCATCAAGCGATCATCAGGGAATTTTGCCAAGGGAACCACCGCCGCTGGATTACCTCGGAAAAGCTGCTTAGTAAAAGCATCTACTTGGTAGAGGAGTAAATTTTGCATTTCTCAAAGGTAAACAATGTGCACGAAATAGGCGCCTGCTTTGAGCTAAAATCCTGTATTTGTCTAGGATTCGGAGTGGTTCATTTAGGTGCTACAAAAAAAAATGACTTTTTTTAGAAAAAAACTTGCACAAGTGAATCGGATACCCTTATCTTTGCATTACAAATGGGATTGAGTACATAGCTCTACCTCAGAAGATAAAAATAGGTTCTTAGCTCATCACATAGATTTGGTTAAGGAAAGACAATAGAATAGTAATCATATTTAGTCACAAAAAAATATCGCAAACTTCAATATTTAATTCTTCCTTTGTTTTTTTGCTGGTAAGTGTTTTTATGGTTTGACTGTTGCTTTGTCAGTTCCTCTCAATAGGCTGTTCAGCTTCGTAAAAATCTGTATAACCACTAATAAAGCATCGGGTTGGTGTCACTGATCTGGATAACGGCCTCAAGTTGGTTTATTGGCTTAGTTGTAGGGCAAAACCACTCAGGTTCAATATATTTGAAAAGCGATTTAAATAGCTTAGGAAGAAGAAAATAAAATAGTAGAAATCATAAAAAAATATAAGGGGAGATAAATTTATCTTATAAGTAGTTCCCTTTCTCTTAGATAAGCTTTTAGCTGGGTTTCGTGTCAACGTGCAATCGTTGAATAGCCAGTATTTTGGATAAAAAAATAGAAAGTAAATAATGGTTTTGTCTTTTGGAAAACAGACTCGTGAACATAAAAAATTTAAGTAAATAATTTAGATATGCAAACATATAACTACACAAACCCAAGCCGGGCGCTTTTGCGTGCTGCCAACACTGAGAAACCGTGCTGGGGCGATTCTTTCCCTTCATTTTCGATAAAGTATTTCTTCATCTTATTGTTGTTGCTCAGCAGTACCTCGATCTTTGCTCAGACCTTTACAGGCAATGTGGGTGGCGCCATTCCTGGTGTAACCCCTGGCTATTATTGTGGCAATGCTGGCAGTAGTATCGCCAACATCAACCTCAACGGTCGTATTGGTACGCACTATACCATCGCGCAGGTAAACGTTGGTATCACGCATGTGCAGCCAGAAGAATTACAGTTGTCGCTGATTTCTCCTAGGGGTAAGGTACTCAGTCTCTCTACAGGTAATGGTGGAAGCATAGACAATGCGTATGCCAACACGGTATTTATGGATGGAACAGGGGACATCAGCAATAGTCTGCCTCCCTTCAACGGCTTCTTTACGCCAGAGGGTGGGGAATTAAACACCTTTTTTGCCAATGAAGTGATAGCAGGTAACTGGCGGCTAGAGGTATGCGATTTTGTGAACAATACAAACGACGGGATTATCAACAGCTTCAGTATTGAGCTGTTGGCTACCGGAGTAGTGCCCCCTACCAACCCTGTATATGAGGTCAACGTGGCATCGATCAATAATATTAATGTTACATTGGATGCTGATTGTCGGCGGACGATTACTCCCCGCATGGTACTGAGTGGCAATTTCGATCAGGATGGCGACGGCAACGAACCGCCCAACGATGCCTTCGTACTCACGATCAACGACAACAATACGTGCAATGGTCCGATTTTGGATGGCTGTGGCGTATATGAATACTGGATTAGTGCTGCGCCAATGATTCCTGAGGTTATACGTGGGTTTAATAATTGCACGGGTGGGGAGAATATTCTTCAAGCAACACAAGTCCCCAACCCTAGCAGTGGGCAGCAAGCCTCTGTAAATGTGGGTAGCGATACCATCACATTGCGCACCCGAGGTGGCAACACCAATACGACTGCGCTTTTTGCGCAAGCTTCTTATATTTTTCCCCGAGCGGGCACTACTGGCTTCCGCTTTAATTTCTCTCCTTCGGTGCCTGCTGGTGCTGTCTTGGATGTTTTTCGCGTTCGCAACGGCGATGTGATGATGCCTGTATTGACTAATTACACTACTGGTGGCATCTATACCTTCGCACAGCCATTGGAGGTAGAGGATGGCGACTTGTTGCAATTTGAATTACGCAACCCCAACGGTAGTTCGGCTGCTGGCGCTACGGCCTCGGTCGTTAAAATCTTTGACTTCTTCTTCCAAGCAGCTGTGCCTGACTATCCGGTAACAGGACTGCTGCTATTAGGTGGATTTATTACAGCGGCAGATGCGACGCCGGTAGCTTTCTTGGATATACCGGAAAGCCCGCTGGGCTTGTTTACTTCTCAGCTCAATGATATCACCATCATGAACCTCCCCCCAAGCATTTCTCGCACCTACCAAGTGGATGGTAATACAGGGCTAGTTATTCCAGGTACTTTACATCCCGAACTGCTGGCACGGCTTGAAGCGGGTGGCGGATTGCCCCTGATTTTTGATGCTTGTTCAGATATAACGGTAATGGTCAACGACGTGATTACAAGCGCTGGCGATTGCCAAGACATTGTAGTCACCAGAACATTCGCTGCCAGAGAAATCCCTGGTAGTTGCCCAGCAGGGGAAGTTGCACCGCCCTTGGTGCTAGGTAGTTATCAGATTATTTTCAACCGCGCCTCCTTACTAGATGTAATCGCTCCCGATGCCGTAGTAGAAATAGATTGTAGCGATTTCAATGGCATTGGCAACCCACAGCCACTTATTATCAATTATCCGCGCTTGCAGCTAGGCGATGGAGCGCCCTTTTATCTTGATCGGCCCTACGATAACTTGGGCGTGACGTTCACCGACGGCCCCCGCATCGATATTTGCACCAACACTTACAAGTTTGTGCGCACCTTCACCGTCATCGACTGGTGCGATGTGAACGAAATACGGACTTTCAACCAATTGGTGAAGGTGGGTGATTTCTCTTCGCCTATGATCGTAGTGCCTACACAAGACCTTGATTTTGATGGTGTGCCCGACGAGGGGCCACTCTTCTTCTCCACCAATTCCGTTGATTGCTCGGCCTTTATCGACGTGGTCGGTGGGGTAGTAGTCAACGATAACTGCTCGGTAGTAACTTCTCTTATCGCTTTTATTTATCTGAATGGTGATTTGAGCAGTGCGCCACTAGGCCCATTTAGTAGCCAAGACATTGCTATGCGTATCCCCATCGGTAATCATATCATCCGCTATGTAGCTACCGACGACTGCGGCAACGTGGAAACCATAGATGTTCCCTTCCAAGTAGGCGACGCCAGCGGTCCGGTAGCCAAATGCGAAGATGGCTTGAATATTTCGCTGGGCGGCAATGGCACGGCTATCGTATATGCCGAGGATGTGGATGTGAATAGCTACGACGATTGCACGCCCCGCAACCTTCTTTTATTGGAAGTGGTGCGCTTAGATGACAACGGCAACCCTATCGGAGATTGGGGGCCTAGCGTGGAATTAAATTGTAGCGATTTGGGTATGCTGCGCATCGGGCTTCGCGTAACGGATGATGCCAACCGCAACGGTGTTCCTGAGCCAGGGATCGACAATTCCAATACCTGCTTTACCGATATTTTGGTAGAAGATGTGCTGATTCCAGTCTGTGTAGCCCCCAATTCCGTGGGGGTCAGCTGCAATGATTTGAATAACAATTTCCCGCAAGACCTAGAGGCAGCTTTCGCGCAAAACCCCAGTGCCACCATCGATTTACTCAATGATCTCTTCGGTATCCCAAGAGGCTTCGATAACTGCCCAGGCACCAGCATCACACAAACGGTTATCGACAACCGCAGCAGCTGTGGTAGTGGCACCATCGTGAGAAGCTTCAACGTACGAGATGCGCAAAACCTAAGTTCGCCGCTCAACTGTACCCAAACGATTACGGTCGTCAATAACTACAACTATACGATTGTATTCCCCGCCGACCGAACTAGCCAAGAGTGCGTAGAACCCGACTACAACGGTGTACAAGTTTTCGAGGGCAACTGCGATCTGATCACCACCACCATGTTTATTGATACCTTCCAAGGCACCGCCGATGAATGCTATATCCTACGCCTCACTTATGAGGTTATCAATTTATGCGAGTACAACACACTTGGCGACCCCTACACCATCCCCCGAGATGCTGATGGAAATGGTACACCCGGAGAGGTAGTAGTCGTTCGCGTAACCCCTGGAGCTTCCAATGCCACCATCAATGACGATATCGCCTACTTAGACCGCGATATGAACCTAAGCAATGGCTTCATTGATGAGTTGGATCTAAACGACGGTGGCCTAGTGGCTGGCAGCAGCACCTTCGGATATGGCCGAGACAACAGCCGAGGCGCTTTCCTATACCGCCAGTTCATAGCCGTCTTCGACAACCAAGCGCCTACCATCAATTTCGATGCCAGTAACACCGTAGCGGTGGACAACCTGAATACTTGCCGTGCTCAGTTCACTACCCAATTCGCCATTGAAGATGAATGCTCTATGGCAAGCGTGCGGGTGAATGTGGACCTCGATCTCTTTACAGAAGATATCAATGGGGACGGCTTCTTCTCCGCCTCAGAGTTCCGCCTGACCCGCACCCTGAATACCAACGAGGTAGTGTATCTGGGAGAAGGCGATTTCCGCGTTATCACCAACAATGTGCCGATCGGTAACCACGCTATCCGGATAAGAACTTCCGATGGCTGCGGCAACACACAGATTCGCATCCTCGAGTTTGAGGTAATAGACCGTTCAACGCCTGGTATTACCTGTATCGATGGCCTAGTAACAGAGTTGTCTGCTACCGAAGACGGAAATGCTATTTCTCAAATCCCGGCCACGAAATTCGTAGTAGATATCGATAATCTAGTGGACTGTAGCGGAGCGCTGACTTGGTCAATCTATCGCATATCAGATACCGCCGTGCCTGGTTTTCAGCCAAACCCTGCCGATACAGAACTGACCGTCTTTTGCGAAGACCTAGGCATTCTACCCATCCGCATCTACGTATTTGATCCGCTTGGTAATTTTACCTTTTGCGAAACAACGCTGGGGGTACAGGCCAACTTGCCTAACACTTGCAGCGGTAACGGAACAGGCGGTGGCAATCCTAATTTGGCAGGTCTTATCACAGGGGAGGTCTTCACACCCAATTATCAAATGATGGAAGGTGTGGAAATCAACGTCACGGCCAATAGCATGGGCGACTTCACCACCTACACCAGCCAACACGGTATTTATACCTTCCAGCACTTGATGATAGGCGACGACTACACCATACAACCACAGGCCAACCCCGCCATCAACCTAGGCAAGGTAACCACAGCCGATTTGATCACCATCAGCCGGCATATCCTCGGCCTACAGGAATTCAGTAGCCCCTACCAATATGTAGCGGCTGATGTAACCAACGATCGGATAATTAACGTGATCGACATGATTGCCATCCGGCGGGTCATCCTGGGTATGGCCATGGATTACCAAAATACCAACAGCTGGCGCTTTCTCGCCCAGGAAGGTAGCTTCGGAAACGACCCCAGTCAATGGTTGCAACGCAGTGGTCACATGGAGGTATTCAACGTCAATAACCTAGAAAACCCCATCCTCAATGCCAACTTTATGGCCATCGAGATGGGGAATGTAACGGATGCTATGCCAGGCAGTAACCTCCAGGAAAGTGCCCAGCAGCGCAGCGCCCAGGCACTACATATTCCGCTGCTGTTTGTCGAAAATGCAGAAACCTACGCCATCGATTTCTATCAGCCTACCGACTTACTGGGCTTCCAGACTACCCTAGAGTTGGCTCCAGAACTAGAATTGCAACGCATCGAGTATGGCACAGCTACCGAGGGAGACTTCAACCTACAGCACCTGGCCAATGGCCTCTTGGGTATCGCCCACGTTAGTAGCCCTGAAACGGATCGGCCGCTCTTTACGCTGCATGTTCGCAGCCTCACCTCCGGGGAACTGAGTGATTTCGTGCACCTTAATAGCCGCCTGGTAACCAACGAAGCCTATGTCGATGAACAAAGTGCGGCTGTAGGAACAGATTTGGAACTCCGCTTTGGTGAAAGGCCTGATGACGAGGAGCTTGGCACCAATGCAGGAGCAGTGATCGAACAAGAAGCCGTGTTGGATACGCAGCTTCCCCAGCTTCGTCAAAACCGCCCCAATCCTTTCCAAGACGAGACAGCCATCGATTTCTTCCTACCCGAAGCTAGCCTCGTAACGCTGAGTATCTACGATTTGCAAGGCCGAAAGCTTCTAGAGCGCAAGATACAAGCCCTGCAAGGCGAAAATACCGAGCGCATCAAGCGCACAGAACTAGGGTCTGCTAGCGGCCTACTGAGCTATACGCTCGATAGCCCACAAGGCCGCCTAACACGCAGAATGCTAGTACACTAGCCTAACTGCATATAACTGTTTTTCTACCTGATTATCTTTTTATAGGATTGACCTCCGCACAAAAGTGAAGACCGTTTCATAACGACTGTTCAAGTTTTATTTTTTCTTGTTGATATTGAGCTCACCGGTTTGACCGCCGGTGGGCTTTTTTTATTTTTTTCGTCCAATAGCCGCTATTTTTCGCCTTCTTTGCCGCGCAATACTGCAAAAAGTGCGTTATTTGTGTATGCGATTGTTGATGCTCTTGATGATTTTTCTCTGTGGGGACTTTCTTTTGTCTCAACAGCCCGCCAGCGCGCCTCCTACCGAGCGCATCGCAATGCGCACCATTGTGCAGTTTGACGAAGGCAGCACGGTGTTCAGAAGCATCCTGAAAGCCGTCAAACAACGATCACTTAGCAACGCTGCCCCTATTTTTTTGCTGACTTATGCCGATAGTAGCAGTTGGATAGAGGAGTTAGAACTTTTGCGCCAAGATCCTAAGGTGTTGGCCGTGCAGTTCGATTACCAAGTCAAAAGCCGGGGTGAACCCAACGACCCAAGCTACGTTCAGCAACCCAATCTAGCACGGCTGGGCTTCCCGGAGGTATGGGCCGAAAATACCGGTGGGAAAACACCTGATGGCGAACAGATCGTCATCGCTATTCTTGATGCTGGGTTCTCGGTCGGCCATGAAGACCTCCAAAGCCAACTCTGGATCAACAGCGCAGAAGTGCCGGACAATGGCATTGACGACGACAACAATGGTTATATCGACGATTGGCACGGCTGGAATTTTATCGATGATGCACACTTCTATCGCTCCAGCCAACATGGAACGCAAGTCTTGGGAATGCTAGCGGCCAAAGGGAACAACGGTGTTGGTGTGACAGGCACAGGCTGGGATAACCAAGTGATGATTTTTGCTATTGAGACGGTCAGTGATATTGTAGCCGCCTACAGCTACATCATCGAACAACGACAAAAATGGCAGCGCAGCGACGGTCGGGAAGGAGCTTTGGTAGTAGCTACTAACGCTTCTTTTGGCTTGGAAGGCCGCCCTTGCTCGGAGCTGACTGTCTGGGGGAATATGTACGACCAACTGGGGCAGCAAGGCATTCTCACTGCTGCCAGCACTGCTAACCGCAGATGGAATGTAGATGACTTCGGCGATATGCCCACTACCTGTCCCAGCGAATTTTTATTAGGTATCACGAACATTGATGCAGACGATCGCCTAGCGAGCAGCGCTGCTTGGGGCCCTGTCTCCATTGATCTGGCTGCGCCAGGCCAAGGCTCATTTACAACCTTACCCAACGACGGCTACGGCAATTTTTCGCGCACTAGTGCGGCAGCACCTTACGTCACCGGAGCGATCGCTTTGCTCTACAGTGCCCCCTGCGACCGCCTACAATATTTGATGCGCAACGACCCGCCCGCCGCCGCGCGTTTAGTCAGGCGCAGCCTCCTACAGTCGGCCAAACCGAACGCTAATTTGATAGATCTCATCGCCACTGCCGCCCAACTAGATGTGGCGGCAGCTTGGCAACAGCTAAAAGAAGAATGCAGCAGCGGGGCTACCAACCAACTTAGCATCACCAACATATACCCCAACCCGAGTGGGAACGGTTATTTTTTCCTGGAGTTCGCCGATCTATCTCTGGGGCCTTATAGGCTCGATTTATATGATGCCGCTGGCCGTTTGCTGCGCCAATACGCCCTGGAAGTAGGAGCTGCTTTGCCTTCGAGCAACCAAATAGACGTTGCGGGGCTGCCTGCTGGCTGCTACCAGCTTCGGCTAAGCAACGAGCGGGAGGTAGCTTTTGCACGCTTGATCATCCGATAGCGCTTTGGAGGCTTTGCTCTAATTAGTAAAACTTTGCTCCTGCGTGAGCCAAAAGAGGAAATGCTACCCAAGAATCAAGAAAATTTGTAATTTTGCCAGCCTTTTGGCGCTTGGGCTTGTTACACTCTTTAGAGCGCGCGCCAAAGCGCATCCAAATAAATATTACATCATAAGCAAACACAATATGGCCTTTGATTTAGATCTCATCCGGAAAGTATACGCGGCATTGCCTGCGAAAGTAGCGGCCGCGCGCGAAAAAGTAGGGCATCCGCTTACACTAGCAGAAAAAATTCTTTACACTCACTTGCACGAGGAAAGCCCGCTGCAAGCCTACAACAGAGGCAAAGACTATGTCATGTTTGCGCCAGACCGAGTGGCTATGCAAGACGCTACCGCACAGATGGCGCTCTTGCAATTCATGACGGCAGGCCGTGATAAAGTGGCGGTGCCCTCCACTGTCCACTGCGATCACCTTATTCTAGCACAAAATGGCGCGGAAGAGGATCTAGCTCGGTCGAATGTGGAAAACAAAGAAGTCTTTAATTTTCTGAGCACGATTTCCGATAAATACGGTATTGGCTTCTGGAAACCAGGGGCAGGTATCATCCATCAGATTGTGTTGGAGAACTATGCTTTCCCTGGCGGGATGATGATTGGTACGGACAGCCATACGCCCAATGCAGGTGGTCTCGGCATGGTGGCCATCGGGGTAGGTGGTGCCGATGCAGTGGATGTGATGGCTGGCATGGCTTGGGAGTTGAAAATGCCTAAACTGATCGGTGTAAAGCTCACGGGTAAGCTCAGTGGCTGGACGAGTGCCAAAGACGTTATCCTCAAAGTGGCGGGTATTCTGACTGTGAAGGGGGGTACCGGAGCGATCGTAGAATACTTCGGCGAAGGTGCTCAAAACCTGAGCTGTACGGGTAAAGGCACTATTTGTAATATGGGTGCCGAAATTGGTGCTACTACTTCTACCTTTGGCTACGACGAGAGTATGGGGCGCTACTTGCGCGCTACCGAGCGTGCCGAGGTGGCCGACCTAGCCGATGCGGTAGCAGAGCACCTTACTGGCGACGCCGAGGTCTATGCCAACCCAGAAAAATACTTCGATCAGGTTATCGAAATTAACCTCGATACCTTGGAGCCACACATCAATGGCCCCTACACGCCAGATCGCGCTTTCCCGATTAGCGAATTTGCCGCTGCCGTGGATGAATTCGATTTTCCTCCCGTCTTGGAGGTAGGCCTCATCGGTAGTTGTACCAATTCTAGCTACGAGGACCTCGACCGAGCGGCCAGCTTAGCTAAGCAAGCCAAAGCTAAAGGATTGAAAGTGAAGAGTGAGTTCACCGTCACGCCCGGTTCCGAGCAAATCCGCTATACCGTAGCCAGAGACGGTATTTTAGATGCCTTCGAAGAAATTGGTGGTGTTGTACTGGCGAATGCTTGCGGCCCCTGTATTGGCCAATGGGCAAGGCATACGGATGATCCCAACCGCGCCAACTCCATTATTACTTCCTTCAACCGCAACTTCGCCAAGCGCAACGATGGCAACCCCCAAACGCGCGGCTTCGTGGCCAGCCCCGAACTGGTAACGGCCATGGCTATTAGCGGCAGCATGAAGTTCAATCCCCTTACCGATACCCTCACCAACGAGCACGGCGAGCAAGTGAAACTCGATCCTCCTGTAGGTGTAGAACTCCCGCCAAGAGGCTTCGCTGTGGAAGACGCCGGCTATCAAGCCCCTGCCGAAGATGGTAGTAAAGTGGTAGTCTCGGTGGCGCCTGATAGCGATCGCCTCCAACTACTGGAGCCCTTCAAGGTGATCACTAATGATCAGGTGCAGGATATGCGCGTGCTCATCAAAGCGAAAGGCAAGTGTACGACCGACCACATCAGCATGGCTGGCCCTTGGTTGAAATACCGCGGCCACCTAGAGAACATCTCCAACAACTGCCTCATTGGTGCGATCAACTACTTCAATGATGCGGCCAACAAGGTGCTTAATTTCGTTACCAACGAGTATATGGCAGTGCCCGATAGCGCCCGTACCTACCGCGACCAAGGCATTGGCACCATCGTGGTGGGCGAAGAAAACTATGGAGAAGGTAGCTCCCGTGAACACGCCGCTATGGAGCCTCGCTTCCTAGGAGTGAAAGCTATTCTGGTGAAAAGCTTCGCGCGCATTCACGAAACCAACCTCAAAAAGCAGGGCATGCTGGCACTCACTTTTGTGGAGCCAGCGGACTACGACAAAGTCCGCCAAGATGATGCCATAGATCTGCAAGGCTTCGATACGATGGCTCCGGGCAAAAACCTCACGATCCACCTACGCCATGCCGATGGAACTACCGATAGCTTCGAGGTGAGTCATACCTACAACGAAGCTCAAATCTCTTGGGTCAGAGCGGGTAGCGCCTTGAATAAGATCCGCGAAGAGCTAAGCAAATAAGCAAAACGCAGTTTAGATTAAAAAAGCGCCAAGACAGGAATCTTGGCGCTTTTTTTAATCCAGCAGCTCAAAGCCCTTGCGCGCTAGCTGTGTTAGCACCGATTGGCTGATGCGGTCGCCTAGGTTATCGGCATTGTCTGCACCTGCTAGTTCAGCTTTTTCGGCGGCTCTATGCGCTTCTTGTTGTTGACTGAGGCTTAGAATTTGGCTACGGATTTCTTTTCGTTTTTCCTGGAGCATTATGATTTTCTGCTGGCGCTCGGCTAGGCTGAGGGCTTGCCAGTCAAAGGGTAGGTCTTCGGTTTTTTGGAGTACCTCCTCTCCTTTTTCTTGGTAGGTATCTAGCAAATCCCAGCTGGCTTGGTAGTTGGCTGAAGCCTTATATTTTGCTCGGTTGGCGGCATTGGCTGCACCATAGGAGGCGGCATTTTGGTCTTGCTGTACTTGTCTTTCTTGGGCTTTGCGGCCGCTGCTTCCCAAGGGGATATAGGTAGCATTCAGGGCTTCGTTGAGTCGGTTGATGCTGGTATCGAAGGGCGTTTCGATATAGACGGTTTTCGCATCTTGGTTGATATAGAGGTAGGCTCCGTTTACTTTACTCCAGCCTGTTTTTGCGCCTTCTTCGGGGTCTCCGCAGAAGATGCTGTTGACGATAATATCATTGGTGGCGGCGGCCTCAACGGCTTCTTGAGGGTTGCGGGGCCCTTGGGTGAAAGGCTCGTTGCCGGCAATGTAGAGGAGGCGCAGCGCTACTGTCTGATTTGACCAATCCAGCGCTTCTAGCGCACGAGCGATGACGCCGCCGCAGTACTCGTCTCCGCCGCTGGTGGTGAGGCCGAAGAGTTGTTCGGATAGTACATCTACGTCGGTGGTGAGGGCTAGCACCTGGCGGATGTAGTATTCCTCTTCGGAGAGGCGGCTATTGCCATATTCGTAGAGGGCGATCTGGATTTCGGGGGTTTGTCCGTTGCGGCGTGCGCGGGTAATTTGGTTGAGGATACCCCAAAGCCGGCTTTTGGCTTGCTCGATGAGCCCGTCCATGGAGTTGCTCGTATCGAGGAGGAAAGCGAGTTGTACGACTTCTTCGCGGCTATTGGAGGTGCGGACTTTTATGGGCGGTAAATCAAGGTATTCTGAGGCTTGTTGCGGGCTGGGGCGGAATGTTAAATAGGAGGAACTACTACTGCTGTTGTTGGGTACCGCCACGGGCTGAGCCATTTGGTTGGTGGTGGTATTTTGCGTTGTTTGTGTGGCTACTGGCGGGTTATTTCTAGTGGTTTCGGGCCTTGTTGTGTCCGGAGCGGTGGTTTTGCAGGCTAGCAGTAAGAACAGGCAAGACCAGAAAGGCAGCAGTCGAAGTGAGGGAAGCGATGGCATAGGCTTTTTTAGGATAAACGACTGAAAATGAGGGTCTAGTATTTTTGCTCTTTTATATTAGGCATGGCTCCTGCACAGAGTGCCCGTATTGGAGCGTGAGCCATCGAGTGCGTGGCTATAGCAGTAGGCATGAATGCGGGAGCCATATCTTCCTGTGAAGAGCAGTGTTTTGAGCAGGGTCTTTTGAATGCTGGGCGCGTGTAGGGTTTCCTAGTCTTTGTTTTTTCTTGTATCTTTGTTTTTTGTAGTCTGGAGGATCTAGCACGTTAGTATTCTCCTTGCCAAGTCCTTACCAAACCACCACCAATATGCTATCAGCACAAAAACTATGGTCTCCCAGTCCCGCTTTCCGAGAGAACGCCCAGCTAACGCGCTACATGCAGTGGCTGCAAGAGAAAAAAGGTTTAGATTTTCAGGGTTATGCTGCTTTGTGGGCCTGGTCGGTAGAAGCAACCGCTGATTTTTGGGAGTCTGTTTGGGAATACTTTGAGATCATCTCCCACCACCCTTACCAGTCGGTTTTATCTGCTGGGCAAATGCCAGCGGTGGCTTGGTTTGAGGGCGCTACCCTCAATTATGCAGAGCACATTTTCCGTCATCAGACGGCTAATCAGCCTGCTATCATTTTTCAGAATGAGCAAGAAAGGCGGCTTGTAAGCTGGGAAAAGCTGACGGCTCAAGTGGTAGCCGTACAGCAATACCTACAGCAAAAAGGGGTAGGGAAAGGCGATCGGGTAGTGGCTTATTTACCGAATATTCCAGAAGCGATGGCCTGTTTTTTGGCCGTGAATGGTCTGGGAGCCATTTGGTCGTGTTGTTCCCCTGATTTTGGGGTCGATACCGTGGTGGAGCGCTTTAGTCAAATCGAGCCCAAGCTGCTCATTGCGGCCGATGGTTACCGCTACAGCGGCAAGGCCTACGACCGTCTGGGAGCCGTTCAGCAACTGCAAGCGGCTCTCCCTACGCTAGAGGGTTGTTTGTTTTTGCCTTATTTAGAAAGCGATAGGAGTCTGGCTGGGACTGATCTTTGGGCGACGGTACAGGCGGATTCACCCGGTGATCGCCAACCAATTTTTGTTCCTTTACCTTTTGATCACCCTATTTGGGTTTTGTACTCTTCGGGTACCACTGGTAAGCCTAAGGCCATAACTCACTCCAACGGCGGTGTGCTGCTGGAGCACTTGAAGTATATGGCCTTTCACAACGACGCAAAGGCAGGCGAACACTTTTTTTGGTTCACCACCACGGGCTGGATGATGTGGAATTTCCTGCAGGCTAGCATGCTGGTAGGAGCGGTTCCGGTGGTCTTTGATGGAAGCCCGGGCTACCCGACTATGGACGTACTTTGGCAAATGGCAGAGGAGTTGCCAGTTCATCACTTTGGTACTTCAGCTCCTTATTTGGTGGCTTGTATGAAGCAGGGGCTACAGCCTAAAGATAAGTTTAATCTCTCGGCATTGCGCTCTGTTGGCTCCACTGGGGCGCCGCTACCATCCGAGGCTTTTCGCTGGGTTTACAGCTCGGTTGGTGAGCATATTTGGTTGTGTTCTATGAGTGGCGGCACCGATGTTTGTACGGCCTTTGTGGGGGGCAATCCCTTTTCGGCTGTTTATGAGGGTCGCATCCAAAGTCGGGCATTAGGCTGTGCGCTTTATGCCTATAATGAGGAGGGTGAACGGGTGGATAGCGAGCTAGGCGAGATGGTTATCGAGAAACCGATGCCTTCTATGCCGATCTACTTCTGGAACGACCCCAATAAAAAGCGCTATCGAGACAGTTATTTCAGCGACTTTCCGGGCTTGTGGCGGCACGGTGATTGGATACAGCTTTTTGACGATGGTTCCCTGATTATCCAAGGCCGCTCGGATGCCACCCTCAACAGAAAAGGCATCCGGATAGGCACGGCTGAAATCTACCGCGTGTTGGATACCTTTCCCGCACTGCGCGATAGCCTGATCTTAAACCTAGAGCAGCCTGATGGCAGCGATATTATGCCGCTCTTTGTGGCGCTAGCTGAAGGGGAAAGCCTATCGGAGGTACTGGTGAAAGGTATTAATACGGCACTTCGCACGCAATGCTCACCGAGGCATGTGCCGGATATGATCTTGTTAGCCCCAGATATTCCCTATACCCTGAGCGGTAAGAAAATGGAGGTACCGGTTAAGAAAATTCTTCTGGGGATGGATGTGGGCAAAAGCCTTCAGCGCGATGCTATCCGCAATCCGGAGGCGATGGATTGGTTTATCGAACAGGGGAGGGCTGTGCTGGGGGGGGGAGGCTTAGCTCGGACGACTACGTTAACGTAGTCGTCCGTTAACGTATTAACGTATTCGTCCAACACGAAGCCTTATAAAAATAGATATCCCCCCGCCCTAAAGCGATTTGAAAAATGCCGGATCAACCGCGCCCAAAAATGAAGAGTAAAGATAGTTGTTTATTCGCAAAAGAACAAATTTTTTGTTATAAATTTTACTATTGTCCGACCTCGGCTTTTGGAATCCTCCGCAGCCTTTCGTCCTTCGCCCATGTCTCCTGAAATGCCCTATATTTGCAACGTCTATTCATTCGTCATTGACTGCTCAACTAATATGGAACTTTCGGCCAACGCCCGCACGAAGATCAACATTCCCGAATCGGAGATGGAGCGCATCGTTATTGTGGGCGGTGGCTTTGGGGGGCTCAAGTTGGCACGCCGACTTGCGCGGCAGGCCTATCAGGTGGTGCTGATTGATAAGAATAATTTCCATCAGTTTCAGCCATTGTTTTATCAGGTGGCGATGGCGGGCTTGGAGCCTAGCAACATTGTTTTTCCGCTGCGTAAGATCTTCCACCAGATCGATAACGTCTATATCCGTGTTACGGAAGTAAACGGCATTCGGGTCGCCGATGGTTGTGTGGATACGCCGCTGGGTTTTTGTAACTACGATCACCTCATTATCGCTACGGGAGCCGATACCAACTACTTTGGCAATAAGGCGCTAGAACAGCATACCCTTTCGATGAAGTCTGTAGGAGAAGCTTTGTATCTGCGCAACACGATCCTGAGTGATTACGAAACTTCGCTATCGGTGCCCGATTATGATGATCGGCAAGGCCTGATAGACATTGTGATTGTAGGGGGTGGGCCAACAGGCGTGGAGTTGGCTGGTTCCTTAGCGGAGATGCGGCGCTATGTGCTACCCAAAGATTATCCAGAGCTGGATGTGAAGGGAGAAGTGGATATTTACCTCATCCAATCTGGTCCAGATTTACTAAAAGGTATGAGCCAGGCAGCCAGTGATAAGGCGTTAAAATACCTTGACAACTTAGGTGTTCGGGTGCTACTCAACAGCCGCGTGACGGATTTTGATGGGCAGGTGGTACACATCCAAGACGGCACCTCTATTCCCGCCCGCAAAGTAATCTGGGTCGCAGGTATCAAAGGGCAGCCCTTGGCGGGCTTAGCGGCCGAAGCGCTCGGGCCGGGCAATCGACTAAAAACGGATTCGCTACATCGGGTGCTAGGCTATGAGAATATCTACGCGATTGGTGATGTGGCTTACATGGAGGAGGAAGCCTTCCCGCAGGGGCATCCGCAAGTAGCGCAGGTTGCTATACAGATGGGAGCCAATTTGGCCAATAATTTTCGGCGGAGATTGAAGGGCAAGGCTCCGCATCCCTTTCGCTACTACGACAAAGGCAGTATGGCTACTATTGGCCGAGCAAAAGCGGTGGTGGACCTTCCTCGCTTCCATTTTGGCGGCCTGGCTGCTTTGCTGCTTTGGTTGGTCGTCCATCTTTTTTCTATTCTCGGCACCCGCAACAAGCTCTTTGTGATTGTCAACTGGCTGGTTAATTATATCAGCTACGGCCAAAGCCTCCGCCTCATCATGAAGGCGGAAGGGAAGGATGCGCCCTAGACCTAATGGTTTGTCATCCTTTTGTTGGCTTGATTTGTTGTAAAATACGAACCAACACTACAATGATAAATGGAAGCATTACCCCTAGGCAATATCACAGTGGCGGCTTACCTTGCGCTAGATAGCCAAGACGAAGCCAGCAAGTACGAATACCTGGATGGTCATGTTCAAGCTATGGCGGGCGGCTCATTGCGCCACGGCGTAATTTGTGGCAATATTTTTGCAGAGCTGCGTACGGCCTTACAAGAAAGTGGCCGCCCCTGCAGAGCCTTGAACAGCGAAATTAAGCTGTATATCGATAGTGCTAATAGCTTTTTATACCCGGATGCGATGGTTATCTGCGGTGATGTGCAAACCTCTTCCCTTACAGCGGAAGCCGTTGTAAACCCCAGCCTAGTAGTAGAAGTACTTTCTCCCTCCACCGCCAGCTATGATCGAGGGGATAAGTTTTTCCCAGCAATTCCCCATTTGGCAACAGAAGCTAGCTTATGGAGTTAAGCTTAGCATGAAAGTCGCATAAATGCTATGTCCATCATACTTGAGCCGCCACTTTGGATCAGGTGGCAATTTCAAATGGGGAATTGCTGAGTTTTTCCTTTACAGTAGCTTGCGTACACTGGACACTTATGTACTCATAGAACAGACAAAGGCACAGGTTGAGCTTTATCAGCGGCAGGGAGATTTATGGAAAATTAGTCGCCACCGTGGGCTTTCTGCCGTGTTTACGCTTGGTTCATTGGGGCTAGCGATCCCTCTGGCAAAGATTTATCAGGATGTGGATTTGGATGAATAGACGCTACTTTTTCAAGTAGCCCTCCACCAGCACCACCACCCGACCGTAGTTGAGCAAGCCCTCCTCTATACCTTGGGCTTTGAGGTAGGTGTTGTAGGTCGCGTCCCGTACGCTGGGGAGCAGGTCTGGGTAGCGGGCGTTGTTGGCATAAATAGCCTGGAGGTCTTGGATAATACCCCGATCGAGCGTTTGGTTACGAAATTGGGTATAGCCTTCGGGATCAGCCTGCCGGAGCCGAGCGGCGATGCTGCGCCAGTAATCGAAGCGGAAGGCATATTGCAGCGCGGGTTCTTGGGTTTCGAGGCCAGCGAGGAAGGCCCAAAAAGTACAAGTTCCCTCATCGCCGAAGCCATAGGCATGGGCTAGCTCGTGAGCCATTACCGCTGGTTTCTGTAGGGGATGTAAGCCGGCATCAATATGCCCCTCGGCTACCCAGGGCCAATAAACGCCGGCGGTGCTCCAGCGCAGTAGCAGCCCCTTGGGAAATAGCTGTCTTGCTCTTGGGCGGCCTGGGGCGGGGTAGCCGTGTTTTTCTAGTGCGCTGGCTAGTAAAGGGCGGATGCGTCCCTCCAAACCCTTGGGGAAATAAGCCGCGGTGAGGGCGAAAGTATCGGGGCTAATCTGCTGTCGGATCGAAGCCAGCGCGGCGGCTTCGGTATAGACCCGCTCGCGCAGCTCAATGAGGCTAGGCTGATAGGGTGTAAAACCCATTTGATCTTCCACTGCCACCCGGCCGTAGTTGAAGCCCCACATCCATAGAAAAGCCACTACCAAGCAGCACAGCGTGAGGTAGCTGCTGTACAAAATGCCCAATAGGCGGCTGCGGAGGCTCATAGATGTTGCTCCTTTTTGTGAACCTGGCTCCTGCAATGTTGCCAAACCAGCCCTGCTTGCCGCCCAAAAGCGCCAGAAACGCCACCATCCCACAGCCAGCAGCAACCAAAATATCCAAAATAAAGGCAGTGGAATCCACCCCGTCAGGCTATCCCAGAAGCTACGAAAGAACAGGAAAAAGCCACGGCTGTAATAGCTTTCCAAAAACAAACTGTCCGGCAAAATGCGTAGCAACAGACTAAAAACGAGAGCCAGCGTAGCCACCATGAAGCGCCGAAATAAGGGAGAACGGAGGTAGTTTGGTGGCATTTGTAAAAGGCAATTAACAAATAAATGAAACCGATTTGGGTTTAGTGACGTTTAACATTCGGAACGTCTAGACAGGCGTAATTATTTAATAACAACCAATAACAAAATTATGGCTTTTCAACTCACCGACTCCAACTTCCAAGCCGAGGTACTCGATAAAGCAGGTATTACCCTCGTAGATTTCTGGGCAGAATGGTGCGGTCCCTGCCGCATGATCGGCCCAGTTATCGAAGAATTATCTAAAGATTACGACGGCAAAGCCCTGATTGCGAAAGTGGATGTAGATAGCAATCCGGAGCTCAGCCTCCGTTTCGGCATCCGTTCTATCCCCACTATTTTGATCCTCCGTGATGGGGAAGTAGTTGACCAGACCGTAGGCGTGGTCAGCAAACAGGTTCTGATGGATAAGATCGAAGCGCAGTTGAGTGCTGCTTAATTTTTAAGTGTGGATAGGCTTGGCTTATTCCAGTAAAACAACTTACAATCCCCTCTAGCCGCAATGGTTGGAGGGGATTTTTTTTGCTAAGCAAATGTACATTCCCATAACGATGGCTCGCGCCCAGTATCCATACGGATTAGAGGCGGGCAAAGTGTATATACGCACTGGATGGCTCTCGCAGGAGCAAGCTAAGCTATTTTGAGCCATGCTTTATTAGGGCTTACAGTTTTTGTACATCTTCGCAAAGGCTTAGAAATCGTCATCGATCGGGAATGGTCACTTGTCAAGTGTCCATTCAATAACTGCCATATTGTCGCCCGTTATGCTGTTGGCTTGCCACATAGGCATTGAGCAACTATATCAACTGCCAAATTGTGAATGGCAGGTCATACCGAGTTTCTGGCATAGCGCTTGTACTGGAAAGGATGTAAACCGAAAAAATGAGCAGCGGTAGTGGCGGATGATACATTCGCTTTTCGCCATATTGCTTGCTTCCCATTGAAGAATCTAAAATTTATTGAACATTATGAGTAAAATTATTGGCATTGACTTGGGTACTACCAACTCCTGCGTAGCGGTCATGGAGGGCAACGAGCCTACAGTCATCTACAACGAAGAAGGCCGCAACACCACGCCTTCCATCGTTGCTTTTTTAGATGGTGGCGAACGCAAAATTGGTGAACCTGCCAAGCGCCAAGCCATCACCAACCCTACCCGTACTGTGGCGAGTATCAAGCGCTTCATGGGCCAACGCTTTGATGAGTCTTCTGAAGAGGTAAGCCGCTCGGCCTACAAGGTAGTGAAAGGCGACAATGGTACGGCTCGGGTCGATATCGATGGCCGCCTTTACACACCACAGGAAATTAGCGCGATGGTTCTGCAAAAGATGAAGAAAACGGCCGAAGACTTCCTAGGAACAGAAGTAAAAGAAGCTGTCATCACGGTACCTGCCTACTTCAACGACAGCCAGCGCCAAGCCACCAAAGAGGCAGGCGAGATTGCCGGATTAACGGTGCGCCGCATCATCAACGAACCTACTGCCGCAGCCTTGGCCTATGGCATGGATAAGCGCTCGAAAGATATGACCATTGCCGTCTATGACTTGGGTGGTGGTACTTTCGATATTTCTATCTTAGATCTGGGCGACGGTGTGTTTGAAGTTAAATCAACCAATGGCGATACCCACTTGGGCGGTGATGACTTCGATCGCGTCTTGATCGACTTCCTGGCCGATGAGTTCAAAAGCCAGGAGAATATTGATCTGCGCAAAGATCCCATGGCGCTACAGCGGTTGAAGGAAGCAGCGGAAAAGGCTAAAATTGAACTATCCAGCAGCATGGAGGCAGAAGTAAATCTTCCCTACATCACGGCTGTAGATGGTGTGCCGAAACACTTGGTAGTGAAAATCAGCCGGGCAAAATTCGAGCAGCTAGCCGATGACTTGGTACAACGCACGCTGAAGCCTTGTGCGGAAGCACTCAAGGACGCTGGTCTTAGCAAAACAGATATAGATGAGGTTATTCTGGTAGGGGGGTCCACGCGTATTCCGCGCATTCAGCAAGCCGTAGAGGAGTTCTTCGGTAAAAAGCCCAACAAAGGCGTTAACCCCGACGAGGTGGTAGCCGTGGGCGCGGCCATCCAAGGTGGTGTACTGAGCGGTGATGTAACCGATGTACTCTTGCTAGACGTTACTCCGCTGAGTTTGGGAATCGAGACGATGGGCGGTATCTTCGACGTGGTAATTGAGTCCAACTCCACGATCCCGGTGAAGAAAACCAAGACCTACTCCACGGCTAGCGATAACCAGCCCTCTGTGGAAATCCACGTCTTGCAGGGCGAGCGCAAAATGGCGAAGGACAATCGCCCAGTTGGTAAATTCCAGCTCGGTGATATTCCCCCAGCACCTCGTGGTGTGCCACAAATTGAAGTTACTTTCGATATGGACGCTAACGGTATTCTCAGTGTAAGCGCACAGGACAAAGGCACGGGCAAGGTACAGACCATCAAGATAGAAGCTGGCACCGGGCTGAGCAAAGAAGACATCGAAAGAATGAAGGCCGAAGCGGAAGCCAATGCCGATGCCGATCAAAAATTGCGCGACCGGGTAGAAAAACTCAATGCAGCCGATCAGTTGGTCTTCCAAACCGATAAGCAGTTGAAAGAGTATGGTGACAAGATTCCTGCCGACAAGAAGGAAGCCATCGAAACCGCGCTGAATCAACTACGCGATGCCCACAAAGCAGAAGACCTAGACGGTGTGGAGAAGGCAACTGCCACCCTCACCGAGGCTTGGAACGCGGCGAGCCAAGACATCTACCAGGCCCAGCAAGCAGCTGGCGGTGATGCTGCGGCTGCCGGAGATGCAAGCCAGACAGCTAGTGCCGACGATGTGGAAGACGTAGAATTTGAAGAAGTGGATGGCAATAAGTAAGCTAGTTCAATAAGGATGAAAGCCCCAAACCGATTTCGGTTTGGGGCTTTTCATTTACAGGTTATCGTCTAAAGACAAGTGGATATCAATAATGGCTCTTGAGTAGCTATTGGGTATCAAAGGGTAGTTGGTGATTAGCGTGATGAAAAGCTGTTTTTTGCTTTTACTGTGTGAGAGGAAGGCTGTTTTTTAGCTAGTAGCTGCTCGAAAGTAGCTATATCGAGGCTGAACGGTTCGTTGCGATATTTTAGCTCACATAGGTTGATAGCGTTATCCTTCCTATCTATGATGAGATCAATCTGAGCGCCAGCCTTTTCGTGGTCAGCTTTTTCGTTCATGCTGTAAATGCGTGTGAATACGGCACCAATACCCAGTATTTTTTCCTACCATAGCTCTGTATTCTTTGCTTAAGGGTAGTATCAAAATAAGATAATTCCAGCGAGAAAGAGCCCCTTGTCTTCGGGCGCAGGAGTTTTCTTATCGAACAGTCATGCTGCGGCGCAGCCGGTCGGGTTTTTCTAATGCTTTGAAAAACTCCAGCAGGTATTCTTTGCTGGCGGCGATCGTTTTGGGCTGTAGATAGGTTGCCTGATCGCAATAATTCATGATTTTTTGTTGTTGGCTACTGAAAAAAGCTACTGTTTCCTCGAACTCTTGGTCTGATATTGGGTAGGGCATGAAGTGGCGATCTCTTACACTTTTGATGGGTAAATTGTCGGAAGGTACGGCGTAGCCCTGGCCTACAAAACCGCTATAATCAAAATCGTAGGGCAGCGCACTACAGCGCTCTTGACCGTCTGAGCGTACCAACATGATATTGTGACGATGCGGTATCGACCAGTCGGTATTACCAATCATATACTGAAAGAAATACATTCGCAAGAAGCTTTCTCGATCCAGTGCATTGGAGTTGATTACCCCCCGCTTACCGATGGGATGCGCCTTTGTTCTGCGGGCATAAGCCAGCTCGTCTTCTACTAGGAAGCCTCGGAAATCGTATTTGGCCTTTCCCTTCTGGTCGCTGATGGCTATATCTATTGGGATGGCTTTGATATGGGCAGGTTCGATGAGGGCGAACAAACCATAAAGGAAGTACTCTTGCAAGAGTTTTTCTTGGTCTCTCTTTCCGCTTCGGCAGGGGATGACGAGTTTGAGCTTATCGGCGCTGCTGAGGCCTAGTGCTTTTAGTTCTTTTTTATTGAAATCGAATTTGAGGGGAGGGAGCGGACAAACCTGCTTGCGCATATTCCCTCGGGCTCGGACGCGGCTATGAATAGATAGATCCGTTTGCCCATCTGCCATTAGATGAAAAGTGGTAGGCTGATATTCTTCCAGCATACTCCGGGTAATGAGTTTACGCGTATCGCACTGTAGATTGATCTTGAGTGTTTTACCCTGCTCGTGCTGTTGGCTGATGCGCTCGAACAGGCTGATACGCTTCACTTTGGGTACTTTTGTGAAAGCTTCGGTGCTACCATCCATTTTGCCTCGGAAAAAATTATCGTCTTCCCAAATCAGCAGCTCCCCGCTTTCACCTAGCTTGATACTACAATCAATTAAGAATAGCCGGTTTTTAAACTTGCTAATGATCTCGGGCATGCTGCTGTGGCCTACTACGATATGGTTGACATTGTAGAAATCGAGTACCCGTTCTAGGGAGTCTTTCGAAAAGGTAGAGTCTATATAACCTCTGTACCAGAGGGGCCCTTCGCCGCCCAGCAGCAGGTCGGTCAGGGGGTCTTCAGCCAGCTCGATACCCGAGGAAGGGAGGATAGTTTGGCGGAAATACCGATTGATTTCCTCCAATTCCATCCCGCTTTGCATCATACGTTCCGAGAGGCCAGCATGCAAGAAGAGGATGTCGTTGACCGCTACTACTACCTGCTTGCCGCGCAGCCAGTTCCCTAGTACACTAGTAGAGCCAAATAGCGCGGGATACATACTTTTTAGTCCGCCAGCCGTGTAGGAATATTTGCGATGCAGGTAGCGCAGGTCGTTGTTGAGAGTCATTAGCTCGTGATTACCTAGTAGGATGTGCAGCTTGCCACCCGCTGCTGCTGCTTGTTGGTCGAGCTGAAAGAGCAGCCACAAGATGGCCATCACTTCGTCGCCTCGGCTAAAGTGATCGCCCGTGATGATGAGGTGGTTTTCGCCAAAAGCCCAATTTTGCCGCTCGTCGATCACGCCATGTGCCAACAGTAAGCGGCGGAAAATATCAAATTGCCCGTGAAGATCACTCAAAGCAATGAATTTCGGTACTTCCGCAAATTGCCAGTCAGTCTCCGCCTGATAACTTAGATCATTCAATTGTACCAGCGGCAAGCCCGGGCGCTCAAAACGCTCGGCCGTAGCAGCCAAGAGCATACTATCCTTTGGTACACCTGCCTCTATCCAGCGGATGCGCAAAGAGTCGCCCAGTTGATCGATGTAAGGCCCATCAAAGTAGTTGTTGGGTGCCTGTGCCTCTAGGCTAGTGAGCGACAAGGCAAGGCAGCATAAACCGAACAAGCCCGATAAATTTGGCAAGCGGCTCGCGAGCGGATAGCGAAAGTATGGGGGGAGGCTGAACATAAAGCGTAGTTTTTGTAAAAGTAAGCGCTTTTTTTCTTTTTTGCAAATAACCGTCATTGGCAGCGCTTGCCGAAGACCAAGTTTCAACTGGCACGGCCCCAAAGTTCAAATTGATTTGGTAATAGATCGCAAAGACCAAGTGGTTAATCTATGCGAGATGAAATTTTCTATTGATAAGTTTACCATCAACAAGGCTTACCACGAAAATTTGCGTCGAAAAATAAGTGTTTTTCAAGAGGCAACAGCTACGAGAAAAGCCATTTTTCTCACGATGCTTACCACCTACGGTTTGGAAGAGAACGCCTATAGCAGTATAGCACAAAACAGCCTCACGATGCAGGTTTTGTTCCGACCACAGGGGGAATATTCGTGAGCATAGTGATCGCTTTCTCTGCTCTTTTTTGTTTCTTTGCTCCTGCATTTATGCCCGCATGGGCGTGAGCAACAAACCGCATCGCTTCCCAACGCCTTAGGCCAAGCATCACCATGCGCATGGCATTGCTAGGAAATATTTTTCATTTTAGGTAAAAGCAAGATCATGTATAAGAAAAGTTCCCGTATTCTCCTATTTTTTGCTATTTTAGTGAGCATCGTGTTAGATGTTTGCATCTTGCAAGGCCTACGGGCGCAGAGCAGATCGGAGAAGGTAGGAAGCGAAGGCGATGGCAGCGATGACAAAGCGGGCTGGACGATCGCGGCTAGCAATATTGACCCTAGCAATTATTATGGCATCACCGTCGCCAACGGCATGGTGGGCTTGGTGAGTAGCCCGCGCCCCATGGAGGTGCAAGACGTAGTACTGAACGGGGTTTACGACTACTATCAGCGGGGGCGGGTATCGAATATTCTCAAGACATTCAACCACATGAATATCCGTTTGGATGTGGATGGCCGCCGAGTGGAAGCCAAAGATATTAGCCAGTTTCGGCAGCGGCTAGACATGCAAACGGCCGAGCTGGTGACCACCTTCGAGGTGGGCGATAAGCTGACGGTAGCGCACCGCTTGCTATCGCTGCGGCATCTGCCTTTCACCGCGATGGCCATGGTGGAAATAGTGGCCAAAAAAGATCTTCAGATCACGCCTATGAGCGTGATTGAAGCACCCGACCACCTCCGCGATGTGCGGAATTTTTATACCGAAATAGACCGCCCGCACGTCTTGTTGCCGCTGCTTACCTCGGTGGCTGAAAGCCCTAGCGGTAAGCACAAGCTGGCCACTTCCACCAGCTTTCTCTTCGAGGAAGCTCACGGGCAGGAGCCGAAAATTATCCATGAAGACTGGGATTACACCATGCACCTCGCTAAATTCCATAAATCGCTCAAAGCCGGGCAGACCTACCGCTTTAGCGTGGTAGGCTCCACCATTGCCAGCGAGCACGCCAAAGACCCACACAATGAAGCAGAGCGGCTCACTATTTTTGCTCGCTTGGAGGGTGTCGATCGGCTATTGAATCGCCATCAAGCCGCTTGGGCCAAGCTGTGGGAAAGCGATATCGTCATCGAGGGCAATTTGCGCGATCAGCTAGCGGTGCGCTCGGCTTTGTACCACCTGTATAGCTTTGCTCGGGCTGGCCAAGCCTTTAGTCTTTCGCCGATGGGTTTGAGCGGACTGGGCTACAACGGTCATGTTTTTTGGGATACCGAAATATGGATGTACCCTCCTATTTTAGCCTTGCAACCCCGAATAGCCGAGAGTTTGATGGCCTACCGCTACGATCGGTTAGAAGCTGCCAAGCAAAACGCTTTTTCTCATGGCTACGCAGGAGCCATGTTTCCTTGGGAGAGCAGTGCCGACGGTAGCGAAGATACCCCCGTCTGGGCGCTCACAGGGCCTTTCCAACACCATATTAGCGGCGATGTGGCCTGGGCGATGTGGAAATACTTCCAAGTAACGAAAGATACCCATTGGCTGCAACAAAAAGGCTATCCAGTAATCAAAGCGGTAGCCGATTTCTGGGTAGATAGGGTAGAGCGGGACGCTCCTGGCATGTACAGCATCCGTAACGTCATCGGCGCCAACGAATGGGCCGAAAATATTGACAACAATGCCTACACCAACGGCATGGCTATCACCGTGTTGCGTTTCGCCACCCAAGCCGCTAAAGCCCTGGGCGAAACCCCCAACCCAGACTGGGAAGAAGTGGCCGCCAACATTCCCATCCTTACTTTCCCCAACGGCACCACCAAGGAAAACGAAAGCTACGAGGGCGAAATCATCAAGCAAGCCGATGCTAATTTATTGTCCTATCCCATGGATATTATCCGAGATCCGGCTGCTATCCGCCGCGATTTGGACTACTACGAGCCGCGCCTAAGTCCCAAAGGACCTGCCATGGGCGCAGCTATTCTTTCTACGCTCTACTGCCGCTTGGGAGATACGGAGAATGCCTATCGGCTATTTGAGGAGAGCTATCAGCCCAACGAGGTGCCGCCCTTTGGCGTATTGGCCGAAACGGCAGGCGGCACGAATCCTTACTTCGCTACAGGCGCTGGCGGCATGCTGCAAGCCGTACTCTTTGGTTTCGGAGGGCTGGAAATTATCGACAATGGCATCGTACAGCAGCAAGGCCGACTGCCCAAAGCTTGGAAATCACTCACCATCACAGGCGTAGGCGTGGAAGGAAAGACCTATACAGTGGAATAAGCTAACCCCCACAAATACTACAAGCTTCGCCCTCCTCAGCAGTGCAAGGGCGGCCATTGGTTTGCTCGTAGTTGGCAACACAACTAGCGTTATGCCTTTTTTTAGAGCCTTTACTAAGCCAATACCCCGTAGCAGGCGGAAAGCTCGCTGGAGCTATTCGCCCGCTACGTACACCGAGGCTGTCTTGGAAGTCCATCGGCCAGGCCCATACCTGTATCTGATGCTCCAGATGGCCGTAGTTGAGTGCGGAATTGAGCTGTTGGAAGTATTTGTACTGCGCCTTACTGCTCAGTATTAGCACGATGCCAGGCTGCAAATTGGTTTCCATCCCATAGTAAAGCGCTTGGCCAATTGCTTGCTTCCATTTATGGGCAAATTCCACTTCAATGGCGTAGGTATCCGTTTGGACATCAACGCGACCGTCGGTGACCAGCACTTCAATTTGGCCTCCTAAGTGTTCTTGTATCAGCCGGATGTATTCCGCTTCACTAGCAGCCAACTGCGCCTGAGCGGTTAAGCTATGGGCGCAAAGAAAGCATAAGCAAAACCGACGAAGTAATAAGCTCATCAAGGTGTCCGAATAATTGTATTTTCCTGTATCCAGCAGCCTACGCGGAAGGTATCGCCTACCTTCAGGCTGCGCTGGAAGACGTCTTCTCGGTTGGGCATATATTGCGTATATTGGTTAATCATTTTATTGGCTTCTGCGGCGGCGGCGGGATCAACGCTTTTGGCTCTGTTCCACATATCGATGGCGGGCCAGACCACAATTTGGCTATCGAAGCCCCGCCCAGGGCCGCACAGCGGCCCACTGCTGGCATACAAGCGGCCAATCAGCAGGTAAGGCTCGCCCCAGTTGGGTTTCGCCGCTGCTGCCTTGCGGGCTGCTGCGCGTGCCTGCGGGAAGTTCTTAAGATGGCTGAAGTAGATTTTGGCTACCGTGAGGTGGTAGCGGGCTTTCCGATCGGAATCCTCCGCATCTTCGGCGGCTTGCTCGAATTTCTCGATGGCGCAGCGGTAGTTGTTGCTTTGCAGACAATCATAGCCCTCTCTGGCGGGGCCAGCACTGCTAGCCACCGCCTGCCGGCAGTTGGCATTATAGGCGGCTTCCGCTTCTTTGTAGGCGGGGTGGTCGGTGCCACACTCGGCCCAGCGCAGTCGTAGCAGTGTCGTTTGTATTACATCGCAGTCCGTAGGGTTGGCCTCAAAGTCGGGCACATATTTATTCACAAAGTGTTGGCAATCATAGAAGCCCTTAACTGACTCAAAGTACTCCAGGCGGTTGGGGGCATAATCTTGAATGAGCTGCCAAACCTCACAATCCGGCCCTTGGCATTCCGCCAGACCTTTTTTAAGGCGCGCCAGCAGTAGCTCGGTCATTTGCTTGGCTTCTACATCGTCGATGTAGCTGGTATCGTGCATCTCCACTAGCAGGGCACTCATGGGGTTGATGAGGAAGTATTGGAGATTTTCGCCGTCTTTTAGTGCACTTTCTTTAAAGAGCTCGTAAATTTCTTCCGAGCTGGCACTGCCCGGGTAGGTATAGTAGGCATCGAAGCCTTGCATGGCGGCTGTGAAGCCATCTTTTGGATAACATTCCCGCGCCTGAGCATAGAGGAGCTGGATGGTATCCGCATAAGCCGCTTGGCGATCGGGGTATTGCTTGATCAGCTCATTGTAGAACACCACCCCATCCAGATAGACGGTATTGCGCTTGCCATCCGCCGCAGGAGCCACGGCATAGACCTTACGCCAGCGCGGCATCGCTAGGTCGTATTCCTTGGTTTTTATCAGGTTGCGGTAAATGACATACTCATCGGTGATGGCATCAGGATCCGATGCTTCCGAGAATTTAGGACAAGGGCTGAGCTGCTCGTTGCTCGGACTGGTAGCTGTATTGGCACCAGGTGCAGGAGTAGGGCTTGTGGTAGTAGCAGTGATCTCACTCCCAGCTTTCGGGCTACAAGCGGCTAGCAACAACACCAAACCAAGACTACAGAAAAAAAGTAGCCGATGCCCCAGTCTCTCTGGGCACCCAGCAGTAACAATTGTAAACTTCATAATGGAGCAAATTTTAAAAACCTATATTTAAGATGCTAAAGTAAGCGTTAAAGTTGGGATGCTAGCCTTTTTTGACCTTTTCGTTTTGTTAGCGACTGACAAGTAAAAGACAAAAGCCTTCTTATGTGATCTGCCACACATACTTTTTTCTTCAGTCAAGCGTTACGTTTGTAGTATTGTTTTTGTGACACTGTTGCATTAACACGGTTAAAAATGGCTGCTGCAAAAAAGCCTAGCTCCCGCACACTTGCCTGCCTAATCGGTAACAAAAACTAAAAATTAAGAACTGATGATAAAGCAATTTTTCCTTCCTTTTCTCCTACTTTCCCTGAGTAGCCTACTTGTTTTTTCTGCTTGTCAAGATGACGAAGCGGCATTGCCCACCGGCGAAGTACGAATCAATTTCAATGCGCTCTATGACGGAGCAGCCCTCGATATCCAGAGCACGGCCTACGATTATCCGGATGGTAGCAAGATCAAGATTCAGCTATTTCAGTACTACATCTCCGATCTGGAGCTGCTACCTGCCGATGGAGGAGCCCCCGTTTCTCTTGCTGAGATTGACCTGATTCGCTACAATACCGCCGGAGCCAGCAATGTGCGCAACGAAACCTACGTCAATATACCCGCGGGGGATTACGTTGGCCTACGTTTTGGGCTGGGGGTAAAACCAGCGCTCAACAACCAGCGGCCCAGCAATTTTGCAGCCGATTTTGTGCTCAATGAGGCCGAATATTGGAACGACAATACCCGCTACGTCTTTGCTAAAATTGAAGGCAATGTGGATCTGAACTACAATGGTGTGTTCGATACGCCCGTGACTTATCACATGGGGAGCAACGAGATTTTTACCACCATCACCTTCAATGGCGATATTGCGGTGCGGGAAAACAGCACAACCAACCTAGCCCTAGTGGCCGATATCCTTGATGCAATGGCTGCCAGTGATACCGAATTTCACGATTTTAGCGACCCCGCCCAGCGGATCGTCCACGGTGGTAACCAAGCCATCGCAGCTGATATTTGGTCGCGCCTGGCCAATCAGTTCCGCCTCACTTTGCAGTAGGAAGTCATGAGCAACGGCCTCGATCGGCTTTTCTTTTGGGCAATCTTGCTCGCAGCAGGAATCTTGTCCGGCTGCGAGCAAGCTACCCAAACGGATAAAGCAGGGGTGCCCTTCATTTATGACCCGCCAGCCTTTGCCGATATTCTCTACCCGGAAGATAATCCTACTACCGAGCGAGGATGGGCGCTAGGGAAGCGCTTGTTCTCGGATCCTATCCTCTCTGCCGATTCTACCATCAGCTGCCAGAGCTGCCACCTGCCAAACCTCGCTTTCACGGATGGCCAAACGGTGAGTGTGGGTATCAACGGACGGAAAGGCCGGCGCAATAGCCCTAGCCTCGCCAATATTGGCTATCGATACGCCGGGATGTTCTGGGACGGCCGAGCCGATGATCTCGAAAGCCAAGCGCTCCATCCGGTAGCCGACCCCAATGAAATGGGCGGCGATTGGCCAAGCATCGTTGCCAAGTTGCGCAAACACCCACAGTATGGCCCCGATTTCTTAGCCGCCTTCAATCTGAGCGAAGTCCGCCATATTACCCCCGATCATGTAGGCAAAGCCCTAGCGCAATACCAGCGGAGCCTCATTTCCTACAACAGTAAATACGACCAATGGAAGCGCGGCGAGGCCGATTTTAGCCCAGCAGAAGAACGCGGCCGCGCTATCTTCTTCGATGAGGCAGACATTGGAGCGGGGGAATATGCCAACTTTCCCGTAGGGGAGTGCGCCCATTGCCATACGGCTCCCCACTTTGCCAATCAGCGCTTTTTCAATAATGGCCTCGACGAGGCGCCCACCCTTACCGAATTTAAAGACCTTGGTAGGGGAGGCATCAGTAGGAATAAATACGAAAATGGCCTTTTCCGTGTGCCTAGCCTGCGGAATGTGGCCATCACTGCACCCTATATGCACGATGGCCGCTTCCAAAGCCTCGAAGAAGTTATTGATCACTACAACAGCGGTGGTCATTATGCCGAAAATCGCAGCCCCAATGTGCGCCCGCTTGGCCTAAGTGAGCAAAATAAGGCAGATCTCATCGCCTTTTTAAACACCCTCACCGATAGTCTGTTTATACAAGAACACAGCCGCGAGTCTTTTTAGCAGACGGCTCGCGCTCAGTGCGGGCACATAGGTGTACATACGGATTCCATGGCTGTCGCGGGAGCAAAGTTTACTATTTATAGCAATGAAAGGAACCTACAAATTTCATGTCTTATTTCTCCTTGGTCTTTTGTTTTTCGCTGCTTGCGATGACGACGAGGCTGTGGGGATGCCAGATGATGATAACCCCATTACCGATCCTCTCATCGAAGGCCCCTCCACTCCTACACCTTATACCCTCGAGGTACCTGACTATTTGCCTAGCCCTGTCTTAAATCCAGAGAATCCCCTCACCGAAGAAGGCATACAACTGGGGCGAAAACTCTTCTACGACCCCATCCTCAGCCGCGATAGCAGCATGGCCTGTGCGGGTTGTCATCACCAGGCACTAGCTTTTACAGACGGCTTGCCTAAAGCCATCGGTATCCGTGGTGAAGCAGGTCTGCGCTCGGCGATGTCGCTCGTTAATATGACTTTCAACCCTCGCTCTTTCAACTGGGATGGTAGCGCCGCCAGCCTCGAGGATCAAGCCCTCGTTCCCGTTGAGCACATATTAGAACTCGACGCCGATTGGGAAAGCGTGGTAGAAAGAATACAACGGCACCAGCGCTATCCTCAGGAATTTAGAGCTGCCTTTGGCATCGATCGCGCCAGCGAAATCAATCGCGAACTGGTCATCAAAGCCATCGCCCAGTTCGAGCGTACACTGATCAGCACCAACTCCCGCTTCGATAAGATTGTGTATAAAAACGAAGGCTTCTTTACCGATTTGGAACAAGAAGGCTTCGAACTTTTCTTTATTGAGTT
>DAITME010000051.1:0-32880 GCA_036835305.1 Lewinella sp.
GGAGAGGTTATGATAACAACTAGTTGCGTGGCGTGCTGAATGAGGCACGCTGCGCCTAGCTTTCTTGCTAATCAATATCAACAACACTTTCAGAGAAACATATTGAACAACATATTCTGCACCTGCCTTAACTCACCGGATTGCCTGCCTACACGTTGGTATTTATACAGACGCGGCGGGTGCTAGGGTCTGAGTGTTGCACATTATTTTGACCTTATCAGCGACTAAGTTAGTATTCGGGGGAGCTTTGCTCTCCCGAATCTGCTATAGTCTCTCGATTTGTGTTAGAAATTCTTGTCGGCGCCTTCGGCTAACCGGTACCAATGTCTGGTCTATCATCAGTACACTTCCTTCCCGATCGTAGCGCATGATTTCATCGAGGTTGATAAGGTGTGATTTGTGTACAGGGAAAAAGCGATAACTTTCCAGTAGTTTCTTGAATTCACCGATGTTGTAAGAACTCAACAAATTCTTTCCGTCTTTGAGCACAATACGGGTGCAGCCGCTAAGCCCCTCGCAGCGTATGATATGGCCCACTTCCACGAATTCTAGCCCCTTTTCACTTGGAATACCCAATCGTTTATGTTTGGG
Source organism: Lewinella sp. (assembly GCA_036835305.1). Taxonomy (GTDB): domain Bacteria; phylum Bacteroidota; class Bacteroidia; order Chitinophagales; family Saprospiraceae; genus Neolewinella. The sequence continues at coordinate 592 of DAITME010000051.1, forward strand.
TTGGGCGCTGTTCAGGTTGTGGATAAGTGCCTGAGAACGTTCGTAGCTTACTTTTTGGCCTATCCGCTGATTGGCCAGCCGAACAGCCTGCAAGAGTTCTTCCGTTTGTATCGGCTTGATGATGTAGGCGAGGGCGCAGCAGCGGATAGCTTCTAGTGCATACGCGTCGAAGCTGGTAACAAAAATGATTTCAGGACTTTGTTGGGCAGGTAGTTGCTTGATAAGTTTAAAACCGCTAGCCCTAGGCATCACGACATCCAAAAAGATGAGATCAGGCTCCGTCCGGTTTATTAACCGAATGCCCTGTTCTACGTTGTTGGCTTTACCAAGCACCACCACCCCCGGGCAGTGGATGAAAAGAAGTTTTTCCAGCACCGCCACTGCGTGGGGCTCATCGTCTATTATAACTGCATTCATAAGTTGGTAAAGTGGGGCAATAACTATACATGGATTTCTGGCTCTAGGGTTTTTCCATAATGCGAGTGGCAAAATTACCATAATAATTTATCTTGCAGCATATTCCTGTACAGACATTACCTTATGCAATTTTTATTTAGGCTTGTTTTGTTCGCCCCACTGTTGCTAATCCTACCGCTGTTGCCGCTGCAGGCGCAATCAAATTGGGAGGTAACAGCCTATGGTATGGAGCATGGCTTGCCTGATAGAACTATCTACGGCCATGCGATGGACCGGCAGCAGCTCCACTGGTTAGCCACGGCCAATGGGCTCTGTCGTTTCGATGGTAGCCAGTTTTTTGCCTTTCCTAAGGTAGGGAAGGTCTTTGTTTTTAGTGCGTTTTCTTCTTCTAGCTTTTCGATAGATCCTTATCAAAGGCTTATTTTTCAAATCATTCCAGAGAGTGATAGCTTCGAATTATTTGACTTGGCATCCTACACCCAACAAAAGGTTTTGGGCTATCAATATACGCCGTATCAGAACCTTAGCTCGATTGGCAAGACATCAAACGACAGCCTTGTGCGCTTATTACTTCCCGGTCTGGTAGAAAGGACTAGGACAGTAGGTCGGGTTCAGGAAGATGGCCATTCGGCTCATACCCAGACGGGCGTTCCGGCGGGTGTCTCCACAGGAGCAGGGCTATCGAGCAGAACCATGCATTTTGGGCAAAGTAAGTTCACAGGACTGCTGGCAAAAGACAATGCTCCTCATTACCAAATCCGAAGAGTTGGGCAACAGGCCTTTATCTTTCGGCTGGAGGCAGATAATTATTGGCACCTGGTTTATATCGTGGAGGATCTCGGTGCTCCGCTTCTCTCCGAACGTCCGCTATCCGACCAAATCATTTATGTTGACGACGAGAGCCTCGTGCTTTATTTCGGCGATCAGCACAAATTAATGCACCTTAGCCTCAAGGGCAACAACTACTACTATGCGCTGCCCGAAAGCCCTCCGAACACTCCGCCATTTTGTTTTAGAGATCAGAACGGGCGCATATGGTATTTGGATAAGCAGCAGCAAATCATCCGCTGTTTTAGTTCAACAGGGGAAATCATTGAGAATGCCGCCACCAAATGGATGGAGACCGTAGCCCCCACCGAAGGCTGGTGGTGGAGTCAGGTGTGGGAAGATGAGAATAACAACCTGCTCTTCGGTGCCGTAGGACCCAACCTTACAGATCATTTGCTCTTGCTAAAAGCAGATGGACAAATAGAAGACCTAGCGGAGGTGCTAGCGGTAGAAAATAAGATTATAGGGATAAAAGGTAAAAATTTTTCGGAAGGTTTTACGATGGCTTCCCATGGTGGTTTTTATGTTTGTAGTAGGTTAATAAAACGAAAACTCCCCATCACCAACTACTTGGATACCCTATTGGCACCAGGGCAGTTTGGGGCTGTCATCCGAGGCTTCGCACAAACAGCAGAAGCTGTTCCTACCATCTTTGTGAATACAGAAAGTAGTCGCTGGTTTAAGCTGGAACCCCCGCATTATCGCCTCCAAGCAGTTGTCAAGACAGATGAATCGGGTAAGCCAATAACAGAAAGGCTGGACTGTAGCAACAATTTGCTCTCTTTAGACGGCTTTATTTATGGCATGAGTTGTAGATTAGACGACGCCTACACCGGCTATATCCATCGGTTTGATCCGCGCAGCAACAAATGGAGACACTATGATATACCCGAGTATGGTTCTTTTGCTCGGATCATCCACCCAGCTAGGGAGAAAGGTAAATTGTGGGTTTTTACCCTAAACCGAGCCAATAGGAACAACCATATTTTTTTATTAGATACCGAGTCTGGTATCTTCAAAGAAATAGGAAGCCTTTTCTATGGTTTGGAAAGAGGGCAGAAAGGAACGGTTCAGTACGCTCTAACCGACCAGCAGGGAACCCTTTGGGCGGCCACCACCAACGGCCTGTATAGCTTAGCGGTAAAAACAGAAGGCGCCAAGGATAAGTCTGCCGCGGCTGGTAGTGCGCAGTTGTTAGTGGATAATCCCTACACCATCCAAGCTTTCTTCCCCTCCTCTGGTGTGCGGACTCCTATCACAGCGATGTCCTCCTTGCCTGATGGGCGCTTGCTGTTGGGAACTTTCGGAAGCGGCATACAAATTTTTGACCCCGCTACGGCAACTTTTTCGAGCCTCGCTTTCAAAACGAATAGCACAACAACAGAAAGCAGCAACTTCAATATTCCTGGCCTAACGAATGACAATATCGCCTACCTAGAACCTTTAAATGAGCATCGCTTTTTGGTACCTACTTATGATGGTTTTTGTGTGCTGGACTTGCAATCAAAGCAAATTTTCACTTATAACACTTCAGACGGTTTCCCCAGCAACGAGTTCAACCGCCTATCGCTGCTGATCGACAGCACCAAGCAGTTGTTTGTGGGAGGTATCAATGGGTTTTCGAGGTTAAACACCGCTGTTTTCGACCCGCCCGCTGTAGCACCTCAACCCATCATATCACGTTTTTTTTCCTTTAGAGAGGGCACGCTGATGGAGCAGAGCCAACTGCTGCAAGTAGGAGAGATCAGTAGCCTCACACTAGAATCAGATGTTATTTACTTTGGTCTGGACTTTGCGATGCCCGTAGCGCTACCCCTAAGAAATAAAGGCTTCCAAACGTGGCTAGAGGGCTGGGAATCCGGCTATGGGGAAATCACCTCCAAGTCTAGTGTACGCTACAATCGCTTGGCTGCTGGAAAGTATAAACTACATATTAAGGGCTTCGATGCGCTGGGGCAGCCGAGCCGAGACGAACTCATAATACCTATCCGAGTGAAGCTGCCGTGGTACAAACGCCCTTGGGTCATTGTGCTGAGCCAGCTGTTGCTTGTTCTGGCTATTTGGTTGTACAACACAGAAAAAGTGAAGCGCCTGCGTGCCGAGGAAGCAAAAAAACGACAACAAGAACGGCGTAATGCAGAAATGGAGCTAAAAATATTGCGGCAGCAGCTCAATCCGCACTTTATATTCAATTCGCTAGGGGCTATTCAAGCTTATATTCAACAGCAAAAAGGGGAGGAAGCGGTCGTCTATTTAGCTGATTTTGCTCGATTAATGCGGCTTTTCCTAGAGTCCTCCAAACAGTCGTATATCTCTATTCGCGAGGAGCTAGAACTCCTACAGCTTTACGTCAAGCTAGAACAACTTCGCTTCCAGCACCGCTTTGAGGTGACCTACACCATTGGTGAGGAACTCGATATTGATGAAGAAGAAATCCCCGCGCTGCTCCTCCAGCCTTTTGTGGAGAATGCTATCAACCACGGCCTGTTTCATCTGGAGGCGGGTGGCGAGCTGAACATCACGATGCGCTCAGGGTGTGAGACGGACAGCGAAAACGAAAACTGCCCCCAAGAAGAGTGCCTCTTTATATCCATCACCGACAATGGTGTGGGGCGCAAAATAGCAGGCGAAATACAAGCACAGTCCTATCGAAAACACAAATCAAGGGCTACCCAAATCACAGCCGAGCGCTTGGAAATCTTGGAGCAGAGCGGTGAGACCCAACTGCGCATCCGTACGGAAGACGCCTATCCAGATCGGCTACACACGGGCACCCGAGTAGTCGTCATCATCATCAATAAGGTATAGTAAGGGCGAGTTTCCGACCCGGCCTAGGCCATTTCCTGCACCACTTCTTTGATTTGTGGCATCATCCGCTTGAGCATGCCTTCGATACCAGCTTTGAGCGTAACGGTAGAGCTGGGGCAGCCGCTGCAAGCTCCCTGCATGATGACCGTTACAATGCCCTCCTTGTAGTTCTTGAACTCGATGTTGCCACCGTCCATCTCCACGGCTGGCTTGACATAAGTATCGATGAGTTCCTTGATTTGCTTTACGGTCTCGGCATCGTCTTCGCTGTAGTCATAGCTTTCACCTCTCTCGGCCTCCAGCGTAGCCATGGCTTCGGCGAAGCCTTCATTGACCACCGTTTTTTCTTCCTCTAAGTAGGCCTTAACGAATTCTTTGATCTTAAGCATGATGTCATCCCAGGAATAATTGAATTCTTTGGTAATGGTCACGTAGTTGTTGGCAATATATACGTTCTTCACGTAGGGAAACTCGTAAAGCGCGGCCGCCAAGGGAGACCACTCCTGCGCAAACTCAGGGGTTTTGAATTCGGCGGTGCCAGAATACATCATTTTATTGGTAACGTACTTCAAGGTTTCGGGGTTGGGCGTAACCTCGGTGTAGAGTAGTACGGGACGTTTGGTGGTTGCTTGATTCATGGTTCAATGACTTTGATAGGTAAACAGCACAGCCGCCGCTTGGTTGAGGCGCTAATTTTTTTTAGCGCTGATACTTCCACTTTGTGTCACAAAATTCTGAAAGCTTCGCTATATTTGCCCAAACATTAAGTTTAAAATATCCCGATGAGGAACCGATTTTTCCAATTGCTTTGCTCTTTTTTATTGCTTTGCTCCTGCACTTGGTGCCATACCCTCCGCGCACAGAAAGCGGGCGATCCGGCACAGGGAACAGATAAAAGCCTATCGCAGCAATTCGATGAGATGCTGGCCAACTCCAACCGCTACCAAACCTACCGCGTAGTGCCTACCGACTGGCTCAATGCCTTCAAAACCAATGTGCTCGATTCCCTTTCAGGGAATGTAGAAAAGATCAAGCTACAGGAGAAAAGCCTAGTAGAAAACCAAGTCACTATCCGCGAGCAAGCTGCTGCTATGACGGAAAAAGACGCCCAAATAGCCCAGTTGGAAAAGGAAAAAGATGGCATTTCTCTTTTCGGCACCATCATCAGCAAGGGGCTGTATAATATGGTACTCTGGAGCCTAGTTGCGCTGGCTTTGGGAGGTATGCTCCTGGCTTTTGCCAGTGGCAGACTAGCCGTGCGCAGGAGTCGGGAAATGGAAAAAAGCATCACGGATCTCAGTAGCGAGTTGGAGCAAAGCAAGCGCCGCCGCTTGGAAATGGAGCAAGATCTGCGCCGGCAACTCCAAGATCAGCTCAATAAAGTAAAGGAGCTGGGCGGCTAGATCCTTATTCCTTTACCAGCTCGATAAATTCCTGTATTTTTTCGTTGGGCACCGCCACGCTTAGGGTGTAGTGCTGTACCAGCCAGCTGCCGTCGCGCTGCCGGCGGGCAATGCCGGTGCCTCGGCAAGGCCCCATCCAAGTAGCTAGTTGCTCATCCCAGTAGGCCGTGTTTTCGTCGGGGGAGACGTAAATATGCCGATCGGATACCTTGAAATCCCAGGCTTTTCCCTTCTCAAAATAAGGGCGGGCGAAGGCTTCGAAGGCACTTTTAGTCCAGTGTTCGCTGGCGTCGGTGCCAATAAAGATCGCTTCAGGCGCCATCAGGCCGAAGTAGCGGTCGGCATCGGCGTCGGTAGCAGCTTGGTGCCAGTTGTCGGCAAGGATTTGGATTTTTTCTTCCGCACTGCCTGCTTGTTGGCGGCGGCAATCATCGGTGTGGCGGCTATCGAGGATGCTGTAGATTTGCCATTGGCCGTTTGCTCCTGTCCGAGCCAGTTGGAAAGCGTTGGTGCCGCAGTGGCTAATTTGGCCTTTGTAGATAAAGGTGTAGGGCGTCCAGGCGGTGGCCAGATCGCCGTCTATACGTACTTCGGCATAGTGAAGTTCTTCCAGTAGGTCGCCAGTTGGGCTATCGGCCAGGCGAGCGATAAAGTTGGGAATATTGCTACTTTGGATGCGCGTTTTTCCGGCCTCCACCACGAGGCTTCGGAGCTGGGCTTCGGGGTGGAAGGAGGCTGCCAGACCGAGGGTGTCACGGTTTTCCATAGCTGAAAACAAGCGTTGGATGGGTGCCAGTACAGCCGCTCGCGAAGTGTTGGGCAAGCTGTCTGGAGAGGAGGCCACCAGTACCGAATGGAGCGGGCTGGCTGAAGGGGCTTCCGCCTCGGAGATTCGCAGGCCAGTGTGGGCAGTAGATATGGCTAGCGCCCGGGCGGGCACCCAGTACGGGCACGCAAGTGCGGGAGCAAAGCAGCCACTAAGGAGCAAGGCGGTTAAGAGATAATTCCACATACGGCGTAGTTTTGTTGGGCAAGATAGGCTTTTATCGCCCTTTTCAATAAACTATAAGTCGAAAGCGTTAATTTTGCTGTGGCTATGGTGAAAATACAATCAGTTTTATCTTGGAAGTGGCTCTTGGGGCTGTTTGGCTTGCTCATTCTGTCGGCTTCGGTATGGTATGCGAACTACCTCGCCACGCGTTTGGCGGCCATAGAACAGAACTACACCGAGATATACGCCCGCGCCCAAGAGGTGATCAATCAGGTAAACGAAGAAGGGGAAGAGTGCTTTTGCTGCGATATGTCGCTACATATCGAAATTGTGACAGGCAATACTACGATGCCTGCCTTGTTGGTGAATGACCTGACCAACGAGCCGATAGATGGTTTCAACTTCCAAGATTCGGTGATGAGCCCTGAATTCCTTCAAGCCACACTGCTGGCGTGGCAGGCCGCTGGTATAAAACCCATCCCTTCGGCATACAATACCAGTGTCTATCTGGGCGAAAGCCGGATGCTGAAAAAATTGCGCCTCTTTCCACTTGTTCAATTTGCGCTAGTGGGTGCTTTTATTCTTTTTGGTTATTTTGCCTTGAATGCTGCCCGCCGCGCTGAACAGAACCGCATTTGGGTAGGCATGGCGAAGGAAACAGCCCACCAACTCGGCACCCCCATCAGCGCTATGATGGGCTGGGCAGAACACCTGCGGCTAGTCTATGCCGACCAGCCCGACATCGTGGAAGTGGCCGACGAACTCAGCAAAGATGTGGATCGCCTCGATATGGTGGCCGCCCGCTTCAGTAAAATTGGCGCCGACCCCGAGCTGCTTCCCGTCAACGTCTATGGCGAACTCGCCAAAGTGAGCGATTATATGAGCAAGCGAGCCCCCAGGAAGGTTAGCTTTCATTTCCCCGCTGCCGATGCCGGTGAAGAAATCGTGAAAATCAATCCGCTACTCTTCGATTGGGTGCTGGAAAACCTACTGCGCAACGGCCTCGATGCCCTGGAAGGCAAGGGCGAGCTGCGCGGGGAAATCCACAGCACCCCCGAGACCGTATCCATTCTTGTCAGCGACACAGGAAAGGGCATCCCCGCTAGCAAGTTCCAAACCGTTTTCAAACCCGGCTTCACCACCAAGCAACGCGGCTGGGGTCTGGGCCTGAGCCTCGCCAAGCGCATCATCGAGCAATACCACCAAGGAAAGATTTTTGTCAAGTCCTCCGAAATCGGAAAGGGGACTACTTTTTGTATTGTGCTGCCTAGGGTGAAGGGGTAGGGCTAAAAAGGTGCGAAAGGCGCTGCACTGAGCGAAGCCGAAGTGTGTAAAGGTGTAAAAGTGTAAAGGTTGAATATTCTAATAAGTCGGTGCTTTCTAGGCGCGCAGCGGAGGAGTAAGCCGTGGCCAAAAGCCTCTCAAAACCTTCGGAACATTGCGCATTAAAAACTGCACATTGCCCATTCAAAAACTGTGTAGCCACATGCTCATCGTAGCCGCTTACCCCGAATGGGGTAATACACGAATAGCCCCCGATTTTAATCGGGGGTGACATGGCAAGTGGGAGCAACTGCTCTGAAGGAGCAGCATGCAAAAACGGTTAATCCTATCAAGGGACCTGAATCTTTACAGATTAGCCAACCTGTTTCACGTTCAACGCCTTCAGCGTTGCGGATCAGAGGGCGCTCGGTCACCCCTGAGTGAATTCAGGGGCTATTCACGTTCTGACGCCTTCAGCGTCCTCCTAACGAAACTTAGCTATTCTTTCATCAAGGCTAAAAACCGTAGCAGCTATTTATGGACAGATTGAACAGCCTGAGTGTAAAGGTTGGGCATTCTGTTTGGTTGATGTTTTCGGGTGCGCAGCGGGTGAACATGTCGAATCATTGTCAATTGTCCCTTGTCCATTGTCAATTCAAAAAACCGCGCAGCCAAAATCCCCCCAAGACCTTCGGAGCCTTGAGCATTGAGCATTGCGCATTACAACATTGCACATTATCCTACCTCAATTATACTATTCTTGCAAGTCTATCTCCCTAATTTTAAGGACTTTAGCGAGCGCTATCTAAATTGCTTGCATTTGTGTATCACCGAGCTCGCCAATTTTCCTGACCATCCTGCGCTGGGATAAAGAGCGTACTTGAAAGCAATCAGCTACAGATATTTTACTTAGCGCATTGATAGAATCTGGCTCTAATTTCACCATCCAATCAGCGGCTGAGTAACGATCTTTCCAATCAGTGATAGGCACAATTACGCTGAGTGGCAAAATCCCTAGCGTGTCGTCATTGACGATTATGGCTGGCCTAGTCTTTTGTATCTCTGCCCCTACCGTTGGGTTGAGATTAATGAGCCAGATCTCACTTCACTTCATAGATATCTTCGGTATCTAAAACAGTAAAAACAGTCAAGTCTTCGCCCTCTTCGTAATCTGCTAACAGAAGCTCTGCAGCTGCTTGTCTTGCTTTAGTCCTGTTTTCATGGTGGATCGTTTCTTCTTTTATATTCTTGAATATTAATTCCACAAGAGAGAACTTCTCGCTCAGAGGCAAGGACTTAATGATGTCCAATATTTGCAAAGTCTTTGTGTTCATAAATAACCTATTTTCAAGGCAATACACCGAAAACAACTCGATTGGGTGACAAGTTGCAAATAGCTATTCGCAATTGAATATATTGTCGCAGTACAGGCAAAAAGCGAAGGCAAAAAGCTAAAGCCAAGGCAAAAAGACTTCTCCGTAAAGCTACAAGTCCCCCAAAATCCTCAGAGCCTTGAACATTGAACATTGCGCATTAAACATCGCACATTATACCTTGTCCATTCAAGAAAGCTTCAAGTGCAACTCCTTCAACTGCGTCTCATCGATGCTGGCCGGGGCATCCAGCATCACATCGCGGCCAGTATTGTTTTTGGGGAAGGCGATGAAATCGCGGATACTATTTTGACCGTTCATTACGGCGCAAAGCCGATCGAAACCAAAGGCGATGCCGCCGTGAGGGGGGGCGCCATATTCAAAGGCACCCATCAGAAAGCCGAATTGCGCCTCGGCCTGCTCGGGGGTGAAACCTAGCAACTGGAAGTTTTTTTCCTGCAAAGCGCGGTCGTAGATCCGGATGGAGCCACCGCCGATTTCTGATCCGTTGATGACCAAATCGTAGGCATCGGCTTTGAGGGATTTCATGGTCTCGTGGTCGCCGTCTAGCATCCTGGCAATTTCTTCCCGCTTCGGGCTGGTGAAGGGGTGGTGCATCGCATGGAAGCGCTGGCTGTCTTCGTCCCATTCCAGCAGTGGGAAATCGAGCACCCAGAGGGGCTTGAAGGCGCCCAGAGGGATCATATCAAACTGCTCGGCTACGTGCAGGCGCAGGTTGCCGAGCTGTTTGCGGCTTTTTTCGTCTTCGCCGCTGATGACTAGCAGCAGGTCGCCGGCCTTCGCCCCACAAGCCTCGGCCCAGCTGGCTAGGGCGGCTTGGTCGAAGAACTTATCGACGCTAGATTTGAAGCTGCCGTCTTCATTGCACTTCACATAAACCAGGCCTTTGGCGCCAATTTGGGGGCGCTTGACCCAGTCGGTGAGGGCATCCAGCTGCTTGCGCGTGAGCTCTGCCTGGCCGGGTACGCAGATGCTGACTACCAGCTCGGCGCTATCGAAAACCGAGAAGCCTTTGTTTTGTGCCACTGCATTGAGTTCCACCAGCTCCATACCAAAGCGCAGATCGGGCTTGTCACTGCCGTAGCGGCGCATAGCTTCGTCGTATTGCATCCGTGGAAACTGACCGAGTTCGATCCCTTTCATTTTCTGGAAGAGGTGGCGGGTGAGGCCCTCGAAAGTATCCAAGATTTCTTCTTGGGTAACAAAGGCCATTTCGCAGTCGATCTGCGTAAATTCTGGCTGCCGGTCGGCGCGCAGATCTTCATCGCGGAAGCATTTCACGATCTGGAAATAGCGGTCATAGCCAGCCACCATCAACAGCTGCTTGAAGGTTTGCGGGCTTTGGGGAAGGGCGTAGAACTGTCCTTCGTTGAGGCGGCTGGGCACTACAAAGTCGCGTGCTCCTTCTGGTGTGGATTTGATGAGGAAGGGCGTTTCTACCTCCACAAAATCTTGACCACCCAAATAAGCCCGCACGGCCAAGGCAAGTTGGCTACGGAAGATGATGTTTTTCTGCAGCGGGCTGCGACGCAGATCCAGGAAACGGTACTTCATGCGCAAATCGTCGCCTCCGTCCGTCTCGTCTTCAATGATGAAGGGCGGCACCTTGCTGGGGTTGAGGATATGTAAGGCAGTTACGGAAATTTCAATATCGCCGGTAGGGCGGTTGGGGTTCTTGCTGGCGCGTTCGCGCACCGTTCCGCTGGCGGTGATGACCCATTCGCGACCTAGTTTCGCAGCCGCTTCGGCAATATTTTTGTCGGCATCGGCATCCAGCACCAGCTGGGTGATGCCGTAGCGGTCGCGCAAATCAATAAAGGTGAGGGAACCAAAATCGCGGGTCGTTTGCACCCATCCGCTGAGGGTCACTGTTTGGCCAATATGTGCTGGGCGTAGCTCGCCGCAATTGTGGGTACGAAACATAATCATCATGGTTTAGACGGCAAAGATAAAAGCATTTCTCATTTTGGCTCACGCAGGAGCAATGTTTCGACGCCGCTCAACACGAGTGAATTGCTATTTTGAGCAAGGCTTGCGCAAACGCCTGCGAGACAGCCCACAAAAGCTTTTGGGCAGCCAAACGCAGTCCCTCGGATAGTCAAACGTAGCATTCGGACAATAAGGCTATTTTTATATCAGATAGTGTATACTTTTGGCAGGCTGATGGCACAGAAAAAACAATGCCCTGAAATAACCAGCTTGGCATTGCTCCATCAAAAGGGATTGTACTACTTGAGGTATCCTTTTCAACCTCATTAAATATACTGCATGGGCGGGTCTTGCAGCGCCTGTGCTGTGGCTATCGTCAGTTCCCTTGCAAAGGCGGGCTTTCACCATATTTTTTTTAAAAACGCATTTATGATGAACTTGATTCTACAACTCAGCCGCAGTGCTTTGCGCACTGCCTTTCTGTTTGCTTGCTCCCTCGCTATAAGTAGTACCTTGCAGGCCGCCGATTATAGCTACAGCACCGGCGCCCAAACACTAGGGATTAGGCTGGGCACCAACGAGAGCTTGACCGTTACAGTATCTGGTGGCAACATCATTTTTGCGCTCAACGCCGGGATATTTTTCCAGTCCGGGCCGAACGGAGCTCCTGGTGGCGGTACCGGTACCACTACGGTGTCAGCAACTAACGTGGCCTCGTCCCTCACGGTGAACAATACGGTCTTTCTCGCGGGAACAAACAACGTCACTTTCAGCGGCAGTTCGTCCATCAGCACGGGCAATTTTGGGATCAGTATATCTGGTGCTGGCGTAGGCACCGTGTCCTTTACCGGAGGCCTTGATGTCGCGGTCAGCACGGCGATGAACATCGCCACCAATCGCAACATCAGCGTAGGTAGCGGCTCGCAGTTGACCGCCACGGGCACGGCTCCTATTCTCTTGGAAGCCAACCAACAGAATACGCCAACCAGCGGTGGCTTCATCGGTATAGAATTAACTGGTGCCACCGTGCAGAGCACTGGTAGTGGCGCTTTGACATTGAGAGGCAGAGGAGGCGATATGGATTCCGAACAGAAGGGAGTTAAACTTTATGGTACAGCGCAGGTAATTGGTGGCAGCGGTACGGTGACGGTGACGGGTACCGGCGGCGCGAGTACGGGTAGCAACAATTATGGCGTATTTGTCTCAGATCCCAACACTAGGATTAGCTCCTCTGCTGGAGCAGTACTCGTGACGGGTCAGGGCGGCGGCTTGGGCACTTCAGGTTACCACTTTGGCGTCTTTGTGGCTTTCGCTGGCGAGATCACGGCAGGTGGCAGCGGTACAGTGACGGTAGAAGGTACCGGCGGCGCGGGTACGGCTGCTAGCAATTTTGGCGTATTCGTCCGATCCACCGACTCTCGCATCACCTCCTCCGAAAGAGAGGTGCGCGTGACGGGTACGGGTGGTGACACCGCCGCTGATATCTTTTCGGAAGCGGACGGTGCGATTACTTCTACCTCCACCAGTGCTGGCATCACGCTTAACAGCACCACCAACGGTACCTGGCCCAATACGGCCAGCGCAGACGTGCGTACCACGCCAACGCAAACAACGGTATTTTCGACAGGCTCCAAACTCAATATTGATATTGACGGCATCACTCCGCAAACCGGCTACCAGCTACTTGCTGTAGATGGGATGATCGACTTGACGGGCGTGGAGCTGACCTTCAATGGCAGCATACACGCGCCCACCATCGGCGAGACCTTTATTATTGTCAACAACGACGGCACGGATGCCATCATCGGTACCGTCACAGATTTGCCAGAGGGTGCTACTATCTCCAACTTCCTCGGCAGCAGTCTGGATGCCCTCATCACCTATGTGGGGGGCGACGGTAACGATGTGGTGCTGACGGTGGTGAGGTCTTGCCCCACAGGCAATACCCTCTAGGTGAAAGCCAACGCCACCGGCGCCAACAACGGCACCTCTTGGGCCGATGCCTTTACCGACCTGCAAAGCGCCCTAGAAAGCACCTGCTCCGGCATCACCCAAATCTGGGTCGCCTCAGGTACGTATGTCCCCGGCACTTTGCGCACCGATGCTTTTGTGATGAGAAATGATCTCGCCATCTACGGCGGCTTCTCGAACACGGGCAACGCAGTATTTGCCGACCGCAATGCAGACCCGGCCACCAATGGCACCGTGCTGAGTGGAGAAATCGGAGCAGCGGGCATTGCTGACAATAGCTATACTGTGGTAAATGGCTCCGGTACAGATAACACGGCTATTATTGATGGATTCACTGTGACGGCAGGAAATGCTGATGATAGCACCAATTTCCCTGACCCCGCTTCCAAGGGAGGGGGTATGTTTATCAATGCAGGTTCACCGATGGTGACCAACTGCCGCTTCTCGAATAATATTGGCCTACTGGGAGGTGGGATGAACAATACCAATGCCAGCCCGACTATCACAAATTGCAGCTTCATCGGCAATCAACAGACCTTTGTAGGAGGATTTGGTGGTGGAGGTATTATGAATGAAGGTAACTGCGAACTGATAATTGCTGACTGCGTATTCGATGGAAATATTGGTTTTAGTGGCGGTGCTATTTACTTTGGTGCGACAGGAACCCTAGATTTGACTGATTGTACGCTTACTGAAAACACGGCTTCTAGCGATGGTGGTGCAGTTTATCTAACAGGTTCAGGTAGTGCAACATATACCAATTGTTTCATCACCAACAATTCATCACAAGGCTTTGGTGGCGGGGTATCCAGCTTTTCTTCCTTAACTTTTCATGGCTGTCAAATCACCGGAAATGAGGCAGCGATCGAGGGAGGAGGATTAGATGTAGCATTTGCCGTATTGGATATGACAAATACGATTGTTAGTAATAACAATGCATTTCAGGCGGGGGGTATATATATACAAGACAGCCCCGGCTCGACTATAACCAACTGCTTAATTGTTGACAATACCAGTGTGGTTGGTGGGGCTATTTTCAATTTTAGTGGGGCATCATCCCTATTGACATTGATCAATTCTACCGTCGCCAACAATACCTCAGCTAATACTTCTGCTGCAATACATTCATCAGGTGCTAACCCGACCACGGATCTGAAAAACACGATAGTTGCCAATAATATTACAGGCAATTTTTATGCAGATAACGGAAGCACCCTAGGTGATTTTGTGTCATTGGGAAATAACTTTGATAGTGACGGAACAAGCGGATTTATTGATGGAGCAAATGGAAATATTGTAGGAATTGACCCTTTGTTTGTCTCCGCTACTGATTACCGCCTCCAAGCCTGCTCGCCCGCCATTGATGCTGGAACGGCTTCGGGTGCTCCTAGTAACGATCTGGATGGCAATATCCGCCCCGTCAATGCCGCGCCCAACCGGCTCGGTGATTACAATATGGGTGCTTACGAGTTTCAAGGAACTGTACCTGCTCCTGTGCCAGCCTGTGCCAGCAACCTGACCGTACAGCTTGACGTTAACCTGACAGCCACTGTCACTGCCGCTCAAATTGGCGATTCCAGCGACGGCTGTGGCGAACTGTCTTTCCTGATTGATGGTGAGAACAGCCTCACTTTCGATTGTGACCTGGTAGGTCCTCAAACGGTGACCCTGCGAGTAACCGATTTGTTTATGAATACGGAGACGACCACTTGTAGCTTCACCGTAGCCGATGACGTGAATACCTGTTGTGACGAACCCGTAGCCAACTGCCAAGCTTTTACGGCGGTACTGGTCGGTAACACGGTCACGGTCACGCCCGCCGACATAGATGCTGGCAGCACCGCCGATTGTGGCCTGCAAAGCATCAGCGTATCGCCCAGTGTTTTCAACTGTAGCCAAATCGGCACGCAGCAGACGGTGACTTTAACCATCATCGACATAAACAGCGTCGAGGCTTCCTGCCAAACGACGGTCACTGTAACAGGTACCGTTCCCACTTGGTACGCCGACGTGGACGGCGACGGCCTCGGCGACCCCAATAATACGACAACGGCCTGCTCCGCCCCTCCCGGCTACGTAGCCGACAACACGGACGCCTGCCCCCTCACGGTCAGCAGCGTGTCCAACACGGGCGATTGCGGCTGCCAACCCGGTTATTATCCCGTTATTACGGTGATGGGTGGACAAGACGTCGTCACAGGCTGTCAAATTTGCCCAATGGGCAGCTACTGTCCGGGTGGATTGACAGCACCGATACTTTGCCCGGCTGGACGATATGCAGCTGTGGAAGGTGCCGAATTTTGTATCCCTTGTGCCGAAGGTACATTCAGCGATTTAGACGGTGCTATTGCTTGCACGGCCTGTCCGGCGGGTACAGCCAATGGGCAGACAGGGCAAACGGCCTGCATAGATTGTCCTGTTGGCACGTTCAGCGACCAAGAAGGGGCTATTGTATGTACCACCTGCCCAGCGGGAACTTCCAACAGCGAACCGGGCCAAACGGCCTGCGTGGACTGTAATGGCGATATAAATGGCACCGCGTTTTTGGACAATTGCAACACCTGCGTCGGCGGCAACACGGGTCTGACGGCCTGCGTACAAGATTGCAACGGCGACTTTGGCGGCACTGCCTTCCTCGATAATTGCAACACTTGCGTGGGCGGCAATACGGGCCTGACGGCTTGCGTGCAAGACTGCAACGGCGTATTCGGCGGAACGGCCAGCATAGACCAATGCGGCGTATGTAGCGGCGGCAACACGGGGCTAGTGCCAAACGCCTCGTGCCTCGACTGCAAAGGCGTACCCAACGGCCTCGCCCAACCCGGCACCGCCTGCGACGACGGCAACGCGACGACCATCAACGACACTTGGAGCAACGACTGCCAATGTACGGGTACGCAGACCTACGTCCTGTCTGGCAACATCGTCTGGGAACACGATAGTAGCACTCCCGTCCCAGATGCCACCGTCACCCTAAGCGATATGGGCACCGACGATACCGATACCAACGGCAACTACGAAATTGCTACCACGGGCGGCAACCTCACCATCACGCCCACTAAGACCACGGGCAACCCCTATCAAGGCGTCACCGCGGCCGACGTCACCCGCATCCAGCAGCACCTTAACTTTTCGAACCGCTTCAACGACGGCTACAAAGTCATTGCGGCAGACGTGAACCAGAGCAACTCGGTCACGAGTTTAGACGCGGCGCTGATCTTCCATTCGCTGAACGGCAATACGAATGCGCAAACGATTTTTCAATCACCTTCTTGGCGCTTTGTGGACGCAAAGCACATGTTTACGAATCAAAATGCGCCGTGGGCGCCAGCTTTTCCTGAAGATATTGATCTAGCGAACGTCACGTCCAATATCACGAACCAAAACTTCATTGGCGTAAAAATGGGCGATGTGAACGGCAGTTGGGGCGCTATGGTGCCGCTCAACCGGCCAGCCCTGGAGCTTCGGGCAAACGATCAGGTGTTGGTGGCCGGGCAGCGGATTCGCGTGCCTTTCCAAACGAACGCTCTGCCAGATGTGGCGGCTTGGCAGTTTGCGCTGCGCTTCGATACGGATTATCTCCAATTCACGGAAGCTAATACGACCACCGCCTTCCCGCTGGACAAAGAAAACTTCGGTACTTGGCAAGCGGATAGGGGAGAGTTGCGTGCTGTTTTTGCGGTTCCGCAGGGGCAGAGCTTACCGAAAGGAGCAGTGATTTTTGCGCTGGAGTTTCAAGTAAAGCAGTCCGGTTTGCGCCTGAGCGAAGTGCTCCGCTTGGCGGAGGACGTACTTCCCGGAGCCGTCTATGACACCCAGCTGCGCGGCGGTGCGGTGGCGCTTTCCTTCACCAACAGCGGCAGCCTGCCGATTATAAAGGTACAGCACGAAGCCGCCCTCGGTTTCGTGCTGGAGCAGAACGTCCCCAACCCCTTCGGTGGCGAGACGCTGATCCGCTTCGAACTACCTCAGGCAGGGGAGACAAACTTCCTCGTCCACGACCTACAAGGTCGCCTCCTCTACGAAGAACGCAGCTATCTGGATGCCGGCCAGTACTTTGTCCGCCTGGATGCTGCTCGTCTGGGCACCACAGGCGTGGTGACTTACACCCTTCGCAGCGGCGAGCACAGCGCTACGCGGCGGATGGTGATTGTGCGCTAGGCGATAGCGTGGTTAGGAAAAAAGGGGGTCGATGCATTGCATCGACCCCCTTTTTTGTATGCGCATTCCAAGGAAGAGGAAAGCTTGGATGGCGGGCAGTTGTTGTGCTGCCCAGTGGCATGTTATTGACCTACCAGCTGCCAATGGCCGCCACGAATTCTTGGCTATCAGGCTTCACATTGGAGCCGAAGAAATGCGTCAGTTCCCCCTGCTCGTTGAGGAGGTACTTGCAGAAATTCCAGCTTGGCGCTTGGTCGTTCCAGCCATTTTGGGCGGGGTCGGTGAGCCATTGGTAGAGGGGCGATTTGCTGGCACCCTTTACCTGAACTTTCTCGAACATGGGGAAGGTGACTCCGTAGTTGCGCTGGCAAAATTCGGCGATCTCGGAGGCAGAACCTGGCTCTTGGCGCATGAAGTCGTTGCAGGGGAAACCAAGCACTACGAACGCATCTTGGTTAGCGCTGTAGAATTTCTCCCAGTCGGCGTACTGCGGCGTATAACCACACTTGGAGGCGACGTTGAGGACAATAATTTTCTTGCCGCGATACTGGGACAAATCGATGGGCTGTCCTTCTAAGGAGTTGACGGTGAAACTGAAAAAAGAGGTGCTGTCCATAACGGATATATTGTTGGTGGATGTATCGAGCGCCGCTGGGCGCGCGACTATCTGGCCTGCATCGAAACAAGCGACCAGCAGCGGCAAGCATGCGATGCCCAGGAGCAGTGAGGATGTACTTTTCAAGCCTAGTTAATTACACTAATTCCAGAGGGCAAACATAAAGCCTGACGAAAGGTTGCAGAATATCTACCGGTGGAGGGTCTCGGGGCATGGCTCAAAAAAAGAACCCTGCTCCTGCGAGAGCCAGCGAGTGCGTACTGCCGTGCCCGCCTGGGTGTCCGTATGGATGTACATTTATGCCCGTCTTCCAATCCGTATGAGCCGTGCCCGCCGGAACGCCCGTCTGGGTCTGGGCGCAAGCCAAAAGGGATGCAAGCTTATCAAGGAAATCAGGAATATTAGTATTATACTCGTTGGATAAATATCTTTTCAATATATAATTTTGCACAGTGGTTTTTAATCGTAGAAATGTTTTATACCTTTGTTATACCTATCTATTCAATATCATGCTGTGAAACTATTCCATTGCCTCCTATTGGGGCTGCTGCTGTTCAGTGCTTGTCAAGCGGACTCAGCACCTAGCGATTCGCCTCTTCCAGCTGTGGTGGCTGAGGGGGCAGCAGTACAAGGCTCCCACCTCGTTGAGCCAGCGCTGGTAAAGCGGTGGTATGACACAGGGCAGCCCTTTATAGCCATTGAAATTAGCAAGCCCGAGCAGTATGCACAAGGGCATTTAAGCAAGGCTTTGAGCTTTTGGCGGCCCGACTATGAAAGCGAGGACTATCCCTTTGGCGGTATGCGTCTATCGGCCGAAGATTTTGCTAGTTTGCTGGGTAAGCATGGGATCAGCGACAAGGACTTTCTGCTCCTCTACGACGGCAAGGGCAATGTGGATGCGGCTCGATTTATGTGGATGTTGCGCCTTTATGGGCACGATCGGGTGGCTATCATGAACGGTGGTAAAGCAGCTTGGCAGCAAGAAGGCTTTGCGCTATCTAAAGAAACGCCCACGCCCCTAGCGCCTACTACCTTTGTCTTTAAAGCGCCACTAGAGGAGGCGGAGCACATCGCAGATTTGGAGGATGTACGCTTGGCCATCAGCGACAGCAATACCGTGATTGTAGATACCCGAGAACCCGAAGAGTATGCAGGTGTTCCCTACCTAGAAGAGGGTGTTTGCCATCCTTACAAAAAGGGAGCCTTTACTTTTGGCCACATCCCAAGTGCGGTGCATCTCAACTGGTCGGATGCCGTGGATCTGAAGACCGATCACCGCTTCAAACCGCTGGAGGTGTTGCGATACAATTTTAATAAGGTGGGTATCACCCCCGATAAAAATATCATTGTATATTGCCAGTCGGGCGCGCGTTCTACCCATACGGCCTATGTATTGCGGGAGCTGCTCGGCTACCCAGACGTACTCAATTACGATGGCTCTTGGATAGAATGGAGCTATCATTTCACCCAAAACAGGAGCGTAACGGTGGAGCGAGACCTGAATGAGGAGCGCCACCGGCAGCAATGCATAGCCCTACAACAATCTGTCAGCAGTCAAACGCCCTTTTAGGACGCTATCTAAATATACGGAACATGAGTAAGAAAAAAAAGCAAGCACCTATTGGCTTGCATGAATTGTATGCCAAAGATCCCATCGCCGCCGATCGGCTACTATGGGGTAGAGAAAGCCACCCAGATACAAGGCGGGGATTCTTGAAGAAAAGTGCCTTGCTAGCCATGGGAGCTGCGCTAGGGGCGCCAATGGTGTATGCCAAAAATTTCCCGGCAGGGATGATCCCAGCGGGGCTGGCGCTAGCGGATAAGCCTTTTCAAATACCGGGCAAGCATCCAGACTTGATTGTCCTCAACGATCGGCCTCTTAACGTAGAAACACCCGCCCATTTGCTGGATGATAAGCTGACGCCTGCCGATAAGTTCTTCATTCGCAACAACGGCCTACCACCCAGCGAGGCAGAGCTAGATGTGGACAAATGGACGCTGACCATCGAGGGAGAATCGGTCAACAAAGCCAAAACCTACAGCCTTAAAGAACTCAAGCAAGGTTTTAAAGAACATACCTACCAGTTGGTCTTGGAGTGTGGCGGAAATGGGCGCAAGGAGTTTAACCCACCCGCTAAGGGCAACCAATGGGATGTGGGTGCCGTAGCCTGTGCTGCTTGGACGGGCGTGCGGCTAAAGGATGTGCTGCAAGATGTTGGCCTTAAGCCCAATGCGGTGTATATCGGCTACTACGGTAAAGACCAGCATCTAAGCGGCGACCCCGGCAAAGCTGCTATCTCGCGTGGTGTACCCATCAAGACCGCCATGATGGACGAATGTCTGATTGCTTGGGCCATGAACGGGCAGGCGATCCCTTATCAAAATGGCCATCCCCTGCGGCTAGTAGTAGGCGGCTGGCCGGCTTCTTGCTCTGGGAAGTGGCTAACGAAAATAGTGGTGAGAGACCGTGTACACGATGGCTCCAAAATGGAGTCGCCGGCCTACCGCATGCCCTGCGAACCTGTAGCCCCCGGCGCGGTGGTCAAGGACGAGGATATGTGTATCATCGAGGGTATGCCGGTTAAGTCCGTGATTACCTACCCCAAAACAGGCGCTACGCTTCAGAAAGGGCAAGCGCTGCCCATCAGAGGCCATGCTTGGGCAGGTGAACTACAGGTAAATCGCCTGGACATCTCCATTGACTTCGGTGCCACCTGGCAGCCTGCTACGCTGGAGCGCCCCGCCAACCGCTTAGCTTGGCAGCACTTTAGCGCCAAGATCAACTTCCCCAAACCAGGCTACTACGAAGTATGGGCCAAGGCCACCGATAGCCTCGGGCAAGCACAGCCCATGATACTACCCGGCTGGAACCCCAAAGGCTATCTGAACAATGCTTGCCACCGTATTGCGGTGAAGGTGGTTTAGAGCTTGTTGTAATTTTGCGGAAGATATATGTCCGCTGGCAATGTGATATTGCCAGAAAAGTCTTATTTTTGCCTATCGTAAGCTGCGGTGTGGGTATATCCCCAACCCTTCAAGATTATAGAATTTTCCCATGAGCCCCAAAGGCTATCGTATTCTCTTTCTGTCCACCCCCGTAGGGGCGCTGGGCTCTGGCGTAGGTGGTGGCGTAGAACTGACCTTGCAAAATGCTGCCAAAGCCTTGATCGCCAGAGGGCATCAGGTTGAAATAGTCGCACCTAAAGGATCTGCCACTAAAGTGGCTAAGCTAACGCAAATTGCTGGCCGTTCTCAAGCATCTGCGCAGATGCAGGCAGGTGATGATCCGCCTCCGGTGTTTCCGCTCGATTCTGTTTTGGTTAATATGTGGCGCTATGCTGGGGCTTCACAACA
Source organism: Lewinella sp. (assembly GCA_036835305.1). Lineage (GTDB taxonomy): Bacteria > Bacteroidota > Bacteroidia > Chitinophagales > Saprospiraceae > Neolewinella. The sequence continues at coordinate 21,727 of DAITME010000051.1, forward strand.
AGCGTTTGACTTAATTTTTAACTTTGCCTACGACTGGTTGCCTCTCTATCTTACTTCTTTCTTTCACTGTCCGGTTGTTCACTGGGTCAGCATGGCCGCGTTATCGGACGAAATGGATAGAATGGTAAGCCAAACAGTTGATTTAAACCCCTATGCGGTGGCTGTCAATACCCGTGCTTGCGCGGATACCTTTAGTGCTGGAAACCGCTTACTCGTCATGGGCAAGGGGATTGATGTGGCACAGTACCAATTTGTGGCGCAGCCCGCTAAACCAAGCTTGGCTTGGGTGGGGCGTGTTTCCCCCGAGAAAGGCTTGGAAGATGCCGCGGAAGTAGCCCAGCGAACAGGCTTGCCGCTGCATATATTTGGCTTGATTCAAGATGAGGACTACTGGGAAGCGATTCAGGCCAGCTTTCCGGCGGCTCAGCTTCGTTACGAGGGTTTCTTGCCTACTGAACAACTGCAGGAAAAACTGGGGCGATGTAGCGCACTATTAATGACGCCTAGGTGGGTAGAAGCTTTTGGAAATGCAGCTATAGAAGCTTTTGCCTGTGGCGTGCCTGTGATTTCTTACCGTTCTGGCGGTCTGACGGAGATTGTTAGGGAAGGTAAGACGGGTTTCCTAGTCGATATGGGAGATGTGAAGGGGCTGGTAGCCGCCGTTGCCAAAATAGGAGAGATCAGCCGGTATGCATGCCGGCGGCAGTTGGAAGAAGAATACAGCCTGGAAGTGTGGGGCGCGCGCCTGGAAACTTGGTTCGAGCAGGCGCTTGCTCATCACACTGCTGCGCTGGCGGTGGGAGCATTATAATGCTATTAAAAATTTCATGGTATCCACGCCGTCTGCATAGTCGCTCAGGTTGGGTTGTTGGGCTTCGCCGAAGTATTTGGTGGGCCTCGACAGTAGCTGGGGCTGGGATACCAGCAACTGGATTTCCTCCTGGCGGTCGGATAAGGTGCGTTCTAAGGAGGGAAGGTCAGTATAGTACTCAAAGTATAAACCAGCGATATGCGATAGCATCGCGCTATCTTCTCGCAAGATAATGGCTCCGTTGTGATAAAATGGCACTTTGTTGAGCGTCAGTAGGGCAAACTGATAATCGAAATTATTGCGGTATTTCGGGTGATTTTGTAAGTCTTTCCACTCGTGTAAGATTTCTAATAGAGGATTGAAATCGTAGTCCTTAGGGACGTAAAGCTTGGCAATATTGCGGCAGCCCAAGCCAAAATACTGGAAAATATCTCTGCCTAAAGCACGCAACTCTTCGGTCCTTTCTTGGCCACTGAGGATGGCCACCCCGTTGCGGTTGCGGCGGATAATATGGGGATATTTTCCGAAATAAGCCTCAAAATAGCGAGCACTGTTGTTACTGCCGGTGGCAATCACGGCATCAAAGTCTTTGAGCTGCTCTACAAAATCAAAATAGGTGGTAGCCTCAGGGGCAAAGCGACACAACACCTTCACGAGGTAGGGTAGGACAAATTTATCCTTATCTGATAGCTTGATCTGGCTGCGATGCCCCGCTGCATACACACACAGCAGATCATGTAAGCCCACTAGGGGAATATTGCCTGCTAGCACCAAGCCTACGGTCTTCGGAGACTGTTCGGTGGCGTCTTTGGCATCTAGTGCTTGGGTGTAGGGCGCTATCCAGGCTTTCAGGGCGGCATCATCAAGGAAATACTGGCAGATGGCCGACAGCGCTTGTTGCTGCTGCTCAGCGGTGAACCAGGCATTGTGGAAGGTCGTCCGCTGCTGCAAGGCAGCTAGGTATTCGTCTTCCTCGTGGCATAAATAGTGGCCTAGTGCTGCTAGGCTATCGAGGCGTTCGGCTAAAGTCATCATGCTGTAGTTAACCCTTCTTAGATAGGGAATGTTCGGATGCGCAAGGGAACAAAGCTATTTACTTTTTAAGGATGCTTAGCTGCTGGATAAGTGCATCGGGGATGAAAGGACTGGCATCGCCGCCGCCTTTGATGATTTCCCGAACAATCGTAGAACTGATATGAGAGACATCCGGATTGGCGATAAAGAAAATGGTTTCCAAGCCATTGCCGACAATGCCATTCAACTGGGAAATCGTTTTCTCGTAGTCGAAGTCGCTAGCATTGCGCAGCCCGCGCAGCAGATAGCGGGCGCCGATGCGCTGGCAGTAGTGAGCGGTGAGGTTTTCGAAGCTATCTACCCTCACTTTGGGCTCATCGGCGAAGACAGCCCGCAGGCACTGTAGGCGTTCTTCTAGCGTGAAAAGATAGCTTTTGGAGGTATTGATACCCACCGCCACCACAATTTCGTCGAAGAGTGGTAGCGCTCGGCGCACCAATTCTTCATGGCCGAGGGTGATGGGATCGAAAGAACCCGGGAAAACAGCTGTTTTTGTTGGCATAGCAAGCTAAATTGATGCCTCAATATAAGCAAAATAAGAGATTAAGGATTGGCAAGAGACGAATCCCGCTTATTGATAGTAAGACCCCAGTAGCTTTTCCCACCAGTTGCTGGGTAAGAACCGCTTCGCCAGCGGGCTGATTTTTTGCACGAACGGACCGATAATATACTGGCTATCCAGCTTTTTTTGTTCGGCAATAGTCAGTATTTTTTTTGCCACAAAACGGGCATCCATGCCATGATTTACGTTATTGGCCATCCCCTCATCGGCGGTTTGGTAGCGCTTTCGATAGCGCTCATCCACATCGGGGTAGGGCATCCGGTATTGCGTAGCGATGCTGTTGGTGGCCATATCACCTGGGCAGATACAGCTCACCTGCAGGGCGCTACCACTGACCTCCAAGCGCAGGCTCTCTACTAAATTAAGCAGTGCCCCTTTGCTAGCGCAATAAGCACTGCGAAAAGGAATACCCATATAGCCACCAATGCTGCCCATCACCAGCAAACGACCCGATGGCGCCGCTAATAAATGCGGCAAACAAGCCTGCGCCAGGGCAAAAGTGCCCCAGAAGTTGGTATCCATGATGCGCTTTGCTTCGGCTAGGGGCATCTGCTCTACCGGGCCCGCGCCGCCAATGCCCGCGCAGTGCATCACCACGTCTAGCCGGCCAGTTGCTGCTATGATGTGCGCTATTGCAGCTTGAAGGCTATCCGCATCACTCAAGTCGGCCTGCAGCGCGATTACGCCCGGTAGCGCAACACTTCGTCGGCTCAGGCCATATACTTTATAGCCTGCTTCGGCCATCAAGGGTGCGAGGGCTTCCCCTACACCGGAAGAGGCACCCGTCACTAAGGCTACTTTTTGGGGACTGTTCATCTAATTGTTTTTTGCTGTGTGTGCAATGATACGAAATGGAATGGAAAGTGAGATTTGCCCGTAGATTTTTGTTTTGGCTCAAGCCCTACTAAACGGGCACTCTGTGTACATACGCACTCGTTACTCTCGCAGGAGCAAGGCTGATCGAAGAAGAGCCATGCTCTTTTGAGAAAACCCTGCTCCTGCACAGAGTGCCCGCCGTGAACGCCGGAACGCTCGCCTGATTCTGGGTTTAGTAGGGCGTAATCCACCATATCCGCCCAGACAAGGAGCATCGATTAATTAACACCGCACCTCGATACAAAGATATGCGCTGTGGGTGTGCCAAAATCTATACAAATCCCCAGAAGTGCTCCAGCATTGTCAATTGTCACTCCTCCATTGTCCATTCGATAAATCCATTTTCCCCATTCACTCCCCACCTTAGCCATCGTAAAGAAAGTAAAAAATAGTGCCCCGCCAAATTAATTCTTTGGGCATATTCTAGCTTTGTTTTGGTAAGCTGCCTGAAATAAGCGTAACTTTGTGCTTCATTTGATCGAAACAACAATCCGATGTCTAGCAAACAACACAGTCTGGAAAAGACATATAACGAAAAAGGGGAACTGATTAGCCCAGTGCTCTCTGGCGAAACCAAGAACTTCCTCATCGATATTGACGGCACCATTTGCGACGATATTCCCAACGAAGAGCCCGAGCGCATGGGTACTTGCCTACCTTACCCGGATGCTTTGCGCATTCTCAATAAATGGTACGAGGAAGGCCATATCATTACCTTTTTCACTAGCCGCACGGAGGAACACCGGGAAATTACGGAGGAATGGCTCAATCGCCATGGCTTCAAATACCACGGTATGCTGATGGGTAAGCCGCGCGGTGGCAACTACCATTGGATAGATAACCACATCGTGAAGGCCACCCGCTTTAAAGGTAAATTTACCGATTTAGTGGTGGCCAACCACGAGATTGAGGTCTTTCGGGACTAGTTAATCTGCCGAACCCAGGCCGTTTGTCCGTCCTTATCAAGGATACGGATCAGTAGCTTGCGCTCTTTGTAAGGCCCACTAAATTCTAGTAGGCCGAAGTTGCGCTTCACGAGCATGGTACCCTCCACACGGTTTTCATTCACTTCATTTCGATTGTTGCCAGTGCCGGAGGTGAGGCTGCTGACGGTGAGGTCGTAGACTTGTTTACCGTTGGGCAGCGTAATTGCGCTCAGTTCTGTGTGGTGGCGGTCGCCGGTGAGGAAAATGACATTTTCGATGCTTTCTTGATTGATTCTACCCAGCAGATACTGCCGTTCTTCGGGGGCTATGTTGGCGTAGTTTTCGAAGCCAGCAAAGCTATTGAGCACTTGGCTGCCGACACAAACCATTTTGTAGGAAGCATCGCTGAAAATCAGGTTGTCGATCAGCCAATCGAGTTGTGCTTTTCCTAAGATCGTTTTTCCTTCTGTATTTTTTTGGCGTTCGGGCGAGCGGAAGGAGCGGTCGTCGAGCAGGAAGAAATCCACATCATTGTAGCGGAACATGCTGCTGATGCCTCGGTCGTTGCCCGGCTGCCCGGCCAGTCCACTGCTGGGGTTGCCCCAGAAGAGATTAAAGGCCTCTGCGGCCAGTTCTTTATGCACCCAGCCCCTGTCGGCATTGTTGGGGCCGTAGTCGTGGTCGTCCCAAATGGCATATTGCGGTGTTTTGGCCAGCAAGGGCTGTAATTGGGGAAGCGAGCGCGTATGGGTATAGCGGTGGAAATAGCCGGTGCGGCTGTACCAGTCGGGCTCGCGCAGATAGATGTTGTCGCCTAGCCATACCATCAGGTCTGGGTTTTGCTGATCGATACTCTGTACGATTTCGTACTCGTCGCCATATCCTTTACCCGGGCGATCATAAGCGGGCTCGTTGATATAGAAACAGCTGCCGAGGGCTACTTTGAAATTGGGCGGATCGGTTCGCCACCGCCAGATAGACTGGGTGGTGAAGCGGGTGGGGTAGTCGAAGCGAAGTGGCTGATCATTGATATAGACCGTGTACTGGTAGGTTTTGCCAGGTTGAACCTGGTCGGCAACCAGCTTGGCGGTGAAGGCCTGCTGTTTTTGGGTCGCGTAGCTATCAGTAAAAAGTTCTTTGCCGCTACCACCGAGTTCTTTGTAGCCAATTTTCACCGTGGCGGCTTCCTTGGTTTGCACCCACACGAGGGCTTCGCGCATTTCTATATAGCCTAGCATAGGACCGGATTGTAGGAGATCCTGTTGGCTGTGGAGGGTGCCCAGGCATAAGCAGAGAAAAATAAGACAGTACTTGATCATTTTTAACTATTTGGGGCTAAGGTAGGAAGTGTGCGGGGCTTGTGCTGCGCTAGGGGGTTAAGTTTTTGTAAAAAGTGGTTGGGGGGATGCAAAGCTTAGGGCGGTTGGACGGGGCCAATCGTCCTTTTTTAGTCAGTTGGACGGTTCCAACTGACCATTTTACATGGGTTTTACCCAGTAAAAACGTTTTTTGGGGTGGGTGCATCCATGTGTGCGTTTATCCGGCTTGCTAGGGCAGTTGGACGTATCCAACTGACCATTTTACCCGACTGAACCCTGTTTGCGCGCTTTATTTTCTTTGCTCCTAAAGAAGAAAAATTGCTCCTGCACTTGCCGTGCCCGTCTGGGTGCCCGTTTAGTAGGGCGTGAGCCATCCTTCTAATGCTGCGAACGCTAAGTAGCAAGGATGGGTTGTGGCTGTTTGGACATACACTTGGTGCATATTTGTCCTGCTTGTCGTGCTCCTTTCCTTAGGTAATCGTTGCTCAATCCCTACTATATGGGCACTGCGTGTACATACGCACTCGCTGGCTCTCGCAGGAGCAAAGCCAGCGTTTTTGAGCTATGATTTTGAGTACAGTAGCCAAGCATTCTGCAGTATATTTTGTATCTTTGCAGCCGCTTAACTACTGCTTGTTATCTGCAAGCCTAAACAGACCAAATTATGAATACCGACTTCCTCGCCCAACTAGGTTTACAAACCGACAACCACGGCAGTAGCACGGGCCAGCACGCCTTGGCTGGCACAGACTTCCTTGCCAGCTATAGCCCAGTAGATGGTAAGCTGATCGGCCGTGTAAGCAGCACCCGCCCTGAGAATTACGAAAAAATAGTAGCCACTGCAGCCGAAGCCTTCAAACATTGGCGCCTAGTGCCTGCCCCACAGCGCGGCGAGATCGTGCGGCAATACGGCGAAGCCCTCCGGAAACACAAAGATGCCCTCGGGCGCCTAGTCAGTTACGAGATGGGCAAAAGCCTACAAGAAGGCTGGGGGGAAGTGCAGGAAATGATTGATATTTGCGACTTCGCCGTGGGCCTCAGCCGCCAGCTCTACGGCCTAACGATGCACAGCGAGCGACCTTTCCACCGCATGTATGAGCAATGGCATCCTATGGGGATTGTGGGCATTATCTCTGCATTCAACTTCCCCGTAGCGGTTTGGAGTTGGAATACCATGATCGCTTTGGTGTGTGGGGATGTCTGTATCTGGAAGCCTAGCGAAAAAGCACCGCTTTGTGGCGTAGCTTGCCAAAATATCTTCCACGAAGTAATGAAAGCTAACAAACTGCCCGAGGGCGTCTGTAGCCTCGTCAACGGTGATTACCGCGTGGGGGAGCTGATGACCAAAGACGAACGCATCCCGCTCATCAGCGCCACAGGCTCCACCCGTATGGGCAAAATCGTAGCGGCCACCGTAGGGGCGCGCCTGGGCAAAAGCCTGCTAGAGCTTGGGGGGAATAATGCCATCATTGTTACCGAGCATGCGGATCTTAAACTGGTGGTGACGGGGGCTTGCTTTGGTGCGGTAGGGACTTGCGGGCAGCGCTGTACCAGCACCCGCCGCCTGATTGTGCACGAAAGTGTGTACGACCAAGTGCGCGATAGCCTTCAGAAAGCCTATGGGCAGCTGCGCATTGGCGACCCGCTAGATCAGAAAAACCATGTTGGCCCACTCATCGATCAGGACGCTGTCAACATGTACCTCGATGCGCTCAAAGGCATCGAAGCCGAAGGCGGAACATTCGTTGTAGCTGGAGGTCAGCTACAGGGTGCTGGCTACGAAAGTGGTTGCTACGTGAAGCCTTGCATCGCCGAGGTACAGGCCGATTCTAAAATGGCACAGCACGAGACCTTTGCACCTATCTTGTATCTCATGAAGTACAGTACCCTAGAGGAAGCCATCGCGATACAGAACAGTGTTCCACAAGGATTGAGCTCGGCCATTATGACTACCAACCTGCGCGAAAGCGAGCTTTTCCTCAGTGCAGCTGGCTCCGATTGCGGCATCGCCAACGTCAACATCGGCACTTCCGGTGCAGAGATCGGCGGCGCCTTCGGTGGCGAGAAAGAAACGGGCGGTGGCCGCGAATCAGGCTCCGATAGCTGGAAAGCCTATATGCGCCGCCAAACGAATACCATCAACTACAGTACCGAACTGCCCTTGGCACAAGGTATCGAATTTAACTTATAAAACCAAAGCGCTCATGCAGGCTTCGGCGGCATGAGCGCTTACTTTCCTTGTATGACCCATCTTTCGATTAACATCAACAAAATAGCGCTTATTCGCAACAGCCGAGGCGCCAACCAACCGGATCTGGTGCAAGTAGCCAAGGACTGCGAGACCTTCGGGGCGCAGGGCATCACGGTACACCCTAGGCCCGATGAGCGCCACGTTCGCTACAGCGATCTGGCGCCCCTCAAGGCAGCTGTGCGAACCGAGTTCAATATCGAAGGCTACCCCAGCGATCGCTTTATGCAGGAGGTGCTAGCCGTGCGCCCGCACCAATGCACGCTTGTGCCGGATAAACCGGGCCAGCTCACCAGCGATCACGGCTGGGATACGCCAGCCGATGCTGCCTTGCTCACCGAGGTGATCGCTACCCTCAAATCCAATGGTATCCGCGTTTCGCTCTTTATAGACACGGATGCCAAGCTGATAGAAGGTGCCGCCAAGGTAGGTGCTGATCGGGTGGAGTTCTACACCGGCCCCTATGCCCACGATTTTAAAAAGGATCCCGCCAAGGCCGTTGCGCCCTTCACAGCAGCCGCTGCGGTGGTGCAAGCCAATGGACTAGGGCTGAACGCCGGCCACGATCTAAATCTCGATAACCTTCGCTATTTTCAGCGGCAGGTTCCCAACTTGCTGGAGGTGTCTATCGGCCATGCTTTTGTGGGCGACGCGCTCTACTATGGCCTCAGCAATACGGTGCAGCTCTACTTGAAGTGCTTGGATTAGCATTGTTTGGTGAGCTGCCGAACAAACCTTTTTGCGCTTAATCGCGCCGAAGACCCCACAAACCCGAGCGCTCGTCCTCAAACTGTATGATGCCCGCATCGGGCGCAATCCAGACCCTGCGCACATTGTTGAAGTAAGAACCCGCCTCGGGAACGCTGTTGATCAATTCGGCCCGGATAACACTTGGGTAACTGACACCGTTTACCGCCAAACTGTCTAAGGCCGTTACGGAGGTATTGAGCTGCCCCCTTAGCATGGGGCGCACGATAAACTGCTGGAAATAGGGAAGTCCGCTGCTGATGGCGTCCGCAAAATTAATGCCGATAGAGAAAGCACCCGCACCATTGGTCTCGCTCAAATCGTTGATGAAGTAAAAAATGGCGGTGCGGTTGGCATCCACCTCGGTGAGATAGTACTCTACGAAAGGTACACAGCGCTCGCCTTCATTAAGGCTGGTGTAGGTGGTGTCCGCTAATTCGAAGCGACGAGCTACGGGAAAACGACGCAGCAAGCTGTCGTTTTCGGCAGAAGAGAAAACGAGGGTGTCGCCCACACTAAAGGGAGCGTAATTCTCTAGGCTCGTATCGAAAGAGGAACAATTAACGGAAAAAAGCTCTTGATCGGGCAAACAGCTACTAAAGCTCAGGAGGAGCGGGAAAATAAGCAGTGCGGGCCATACAAGAAGAGAAGAAGTAGAACGATACATAGAAAGGGGATAAATATTTAGAAAGTGCCCGCTGCCTCTCGGTAAACAATGGCCAGCACGAGTTGGCCGACAGCCTTCAGGGTCTGTTTGTCGATAATATCCATATTATCTTTATCGGTATGCCAATGGGCTCCGAAACCGGTGGGTGTATCGGCAGGTCGGTTGATGATGTCGATGGTAGGAATGTTGGCGATGCGGTTGATAAAGAAGTGATCATCCGTTACGGCGGAAGTTTTATCCTCCACAAAGTAATTACCATAGCCCATTTGTTTGGCTAGGCGCCAAACTTTCTTGCGTAGCTCCGGCGCATAGTATTCGCTCACTTCCTCTACCGTGAAGCGGGCATTTTTGGCACCCACCATATCGAGTAAGATGCCGTAGCGCGCTTTTTTGGGTGGAAGGTTGCGCGCGTAATGCTGCGCTCCCAAACCCCAAGAATCAACGTTGTCGCTTTGGGCCTCACCGTAGTCTTCGGCATCTAGCAGGACAATATCCACGCCAATATCGGGGAGGGCTTGCCCCATCTGCCGAGCTACTTCCAACAAGACCCCCACGCCGCTCCCGCCATCGTCGGCACCATCCACCGGCTGCAGCGGATCGCCGGTATGGAGTTCACTATCGGAAATATGGCGGCTATCCCAGTGGGCGCACAGGAGAATCCTATCCGTTTTCTCTGGTGAAAATCGGGCAATGATGTTGGTAGCTTCCAGCTTTTCACCGGTGTAGGCCGTGGCTGTGAAATCCTGTTCCATGACCTGTGCCCCAAAAGATTTGAGTTGTTGGCTCAGCCATTGGCGGGCGGCTTTGTGTGCTGGAGTATTGACCACGCGCGGACCGAAATCTACCTGCCGAGCAACATAGGCATAGGCGCTATCCTGTTGGAACTTGGGCACGGGCAGCGCCGCTTTTTCCGGAGCCGTGGTGCTTGCTTGCTCGGCTTCTGGCTGTTGGCAGCCATAAAAAGCGAGTAATACCAAGCTGACTATCCAGCAGGAAGGAAACGATGGAGTCATGAAGCGAGCTATTTACCCGAATCTTTCACCTGCACCGCATCGGTCATGATGTACATCAAGCGGTTGATGTTGTCGCTGTTGAGTAGGAGTTTTCCTCTCAAGACAATGCGTTCTGTGGAGTATTTTACAGCCTCCGTAGCACTTACTTCCATCACCGTCTCGGGGCCAGCGCCGCCACAGAAGAAGCACATATTGTAGGGGTAGGCGCTGAACACAAACTCGTTGTGGCTCTTATAGCCTTCCACCGGCACGATGTAGCCACTCACCTCTACTATCTCGCCTTCCAGCGCTTTGATGGCATCACTGAAGACTGGGACGTCCACCTTGAAGCCCAGAAGATCATCATACTTCTTCTCAAAAGTGATCTTGGAAAGTGTTTTCCAAAGGTTGGTCTCCGTTTGTGCGCCTAGCAGCCCCAGGAAACCAAACAACAGTAGTGCGGTAATAAATTGCTTTTTCATAGTACAAATATAACAAGCTTTGGGCGGAAAAGATTGTTAGCACACCGCTATTGGGTATTCTTTAACAAATCTGCGGATGCTGGCGGCCTTGGATGTTCTTTGCTCTTTTGAAATAGCTTTGCTCCCGCACTTGCGTGCCCGTCTGGGTGCCCGCACTGGGCGTGAGCCAACATTTAGACATATGGCACTAAATGCAGGAGCAAGGATCGTACAATGGAGCAAGGCTTTTAAGGGCAAATACCTTCGATTGGACCAGTCCAACCAACCAAAAAAGGACGATTGGACCAGTCCAACTGACCGTTTTTCGTGGGTTTTGCCCGGTGAAAGCAGTTTTGTGCAGCTCACCCGTGACCAGTCTGATGAAGGGCTATTGGACGCATCCAACCAACCAAAAAAGTACGATTGGACCAGTCCAACTGACCAATTTTTGTGGGTTTTACCCAGCAAAAG
>DAITME010000052.1:0-31405 GCA_036835305.1 Lewinella sp.
CCTGGGCGCAGTGGCGCACGCGGCTGTAGCCGTTTTGGGTATCGGTGAGGAAGGGAACGAAAAGGATTTCCATCTCGTCGAGGGCCAGCAAGCGGCTGAGTTCGGGGAACTCCACATCGTAGCAGATGAGGATGCCGATCTTACCCGCGTCGGTGTCGAAGGTACGCAGTTCTTGGCCGCCCACCATACCCCAGACCTTTTTTTCGTCGGGGGTGACGTGGATTTTTACGTACTTCTCGATACGGCCATCGCGGTGGCAGAGGAAGCCTACATTATAGAGCTTACCGTCTTCGGCGCTAATTTCGGGCATACTACCAGTGATGATATTGATATTGTAGCTAATAGCCAGTTCGCTAAAGCGTTTTCGGATAGGATCGGTGAAGGTGGCGAGTTCCCGAATCGCTTCGGGCTCCGATAGCTCGTTGTAGGCCGCCATCAAGGGGGCGTTGAAGAACTCGGGGAAGAGCGCAAAATCGCTGCGGTAAGTAGAAAGGGCATCCACAAAGAATTCGGCTTGGTTCATGAGGTCTTCCAAGTCGCGGTAGGAACGCATTTGCCACTGTACCAAGCCAAGGCGGACTTCTGTCTTGATGGCTCTAGGGAGTTTTTGCGGGCTTTCGTAGTAGATATTGTCCCAGCGCATGAGCACGGCATATTCCTCGCTAGCCAGATCGCCAGCCAGATAGCCCTTCAGCACGCGGGAGGGGTAGAAATCGTTTTGTAGCTGGAAGTTGAGTACTGGATCGTGGATGGCCTTCATCCTTACCTGTTCGATATACTGCCTAGGACTCAGCGCCGAGGAATGCTGGTGATAATTAGGGATGCGCCCTCCAAAAGTGATGCCTTTCAGATTTAGTTTTTCGCAGAGTTCTTTGCGGTAGTCGTAGAGGCGGCGGCCCAGGCGCATGCCCCGATAATCGGGGTGGATAAACACATCAATGCCGTAGAGGGTATCGCCATCTTCGGTATGGGTTTTGAAAGTGTAGTCGCCCGTAGCTTGGCGGTAGGTGTGGGGGGCATTGAAGCGCTGCCCATTGACGATGATACAAAGTGCCACGCCCGCGATGCGGTCATCTACTTTCACGGCTACTTGTCCTTCCGGGAAAATTTCCAGCAAGCGGTTGATCTGAGCTTGTTTCCAGGCAGGTTCCGCTAGCTTGGGGTAGCAGGCGATCATGAGGCTTTTGAGTTCTTCATAATCGTTGGGCTGTAGGTAATCAAATACAATATTGGGCTGCCGTTCGGTAGTGAGCATATAAGAATGGATGATTTATACCTTGTTCTTAAGTAGTTACTCTAATCTAACAAGGCCAAAGGTTTAAGTGTTTGACTGGGCGCATCCGGGCGGGGGAAATAGAAGGACTAAAAGCCATCTTTCCTGACGGGCTTCAATTCGCACGGGGGCTGTCAGTCTTGGCAAAGCTGACTGGCCTAACGGAGAAAGAAGTAGAGCGTATTGCAAGCGCCTTGTAGTGCGCTTGCACCATTTGCACGGTACAAGCGCGCTTTTATCTTCTAACAACACGGCTCCTACACAAGGCATGGCTCCTGCATTTATGCCCGCCGACACGCCCGTATGGGTATTGGGCGTATAGCCAAAAAATCACGGCTGGCTTACCAAGAAAAGCCCAAGCGCACTTCCAACTGTACGAAGAAGGAAGATACATCAGCGCTTTCGATGGGGGAGTTTTCCAATGCTACATTGCCTACATAGCGGTAGCCAGCATCTATGCCAAGGCGCATAATCTGAAAAAGGTTGAGCTCCAAGCCTGCCATGGGTTGTACTACAAAGACGCGGTCTCTGACGTCGCCGACTTCCACGCGGCCAGGGCCAAAAATCATGGTGGCCCGTGGGTGAATGGCCTTGTAGCTATCGGGAGTGTAGGCCAACACGAAGCCGCCGTGGCGTAAGTTGAATTGCTGGCTGTTGCGCTCCAAACGCACCTCGTCTTTAATGCGCCAACCGCCGTAGCCCAGAAAGACTTTATTTCCTAACTCCACGCCGCCCATACCACCGCGCACATAGGCACCATCCGCGCCCAAATCGGAATAATTGTAGGTAATACCAGCCCACAGCCCCGTCATGTCGAGGTCGCCCAGTAAGGTCTCTTCTCGTTGTGCTTGTAGCGAAAGAACGAAGAGAAAAAAGAAAAGAGAAAAGCCAATTTTGATCGTTTGCATAATGAAGTAATTTTGGTTGTTTACTTCTCTGATGCAAGAGCCTTTTACTTACCCCTATGCGACATTATTTTTTTGCTCTCGCCCAATACCCATACGGGCGTGTCGGCGGGCACAAGTGCAGGAGCCATGCCAACAAAAAAGAGCCATGTTTTAGGGCCGCATACCCCCTACGAGTAGTCTCTTGGTAGCCATGATGCGGCCTCGGCTATTGATCAGGCTGTAGAGATAGATACCGCTGGGTAGATGGCCGACCTCGAGGTCTATCTGTAAATCACCATTGCTATCCATGTCTTGGCTGAGTATTCGGCGACCTAATACATTGTGGATTTGCAGACTATAGCGCCCTCTTTGCAGCCCCTCTGCCTCAAAGCGAACCCAGTTCTGTGCAGGGTTGGGATACATTTTCACTTGGCTGCTGGGAAGGAAATTGTCTTGAAGGCTGCTGGGTAGGCGGTTGGTTTTGAAATTGATATCGCGGATGGTGCTGCCGTCGCCTTCAGTGATGACGGTGGCGATGGGTTCTACGTTGCCATTGCTCCAGAACTGATAGGTGACGATGTTATTTTCGGCGTTGATGAGCGCTCCGATCTGCGGCGCCGCATTGATGATGAGGGCTGTGATATCTGCCCAAGGTAAAAAACCCAGCTTCGCTTCAATTTTTACAGTACGCTCCTCGGCTCTTCGCTCGCGCAAAACGGGGTAGTTAGCACCATCCACGGTGAGCATGCCATGGGCATCCACCAGATCGTTGCGAGTGATGACGGTGTTGAAGCGCAGCGAATCGAAAGAGCCGAGAATGGCACCTCCTAGGTCTAAGATGACTTGCGGTAAGCTATCTATAGAAAATGCTACGATGATGTTGGAGGTAGATTGTTGTTGATCGAACAAGCTTAGGGGCGCTCTTCGGTCGAGGTAAGGCGGGTTGAAAGGAGTGTCTAGGGTGAAGTCTGGAATAAAGCCTGCCTCTCCTCGGTTGCCGATGAGGTTGACGACGTTGCCTGTGCGTTGGTAGTAATTGGTACTTAGTGGGGTGATCTGTATTTTGAAATCGGCATTGGCGAAGACGGCGTCTTGCCCGCTTAGGTCTAGTGCTTCCACGATGCGCTCGGCCGATCCAGCAGCGCTTAGTTGGCTAAAGTCCCAGTTGTGCGGTCCGCCATTGCCAATGAGGTCCACGCTGGCTAGCGAATCAGCAAAACTAATGAAAAGCGTATCTCCTACAACAGGAAGGTAGCTGTCATCTAAAGTAATTTGTGCCCGCAGACCACCGAAGAGGGCAAGGCACGTAACTAAGCACAGGTAGGCTATAGAACGCATAAGCAAATTAATTTTCAGGCTAAAAAACAGTTAGACGCTGCAAGCGTCCGAAAAAACAGTAAAACCAATGAAGATCTTGCCGACCCTCAATTTGTGAGGGTAAATATACAAAGGATACCGATACTTTTTCCTCTGGAGCCGTTAATTAACAGATAATTGCTTCCTTTGTCTGCTATTAGCCCGTCTCGGATGTTTCCCTTGTTATACTTATCGGTTCTGTGGTTTTTTTTGTTCGCTTATGTTTTGTGGCAGGGGCGAAATTTGCATTATTGGCGGCAGCTGAGTCGCTCGGGTGTACGGTTCTTGTCCGATCAGTTGTTATCCCAAACGGCTATTCTTGTTCCTGCTAGGAATGAGGAAGCCACGATAGGGGGGCTTTTACAAGATATTCTGGGGCAATCTGCTGGCCGAGCTACCGATGAGATAGTGGTAATCAATGATCATTCGGATGATCAAACAGTACAAGTGGTGAGCGCCTTCCCGAAGGTGCGGCTGCTGCATGTAGCAGATTATCTGGCGGGGCGTTCTTGCGTGGCTCACAAAAAAGCGGCGCTCACTTACGGTATTGCCCATACTTCGGCCGATCTGCTGCTGTGTACCGATGCAGATTGCCGCTGGCCTCTCACGCTAAAAGCGGAGATGGAGGCTGCCTATCAGGCAGGGTACCAGTTTATTACGGCGCCAGTCTTGACGGCGGAACCGAGCAACCGATGTGAAGCTTTTCAGGCCTTAGATATGGCGGCTTATATGCTGCTGACGGCTGCTTATGTGGCAAGGGGTAAACCCATCTTAGCCAATGGTGCCAACATGGCCTTTTCCCGAGAGCTATTTACAAGTATTGAGGGGTATAAGGGTATTGATCACCTACCTTCGGGCGACGATGTTTTGCTGCTACAAAAGGTTTTGGATGCAGGCGAGGATCGGATTACTTTTCTGACTAGTTCCGCTGCGGTAGTGAATACGCAAGCGATGCCCAGCTGGCGCGCCCTGTGGCAACAGCGACTGCGTTGGGCAGGTAAAACGGGTGCCTACACGCGTCCTTTGCTGAAACGCTTACAGATTTTTAATTTTTTGGTGGCGCAGCTGATTGTTCTTGGCTTAGTCTTGGGTGTTCTCTGGCCCTTAATTGCACTGGGGAGCTTACTGGCTTGGGGCGTAAAGGGCGCGGTGGATTATTATTTGCTGCGCGACGTATGTGTCCATTATGGCCGCAGGCATTGGTTGGGTGCTTATTCCTTTACACAATTGGTGCAGCCATTTTATCTGTTAGCTATTGGTTGGGCCACCTTATTGGGGCATAAAAGCCAGTGGAAGGGACGGAAATTAAACATCTAATCAGCCAAAGTAGTCTTTGATAGCTTGCTCACGATAGCTGAAAATTTGTTCTACTTGCCGCCGCACGAAGAGCCAGTCGGCCAGGCTACCCAAGATCCCTAGGGGCGCTTGGTAGTGGAGGATGTCCTTTGCTAAGGTGTGTTGCTCGTCGATCGCTTGGAAATGATGTTGGTGGTGCCAGAGGGCAAAAGGCCCCACTCGCTGGTCGTCTATAAAGTAGTCGTATTCTTTTATTTGTGTGATTTCGGTGAGCCAATCGGTGGTAAATCCGGGGAAAGGGGAGACGCGATACTGTATAGCCATGCCGGGGTACATCCTGACACCTGCTAGTGGGGTAAGGAACTGGAAGGATACCGTTTTAGGCGTGAGTTTTTCCAGATTTTCTGGCCGGCTAAAGAAGTCCCAAGTTTCGGGAAGTGATCTGGGGATAATGGTGGAAAATTCCATTCGGCGAGGGGTCATAAAGATGAAATATGGAGTAAATGATAAAGTACTTACAGTTGGACTATTGTGGCTGCTGATTGCGCAGGCAATTAGCAAAGGAATGAAGTATTGGCTACAAAGTTTATGTAGAGAAACGAATGCTTGTGCATTGTATGTGTTAAATAAAAGCAGGAGATTTGCGAAAATAGATATAAACACCTATCTTTGTTTCACTAAAAGCAATTTTAGTGTTTTTAAATGTCGTAAACGAACGATAATAGTCCCAAATCCGAGAAGAATTACGAAAACCACACGATTTTACGCCCAGTCTGCACCTTTAGTTCAGACTGTGGTGCAGTAGCTTGAACAACTTTTTTTCCACGCTAACGCCTAATATAGTCCCTCCACGAACGTATTAATAGCAATTTACTACCTGCAGCGAGGAAACGGTTGGCTCGGCATAATGCCTGATCCGATGAGAAAACGCAACAGGTTTCTGTTGTGGTGCGGCTGGTGTTTTATATCATTGAAGTTTTTGGTAGCCCAGGTAGATAGCCCATTGTCTAGTTTGGAAACCTCCCAGGACTTATCCCTGATATGCCCACTGCCTACTACAGGAATAACGACAGCAACGTATTACAATTTGGGATGCAAACACCAGGGTTGGGCAGGCTATTTTCTGCCACAGCGCTGGTATAAAACTGTAGATTTTGGTGACGGTGGGGTAGATGTCACCGAAGCTCCCAATGCGGAAGTTGCTGAAGGGGTAGCTCCCGATCGGCTGGACGTACAGACTGGAGCGAGCATCCGGTACGCTTGGCGCATCACGGTGCCCGCAGATGGTTATTTGTATTTCCGGCTCGAAAAAGTTGGGAGCTTCCTTTCTCCGCGCATCTCCTCCACCGACACTGATCTGCATATTATTCACAACGATCAAGTGCTGCCTTTCAATAGGTTGGCGGATGGCAGCTACTATTCTCCTTTTCTAAGTGCTGGTGATATTTTTGGTCTGATTTTTTCAGAGCGCGCTACTACCTACAGCTGGAGTGAGCTCACTTTCTACAGCAACAGTGTGGGCGTGTTGGTTTCGCCCCGTACAGATAGCAGCCCATGGAGAGCGGACGTTGTGCAACCTATTCCCAAGGCGGCTATAGACCAACTTTTCTTTCCAGACGATAAGCCCGAAACTTGGCCTATGGTGGATATCGATGGCGACCTTTTTACTTTGGAAGATCAGATCGTGGCAAAGGCGGGTGACCCTGCCAATCCTTTGTCTTTAAGTTACCGCGATCAGCCTCAGATCCGAGAAGGACAGTACTGGGTCAGCCGAGAATTTACCATCAAAGAACCTTGTGGTGGCAACTCGCTGAAAGTTAGCAGATGGTGGCACCCGCTTCCTATACTGCCTCCCTCAAGTAGTAGAGATACGCCCTGATCCGTGCTTTTATTTGGTGAAAGGGGCATCCGCGGAAATGGAACAGTGTGTTTGAAACTTTTTTCTTGTAAATAATTAGGCGATACAGGCAAAAGACCTATCTTTGCAGCGTATTTTAGAGGTACAGATTAGCTTTGTACATTTCAACCGAACTGTAAAACCTGCTTATTTGCCTTGGCTGTTCTCGCTCCCGAAAAGCGTGGTAGGGCTTTGGTAGAAAAGTATCAAACATACTACGATGCAAACAACCGAGCGTACTCGCTACAGCGATGAAGAACTAGAAGAGTTCCGTGTGCTCATTCAAGGGAAGCTCAAGGAAGCTAGAGAGCAGTTAGATTTTTATCTCCTACAGCTGAGAGAACTCTCTAATAGCGCGGATAGTAAAATCAGAGGGCTAGACGATGGTACAGGCACTAGTGAGATGGAAGAAATTCAAGGTAATGCGGCTAGGCAGCAGAAGCTTATTCGCCATCTAGAAAACGCGCTCATTCGGATAGATAATAAGGTGTATGGAATCTGTCGGGAAACGGGGCAGATGATTCCAAAGCAACGCCTGTTGGTGGTGCCGCACGCCACGCTCTGCGTTGGGGCCAAGGAGAGCCGCTAGATACTACAAAGTCGATTACGTTTTCCCGACCTTCCTCATTTTTGTGGGGAAGGTCGTTTGATTTACGCTCATCACGACGACGCTTAAGTACAATGAATAGGAAAAAATGGGTTGGGGTTATCATATTGCTGGTACTCTGCATTGATCAGGTAAGCAAGTTTTACGTGAAAACGCATTTCGCGTATGGAGAGGAATACCGAATACTAGGTTTTGACAATGCGCTCATTCATTTTGTAGAAAATGAGGGCATGGCTTTTGGTTTGCAGTTGGGGGGCGCGTATGGTAAATTGGTACTGAGCCTTTTTCGCTTGTTTGCCGTTGGCTTTTTGTTTGTATATATCCGGGAGCTCATCCGAGAGCAAGCGTCAATGGTTTTATTAATCGGTTTTGCGTTTATCCAAGGAGGAGCCTTGGGCAATATTATTGATAGCGCATTCTACGGGCTGCTTTTCTCCGAGTCTCCTTACTATGGTGGGGAGGTAGCTCGTTTTTTACCTTCAGAGGGTGGTTATGCCGGCTTTCTTTATGGAAAGGTAGTAGATATGTTTTACTTTCCTCTTTTCTATGGCACCTACCCCGGCTGGCTACCTTTTTTTGGAGGGCAGCACTATCTTTTCTTCAAGCCCGTGTTCAATGTAGCAGATGTAGCCATTTCGGCAGGGGTTGGTTTGTTGGTTTTTAGCCAGTTGTTTGCTAAAAAAAGCCCTAAAGGGGCGGGCGCTGAAATTTCCGGAGACGAAGCTTAAGCAACTCTAGGCTAGATCAAATTGATCTATGGCTCTTCGAACAATGGCCAGCTGCTCGAGGTTGGTTCTGTAGAAGACGAACTTGCCTCGCCGTTCTGTTTTTACCAGATGAGCGGTCCGGAGGATCCGCAAGTGCTGAGAAACTACGGACTGTTCTAAACCAAGCGAGGTATAGATAGCATTCACATTACACTCACCTTGAGTATAAATATGCGTCAAGATGGCAAGACGTAGCGGATGAGCCATTGCCCTGAGCAACTTATTGGAAGCCAATAGTTTTTTTTCGTCGATTAAGTTGGTCTTGTTCATTTGTTTGGTAGCGACGCGCTCGCCTATATAGTAGGTAGGTAAAGGGGAAGAAGCTGATTTTTCAAGAAAGTAGGCACCTACAAACCAAGACTACCCAAGCTCTTGAGTTCTTTACAGCCAGACAAAGATACATAAAAGTAAGTAAATCGCAAAAAAAAGGTATATTTCAGGAATAGAGTGGTATTTTTTGATTATTTTTCGGTAATCTACATCTTGTGTGTAGTAGCCAAATTAGTCATGAGTTGAAGAATCTGCTGCATTCTATCCTCGTTCAAGGAGTAGTACACAAATTTGCCTGCTCTCTTGGAAGTTACGATGCCAGCGTCTCGGAGAATACCCAATTGCTGGGAAGCAACAGATTGCTCAACCCGAAGCGCAATGAAAATTTCTGTAACTCTTTTGGAGCTAGCGGTTTCAAGGAATTGGATAATTTCCTGGCGTAAAGGATGCGTAACGGCTCGCAGAATGGTGACGGCTTCTTGGAGTTCTGCCAGTGCAAAGGTCATTTGGCTTCCTTCGTATTGAAAGCTCACGATTTCGGTTTCTCGTTTTTTCATAAGTGCTAAAAGTGAAATAGTGGAGGGTCGTTTTTATAAGGTAGTGTATAAGATACAGTCTGCAAAATAGGTATTTTTTGTTTACCATTTACATTAGTGCGGAAAAGTAAGCCGTTAAGCGCTGAAAAGATGTACTTTTGCACGATGAGTACAAAGCGCAAATACATCTGTATCCACGGGCATTTTTATCAGCCACCTCGGGAAAATGCCTGGTTAGAAACTATCGAAAGCCAGCCCAGTGCGGCACCTTTTCACGACTGGAATGACCGGATTAATTTCGAGTGTTATGCCTCGAACGCAGCGGCCAGGGTGCTGAATCAGGAACAACTCATCAGGGCAATTAGTAACAACTACGAACGCATTAGCTTCAACTTCGGCCCTACTTTACTTAGTTGGCTAGCTGCGGAAGACCCAGAAACCTATAGCCGCATTTTGGCCGCGGACAGGGGAAGCAGAAAGCGCTTCGGGGGCCATGGCTCGGCTGTGGCTCAGGTGTATAATCACCTCATTATGCCGCTGGCCAACGAGCGCGATCGCCATAGCCAGATTATTTGGGGCATTGCCGATTTTGAATACCGCTTTGGCCGTAAGCCAGAGGGAATGTGGCTAGGAGAAACAGCCGCCAATACTCCCACGCTGGAAGCGCTAGTGGATCACGGAATTACCTACACCATCCTGGCACCACGCCAAGCAAAAGCAGTTCGCCACCTTGGGGCAGCCGAGTGGCATACCGTCAACGAAAATACACTCGACACCCGTAGAGCCTACCGCTGCAATTTGCCCAGTGGCCGATTCATCGATATTTTTTTCTACGACGGGATGGTAGCTAGAGCCGTAGCCTTCGAGGGTCTGCTAAACGACGGGAAACTATTAGCCAATAAACTAATGGCCACCCTAGATCAAGACCCATCGGTACAGATCGCTCAAATCGCTACCGACGGAGAGAGCTACGGCCATCACCACCGAAAAGGCGAAATGGCCTTGGCCGCTTGCCTCAATCACATCGAAGAAAATCCTCATTTCGAACTTACGAACTATGGACAATTCCTAGAATTAAATCCTCCCGAGTGGGCTTGTGAGATTCACGAAAATTCTTCGTGGTCTTGTGTTCATGGCGTTGAGCGCTGGCGTAGCAACTGTGGTTGCCACACAGGCGGCGAGGCTCACTGGAATCAACAGTGGCGAGCGCCTTTACGCGCTTGTCTGGATTTTGTCAGAGAGCAGTGCGGCCGCGTCTTTGAAGGTCTGGGAGCCGATTTATTTACGGATCCCTGGAAAGCCCGAGATGCTTATATTTCGGTGGTTTTACACAAGAACAAGGCGCAGCGTAGTGCCTTTTTGCTGGAGCAGACTACGCATAAGCAGCTCAGCCATGCGCAAGAGATTCAGATGCTACGCCTGCTGGAGATGCAGCGGCACTGTATGTTGATGTACACCAGCTGTGGCTGGTTTTTCAACGAAGTTTCTGGCATCGAGACTCTTCAGATATTGCAATATGCGCTCCGAGCTTTACATCTTTTGGAGGTACTAACGGGGACGAACCACGAACCGACCTTCCGAAGCATGCTAGAGAACACGCCTAGCAACATTCATCGGAACGCAGTAGCTTCTTATGTGCAGCACGTTATTCCTGCTAAGGTAGGCCTGCAGCGGGTAGCCATGCACTACGCGGCTTCCACACTCTTTGAGGAAGAACCTGAAAAACTAGACCTCTTCACTTACGCGGCTAAAAGCGAGCAGTTTACGCGTCTGCGTGCGGGCAACCAGCGCTTATCCATTGGTTGTACCACCTTCACCAATACCCTCACTAGCAGCAGCACCGCTTTCGCTTTTGCTTGCTTGTATATTGGCCAGCAGAGTGTCATCGGCCATATCACCAGCGAATTGCCCCCGCAGGAGCACAGCATTATCGTCGCAGACCTAGAAAAGCGCATGCGAGAAGGAGATTTAGCCTACTTGCTGAGCGGGCTGCGAGAGTATTTTGGCGACGAGACTTTTTCCCTGTGGCACTTATTTAGGGACGAGAAACACCGTATCCTGAATATGATTTCGGAGCAAAGTCTTGTCATTGCTTCCAAGAGCTTCAGCAATGTCTATTACGAAAACTACCAGCTTATGAGCAGTTTGCAAGATAACAACCTAGCATTGCCTGCCGCTTATGTAGCAGCCATTGCTTTCACGCTGCGGCGGCGTTTGTTGTCTTGCCTGCGGATAGCTCCCTTAGATTTGCGTCGCCTACAGCGTATCGTGGCAGACTGCGAACACTGGAATCACGAATGGGAGAGATCTACCAGTGCAGAACTGGGAAAAGCTACAGAAGAAGCCGTTTTGAGAGAAATGAAGCTAGGGCTGGCCGAACCGCTGCGCCTGGTTCAATGCCTAGAGTTGTTGCGGTTGGCGAAGCGGGTGAAGCTGCAACCCAACTACTGGCAAACGCAAAATGTATTTTTGCAAGCGCTGGAACAGCAGGTAGATCACTTGGTATTAGGAGTACAAATAGAGGATTTGCTGGCTTTAGGGAAAGAACTGAACATTGTTATGTACAGCAAGCTGCCAGCACATGGCCAGCAGGCTCTTGTCCCATAAAGCAGCTCTCATCCCACGACGCAGCTCTCATCCCACGAATTTATTCGTAGGAGTAGGAGAAAACCTGGCTTCTTTACCAAAAACCTGGCTCCTGCGAGAGCAACGAGTGCGAGCCGTGCCCGCCGGCACACCCGTCTGGGTACGGGGGTACACGTAGTGCCCGTCTCCAGACGGACACGGTGGGCTTGAGCCAGCAGGCCTTCCCCTCTGTGGAAGGGAGCTAGTAGAAGGAAACCTCAGCAAAAATAAGCACATAGTAGATGCCCGCCAGCAAGAAAACAGCACCGGCCACATAGCGCATATACTTCTCGATCGCTTGGATGTACCGATAGGTGCTGCCCACGCGGTGAGCGGCATAAGCAAGCAAATAAGTAAACAAAATAACGGGCAGCCCTGTGCCAATGGCAAACACAAAAGGCAGTGGCAAACCCGCTGGGCTGCTGATGGTCATGGGGATGAGCATCCCGAAATAGAGCGCCCCACTGTATGGGCAAAAAGCAAGCGCAAAAAGCAAACCCAGCATAAAGGCTCCTAGCAAGCCCTTGTCTTTAAATCTATCGGAGAAGCGCTCCTCGAAAGAGGATTTGCCTAGAAAATTGAGGCGGATGACGTTGAGCATCAGCAGGCCGATAATAATCAGCAGAGGGCCGAGGAATTTCTCTCCGTTCTGGCTAAAAAAGCGCTGTAGATGAAATTTGCTGGCACCAAAATAGAGTAGGATACCGATGAGCGTATAGCTGAAAGCCCGCCCTAGCGAATAAAGTACCCCGCTTAACAAGACTTCGCGTCGGCTGCTGATGTTCTTGGCGATAAAGGCCGTGGCGGTGATATTGGTGGCTAGTGGGCAGGGGCTGATGGCGGTCATCAGCCCCAACACAAAGGCAGAAAGCAAAGGGAAATTATACTGCTCTAGCAGCGATTGAAGCACTTCCATCTAAAGTATCTTCAGCTTCTCGGCAATGGTGGCTTTGAGTTCGGCACTGAAAGCCGCTTCGTCAAAAGCTTTCATAAAAGCAAAGTTGGTGAGGTCGAAATGTTGCTGCTGCCCGCCTTTTACCACGTTTAAGTACAGTGCGCTGCCAGCGGCACCGAAGTGTTCGGCCATATCAAAATTGGCTTCTTCATCCACGTTCACCGTTTGGAAGGTGATTTGGCCATTTTCCATTTGTTGGGCAAAATCGCTGGCTAGCAAGGCCTTGGTGTTGTTCTCTATCTTCAAACAGGTTTGGCAGCGGTGAGTGGTGTGGAAGTCGATGACCTCCACCTTGTCTCCCGCGCTGGGGGTGTATAAGGCCTTCACGGCTGCAACCGTGGTTTCGGCGCTGGCTTCTTGGTTTTGATTTTGGTCTTGCCCCTGGCAGGCAGCCAATAGGAGGAAGAGAAGTGGAAGGAAGAAAAAATATTTCATAATGCAAATGATTTTATTGTTGTTGACTACACTTGGCTTGGTCTTTGTTGAGAAGGTCGGTCTTGAGGTAGTCGTTTTTCAAGACGGGATTCCAGTCGAAATTTTCTAGTGGTTCGCGGTGGAATAGTGTTTCGGGCGCTTGGCGGAGGAGTTGCGCAGCGTAGGCATCCTCCAGCGCTCGTAGTTCGCTAAGCTGGCAGGGAGATAGTTGCCGCTGTATAGCTTGCTGCCCCATTTCGTCTATGATCGCTGGTTTCACGCCTGCATTTCGGCGGATAGAAATGCTGCGGCCGCTATCAATTTGCTGTAATACATACAGCCCTTCGATGGTATTATCCACATAAAAAGTGCCGTATTGCCAGCGGGCACCGGTGAGGTATATCGCAGCATCAGCAAGGCAGGGCGAGGATTTACTCACAATGCGCAAGTTGGTGCGGTCCACTGGGCCATCGGGATAGAGCTGCTTCAAACCCAATTGCAGCGCTAAAAAGCCCTCCACCAAACCATCGCAGAGATGGCCATGAAAGCGGCTGAGATCGCTCAGATCAACGGCCTGGATATTTCCTAAACTGCCTTTGGAGAAGTCGGTGTCGTTTACTTGGATGGTGGGCGAGGGAGCTATTTTCGGGAGTAGAATGAGGATATTTCCCTCAACCGAAATCCCATCTAAATGCCCCATCGCCTTTCGGTCTTGCGCCAGAAAATGGGTGTGGGTATAACTTCCTCGGTGGGTGAAAATGCCCTCATGCTGTTGGGAATAGAAACCGAGCAGCTCGCCTTGTATTTGAGTGGAGTAGAAGTGTTTTTTAGCCTTTTTATGAAGCTCATGGCTGTGTGCTGCCTCATCTGACGGCTTGGAAATGATGTGGAAATGGATGCTGTCAAAGGTGGCTAAAACACGGTAAGGGAAGGCGGTTTGTAGGCTTATCCCCTTGTTCGGGGCTACGGATTCTAGGAGTTTTTGCAGGTCTTCTTCGCTTTGAATATTGGCATCTAGTTGGATCGTATCCCAAGCTGGCACATGGGCGAAAACACCAAAAGGCCCTCGCGCTTTTTTGTTGCGCTGCATCTGGATGCGGCCGTTCTTTTTTACGCTCGCCGTCCAGCGCTCGCCGTCAACGATCGTCACTTCGCCAGCTATGCGGCCTAGCGGCCCAATGCCAAATAGGTGGGTTGTGGCCACGGTGTCCCAGTCCAGATACATACCCAGATCTTGCCCCATTATCACCTTTTTCATATTGCTCACCGCTTCTACTTTTTGGCCAAAGGCGGGAGCCATGTAAACTAAAAGGAGCAAGGCTATAAGCAGGCTAAGCCGTATATTTTCAGAAAATTGGTGAAGCTTGGTCTTCTCGTAATGCATTTATGTGGCTTTTCCGTATTTGAGTACAATGGCCAGCTGCCCGGCATGATAAACGGTATGGGAAACGATGCGCCCGAAGGCCTCGGCTTTGGTTTTGCTGCTGAATTCTTTGGTGACGACTAGGCTTTCCCAGTCTTCGTCGCGCTGTTAAGCTACGATGGCGTGCAGCGTTTCGAAGGAGGTGGCGACGTAAGCTTTCAAGGCTTGCTCGTCGGTCCATTCGCCAGTATCTCGTTGATCCATAACCGTTTTGGCTTTCACTTTTACGAAGGCATCGCTAAAGACATTCTTAGCAAAAAGCAGCTTCACGTCTCCGATATGGCGAATCAGAAAGCCAACCGAATTGGGCGAATCTCCTAAGCGTTTGCTTAAATCGCTGGCAGACATGTGATCCAACTGTAGGCTAAAGCGCGTCCGGGCTTCCACCCAAAGCGAGAGCAGGATTTCGGTTTTGGTCATCATAACAACATGTTGAATAGGAAGCCAGAGAGGATGATGAACAGCGTTACCACACCAAAATAGATGCCTAATAGTTGTAAGCTCATTACCTTCTTGAGTAGTGTTGCCTCTGGTATAGAAAGCCCCACCGTGCCCATCATGAAAGCGATAGCCGTACCCAGCGGCACGCCCTTCGCCACAAATACTTGAATGATGGGTACAATACCAGCCGCGTTGGCATACATCGGCACCGCTAGGATAACCGCCAAGGGAACCGCCCACCATTGTCCGCCGCCCAGGTATTGCCCAAAGAAATTCTCTGGAACATAACCGTGCATCGCGGCTCCTATGCCGATACCAATCACCACATAAATCAGGACACCTTTTACGATATCCCAAGCACCACGGGTGATTTCGGGAAGTCGTTGCTGGAAACTGCGGGCTTCTTCTTCATACTCGCCTTGCTGCATTTTGTTGTTGAGTATCTTCTTTACCCAATCGGAGAGCAGCGGCTCCAGATCGAACTTGCCCAACAACCAGCCGCCGACAGTGCCCAGTAATATGCCCGAAAGCGCATAGATAAGCGTGGCCTTGATGCCGAACATACCGATGAACATCGCAATGGCCACCTCATTCACCAGCGGCGAGGTGATAAGAAAGGCAAAGGTTACGCCCAGCGGAATCCCTCCTTGAACAAAGCCAATGAAAAAAGGCACCGATGAACAAGAACAAAAAGGCGTGATCGCTCCAAAAATGGAGGCAAAAAGGTACTCCAAACCGTATAGTTTTTTCCGGTTGAGGTAGTCCCTGAGCTTCTCGATCGGGAAGTAGGCATTCACAATGCCCATCAGAAATACAATCACGAAGAGCAACAACAGGATCTTCAAGGTGTCGTACACAAAGAAATTGAGGGCTGTACCCAAATGCGTATCGGCTCCGACGCTTAATATGGAGTAGACGAGCCAGTCGGCAAAGTGTTGTATCCAATCAAACATAGTGCTAGGCTAATAATTCCTTGATTTCGGTTACGGAAGGCACGCGGCCTTTTACCTTCACTTGCCCGTCTATTACCAGCGCAGGCGTGGTCATGACATTGTATTGCATAATACCCATGATATCTTCTACTTTCTCGATCTGTACGTCTGTACGTCCCAGTTCGCTGACGGCTTGCTCCACCATGCCCATCGTTTGCTTGCATTTGGGGCAGCCGGTGCCTAAGATTTTTATATTTGTCATCCTTGTTGTTTTGATGAGGTATTTAATAGTTTATCGCAAATGTACGATGAGTTTTAAACAGACTAAGTGATTTGTGTCACTTTAAAGACTGAAAAAGATCATGAAAGAGGAGTTGCGCCCGTTCCCAGTTGGCCTTGTTAATGCAATATTTGATCTTGGGTGGGTTGATCTCGCCTTGTATAAGACCGGCATTCTTTAGTTCCTTGAGATGCTGCGAGATGGTGGATTGGGCAATGGGCAACACCCCTACTAAGTCCAGCGTGAAGCAGCAAGACTGTGTGCTGAGCAACTGTAGGATTTTGATACGGGTGGGATGCGCTAGCGCCTTGGCAAACCTAGCGATTTCCTGTTCTATCAATTCGTCAAAGACTACTTGCGTTGTTGGGTATTGCATAAGAATCTATTTATAGTTTATCGCAAATATACGATTAGTCTCTGTAATCGGGCGATTTTTCTACCTTCGCGGCATGAAATTATTTCCCCATCTTGATATTATTTTGGCTAGCCAGTCGCCGCGGCGGTCACAACTACTCTCTCAGGCGGGCATTCCTTTTCGGGTGCAGGCCATTCCTGTGGAAGAAGACTACCCTGCGGATTTAGCTGCGCTGGAGGTAGCGCCCTTTTTAGCGAAAAAGAAAGCTACTGCCGCAGCTATTTTGCTGGAGAAGCCCAATCAGCTGCTGCTGTGTGCTGATAGTGTGGTGATTTTAAACGACACGATATACGGCAAGCCCACCGACAGGGCAGATGCGATGCGCATTATCCGTGCGCTATCAGGGCAGAAGCATACCGTTGTAACGGGTGTTTGCTTGAAATCGCAGGACAAAGAGCTTGTTTTTAGTGGTGTGAGCGATGTTTATTTCAGCGAGCTCACGGAGAAGGAGATCGCTCACTACGTGGATACTTGCGAGCCCTACGATAAAGCCGGCGCCTACGCCATACAGGAGTGGATAGGGCTTTGTAAGATACACCGTATCGATGGCACCTACCACAACATTATGGGGCTGCCGGTGGATTTAGTCTATGCTGCGCTATTGAGCTGGTAGGGCTCGTGAGGGCTTTGATAAAGCGAAAAAAGCCGAAGCGCGTATGAAAACAAAAAAATGAGTACTTTTGCGTCTGATAGTTTACTAATGCACTCATTTTACTTGTGGCTCTACACGCCCTCAGGTGTGTAGAGCCCAAGCTTTGCTGCGCAATGTGCCTTATTGCATGCGATTTCTTTACCTACTGTTTTGTTGGGGGTTTTTCGTTTCGGATTCCTGCGCGCAAGATGTGTTGGCAGCCAGAGAGGCCTATGACATTGGTGCCTCCTTTTTGGAGGCTGGCGATTACAAAAAAGCCAAGCGTTTTTTGGCGCGCGCTATCAAATTCGATCCTGCGTTTACGGAGGCGCGCCGTCTGCTGGGCTATGCTGCTTACTTTAGGCAAGACTATCCCTCTGCTATTGAGGCTTTCACGGCAGTCTTGCAGGTAGATACCAATTTTTCTAGGTTATTGTATTACGAACTGGGCGATTTGTATTACAAAATGGATCGGCCAGATTTGGCCTTGCATAGTTACAGAAAGTTCGAGGCGCTGCAAAGTCGGCCGATAATAGATTTTGGTATACGTGGTGAGCGGGAGCTTCCCAACGAGCGGGAAGCGCTGGTGGAATTACCCAACAAAATTAGGGCGGTACGCATCACGCTGGATAGTGCTACCTTTATCAATGCTACTAGAATTGTGCGGCTGAGCCGGCCGGTTAATTCTGCTCAAAACGACTATTTTCCGTTTTTCTCCAACGACGGCCGAGAGCTATGGTTTACGCGCCAAAATGATAAAGGCGACGAAGATCTGATTTATGCTAAGCGCACGACTACTCAAGATAACTGGGTCACTAACCAAGTGAGTAGCTTCAACACCAAAAAGCCGGAAGGGATGGTTTCATTGGTAAGAGATGGAGAGCGCGTATATTTTACCCAGTGCCGCGATCAAGATACCGAAATGAAAGGGTGCAACCTCTACACGGGTTTGATGGTGAATGGTAAGGTGACGGAAGTAACACCCCTGCCCGATTACATCAACAGCGACAGCTGGGAAAGCCAAGCCGGAATAAGTTGCGATGGGCGGAAGTTATTTTTTGCTTCCACGCGGCCAGGAGGGTTAGGAGGGAGTGATATTTGGACAACGAGCCTCGGCGAAGATGGGCGCTGGCAAAAACCTATCAATTTGGGCGCACCCGTAAACACAGCGGGCAACGAAGAAGCACCTTTCCTGAGCAATGATGGGCAGACCCTTTACTTCTCTAGCGATGGCCACCCCGGATTGGGCGATCAAGATATCTATGCGGCTTGGTGGGATGCCTCTAGCCGTCGGTGGTTTAATCCCGTGAATTTGGGGCCGCCCGTTAATAGCCCACACCGCGAACTAGGCTTTCACCTCACAGCCGATAACCAAACGGGCTATTTTGCCAGTGATCGCCCTGGCGGAGAGGGGGGGCTGGATATCTACACCTTCACCCTTTCAGATAAACTAACCGGCGAGCCCATCACCTATGTCTCCGGCTATTTGTTGGATAGCCTCAGCGGAATGGCTATCGGGCAGCAGGCGGTAAAAATCAATGGCGGCGCTACTTACATGACCAATGCCAGCGGGCGTTTCTTCCTCTGCGTTGGCAGCGATGAAGTGTTGGAGTTCGGTACCCAGCCAAGCGATTACCTGCCCTATCGTAATAGCTTCGCCATTCCGAGGTGGCAAAACCAGTATCCCTACCGAGTAGATCTGCTACTACAGCAAAGTAAGGCGCCCGATACCATCCAGATAAGTCCCACACCACCGCCTCCACCGCCTCCACCCAGTGAGGATACGGTAAGAACCAGAAAAGTGCTGGTGGTTCAGAATTATTCTGTACTTTTTAGCTTCGATGACGCCACGCTGATACCCAGACAACGAGAAAGTCTCGATCTGTTTGTGGCCAATTTGCAAGACGGGGATGTACAATCAGTACAAATTTTAGGCTTCGCCGATGATATCGGGGGCGAGGACTACAACCTTCAACTCTCGGAGGCCAGAGCGAGGGCGGTAGGTGCTTACCTCCGAAGTAAAGGCATTGGCACTACCCAAGTAAGCATCAAAGGCATGGGTATTCTCACCGGAGGCCAGAGAGAACTGAACAGGAAAGTAGAAATCAAAGTGAGTATTTTGAAAGCATTTTGATGGTGTTTACAGTCAGTTTTGCTTCTTTTGATCTGTAAATGGGTTAAAATTTTAATATTTTTCTATGCTGTTGTTAATAAATGTTAGATTTGTTGTTGCAAACGCCCCCACAAAATTAATTTCACTATGCGAATTGTCATCCTTACACTCTTTATGACGGTGGGCCTTCATCTTCTTGCCCAGGAACAGCGTCCTGCTTATTGCGACGAACTTCCTTCCACTTACGGAAATGTGGTGGTGCCCCCTGGAGGCTCCCCCTTGCCACCCCTACCACGCTTTGCAACCGAGCCTGTGAAGGCCTACAAAGTACAAGTAGCGATATTGCGTACAACTGACCCACGCGACTTCCCTTTTCACCCTACGCTGCTGGCTAGGTACCGCCCCTGCGAACAAGTATGGGTAGTAGAAAGTCGGGAAAGCTTCACCGATAAAAAAGAAGCAGAAGCTTTGCGAAAAAAATTAATCGATCTGGGTTACAACGGAGCCTACATCACCGATTTGATCATGTATCAGTAAAACGCTCGTAGCCACGAGGTATGCGCTCAGCGAGTACCCAAACCCATCAGATATTTCGGCGGCTGTACCGATCCCTAGATGCGTGTGTACAGGAGCCTTGTTTCGACGCCGCTCAACACAAGTGTTTTCTTTTTTGAGCAGGGCTATTGGAAGCTAACCCGTTGTAGTTCGGAATGAAAACACTTTGTTGGAGGTACTTGGATGCGTCCAATAGTCTGAATTGGTCAGTTGGATGTATCCAACCGGCCTGAGAAGCATCGTTGGACCGGTCCAACTGACCATTTTTCCTGGGTTTTTTCAGAACTTTGCTCCTCAGTCATATCTTTGCTCCCGCACACTTGCCTCCCGCCTGCACATACGCGCCCAGAGACTGGTGCGCCCGTTTCCGTAAGGGACACGCTGGATGTGGGTTCAGTAGAGCGAGCGCAAACAGTCTGTGAAAGCACAAACGAGTATAAGAAGTTGTGCCAACAGGAGCCGAGGAATAAGAAATTGTATTACTTTTGTGGTTGTATTCAGCTTAAAGCTACAAGCTGTAGAGTCTCAAAATAGGCAGCTGTGGTCTTGGGCATCAATATTTTAAAGACAAACCTATGCGTTACTTATTATTTTTTAGCCTATTGATCTTTGCTTTTGCCTGTCAGAATAATGCGGCTGAAGCTGCTGGAGAAGTGGTAGAAACCACCAAGGAAGCAGTGGATCGCGCTGGCCAGATATTTGGTGCCGAAGAAGATTTCTCCGACGCCCTTTCCCTGACGGAACTCGGCCAATTGTTGGCGGATACCGATACCTTAAAAGCCGTGAGTGTAAAAGGCCAGGTGGTGGAAGTTTGCCAAGCCAAAGGCTGCTGGATGACCATCGCTGGAGACGAGGAAATGATGGTAAAATTCAAGGACTATGGCTTTTTTATGCCCAAGGACATTGCTGGCCGGGAGGTGATCATGACGGGCGAGGCCTACTACGCCATCACGTCTGTAGAGGAACTACAACACTATGCCGAGGATGCTGGGAAGTCTGCCGAAGAGGTAGCCGCTATCACCGAACCTAAGAAAGAGCTAAAGTTCATGGCCTCTGGTGTGCTCCTGTTGGATGGCGAGCCTACCACCGCAGAATAAGCTGCCTAATGGATGAGCAGGCGGCCATAGCGAATATTCTTCAGCGCTTACAAGTGGGATTGCCCGCAAAGCTTTCTTACCACAGCTATGCGCATACGCTGGATGTCCTAGACAGGGTCGTAAGTCTTGGGCGTGCGGAGGGGGTGAGCGATGAGGAATTGCGCCTTCTGAAGGTAGCGGCTTCTTACCACGATGCGGGCTTCTTGATTAGCAACCGAGATCATGAGCGCTTGGGCTGCCGCATGGCTGAAAAAGACCTCGGCTCACTTGGCTTTTCAACAGAAGCCATAGAGACGATCTGTGGCATGATCATGGCTACCAAAGTCCCTCAGCAAGCAAAAACGACCCTCGAAGAAATTATTTGCGATGCTGACCTAGATTATCTGGGGCGCGAAGACTTTTACAGTATTGGTGGTCGGCTATTCAGTGAACTGAAGGCTTACCATTTGCTGGAAACAGAAGAAGAGTGGAACCACCTGCAGATTCAATTCTTGAGCAAACATACCTACTGGACAGCTACCAACATCGCGCTGCGGGAACCCGAAAAACAAAAGCGACTGGCTGAGCTCGCGGAGCAATGGGGGCTGCCGCCTAACCAAAAATAGATTTGCTTAGATAAGCTCCTGAAGGGGCAACGCAAAAGGCGAATCAAAAAATCCAAACAGCTATGCAAAAAACGATATGCTTTCTTTTTCTATTCGCACTGGGGAGCTGTAGTGCTCCTGATGCTTCGCCCGAACCTAAAGGCACAGCCGAAGTGGGGGCGGAGTTTAGCTTTTACCAACTCGAAGCCGTGGAAGGCTCCCAGGCACAGTTGGCTAAACACATCAACGATGCTGGTAATTTGCTAAGTATTGGCTTGATTGAGAATGGTAAAAAGCAAGGTGGCTGGCTCTACTATGCCGATGAAAAATTTGCCCCGGTGAAGGTAGAAAACTACTTGGATGGTGTTCTACATGGTGCTTACTTAGAGATAGACCAAGTGGGGCGTTTGGTGAAATCTGCCTACTACATACACGGCAAACTGGAAGGGAATTATGCCGAGTTCCGAGCTAGCCACCCCCAACTCACGGCCAGCTATAAAAATGGTGAGCTACACGGGACGCTCCGCTCTCATACCCTCCAAAATGGAAAAGTCAATCAGAGTGTGGAGTACAAAAACGGTTTGCAGGATGGCCCCATGCGCTGGTACAACGAGCAAGAAGAACTCATCCAGGAGCGAATCTATAAGGACGGTAAGCTGGTGGAGTAGAGGTTTTCGTAGGCTACTGACGGGTATTTTCATGGCTCACGCCCCAATACGGGCACAAGTGCAGGAGCAGTGCATACTAGAGAGGAGCAGTGTTTAAGCCAACAAATAAATAAGTGCCTCCCTACTTTGTCCTTGGGCGAGCAGTGCTTTGGCATGCTGATGGCGAGCTGCGAGCAGATCTTCGGTTGATCTATTGGGGGGGCTTTGCCATACATTTTGTTGGCGCATATTTTCCAGTTCCTCCTCGCTAGGGAATCGGGCGATGTTCCCGAGGCGGCCTAGATCATTACCGCTGAGGATGAGGCTGTGGCGAATGGCGATGGGCAGGGCATCTACGCCGATGCCTTTTTCGCGCAGCGGCTTGGGGATTTCGAAGAGGGCATTACTAGAAGCGCGCACATAATATTCGCCCCCCATGCGGCCCACGAGGTCGAGGAGATCTGGATCGGGGGTGCCTTGCTCGTTGAGGGTGTCTTTGCGCAGATGGATGTGGACGATCTGGGCGATGACTAAATTACCAGCCCCCCCTTCCTGGCCGGTGGGAATGATTTGCTGGACTTTACACTCCAGCGCCATAGGGCTTTCGGCTACGAAGGGGGGCTTTACGAGCAAGCTCTGCTCCTGCGTGAGCCCTGCTTTTAGAAATTCATTGACCCCTTTATCGTATTCCGTGCTAGCCAAGGACATCTGCTCCACCATAGAAAAATCCACTATATTGATGGTACACTCGGCTACTTCCAACAGGTTATCTAGCGTATGCTTGGTGGTATTATCGCGCACGCGCCGGGCCGGACTAAAAATGACGGTGGGCGGGTTGCTACCAAATATATTGAAGAAGCTGAAGGGGCTAAGGTTGATGTTTCCGTCTAGGTCTATGGTGCTTACGAAGGCAATAGGCCGCGGTGCTATGCCTGCCAAGAGGGTAGCGTGCAGTTGCGCTGTGGGCAAATCGGCGGGCGAAAGGGAAGCGTGTTTCATACTAGATTTTTTTTGCGGGTAAAACCTTGGTACGAACCTCGCCAAAGCCGATGCGTTGGCTGTCTTTTTCTCCGTAGCCGCGCATCACAACCGTATCGCCATCTTCGATGAAGGTGCGGCTTTCGCCACCTGCGAGGGGTACTTTTTTACTCCCTCCCCAGCTTAGTTCCAGCATCGAGCCAAAGGAACTTTCGTCGGGTCCACTGATGGTACCGCTGGCTAGCATATCGCCCACGCGCACATTGCAGCCGCCGACGGTATGGTGGGCGAGTTGCTGTACCATCGTCCAGTAGAGGTGGCGGAAATTAGACCGACTAATGGTACTTTCTACTCCATTTGCTGTTTGGATAGCTACTTCCAAATGGACGTCATAATTTTTATGGCCTTCGTATTGCAAATAGGGTAGTGGTGTGGGATTTTCTTGCTCGTAGCCGGCTACGCGCAGCTGCTCGAGTGCTTCGAGGGGCACAATCCAAGGGCTGATGGAGCTAGCGAAATTTTTGGCTAGGAAAGGCCCCAAGGGGACATATTCCCACTTCTGTATATCGCGGGCGCTCCAGTCGTTGAAGAGCACGAGGCCGAAGATATAGTCTTCGGCTTCGGCGGTGCTGATGGGTTGGCCGAGTTCGCTATCCTTCCCGATGATGAAGGCCATCTCTAGTTCGAAGTCGAGTCTTTTAGTAGGGCCGAAGACAGGCTGTTGGGCGTCTTTGGGCAGGGTTTGCCCCATTGGGCGGTGAATATCCTGGCCGCTGGGGATAATGCTGGAGGCTCTGCCGTGGTAGCCGACGGGTAGGTGCAGCCAGTTGGGGAGGAGGGCGTTTTCGGGGTCGCGGAACATTTTGCCTACATTGGTGGCGTGTTCGCGGCTACTGTAGAAATCGGTATAGTCACCTACTTTTACGGGTAGGTGCATGGTCACCTCGGCCATTGGAATGAGCAAGCCAAGGGCTTCCTTGCGCAGCAAAGAGTCGGGCTTGCAAAGTTCTGCTTGGAGGGCGGCGCGCACGCCGTTGGTTGTCTTTTTACCGAGGGCGATAAATTTATTCAGCGTCTTCTTTTTGAAGAAATTGCTTTCCCTTGGTAACAGATGCTGGAAAAACCCTAGATTGTGGCATCGCTGGAGATCGATAACGAAGTCGCCAATGGCTACTCCTGCACGGCGTTCGTGGTTTTCGTGAGAGTAGATGCCAAAGGGGAGGTTGTGTAGGCTAAAATCGTGGTGGGGGGGGATGGGGAGCCAGCTTTGCAAAATAATGTGCTTGTACTTGGTTAGGAAAGTTTAGACAAAAGCTAGGGCTATTCAGGGCGGCAAATGAGTGGTAGGATGGCATCGAACCAATTGACCAGCGCAATGCGCCTAGCTTTTGACAGATCAACACATGCTTCGGCTAGTTGGTTGGCATCCAGCAAGGTTTGGCCGCGAAGAATAAGCAATTGACCGTTGTGGGGGAACAGTTCTAAGGCTTCCCCCAGTTTAGCAATAGCGGCTTCTCTTTTTTCTGCTTCTATCAATTCGTTGGCCTCTCTGGCTAAGTTCATGGCTACCTGGTAGTTTTCTACCGTGTTTTTACAACTAGGAGAGACGGGGATAAAATTGAGCGACACATCGAAGGCGGAGGGGACAGTTCGGCCTTGGTATTTGGCCGGCACCCAGCGGCCGAAGCTGGAGGTAGAGACATGAATGGCTTCGTACCAAAACTCAAAGCCCAGGTCATTATAGTCGGTGAGATCGAGGATGCGTACACTGTTGTCTGGTTGAACAAGGAGCTGCACGTCCATTTGCCCGATATAACAGCTATCTCGGTAGGCTTCGGGGTAGCGGAGTTTCTCTTCGAAGTATTGCTGGAGGGCTTCGCTGCCGCCTTGGTAGCCGAGGGCTTCATCGAGTTCAATATAGACCGTGTCACGCCCCACAAGCCTATAGGGCTTAGGATCTTCGAGTTTAAATCGGACGGGTAAGGTGAAGAGGAAGCGGACGGCTTCCCCTTTAATTTTAGCGGGGATCCAGCGCACTTCCCGCTGCATGGCTAATACGGCTTGTAAGGCGGCTAAACCCAGATTGCCACCGGGATCGCGCGCCACTTTGGGATTGTTGATCAGGCCATCTTTCTCTATGATGAAAGTCACTACTGGCGAGCCTTGGATACCTGCTTCGCGTGCTTCCTGTGGGTAGAGGGCACGGGAAGAAATATAGCGCAGTAGCATTTCCTGAGCACATTGGGCAATGGCTATTTGAGTGGTGTCTAGCTGTTCGCAAGGGCTTGGGAAGCGCGGCATTTCATCAGCGATCTGGTAGATGCTTGTATCCTGGCTTACCAAGCTGCTTTGATCGGTTTGTGCTTGTAGCGAACATAAGCCAAGAAGCAAAAGCGGCAGCGCGAAAAATGGAGAAGCGGGCATGAAATTGATTTGAGTATTGCTGGTTATACTGGCTTGGGAATCTCCTGTAGAGGCTGCCCAAACACTTGGATGTTGTTCCTCTTCTACTGGATATTCCAATCTTGTTGTGCGAAGCTGTTGGCCTTGTAGCCTGGTGCGATGGACGTGGGTTCCGCTTTAAAACGCTTGGATAGCGCCATGCGTTCGTCGGGGGCAAAGAGGAAGATCATGGGCTGTTCGTTGTAGATCATTGTTTGTATTTCTTGATAGAGGGCATGGCGTTCCTTTTCGTTGAGGGTAGTGCGAATTTGGTTGATGAGTTGGTCGCTTTTGGCATTGCCGAAGCGAGTGCGGTTGGTGCCAGCTGGCGGTACGGATTTAGTGGACCAAACTTGGGTAAGATCGTCTAGCCCCGGATCGCTGCCGGCTCCCATGGTGGCAATGTGGTAGTCGCCGCTATTAAGCCGACCTACCAGGACTTTTGGCTCTAGCAGGTTAACACTTAATTTTACCCCGATGGCCGCGGCGCTTTCTTGCAGGAGGAGCGCTATGTTCTTGCTGATTTCGGAGGAAAAGGACATAATCTCCAGTTCCAGTTCTTGAACCGTTCCCTCTATGTCTTTATCCAAAATACCATTTCCGTTGCTATCGCTCCAGCCAGCTGCTGCCAGCAGGGAGGCGGCTGTTTCAGGAGCGTAGGGAAGCGGCTGCAGGTCTTGATTGTAATAATCTTTTTGTGGCAGTATGGGGCCTGTGATGCGTTGTGCCATACCGCCGTAGAGGTTTTCTATGATATTGTCCACATCTACCAAGTGCGCGAGCGCTCGGCGTGTGCGTTTATCCGCCAACTTGGGGTCTTGGGTGTTGAGGAGTAGGCTGTAATATTTATAGCCGCTGACGGTGGGCAGCTCGTAGAAATCGCGGGTGCTGCTTTCTGTTTGCATTTCTTGAAAGAGGGCGGTTTCTATCTCTGCTGCGGCATCGAGTTCTTGTGATCGGATGGCATTGGCCACGGTGACGCCATCGCGGATAAAATTATAAACAATGGCTTCAGGACCTGCTTTGAGCAGGCTTTCTTGGCTGTTTTTTGCCCAGTAGTCGGGCCGTTTTTCCAGTCGAATGCTTTGGCCAGCTTCCCAACTTACGAGTTGATAAGGGCCGCTGCCGACTACTTTATCGGGGTCTCGGCCCCAAGCGGCATCGTTGAACTGTTCGGCAAAGGCTTGTAGATTATTGTCTGTCTCGGCTAGTTTCTGGGCAATACTAGGGTTGAGCAGGTCGGATAGTCGGATGTTTTGTAGTAGCCCCTCGGGGTCGTAGGCATATGCTGGATAGATTTGTAGGGATCCGATAGCTGCTTGGGAGAGGATGTAAGCCTGCTTGGTCTCTATTTTGATGCGGCGCTCGTTTCCCGGGCTGAGGACGACATTGCTGATCATATCGAAGTAGGGGCGGTAGGGGGCGGCATTGACGAGTGGGTTGAACAAAACTTTGAGCGTGAAAACCACATCGGCAGCGGTAACGGGACTGCCATTGGGCCAGGTGGCTCCTTCTTGTATGTCATAGGTATGATCCATGCCATTTTGATCGTTGGGCAATACTTCTGGTAGCCCTGCCAGCAAAGGCACTGGCTGGAAGGTGAGGGGATCTTGTCCATTGAGTGACTGCAATATTTGCTCGTGGACATAACGGTCGTAGCCCTGTACTGTCAGGAGCGGATTGAGGGATCGAGGCTCGGCGGCTAGATTGAGGTAGAGCGTGTTTTCGGTGCGCTTGAAGGAGAGGATGGAAGGATCTACGCCTTGTTCGTTGGGGGTCTTTCCTGCGTCTTGTTTGCAACTGCTGAAAAGTAGCCACAGGGATAGGGTGGCGAGTGCCACGGCAAAGGGATATGCTTGGTTTTTCATTGTTGGTTGGTATGTAAGATGAGCAAAGATAGGTAATTTTCTATTTTCCTAGCTACTTTTCAGGAAGGCCAACCTCTCGGTCTGCGGGACTGTTATAAAATAAAACGAGCGATCATGTCCACCAACCCACCCCTCCATGCTTATTCGTCTGGTTTGCGCGCGATGCTGCCCTTGTTGTACGCTGCTTGGGCAGATCAGCATTTGAATATACAGGAAATCAATGCTTTGCGCTCTTTGGCCGCAGATTTGCCTTTTTTAACGAAGGCTGATAAGAAGACTTTAATGGCTTGGAGCGATCCGGCGCAGCCACCCCAGCGGGAGCGCTTCAAGCAATGGGAGATCGAAATTAAGCGGGTAGCCGATAGCCTGCCCAACACCGAAGCCGTTGGTTTAGCTGCTTTGTGTGTGGCCCTCGGTAAAGAGGCCATCACCCAAGAGGCAATAGATTGGGAAAGCTACCTGCCGAAGTTTGCTTTATTGGAGAAAAATTTGGGAGGGGTAGAAGAGGCTACTTTTCGGCAGTTGTTTGCGGATTATGACCAACGGGAAAAGCCCCAGCCGCCCCAAGAGAGCGCTAGTTTCAATACAGGCTTGCTGCAATCCTTTCTGGAAGGAGCATATGCCCCCATCATCGCGAAAACAAAGAAAAAACTGCAAACAGTAGCCTTCGGGCGCAGCACCCAACGCATCAAAGAAGCGTATCGAGAGCAGGTCTTGGCCTGGGCTAAAAGCTTGGGCACCGAGGGCTTCGGAGCGCTAGCTTTCCCCAAGGAATACGGCGGACAAAACGATATGGGCAGCTACGCGGCTGTTTTCGAAACGCTAGCCTACCACGATTTGAGCCTCACCATCAAATTTGGAGTGCAGTTTGGCCTGTGGGGAGGTGCCATTGCCAACCTAGGGACAAAAGAACACCACGATCGTTATCTGAAAGATACAGGAACGCTGGCGCTGCCTGGTTGTTTTGCGATGACCGAAACGGGGCATGGTAGCAATGTGCGCGGCTTGGAAACAACGGCCGTGTATGACCCGGCTACGCAAGAATTAATTGTTCACTCCCCCGGCTATGCAGCAGGCAAGGAGTACATCGGCAATGCGATGCACGCCCAGTTAGCGGCTGTTTTCGTGCAGCTCATTGTAGAAGGTGAAAACCAAGGGGTGCATGCCGTAGTGGTACCGCTCCGCGATGAAAATCACCAATTATTGCCCGGCGTCACGGTAAAGGACAATGGCTACAAAATGGGCTTAAATGGTGTGGATAATGGCCGTATTTGGTTTGATCAAGTGCGGGTACCCAAGGAAAATCTACTCAATCGCTTTGGAGGTATCGACGCGGCGGGGCAATACTACAGCCCCATAGAAAACCCCTCTCGCCGCTTCTTTACGATGCTAGGTACGCTGGTTGGAGGGCGCGTTTGCGTGCCAAGAGCAGGTATGAGTGCAGCTAAGTCGGCTCTTACGATCGCTATCCGATACGGCCTCAAGCGCCGGCAGTTTGCTGCCGATCCCTTTAAGCCAGAAACCCTGATTTTAGACTACCCCAACCAGCAACGCCGGCTCATCCCCCGTTTGGCTAAAGCCTATGCCATACAGTTTGCCCTTGATTATCTGCTAGATCGCTACCTTCACCAAAGTGAAAAAGACGCCCAGGAAGTAGAAGCAATGGCCGCTGGACTAAAAGCCTACGCCACCTGGTTTGCTACCGATTGCATACAAGAATGTAGAGAAGCCACCGGCGGTAAGGGATACCTAACCGAGAATCGCTTCGCCGATCTAAAAGCGGATACTGATATCTTCACTACCTTTGAAGGTGATAATAATGTGCTAATGCAACTAGTCGCTAAATCCGTGCTCTCCGATTTCAAGAAGGAACTCTCGGAAGATGGCTACTGGTCGGTGATTAAGTATATGGGGCGCCGCATCAATACCGTGGTGACGGAGCAAAACCCCTTCGTTATTCGCCAAACGGATCGCGCCAGCCTGGATACACCGGCTTTCTACCAGAATGCGCTGCGCTTTCGGCATCGTCGCCTTACCAGCACACTGGCACAGCGCTTCCGGACCTACCTTAAAAGCGGACTGAGTGCTTTCGATGCGGGCCTGAGATGCCAAACCCATATGATGGCTGCCGCAGAGGCCTATGTGGAGCGCATCGTCATCGGGCGAAGCCTACAGCGCATAGATAAAATAGAAGACCCGCCCACCAAAGCCGTTATGCAGAAAACGATTGCATTGTATGCCCTACATACCATAGAACGCCACAATGGCTGGTTTTTGGAACACGACTACCTCAGTGGGCAAAAGAGTAAGGCGATTACGCGCCTAGTGGATATGCTTTGCGCGGAGCTACGACCAGAAGCAGCTGCCTTGGTAGAAGCTTTCGGTATCCCCGATAAATTGCTGGGGGCACCCATCGTTACCGAGTAGCTAACACGGGCTCGGCTACGGGCTCTTGGATATAGACTGCCAGTGGCTTGCCCGGTACTTTCACTACGCGGAAGCGATCGGGGCCAGCCGTGGTGAAATAGATCCATTGTTGTACGCTTTGAGGGCGGCCATTGTCGGGGTAAGCGAAGCCGTGAATGGCTTCGCGCTGGTAGTACTTATCTTTTCCATTCTGGAGACTCTGTGGCGGTGTTACGCGCTCATCTAGCCCAAGCAATTGATATTCTTCTTCCTTCAGTGCCCGTTCTTCGAGGTACTGGAAGCCCCGATGACCGCGATCTTCGGCGTAGATGGCTCTGCGCTGTCCCTTGCTGTCTTGTAAGAAGGCTTGGCGGTCGGTGGTGCCATTGGACCAGTCCAACTGCGTAAAATCCAGCAATTGCAACTCCTCCTCGTCTAAGCGCAGGGAGGTGCCCCGGCCTCTGGATAAAAGCTCTTGCTGTGTGTCGAGCCGGCGCGGTGCAGGAATAACGGTAGAGGAGGAGCCGGTATAAACTTCTTTGCCTTCGTTGATGGGGCCCGTATCGGGCAATTCGAGCTGGGGAAATTTCTCCCTTAACATTTTTTCCAGCGGATTCGTAGGCGCTGTCACGGCCTCATCCGGTATTTTCAAATACTGTTCTATTTGCCTTTCTATATCTAATGCCACTTCTTGGCTCCGGATACTACTCACGATGGTAATGGGCTTATCGTTTTTCCTATTGGCTTTTACGCTGTAGAGTAGAGTGGTTTTATTTCCTGCTTTTTCATGCCCTTCCTGCACCACAAACAGTTGCTGCAGCGTGTTGCTGGGCAGTATTTTGTTGCCAAACCAAGGAATGGGGCCATGTGCTACTTCTAGTTGCCTGTGATCTACGCTTATCTCGGTAGTATTCAAAAAGCGAGCAGCGGTGAAGTAAGCGACGAAGAAACCCGTAGCCAAATGAATACTCAGCATCCAGGGAAGCTCACCGTTGGCTAGCATAGCTATCGCTGCAAAGCCTACTCCACCATTCCATAAAACAGAAAAAAATAGCAAGAAATAATCTATGCTGCTGTGCCACCGCCAGCTAATGGACAAGCGGCCGCCTAGTTGTTGAATGTTTATTTTCTCTTTCATCGTTTACAAATATAGGCATTTCAAGAGACTATTGTTATGCCGTATTCCCATTTTTTTCAGGTAGCTTACGCCCTACTAGAACCCAGACCCACCGTGTCCGCCGGCACGCCCGTCTGGGTATGGAGGCGGGCACTGCGTGCAGGAGCAAGAATCACCTAGAAGAGCCATGTTTATTGCGTCCTTTTTCCTTAGCGAGGACGCTCCCCCCCCTCGCTAAACAAGCTCCTCCCACAAATAACCCTCTACCTGTTTTTTCTCCGTCGAGAAATTGATGCCCACGGCGATGCGCTCTTTCCCGGAGTCGGCATAAGGCTCCAGGTAGCCACGATCGTGGATTTGTTGTAGCGCCTCTTCGGCTGTTTTATCTAGCTTGAACTCGAAGGCATAGATGTGGTCGGCTGTTTCCACTAGGGCATCGCAGCGGCCGCGGGCGGTGTGGGATTCCGAGCGGATGTAGGTATTGAGCAGGCTAAAAATCAGGTGTACGAGGGCGTGGTAGAAATGCTCATTCTCCTTTTGCCAATGCTCGTAGGGGATGCCTGCGAAGGCGGCGTTGATGATTTCTATGACGG
>DAITME010000053.1:0-29575 GCA_036835305.1 Lewinella sp.
AGGAAGCTTGGACGACCGTTCCGAGGCTAAGCTCAAACTGCGTATCCGGCCCCGGCGGGTAAACACTAGAGACTAAAAAACATCCGCTCGCGTCGGTGATAGTGAAAGTATATTCTTCCCTGTTGAGTTGGCTGCGAATAAAATCCCCCCCTAATCCCACGGTTTGGGAGGGCGTTCCATCCTCCCAGGTGATGGTGTAGGGGGCTTGACCGCCCTCCGGGCTAATGGTCACGCTGCCGTTGCCACTGTCAAGACAAGGGCCAACAGCCGTATAGCTCTGATCGTGGCGAATAACCGTGGCCGCTTCAATACTTTCTTCGTGGGTGTAGGTACAGCCTGCAGCATCGGTAATATCGAAGGCGTAGGTACTGGGTCCTAAGTTGTTTAAGCTCAAACTAGCCCCTGCATTGCTAATGCCATCGTAGGTAATCTGATAAGGCAGCGTTCCTCCCTGCACCGTAACAGTGAGGGCACCATCATTGGTATCTGGGCAGCTCTGTTGGGTTTTGGCGGATGTAAAAGCTTCTATGGGGGGTGCAGAAGCCTGCGGGACAGTGAAGTTACTAAAAAACGTACATTGGTCTGCATCGGTTACTCTGACATAGTAAGTGCCAGGTATAAGACCACTTACCGATACGGAAGTACTTGATGTGTAAATAATCACAGGGTCAACAAGATCGAAAGTAGGTTCAAAAAAAGCATCAGCGGAATACGCTATTATGTATGGCGATGCTCCGGGTGTGATGGTAAAAGTACCTAAGCCTTGCAGAATACAATCTATTGGCGGATCAGGTGTAAAGTTTATGGATAAGCTAGACGGAGCTATATCCTCAACCAGATAAGATACTGCCGCCTCACAAAAATTAGCATCTCGCACATATACGGTGTTCTGGCTTATGGCTGGTAGTAGATTACTGCTACTGTAATTCACCCCATCGATGGAATACATATAGGGCGGTGTTCCGCCTGATACAGACTGCACTGAAATTTGCCCTCCTGTAAGGTCGCATTGCAGTGGCTCCGTAGTGGTAATTGTGTTGATGCTGATTGGGTTAGGCTCCGTTAGTGTATAGGGACTTATAAAAAGACTTAGGTCCCAGTTAGGAAAACGAAAAGTACAAGAGCTAGGCAGACTGCTGGCTCCGCCATCTGCAATGGCCGTACGAATCTGAACGCCATAAAAACCTGCTGCTAGACCTGTGAAGGTATGGCTTCCCGGTCCACTATTTTCTAGCACTACCGTGCCTCTAACGGTAGGATTGCTAATTGGAAAGCGGGTGGCAAATTGTATCAATTGCAGCTCATATCCTGGCTCCCCACCTGTATAATTGACGGTAAAACTCCCATTTGTTTCCCCAGGACAAGTGGGTGAAACAAAGTCAGTGGTAATAGCAACTTGTGGAGCAGGCGAGAAGGCCGTGGAGGGAACAGATACTACATTTGAGAAACAATATCCCTCCACATTTAAAGGAACACCGAGATAGATGCCACCAGGATTATCCTTGTCTTGGCGTACTTGAAAAACCTTATTTCCTCCATGATCACCAATATCGATAATTACCCCGTCGGGGTCGTTAGGGTCTTCTAGTACTTGGCTAGGAAGAAAGGTAGTCGGCCCACCCGCAAGGCTACCGTAAGTAATCGTCTGCTGCCAAGGAGAACCGAAGAGATCAAAACGACTCAAACCTGTTACATATAGTTTTACATTTCTAAAACCAGCATTACAGACACTGGCAGGACCAATTTCCACCTGATTAATGCGTATTTCTGGCCTCTCCTCATAAACTATTGTTTTTGATTCCTCGCAATTATCAGCGTCTCTCACGTAGATCGTATAAGTTCCGGGCGGTAGGTTCGGTCTTACAATTGCATTAGAGATAAATCCACCTACTGGGCCAAGGTATTCTGTATCCAAGCCCTCTACCCTATAAGTGTAGGGCGCTGTGCCGCCTCCAATCCAAAAAGACAGCCAAGCATCACTCCCCCCATTGCAGGTTGTCCTAGGTATCAAAGGAAAATCTGGGACATTTATACTTATACTTGAACTACCTGCAATACTGTAACTACCACTTGTTTCACAGCCATTGGCATCTACCACCCGATAGGTTCCATTTCCAGCAGAAAGGCCCGTAAATGAGTAGGTACTACCGCTTACACTAGCTGGTGTTTTTACCTCACCAGCAATAATAAAGTTGTAG
Source organism: Lewinella sp. (assembly GCA_036835305.1). Taxonomy (GTDB): domain Bacteria; phylum Bacteroidota; class Bacteroidia; order Chitinophagales; family Saprospiraceae; genus Neolewinella. The sequence goes on from DAITME010000053.1 coordinate 2,199, forward strand.
GGCGCTGCGCCATTACTAATACTGAGCGTCAGCCCCCCACCCATTGGCATACAGGCTGTCGCTGCTGTTGTGGCGCTCACCGTTGCTTCTAGTCCGCTCGCAGGGCCTGTTACTGTGAAATCCACAGACGCTTCGCAGCCACTATCATCTCGCTGGAAGATAGCCGTGTAGTTACCTTGCAGAAGCTGCGCACTGAAGGGGGCTCCCGGGCTAGCTGCCCCCGAAACCAAGACGTTGTTTAAAGCCGAGGAAAAATACACGCGCACCGCATTCTGTCCCGAAGTGGCGCCAACGTTGAAGTTCACGTCTGTCCTATCTCCCGGGCACAACACATCAGTAGCCCCCTGAGGAACAACTTGTACACTACCGCTTGTAGCAGCCGGAGGGCTAGCCACTGTAAACGGACTAGAATCTACCGAGCAAATACCGTTTAGCGTAAGCCGAATATAATAATCACCTGGCGCTAAACCACCTATCTCTACCGTAGATGCTTGGGTGGTGCTGCTGGCTACCGCGATACTAGGGTTGCCCACCGCAAAAACCTCCCAGCTGTGTACCGAGCTGGCGTTGTAATTACTAATGATGGCCGTTACGGATCCTACACTCCCTCCGCAAGCCGGTGCATTAGGCAGCACCGCGGTAAAAGAAGGCAGAGTGATCGGCTCAATCGTTACAGGTATATCTCGGGTACACTGCCCCGTAGTCAAATTTTCTCCATTCAAAGACACCTGTGTTACATTGATCTTGTAACGACCGGGCGCCAACCCTGACCAGGTGTGAGGGGGTGTCACCAGGTTAGCATTCGCACCAGGAATAATGAAAAAAGGATCATCTACCGAGCTGAGCTGCATCGTTATCGGCGTACCAGCCGGAAGATTATCCACACTGCTTACGGTAATACTGCCGTTTTCATCACTTGAACAGGATGACTGCACGGAATAGTTAACAGCATCCGCATCAAAAATGGGCAATATGCGCAGATTATTTGCCCCTGCGGGTGTCAGCCAGCCATCGTCGTTGCCGTAGCCCAAACAACCGAAGCCACCCCTTAGTCGCACTCGATACAAGACACTAGGATTGAGAGTAGCCGTCACCCGATAAGCTGGCGAAGCGCTCATCTGCACCGTTGTCCAGGTCGAGCCACCGTTATCGGAGCGCTGAAACTCAAAAAAACCACCACTAAACCCAGGCCCCGTGCGGGCAAACACAAAATAACTACCGTCCTCACACACATCAACTATAGGGCCTCCATTGATATCCCCAGCGTAGATCGCCTCGCGCAAGCCATTCGTTAGCGTATAAGTAACACTCACCTCAAAGCCATAGTAAGGATTCTGAAAGCCCGTTGAAAAATTAATGAGCTCGAATACCCGCGTGATCCCAGAACCTGGATTTATTTTAGCATTCCCCACAGCATTACCAATGGCGCCAAAGCGGTGGTCATCGCAGCTGTTTGTAAATTCAAACACATTGCCACAATCGTCCTCCCAACCTTCTAATTCTAACCTAACCGAAATATTATCGCTGCACAGATTAAAGGTATTCCCTGCATCGTAAGGGATCGTTCCCGAAACAATCGTCTGCCCCCCAGCATCGAACCAGCCCGTCGATTGTATGTTCGGCAAGTGCAGTTCTGCGGTGGCACCTGAAATCGGGTTCACCCCCAAACCATTGATGATACCCCTGGCTTTCCAAGTAATATCAGGCCCGCCAGGATCATTGTGGGGGTAGTTTTGATACACCCGCAGCAACTTCATCTCATATTGTATGCTTTGCTGTGCCCATGCCGTGGTATAGCTTAGCAAGAAAAGGAAGAAAAAAATTAGAAGTCTCATAACTTATCTTTTTTGCTAGCAGCAGCCTGGTGGGTACTGCCAGCCTTTTTTATTGGGATGGGGGTAGGGCTAGAAATCTATTGCTGTGGCAGCACTCAAGGGAGACTGTCCACCATCGGTGTAGAGCGCCTTTATCTGGTAGCGATAAGCCGTATTCCTCGTCAGCGGCTTTGTATCGGTGAAGGTGTAGGTATTTAACCCTCTTCTTCCGCTTTTCTCACTTGCTTGTTGCCGGTCGGCCGTAGCAATCAATTGAAAATCGCCATTTCGGGTAGCGCGGTATATTTCAAAGTGATCGAAGGCCGTATTCTCGGGCTCATAGCTCCAAGCAAGGGTGATCTGATGCGCCCGCCGATCAGCAGTCGCTTTTAGATTTTGTATCCCGCGGCGGATGAAGTTGTCGATTACCCGGCCTTCCAGTGTTTTAGAAGCCGCTCTCAGCTCCGAGCGGTCGATGGCATCTAGGCGATATTCGTAGGGTTCGCCTCTAGGGAGACCGACGTCTTGATAGCTTTTCACGTCTGCTTGTTCGGGAGCTGGGTAGGTAGCCAATAACTGCCAAGTAGTATCTTTCACGGCTTTTCTGTAGAGTTCGTGGCGAGCTATGTCAGGCGCCTGGCTTTGTGCCCAATAGAGGATGATCTGGTTGGTATCGGCCTGAAGGTCGGTAAGCAGTGGTGCGGAAGGCGGTATCGTATCTGGCCGCAGCAGCACCGCATATTCTGTAAAAGCCGAAGGATTGTGCCGTATATCCAGGGCGGTAGCTTTCACATACAGCTCGCTGCTGAGGGTGTTCAGCGTGGTGGTGCCGATGAAATAGTTGGTTCTCAGCGGTTCCCCCGTTGCCAAGGTATATTCCACTTCTGGCTGGTTGGATATCCAGATGCGGTAGCCTAGCAGATCGGGTTCAGTGTTCTCATCCCAATTCACTATTACGCGGCCGTCCTTCAAGATGATGCCGCGCAGGTTGGTGGGCGGGGCCGGCGGTATGGAGTCGTCTGGCTGGGCGAGTACGGAATAGGAAGACAGGGTGCGCTCGTATTGGTCGTACATCGTCACTTGGTAATAATTACTAGGCATGGGGGCGGGATCGCGGAAAAACCTGGCGTCTGCTGCTAGTCGCTCGCTGATCGGCTCGTAGGGGCCCTCATCTTTGCGCGCCCGGAAGACCTGAAAGCCCGAGATGATGGCAATATCCGCGGGAAAAGTCCAGCTAATATCAAAGCTGCCGCCCTCAGAAGGAAAGATAGCGGAAATAGAAGGGCCAGCGATGGGCAAAGGATCCCAGCCCATTCCCTGCACGGGGTCGGAAGCGGTTCCTTTTGTGCCGAAGGGTGTGCGGCCCGTGACCCGAAAAAAATAAGGGCGATTGTTGGCCGGCAGTGTTGTTTGAAAGAAGGTTCTTTTCGGAGCAGTTGCTTGTTTCGCTACGGGCACAAAGGCTTGGTCGTTGACCGCTTCCCAGCTAAGGCCGTCCTCCGAGCGCTCAATCCAATAGCTGCTGTAGTAAGCGCGCGCCACTTCCATATCCCAACTGAGCATCACGCTGAGGTTGCTAAACTCGGCAGCGAGTTCCTGTATCTTGGGCCCAGGAGCTTCGTTCTTGGCATCAATGCTGACAAAGCAGCTTTGCATTGTATCGAGCCTAGCCATCGCAGCAGCTGGCCGCAGACGATAAACGTAGGTTTCATTGCGCTGTGCGCTGCTATCCGTGTAGGCCAAACCCATCATATTGGCGGCTTCCCAGGATTGATCGGCCGCGAAAAGGCTATAGTAGAAGCGGTTCTGCTCTTCCTTAGCGGTGTTGATCAGCGCACCCATATCGGGGTCTTCGCCTTGGTTGGATGTCACCTCAAAACTAGTACCATAGATGGCCTGTCCTGCAATGGCCACATATTGCTCTTCTGCTGCACGCTGGCCAAAAGCTGCTTCGCTGGCTGGCAGGATGGGCTGCGGCTGAAGGCGGACATAGGCCTGGCGCTCGGCCAGCGGCAGCATTTTGCCATCCCGCATCACCGTGTGCCGATCCAAATACATCCCCGTACTGCGCATCTGCGCCCATACCAAGGGACTGGTGGGTGCCCAGCGCAGCCGAACTTGCCCGTCTGATAGCTGTGCCATCATGGGTATCTGGTTGGGGTCAACATCCTGTGCGCCTAGTGCAAAAAACCAGCAACAGCACACCAACACAACATGACTTAATCGTTTCATTTTCATTTCTTTTTTTGCCATACGGCAGGAGCAATATTTTCTTTTTAAGAGCAAGGCTAAAGGCGGAAAGCTTTCCACTTTCCACTTTCCACTTTCCACTTTCCACTTTCCACTTTCAACTTTCCACTTTCACTGCTCCTTTTCGCAAACCTTGCTCCTGCCTTTTGGCCATTAAAAACAGACTTCCAGCGCCTAGCTTTTATACGCTTAATTAGTGGAATAGGGCAGCAAATAGGAAGCCACCGAATTGGGTTCGGTTTGGCCCGGCAACACATACTCCAATTGTATCTCATACTGCCCATAAAGCGGCCAGATGAAGTTCCATTGTGCAAAATCGGCTAAGTCGGCCGGCAACTCATTGTTCGTAGCATAAAGCCACACCTGGTTTTTGTAGTCGGCATAGTCGCGATACATCACATACGGCAGGTGATAGCGCAGCTGAATGGGCTGAGAAGTCACCGGATACTGCCCCGAAACAATATTTTGATCCACCAGCACCCGCAGCGGCTGGTTGTTGTTCTGGCGAACGTAAGTGGCGCGCAGTGGCGGCTCGAGGAAAGGCTCGGGCGTTCTCCAGTACAACTCCATGTTGAAGGGTGCACCCGGGCGCGGGAAGCGATCATAGACGTTCGGCCCGATGTGCGTAGCATACCAATTCTGCGCCGTGGCGGCTAGGTTGGCGCTGGCACGCACCAGGCGGGGAATGTTCTTCTCTGCCAGAAAATCTCCTTCCAGATCGTATTTATCCAATCCTTCTGGCCCAGAAACGATCACACCAAAATCGTTGATGCTCAGGTAGGGAATGGGGTTCCCCTCTGCGTTGGTCGTAGGCTGCAGGGCTTGCAACTGTACAAAGGATTGGATTTGGTTCCAAGCAGCCACCTTGGCTGCAAAAGTCGGGTACTGGCTGGTGCGGAAGTCTAAACGATAGAGCTGCTTGGATTGCAGGCTTTCTATCTGGCTTTCTGCCCGCCTAGTCTCCAATAGCACTTCCGTGAGGTTGTCATCTGCGATGGTGCCATCGGGTAAGTTTTCAGCCAAATCCGTTTGCACGGCCACGAGATTGGCGTCGATATCCTGCGGCGCTGCGATGGGCACATCTACTAGCTCGAAATAACTGACGGTCGATAGATCCAACTGATTAGCAGGCAGGGCAAACTGAATGCGGTTAGCGTCGGTATCGTAGGTATAAGCAGCGGAGGAGACGATCGTTTGGTTTTGCCAAAATCTTATCCGTTGCTGCCATTTCTCTGGGTCGGGGCCGCTACCGGGGCCTGTGGCAAAAAGGTAATCCTGTCCTTGGGCAAGCTGTACATAACCCTCGCTGGTCTCGTTGCGGAAGAAATTGGTCTGCTTGTTGATGGGGTAAGCGAAAGCCACATTTTCCTCAGGTATATAATCAGGGGCAGGGCCCGTCTGGAAGGTGCCCGACTTACTTTGATTGGTGGGGGCATTGACGCCTAGGTAGGCGGGTTCGAAGTCGGCTTGTCCAGCGCGGCGTTGTAGCACTTCTATTGATACATCAATGCGGAACTCCTGATTACCTGGCAGGATGTCTGTTGGCCGGAAGGCCGCTACCAAGTGATTGGCATCCAGCTCGTAGGTGCCGGGGATCGTGTTGCCCGTGGCTACATCCGTGACGGTGAAAGCAGTTATTACCGGCTTGAGTTCCACAAAATTATTCAGGCTATCCTTGAAGGGCGTTATGCGATCCACTGGGATATTGAAAATGGCTCGTGGCTGCACAAATACGCTGGCATCTTCCACGGCTTCCGTTGGGTCGAGGGCTTCGATGACGAGAATTTCCCGACGCCCCCCTGGAAGAATTTCACACTCCTGGCCTGCTTCAAAATCGAATTGGCATCCACCAGAGATTAGCCCTCCTAGTATGCTAAAACGCCCACCAACGACGCCCCTGATCCACATTGGATTGGGCAACCTAGCCTGCAATATAGCGGCGGCAGCGATGGATAAAATTTCATAGCGCCCTCGGAAGCCGAGGATATCGATCGCTAACCCGATCTCTCCTTGAATATAAGCATACATCTGGCCGGTGGCATACCAACCATTGAAGCCGATGGGGCTATCGCTTTCGAGATCGTGCGCACAGCGGGCATCGACGCCGTAGTTCTTAATCATCATATCAAAACCCACTCCTGCTCGGAAGGAGGCATAAAAGATAAAGAATTTCAATTCTGGCATACTAATCCTCAAGGAGGAGCCAAACAAGAGGCCGCCAGCATCATCAAAGGAGGGATGGTCTCGCCGAGTCATTACATAATCGCTGCCTAGGCCGAGAATTTCCATCACCTCCGCTGGCGGCGGCGGGAAGGGCGGCAAGACCGAACCAGCGCAGAGATAAGCAGTCACCGCCAAGCCGATGTAGTTGAGATCAACGAGTGGTTGATTGATCGAATTGCTGTCTAGCGGCGTAGAGGAAGAAGGTGGCAGCGCATCGTTCTCCCCATTATCGCCGGCAATTTTAGCTAGTTTGCTGAAATCGAGGGTGAGCGCAATCGGCCTGCTAGGTTCTCCCAGATAGATATACCATCCTCCTGGGCTAGCGTGTATTTTCGCTTCACCTGCAACGTTATTGGCGTAGGCCCCGCGTAGGACTCCCACCGCTGGTGGCACACTCACTTGGAGGCGCATATAGGCATTGAAGGCTGTGTTCTCGAAGTCAAATCCCAAATCCACAAATACCCCAATGGCGGGCTGAGGATTCATGTTCAAGGGCGTGCGCGGCGGCGTTAGGAAGTTGGCATTCCCCATAAAACCGATATATCGCAAGCCGCCATTGGCGTTAAAAATAATCTCGAAAGTAATATCGCCATTAAAGACTTCCCGCTTCACCAAACCGAAAGCGATCTTTGCCTTGATACCGATGCCAACATCCCTGTTGGGCACATAACTCACGCCAGAAAGCGACATCCCCAGTTGGGAAGGCAGCCCAACCAGCGGCGGCATACCGGCGGCGGGGTCTTGCTGCCCGTAGAAAGCAGCGCCCAAGGAACCTACAAGAAAAGTAGCTACAGGTACGACGATCTCGGGTGCTGGCCCCGACTCACTTGCCGAACTCAAAGGAAGCTCTAAATTATTGAAGCCCACCCGATCCATGTGGTAGCTAACACCGCCACCAAAGCCATACAGCGAGAAAGGCCCTCCGACTGGGATACCTGGGTCAAGCCCCAGCATAGCATCCACAAAGAAATAACGATAATCCTCTTTTTGGCCAAACATCGCAATTACAGCCAGAGAGAAACCAGGCTGAAAAGTTGCCTTGATCCCTCCCTGGAAACCAGTGCCATATACCGGGTGTTTTTCGTAGTTTTGTATATAGCCGTGCAGCTTGAATCCGCCTCTGTCAATGTCGATGCTTAGTTTATCCAAGCGAACGCGACTAAAGGACCATTCCTGTAATTGTGTAACAGGATCAACATCTACATTACAGATCACAAAAGCCCGCCCTCTGGCCCCAAAACCTTGATCACCGGAAGGTACCAAATTGAGCTCTAGATCTATGCCGAAGGCCACCTCGCTGCTATCCTGTGATTGAAACATCCCCACCTCATGAAGGATCAGCGGGAAGCCCGTGGCTTTGGCTTGCCCACCCGTGGAGGTGGATCCCAGCTGCCAGGTGCCTACATTAACATAGGGAGCTACGGAACCTAAACGGAAATTCTGGAAAGCAATGTAGGGAATGACCATACTGCTAGCCGTGTCCACAGGCGTATTTGGTGGCGGGTTCGGTTGCGAGACCGCCGTGCTATCTGGGCTCCCCACCCTAGGCGAAAAGGTAATGCGGCCATGCAAATTGGCGTAAGCCGAAAGCTGATCGCTCTGCTGCTGGTAGCTGACGGCTATTTCCGTATTTTCATATAATTCTGCCGTGGCGCCAAAGGCACTCATGCGCACCGTTCCCGTGAGTGCAACACTGAAATTATATTGACTCCCCGGTTGGATATGACAGTTGACCAACAAGGGAGAATCGATGGCTGGCACTTTCAAGCGCGCCTTAATATTAGCCTGTAAGAACTGATTTTGCTGAATACCGAGCGCTATACTATCCAGCCCCAGCGCCCAGGTAGATACCCGACCTGTATCGATACTCAGCAAGTTGGTGGCATAGATCTCCCCCGTGAAACCCGTCTGATCGATGATCATGTTGACGGCGCCAAAAGTTACATTTTTTGTACTGTCCTGCCCCAAGAAGTGGCTCGGAATCTTCACCCGTGCCGAGCGCAAATAAAAACCGCGCCATTGGGGATTTTCCGCGCCAGCCGTGCCGCTGACATCTGGGTGTACATAGTTCGCGGGGAAAGTTACCGCCGCTGGTGTAGAAGAGGCCGATAAGTCAAAAACGGCTTCTTGAACATTGAATGCCCAGCCGGGAAGTTGTGTGAGCTCAAAAGGAGATAGGCTCACGACGCCTGAAAACTCTCCCCAGCCATTGGCCGTTAGCGCCAAGCCGCCCGTCACGTAGGCGCTGGAATCGCGCTGATAGGTGTAGGGATCCACGGGCACCACGATGTCTTGGCAAAGCCTTACCTGCATATCCAGCCCCACTTCGCGCAGCCCGTTGCAGTTGAATTCAACATAGGTTTGGTTACCTTGCTTGAAGGTGATTTCCATCTTGCCATTCCAAGCAAATTTTATATCCGAAAGCATATTCATGCGGGCAGTGCCCTGCAAACCTCCTGGGTGAAAGCCCACATCCAGCGCCTGAAAGGCCGTATGCTGCTGGCCAAGTGGAATATCCGCAGACATATAGGCATCCAACAAAGCGCCCACAGGCGTAAAACGGATATTGTGAAAGGCGATGGCATTGGGGAAACTACCAACCGTGATCGGTAAGTTAACAGCGCCACCCTGGGAAGCAGAACCACCGAAGTTCAATATATTTTGATAACTGGGCATCGAGTTGACTTCCCTGTAGGCACTGGAATCAATCGGAGGTAGCGGAGGCAGCGGGCTTCCACAGAAATCTTGCGAGACGGTATCGCGCCTAGCGGCATTTATTTGTGCTACGGTTTGGAATCCACTCAGCGATTCCAGCCCGTCATCTACGGCTGTCACTTCTCCTTGATAGACCTGCCTATCGGTATTGATCTGTAGGTCTTTGAACACACAGTTGATGCGCCGCCCCAGCCATTCCAGATAGATATGCCCCATACCTTCCCAAGCACCTGGCGTGCTGGTGGATGGGCGCACAGCCATCAGGCGCATCGGGAAACGCCCTACATAAACCGTATCAGAAAAACTTAGAGCTGCAATGTTGGTCCTATTGCCAGGCAAGGGAAGATCCCCCAAGTTCGTTCCGCAAGCAGGCAGGTCGTCGTTGATAACCAAAGGTTGCTCAGCAGTCGTAAACTCATACAAACTGCCAAAAGCGCCCGGGATAGCCGAACAAGTGGACTGTATTTGTACCTCATAAGTGGTGCCAGAAATCAGTTGGGCAAGCGTTAATGCCTGAGCAGTCGTTTCGCTCTCGTACCAGTTGGCGTTAGGGTTTTGCTCGCGGTAGCGCACCACATAACTGCTAACCCCGGGCTGCGCCGCCCAGGCAATCCTTACTTGGTCATAGCTCTGTACATCCACCGTTAGGCCTTCCGGCGGCAGGCATTCCGCTCCGTAATTAAAGAAGACAGGCTCGCTGTAGCCAGCATTTTTAAAAGCCGACCCACTCCCCATCCCCATCTGGTTGGCCTCGCGGGCTTGTACCCGAATAAGATAGCGCTGGCCCGACTCCAATAGCGGGAAAGAAGCGTCTATCATAGTGGCTGTAATGCCATTGACTTCTGTTTCTACCACCGGCTGCTGTAGGCTGTATATTTGCTCGGCCGTAAGGTTGGCCGTGGCCTCAATCTGATAAATCTCCACCCGATAGGTGGTTAGAAAGGCAGCTGTGTGCCTGGCTTGCCATTGTACCAAGAGGCTCTGTGGCGAGATCGGCGTCTGATCACCAAAAGGAGAGAGTAGCACCGGAGGATCTAGGAGCTGCGCTTGAATAAACGTACAAGCGCTAGCAGAAGCCGCTTCTTCACTGCTGCGGTCGTAATCAAGCGCTTCCACGCAAAGCGAATAGACTCCTTCTGGCAGGCCGCCATTATTGAGGTAGGCCTGCTGGGAATAACCAATAAAATCTAGATGTTCCAGCTGAAAGTAAGCCATCAAATCGGCGCTTGTTAGTTGCACCGGAAGGCCATAGGTGAGGGTGATCGGCCGCGCAGGCCAATCTTCCCGAGAACGGATCGTGATACCCTGCCCGGAAATGGTAAAACGCAGCCGCACTTGATAGCCTGGCTCCTCGCGGTCGTTGAGTAGCAGCACCACGCCCAGCTTGTTGTTGATGGGATCGGCCCAGCTCGAAAAATTAGGCGTAAAAGGGGGTAAGGACTGCACCGCCGCCGTAACGGGAAAGGCGGTTGACTGCGCTTGCAAACTAGCCGAAGCCGTCGCAAACAAACATACCCATAGCAGTAAACCAGCATATAGGCCGCCGTACAGCGAAAAAACAGGGCGCAACGAAAACGCAAAAGGTTTTCCCTGAGAAGCTTTCTTGCCAAATAATTTGTGTAGCGTATAGAACATGGAAGCTGCTTTTTAAAATTAATTGCTCGGGTTAGTTGTTTCTTTCTTTCCGCCTATCTGGCCACCAAACTGATAGCCGTAATTGATCTGGCCGTACCACTCGCCAAAATTCCGGAGCGCATCCTCGCTACCAAAACGGCTGATATGCATCGCCGATAAGCCCAGCCGATGACTATTCCGTAGCTGGTAGCGCCCACCAAACTGCAGGTTGAGCACCTTATTGTCATCGTTGCCAGCTTCCTGAAAAAAACTTAAAGCGGTATTGGCATTCAACAAAAGAGCATTGTTCCAAAGTGCCTTATTCAGACCGAAAACGGGTGCCAACGACCGATTGCGAATACTGCCCAAAGAAATAAAATTGAGCGTCAGGCCTGTATTCCACTGCAGGCCATCGCTCGGCGAACCACTGGAAAAACTCAGCGAAGCTGTACTAAACTGGCTCTCTGCATTCTCCTGTACCGCATCATTCACCACATTGCTGGCGCGTTGGTGATTGAAGAAAAACTGAACCGACGAAGGCCGCTCATCCGAGCCCAAACGCCGCAATACCATGATGTTGGCCGATTGATTGACCTGAGCCAAAAAAATGCTATCCACTGGTACTGTTAGGTCTGTTCGTACCCGCAGTTTGGTGTCGTTCCGGAAATTGCCGTACATCCCAGACAACATCCACTTATCGTCTGGCCGATAGGAGACATTTGCCGACCCGATGAAGCGATTCGTCGCCTCTTGCTCTTGATCATCCAGGTTGACGCGCTCCAAGCCCGCATTGAGCATCAACTGCAGCTTGTCCTCAAAAAAAGTACGGTTGATGCCTGCTGTTATGTTTTCTGTGTCGTTATTGAAGAACAGGGCTCCCAGCGTCCTAAAACCGCGATCAATACGTTCATAAGTGGCCTGTAAGCCCGTCTTTCCCAAGGTATATTGCCCGCCAATATTGAAAGCCTGCCCTGATTGCAGCGACTCATTGGGCGTAAACAAACCCCACATACGGCTGGCGGCTCCTTGTACATTCGGCTCCGTCAGAGCCACCGCTCCTTGATCTTGGTTATATACCGCGTGGGCCAACTCACCGAATAGACTTAGTTTCTTGCCAAAGCGCTGCCGCCCCTGCAAACTCACCACCATATTTTCTGTGGCTTGCAATCGATTCCCTAATTCCGTATCAGGAAAAACATCCTGCTCGTCTTTGGCCGAGAAAAAGTTGATGAAATAACTTGAGTTCTGATCTCCGTAGCCCACCCGAGCCCCCATGCCGCGGCGCTGATAGAAATCGTTGAGGTTGCCCGCTGCTGTCAAGTCATTCGCTAAAGCCCGATTAAGCCGACCTGTAAAAAGCGCCGCTTGCCATTTCCCGGGTTGCAGCTCCAGCCCCAGCCCCCGAAAACTGATACCACTCATGGTATATTTCGAGAAATTCATGCTCCGATCGCCCGCATGCAGTGTAGCCCACTTATAGCGCGGGCTAATGCCTATAAAACTGTAAGCGGGTAAATTGAAATTATTGTTCCGGTCAGACAGCACCAAACTGAAAGGAGCCGAAAAATCCAGAAAGCGCAGGTTAAGACCCGCGCGAACCATTGTCATTCCAGCATCGCGCCTAGGCATAATGCCAGAAGCCACATAGGCTTGGTGGCTAAAATTAAGGTTCCCCGTTATGTTCAAGCCTTCGTTTCGTAACCGACTACCAAAAGCCGACAAATCCTGAGCAGATAAAGTAGAGGACAGTGCCATACACCACACTACCAACACTAAAAGGCTTGTTATTCGATAATCAAAATATGGGGTACGCATAGTTTCTACTTTTTGACTGCCATAAAGAAGCCCACTCACTGCCTCCTCAGCCTTTTATTTGAGCTGAATACCAAAGGTGACCAATCTTATTCTGTAAATTTATGCATCCCCGTCTCGCCAACTAGCTTCCATTGTCCGAACAGTGGCTTTGGCTGTCCGAAAGCCCATGCTGTCTGTCCGAAAGAAATTGGCCTAGATGCTTTTTCTTGTGAGGCGGTGGCTCAAGCCCAATAGAAGCATATAGCTACAACCCCATACCCACTGCTTCGTAAGGAGGAGATATATACGCACTCGTTGCTCACGCAGGAGCAAAGCTTAAAATAAGAGCAAGGCTGTGAAAACCGCCTCCGATCTGCTGCTTCCGTAAGCCAGACTTTCCTGCCTCTTGTCAGGGGCACAAGCAAAAGGGGGGCGATGCACGGTGCATCGCCCCCCTTTATACTTAGCCATAAGTTAGCCATCAGCTTACTTTAGCGCACAATCACCATCCGCCGCGTAGCGCTGTGCTCGCCGCTGCGAAGGGTGTAAGTCACCACGCCTGTGGTGCCCAGACGAGCAGCATCCAGGCGGACAAAGTACTGGCCGGCATCCAGATAGCTGCGTTCTTCGTAGAGGAGGCGACCTTGTAGGTCGTGGACGAGGAAGTTTGTCTCCCCTGCCTGAGGTAGTTCGAAGCGGATCAGCGTCTCGCCACCGAAGGGGTTGGGGACGTTCTGCTCCAGCACGAAACCGAGGGCGGCTTCCTCCTGTATCTCTATAATCGGCAGGCTGCCGCTGTTGGTGAAGGAAAGCGCCACCGCCCCGCCGCGCAGCTGGGTGTCATAGACGGCTCCGGGCAGCACATCCTCCGCCAAACGAAGTACTTCGCTCAGGCGCATACCAGACTGCTTCACTTGGAAGTCTAGCGTAAAAAGCACGGCTCCTTTTTCTAAACCTTGCCCCTGCGGAACCGCAAAAACAGCACGTAGCGCTCCCCTATCGGCTTGCCAAGTACCAAAGTTTTCCTTGTCCAGCGGGAAACTTGTGCTCGGGATGGCTTTTGTAAATTGGAGATAGTCCGTATCGAAGCGCAAAGCAAACTGCCAAGCGGCTACGTCTGGCAGAGCATTCGTACGGAAAGGCACGCGAATCCGCTGCCCTGCCACCAAGACCTGATCGTCTGCTCGGAACTCCAATGCGGGTCGGTTCAGCGGCGCCGGCGCACCCCAAGTACCGTTCACATCCCCCACTTTTACGCCGATGAAGTTTTGATTCGTGACATCGGCCGTGACGTTCACCAAATTAATGAGCTCGGGGAAAACGGGTAGCCAGGGGGCATTTTGGTCGTTGAAAATATGCGATGCCTCCACAAACCGCCAGGAGGAGGTTTGGAAGATCGCTTGGGCGTTGGGGTTGCCAGCGATGGCTTGGAAAAGCACAGCCGCGTCCAAGCTCGTAACAGAACTACTCTGGTTTACATCAGCAGCGATGACTTTGTAGCCATCGTTGAAGCGGTTCGAGAAGTTCAGGTGCTGCTGGATGCGGGTGACGTCGGCTACGTTCACACCCTCGTAGAAGCCCCCAGTTTTGGTAGGCGTGAGGGTAAGGAAACTGCCGCCGGCGGTGGGAATGGCGTAGTCGCCGTTGGCATCGGTGTTATCGCTACCGCTATCGTCGCCGCTGAGGGTGACGGTGGCTCCTGTTAATGGGGTGGCTAGGTCGTGCTCCCAGATGATGTTGCCGGGGAGGGTGAAGCAAGGCGCTACGGTAAAGGTGTGTGTGCAGGCCAAATCGGCTTCACAATCGCTAGCCGCCGTGAAGGTCACGGTCACCGAGCCGCCGATCGCGGACGGGGCGGAAACCGCATCTTTGGATAAAAGGGCATTACAGCCGCCACTGACCGTAGCACCGGCCAGCCAAAGGTCAAAAGCCGCGTCAACTACATCCTGCGACTGGCAGGCGGCAATGGTCTCATTCGCTGGGCAGCTGAGGATAATGGGAGCCGCTTCCTTCCAGGTGTAGGTGATGCTGACGGGTTCCGCTGCGTTGCCGCAAGCATCCGTGTGGCTGGCTGTCCAAGTCTGACTGTAGGCGCAGCCGTCTTGGACTGGGCCTTCGGTAATTACTTCAGGGTCGAAATCGCCCTGGCAGTTGTCCGTTCCGGTGAAGATGGGCGCTTGTACAGTGGGGTTGCAGCCCAAATCGCGGCTTGTGGCAGTGGTGGCTAGCAGGGGCTTTTCCGTATCCATGGTCCAAGTGTAGGTAATGCTGACGGGTTCCGCAGCATTGCCGCAAGCGTCCGTGTGGCTGGCTGTCCAGGTCTGACTGTAGGCGCAGCCGTCTTGGACTGAGCCTTCGGTAGTTACTTCAGGGTCGAAATCGCCCTCGCAGTTGTCCGTTCCGGTGAAGATGGGCGCTTGTACAGTGGGGTTGCAGCCCAAATCGCGGCTTGTGGCAGTGGTGGCTAGCAGGGGCTTTTCCGTATCCACAACCGTCACCACATGCTCGCAAGTGCTTACATTGCCCGCTGCGTCCCTTACGCTGAGAGTCACTGGCTGCTGGCCGAGATGGCTGCAATCGAATGCGGTTTGGGAAAGGCTGATTTCGCTGATGCCACAGTTGTCGGTGCTACCGTTGTTGATCTCAGCCGAGGCGAGATTGCCCAGCCCTTGGCCATTTAGGTATATGGTGGCTGTCTGGCAGCGGGCAACGGGCATTGTTGTGTCCGCGACCATCACCTTGGGCGTGCACTGTACGCTGGCTTGGTTGTCACTGCTGGCGGTAAGCGTAACCGTCTGCAAGCCAATATCTTGGCAAGTAAAGGCTACGGGCGATACTTCCAAGCTCGGCGCGCCGCAGGTGTTGCTAGACGAAGCTAAGACGTCGGCAGGCAGGAGCGCGACTTCTCCCGCATCGTCTAAGTACACGGTGATGTCTTGACAATTGACGGAGAGGGTGGCCGACTCGTCTAAGCTGACGTTCATCTGGAAGCCGCCTTGGCCGCTTCCGGCCACTTTAGTGTAGAAGAGTTCCACCCTTGATTCGGGCGTCAAATCCACATAGTAGTGGCGCTCCACTGTAGTGAAGGGCGCTAAGCTGTAGCTCTCCTCCCGGTCGAAGGTGCCGTCCCCGTCCAAGTCGAAGCGGGCGACGATACTGGAATTGAGGTTGCCGAGCAGGCTGATGAGATGGAAATCGTAACGGCCGCAGGGCCATCCGGTTCGCCGGAACAGCACCTGATAGCTGCTGTTGTCAACGAAACAGCCTTGGTAACCGGGCAGGTTACTGGGCGAGTTGGATGCGCCGCCCATGGCGTTGGGCAGGTGGATGCTCAAGTGAGCTTGCACTGCCGATCCGGAATAGTTCAAAGGGCCGAAAAAACTATAGGGCTTGCCCCACACGCCGATGTTCCAAGCGTCGCCAGTCCCGTAGCCGATGCTGGATTGCAAGGTGACGGTCACGGGTGAAGACTCTGTGGTCAGGCCGCAATCATTCGTGCCCCGCCGGCGAAAGTGGGTTGCTTGCGTCAAGGCGGTAGGCAGATAATCCGCCGAGCGGGCTCCGTTGATATCCGAGAAGTTGAGGCCGTCGGTGCTGAACTGCCACTGGAAGCTGGCCATATCACTGCTGCCCACTACCGTGAGCACCGCAGGCGCTTGGCAAGGCTCCGCAATTTGCGCGCCCATGGCCTGCCCGCCCGTGAAGCTAGGGTCGGGCACCACGTCCACGGTCACGGAGGCGGAGGTATAGCCGACGATGCCGCCCCGGTCTTTGAGCACGTATCGGAAATGCGTCTGGGCATTGAGGGATTGATCGGTGTAGCTCAATCCTGTGCCGCCGTGGATGTCGCTCCACGCCGTGGCATCGGCACTGCGCTGCCACTGTACCGTGCTGCCAATATGCCCCAGGCCGTTGAGTCTTTGTACCGATACAGTGACCGCCTCACAGGGCATTACGCTGCTTTTGTCCTGCTCAATACCCAAGTGGGCTTCTGCGTCTTGGGCCAGCACCCGTATTCCCCGGTTTTGCATCAGCGGGCCTAAGTTGGCATTGAATTGCCAAAACGACCAAGGTACCCCGCCGATGTCGCTGAACAGGCTGGCCTTGTTGCGCCCGTCCAAGTAAACCTTATAGGTGGTAAAATTCTGCGTAGTGTGTATGCTTTGCCCGTCCACAAGGAAATTGAAGTTGCAGTTACTGCAGACTGTACCGGACAGGTTGTTTCTCACCGCCACTTCATACACCCCGGGGGTGAAGCCCGTCTGGGTGAACTCAATGAAGAAATCCTCAAAGGTATTGCCGAGGGGAGTACAAGCTTGCCGCAAAACGAGATGCCCATTGAAGTAGGCATCGTCAATGGTGGTGGGGGCGCCACTAAGCAAGAAATCCCGTAAGCCGACCGTGCGGAAGCCATATTTATCCACCAATCGGCCATCACCGAAGTACAGCCCGCTGCTTTTGCGGTAAAAATGCACCCGCCAATCGTTGCCGTAGCCCGGCAGCACCTCAAAATGGATGCGCTCGCCACCAGTCAGTTCTGCGTGATAAACCTCCATTCGCTCTTTGATTTCGCCTTGCCAGACGATGCCCTGACCCGAGCCGTAGCTGAAGTTTTCGTACACCAGCGCCCCATCCACATAGACCTTCACGTAGTCGTCCAAGTAGTTGAGCCTAAGAGCGTAGTGCCCACAGGCAAACTGCCGCCGGAACACTTGCGTGAAATAGTCGCGGCTCGTGGTGCCCAGCCCGCAGCCATTGGCCACAAAGCCCGAGATGCTGGAGTAATCCCCTCCGGGAGGGAAGAAGTCGTCCGTATCCACCTCCAAGGGCTGCACGGTGTAGCTGCCCCGGTACTTGGAGGGGTGGTCGAGATTGACCTCGTCGTAGGTATAGACCGTCCAGTAATTGGTGCTCAGGGCGATGTGGGGGTTGAAATTGGCGGCGCTGACCGAAAGCTTGAAGCCGCGGTCGGCGGGATTGCTGGTGAAAGTATTGGGCGAGATATCATCCAACACCACATAGTACCGTCCTGCGCACAGGCCGGCGAGGGTCTTGGAGCTGCTGTAGCCCCCATCGTGCGAGGAAGCGACCTGCTGCCGCTGTTCGTTGAACACCCGGTAGGTGAGGAGGTAGGCAGTCTCAGGATGGGCTATGCTGATGGTGACGTCGGCCTCGTCCTGCAAAGCAAATACGTATGCAATATCGCGCAGGCCATCACTAAAGTGAGCGTCTTTGTAGGCCAGTTCCTCGGGCACGTCGTGGGCATAGAAGGAGTTGACATGCTCGGCATAAGTGTTTCCGGGCTTTATGGTGCCGAAGTTGAGCGGGGCGTCCATATCGTTGCCGTGGGTGAAGTTCCAGATGGTTTTGATTTTGACATAGACCCGCTCGGAAGGGGGGGCGTTGGGGTTGTTGTCCAGCTCTATGGCCGCTTCGGGGTACTCAAACCACTGCGACTGCGGCCGGTTGCGGAAGTCATACACCATCACATTGCCCAAGATGAAGGGAGTGCTGGAGCCAGACAGGGGGATGATGTGGTGGAAGGTCTTGTTGAGGGTATAGCGATCGTCACTGTCCACTGTAATGGGGCCAATTTGCGTTTGGTCGAAGGTGCACATATCGCCGATGTCATTCTCCCAGTAATCGGCTTTTGCCAGAAAGTGGTTGGCCGAGACATTCTCCTTGGCGCCGATAGTGATGTTGGTGAAGTTGCGCTCCGATCGGTGCTGATAGGAAGGTTCCCAATTCTTGGCCGACCAGACGTGGCAGTATTTGGGCTGCAACATCTGGCCGTCTATTTCGGTCCAGATGTGGCACACATTCTCTTCATCGGCCCGGTCGGTCAGGTTCGTGAACGGGATTTGCACGCCAAAGCCGTCGCCATCACAATCACTGCGCCACTGTGCCGTCACGGCCCGGAAGGAAGACTGACCGTTGAGGACTTGGGCGTGAATCGGCTTAAGGCTGCTTATGCAGAATAGCGCCAGCAAACTGGCAGAACGCAAGAGGAATTTCATAAGCTTACAACTTGTTTTGTTCGTACGGACAAAGGTAGGAGCAGGGCCGCGAACAGAACTGACATCTTTGTTTACAAACCTGCCAATTGTTAGTCATAGAACCACATTGAGCAGGTCAGTGACCAATGGCAGGGTTTTAGGTATCTTTGCGCCGAAGTTTAGGATTCAACCATGAATAAATGCTTAACATTCACGCTCTGCTTCTGGCTGCTGTCAAGCTTTAGCGCTCTAGCTCAGCGGCGGCTTCCCCAGGTTCAGCTTTCAGAGGCTACTACCCAGCTGCTGCGGTACGCCTCTGCCGAGGCCGACTCCGCGGCTCATTACGCCGCCCTGATTGAAAAGCAGATACCCCAAGCCAGCCCAGAACAGCAATTGGCCGCCTACAGCACCTTAGGCCTGGCCGCCCGCTCCGCCGCCCGGCATGAGGCGGCGGAAGGCTATTTCCAGCAAGCAGGGGCCTTGGCCGCCCGCTTGAACCAGCCCGGCGAGGCGATCCGGCAAATGGTCCGCCAAGGCAATGCCCTCACTATGCAAGGCAAGACTGCCGAAGCCGTGAAACTGCACGAAAGGGCCCTAGCCCTAGCTTCCCAAGCAGACAGCTTGGCGGAGGACCGTATCTTCGCCCTGCAGTCCCTGGCCTTTGCCTACCAGAAGGGCCGAGACCCCGCCCGTTCCATCCCCCACCTCCAGGAAGTGCTGGCCTACTACCAAGCCCAGCAACACTGGGCGGGCATCATCAACACCCACAACCTGCTCTACATCGCTTGGTCGGAAATGGACAGCCTTGGCCGCGCCTATTCCCATCTGGAGCGCTTGCTCAAGCCGCCACTTTCAGAACACCTGACGCTAAAGGACAGCGGCATGGTCTTCAACAACCTCGGCCGGTTGTACAACATGATGGGCCAGCACGAGCGGGCTACGCAAGCGCTGGCCAAGGCCGTCGCGGTCAAGCAGCAACAGAACAACCCAGAAAGCCTAGCCAAAACCTTGGTGGAGCAGATGACCAGCCTGAAACTGGCCCAGCGCTGGACGGAATGCGCCCAACTCGCGGCAAAGCTGGATTCCGCCAACTTGGAGCGCTTGTCCATCTATACCCGGCGCGACTGGTACAGGCAGCTTTCCGAATGCTACGCTGGCGCTGGCCGGATGCAGCAGGCCTACGCCACCCGGCTTCAGTACGAGGTGCTCTACGACAGCACCTTCACGCTCGCTAACCGAGAGGCGATTCGGGAAGTGGAACTGCGCTTGGCCGAGCAGGAGCGGGAGGGCCTCCGGCAGGGCGAAGCGCTCGCGCGCAAACAGCGCAATCTGGCTATTGCAGTCAGCGGTGGATTGGTGCTAGCGGGCCTACTGTTCTTTTCGATCTGGCGCAGCCGCAAGCAGCGACAAGCAGCAGTGCTAGCGGTCAAAGCCGAAGCCATGCAGGAAAACAACGAGCTGCAAAAACGGCTGTTCACCAATATCGCGCACGAGCTGCGCACGCCCCTCACCTTGATCACGGCTCCCTTGCAACTGATGGAAGCCAACCCAAAAGCAGCAGAGGTGCCCAAGCGGCTGGCCACTGTGCGCCAAGGCACAGCGCAGTTGCTAAGACTGGTCAATCAAATCTTGGATTTCTCCCGTTTGGAAGCTGGCCAGCTGCCCGTAGAACGGCAGCCCGTCCTCCTGCACTCGTTCTTCAGCCAGCTGCTCGTTGGCGTGCAGTCCGCAGCGGAAGTGCGGGGAATCGAATTGGCCTTTGAGTACGAGCTGCCCAATGAGGTCTGCTTGCAATTGGACGCCCCTAAGGTGGAGCAGATTCTCAATAACCTGCTGTCCAATGCCCTGAAATTCACGCCTCAAGCGGGCCGGATAAGCCTGCGCCTAACTCAATCCAGAGACGAGCTGCGCATAGCCGTCGCGGATTCTGGCCCCGGCGTGCCTGAGGCAGACCTGGAGCGTGTCTTCGACCGTTTCTACGCTGTGCAGCCACAAGGCGGCAGTCAAGCAGGTGGGGCAGGCATTGGCCTGCCTTTCTCCCGGGAGCTGGCCGAGCTGATGGGGGGTACGCTCCGCGCTGAAAGCACGCCCGGGCAAGGCAGCACTTTCATCTGCTACCTGCCTTGCCTGGCTGCTGACATGCCGCTTTGTCAGACAATAGCCCCGCAGGCAGGAAGGGTAGCATGGAAACCGGAATCAGCAGGGAGGGTCGCGCCCGCTCCCGTTGATCCATGCGAGCAAGCCAAAGCCACCTTACTGCTGGTAGAGGACCAGCCCGATATGCACGCCTTCATCCGAGAGCTGCTCGGCGAACAGTACCAAGTGCGCTCTGCCTTCGATGGGCACGAAGCCCTGTTCGCCCTTGAAGCCCACCCCGACATAGACCTCGTCATCTCCGATGTTATGATGCCCCGAATGGACGGCTTCGCGCTGCTCGCCGCCATTAAGCAGAACGAGCAGTGGCTGGGCCTGCCGGTCATCCTGCTCACCGCTAGAGCAGAGGCCGAAGACCAGCTCCGCGCTTTGGCCATCGGCGTAGACGATTACTTGACCAAGCCCTTCAACAGCCCCGAACTGCTGGCTAGAGTGGACAATTTGCTGGCCTTCCGAAGGCTGCGCCAGGGCATAACCGCCGCCGATGAGCCTTCCCTGCCCCCCGATATCTCAGCGGCAGACTGGGCTTGGCTCAAAAAAGTAGAAGCCATCATGCTGGGCGAAATCCGGGATACGCAATTCGGCATCGCCATGCTGGCCCAAGCCCTGCATCTAAGCGAACGCCAACTGCACCGCCGCATCAAAGGCATCACTGGCATGACGCCCAACCGCTACCTCTGGGAGATCCGGCTACATAAAGCTTCTCAGCTATTAGAGGGCGGTAAATATGCCACTGTAGCAGAAGTGAGCTATGCCGTAGGTATCACTACCCCTGCCTACTTTTCGAAGAAATATGAAGAACGATTTGGCAAAATGCCCAGCAGTTACTTCTCTTAAATACGAGGCCAAATGCAAAGTGTACTCTAATACGAGCACTCTGTGCAGGAGCAAAGCTTAAAGTAAAAGCAAGGCTGTGAAAACCGCCTCCGATCTGCTGCTTCCGTTGCCAGACTTTCCTGTCTCTTGTCAGGGGCACAAGCAAAAGGGGGCGATGCATTGTGCATCGCCCCCTTTTATACTTAGCCATAAGTAGCCATCAGCTTACTTTAGCGCACAATCACCATCCGCCGCGTGGCGCTGTGCTCGCCGCTGCGAAGGGTGTAGGTCACCACGCCTACGGCGCCCAAGCGAGCAGCGTCTAGTCGGACAAAGTGCTGGCCAGCTTCCAGATAGCTGCGCTCTTCGTAGAGCAGTCGGCTTTGAAGGTCGTGGACGAGGAAGTTAGTTTCGCCCGCCCGCGGTAGTTCGAAGCGGATCAGTGTCTCGCCGCCGAAGGGGTTGGGGACGTTCTGCTCCAGCACGAAACCGAGGGCGGCTTCCTCCTGTATCTCTATAATCGGCAGGCTGCCGCTGTTGGTGAAGGAAAGCGCCACCGCCCCGCCGCGCAGCTGGGTGTCATAGACGGCTCCGGGCAGCACATCCTCCGCCAAACGAAGTACTTCGCTCAGGCGCATACCAGACTGCTTCACTTGGAAGTCTAGCGTAAAAAGCACGGCTCCTTTTTCTAAACCTTGCCCCTGCGGAACCGCAAAAACAGCACGTAGCGCTCCCCTATCGGCTTGCCAAGTACCAAAGTTTTCCTTGTCCAGCGGGAAACTTGTGCTCGGGATGGCTTTTGTAAATTGGAGATAGTCCGTATCGAAGCGCAAAGCAAACTGCCAAGCGGCTACGTCTGGCAGAGCATTCGTGCGGAAAGGTACGCGAATCCGCTGCCCAGCCACCAAGACCTGATCATCTGCTAGGAACTCCAGCGCGGGTCGGTTAAGTGGCACTGTCGCACCCCAACTACCGTTCACATCCCCCATTTTTACGCCGATGAAGTTTTGATTGGCGACATCGTTGGTCACATTCATCAGATTAATGACCTCAGGGAAAGCGCTTGGCGACCAAGGGGCGTTTCCATCATCGAAGCTGTGCGCAGCATCTACGAAGCGCCAAGATGATGTCTCGAAGATGGCTTGCGCGCTGGGGTTGCCAGCGATGGCTTGGAAAAGCACCGCCGCGTCCAAGCTCGTAACAGAACTACTCTGATTCACATCGGCTGCGATGACTTTATAGCCATCGTTGAAGCGGTTTAAGAAGTTGAGGTGCTGCTGGATGCGCGTCACATCCGCAACCGTGACCCCCTCATAAAAGCCACCTGTTTTGCTGGGTGTGAGGGTGAGGTTGCCGCCCGAGGTGGAAATTTCGTAATCGCCGTTCAAATCTGTATCGTCGCTACCGCTGTCATTGCCCGTGAGTTCAACCGTGGCATCCGGAACGGGGATATTGCTATCGTGCTCCCAGGTGATGGTGCCGGAGAGGAGGATGGAAGCACAGTTCTCCGTAGTCAATTGCCAAGGTACGATGCGGGTGCAGCCGCCGCTGCCGTCTTGTATTTCGACAAAAAAGCTGTATGTACCCTCAGCTAATGTGGCCGTGGGCGTAAAGGTATTGGTAGCGGTCGCGTACGTGCCTGCCGACATCGTAGCGGCCTCGTCGGTAAAGATGCCCAATATGCTAAAGTCCACCGGACTGCCCAGGCTGAAAGCCGGGCTGATGACATGGCAAGTATTGGCCGTGACGGGCGCGACGATGATCTCGTTGTTGGTCACGTTGGGTATCAGGGTGCCTAATGGATAGGCGATGATACCTTCGTTCGTAAAGCCCGTGTTAGTGTGCATCTCCATTGTACTTACTAATAAAAAACCCGCGTTGGCGAGCGTAGCATCGTTGTACAGCGGCGCGTAGATATTGAGCACAGCGCAAGTGCTGTTGTTGAGTGTACCATCGTTGTAAATGGCTTGATCTCCCACGGCCGCTTCGGCACCGATGGTGACGGTACCGCTGTTGGTGAAGGTGCTGGAGAAGATGAGCAGGCCGGTATTGCTGCTGCGGTCGATGTGAATCTCGCCACCGGCGTTGTTATTGAAGGTGGCCTGATTCCACAAGCCCCATTCGCCGATGCTGGCTATACCGCCTAGCGCCAGGCTGCCTGTATTGGTAAAAGTATTCGATTGATGGCGCAGACCGGTGATGGCGGCATTGTCTATCGTAAGTTCACCGCTGTTGATGAAGGGGCTGTCATTCCAAAGAGCCCAATCGCCTACTGCTGCTTTGGCACCGATGGCCAGCTTGCCAGCGTTGGTGAAGGTGCCGCCGAATCCGAAGTTGCCGTTGCGCAAGCCAGCGATTGCGCAGCGGTCAATGCTGATTTCGCCATCGGCTTCGTTGTTGAACGTGGTGTGGCTATACAAACCCCAATCACCGATAGTGGCCGAACTACCTAGCAAAATCTTGCCGGTATTCGTAAAGGAGCCAATGCCGTTGCGCAGGCCATGCCTACTGAATGTGCCCCCCCGCACGTTATCCACCTTGATTTCGCCGCTGTTGTTAAACGTACCGAGGTTGTGCAGCCCTATAGATCCTGCACCGATGTTAGTACCGATGAATAGCTTGCCGGCATTGGTAAAGGTTCTATTGGAGACATTGTAAACGCCGTTCGTGCCGACGGCGTCTGATATGTTATCCACATGAATTTCCCCGCTGGCCTGATTGTCCAAGGTTCCATTGTTGTACAGGCCGACGCTGCCGCCGAGCACGTTCTCCCCGATGCTGATCAGGCCAGCATTTGTCAGCATCGCGTTGAATGAGTTGTGGACGCCACCGGCGGGGAAGCGGTCAATGTGCATTTCAGCCCCTTCCTGGTTGACGAAGGTGGCGCTGTTGAACAAGCCTATCGATCCACTCATATTCCAACTGATACCCAACAGCAACTTTCCGCTATTGGTGAAGGTTCCGTCGTTGTGGTGCAAGCCCGTACGATTGAGGGAATCCATCTGTATTTCTCCGGTAGCTCGGTTGTCGAAGTCGCCACGGTTGTAGATACCTGGGTTTGTGGTAACACTCAGGGCGTTGGCCGCGATTTTTACAAGCCCTGCATTGTCGAAATAACTGTTGAAGTCGCTGTGGATGCCCGAAGAGGTGTTGCGGTCAATCTGGATTTCAGCATTGGCTTTGTTCTCGAAAGAGGCCAATGCCCCGAGCACACTTGTGTTGTAGATGCCTGGCCCCGTGAAGCCCACCGCTTGGCCGATGGCGATTTTGCCCTCATTGACGAAGGAACTGCTGATGCTGTTCGCCGTGGTGTTGAAAATCCCGGAGCCAGCGCGGGCCACTTCGATTTCGCCGTCAGCCAGGTTTTCGAATTGCCCAAAGTTGTAGATGCCAGTACTGGAATGTGCTGTTTTGCCAACGGCTATTGTACCCGAGTTGGCCACGGAGCCGCTAGAAAGATTGTGTAAAGCAGCGCCGCCGGCTCGATCTATCCCGATTTCTCCGCCGTTGTTTTGGATGTCGCCTTCGTTGTAGATGCCCGCCCAGAAGGTGCCCGCCACTGCGCCAGTGGTAATTTTCCCAGCATTGATCAGTACCGAAGCCGCTGTGCGGTTCCACAAGCCTATGTTGCCCGTGCGGTCAATGTTCAGTTCGCTGTCGGCATTGTTGTTGAAGGTGCCTTCATTGACCAAGCCATACTCACCGGGACTGATGCTCGGGCCGATGTGTACCTCACCGTTGTTGGTCACCGTGCCCTGATTGAGCATACCGCCGGAAGGAGAGCCCGTATCGCCTTCGAGCGTGAGGCTACCCATGGCGGAGATGGTGAGCGAAGCATCAGGCATGACCATGACGGATTGGGCCACTGCCGCCGTGCTAGCCATGATGACGGGGTCATTGGCCACGTCGGGGATGGTTACTTCGTCGGCAGCCGTGGGTACGGTACCGTCCTGCCAGTTGCCGGGCGTGGCCCAGTCGGTAGAGACGCAGCCCGTCCAGGTGTCTATTAGGGTTGGAGTGAACGGCGAACTGAGCGTCACCGGATTGCCAGCAAAGGCCATTTCGCAGGCTGGGGTGGCTTGCAGCCGCACTAAGATGGTATAATCGTCGGGCGCCAAGCCGCTGAAAGTAGCGGATGCTTGCCAGTTGGCGCCGTTGTCCACGCTGTATTCCAATGTGCCGCTGCCCGTGGCGTTCACCACGATGGTACCCGTGGGCAGGGCGCAGGTGGGTTGGGTGACGGTGGGGGCGTTGACTACCGGAGGCGTGCAGGAGGCTACCACGGTCAGCACCACATCGTTGCCGTCGCCGCCAATATAACTAATCGTCGCATCCAACCCGCTGCCGAGGAAGTTGGAGATGATAGCGCCTTCCGGCAAACCATTAAAGGTGCCTGTGACGGCATCTGTGCCGTCGTTGACGACGATGATGAAGGTTTCCGCCCCAATCAGTGCAGGGCTGCCGCTGAGCACAAGGTCCACGCCCGTGAGGTTCACGGCGCCCGCTACGTCCAGTTGGGTATAGGTGCTGCTTGTGCCGTCGCCCGGCGTGGTGCCATTGATGACGATGGCTAGGTCGCTGGCAAAGGAGACCGTGCTGGCCGTGGCGTCGGTGCCGTTAAAAGTGGGATAGACGGCTGCGGGGGACGTGCCCGGCGCGAGCAGGAGCGTGCCGCCGCCGGTATCAAAGCCTTCTTCGAAGCGGATATCCCCGCCGCTGCGCAGCTCTACGTCCGTGGCTGCGGGCCGGATGATGGCGTCGCTAATCGTGATATCGCCGCTGTTGGCATCGCCGATGATGAGGGTACCGGTGGTGACGAGGTCAAGTTCGTCGGCAGTCAGGCCGAGAACGCCAGCGGCATCTGCTCCACCGAGATCAATAAGCGTGCCCGCGGTATGAGGGCGAATCGTCGTCGTATGGGCACCGGCATTCGCTACGCCGCCACTTGAAATGATCACCGTATCAGCCGTGAAGTTTATGTTGCCGTTGGCAAGGATAGAGGTATTGAACCGCAACGTGCCGTTCGATACGGTTATCGAGGCATCGCCTTCGTGGGTCGCAATTCCACTACTACCGACAATATCCAGCGTCCCCGTGCTTTTCCGAACGACAATGTCCCCTACTCCTGAGGTAGTGAACCCATCCCCTCCAACGTTCGATAAAATATCAAGATCAATCCCCGTCTGTGTGGCAGCCTCTACTATTTGTGAAGAGACATTATTCATGCCCGGCCCATTGGCGTCGGTGATGCTGCCATTCGCAGCGGATAGGACCACACTGAATTCGGCGGAAACCGTGTTGATGTTCAAGTCGCCATTCTCGGCAATAATCCGTGCCGACCCGCTGCCGTTGGCCGTGGCGTTGGTGACGGTCAATCCGCCAGACACATCGCGCAGGCCCAAGTCCCCACTCCCAGCAATAGCGGTGACGGTAGCTACTTCCAGTACCAACTGGTTGGAGAAACCACCGATACCCAAATCGGCCACTAAATCGGCAGAAGTCGCGGTGATGTTCGTGCCACCGCTGCGCGTGATGTTGCCAGCCGAATGGATGGACACGGTTTCGCCCGTCACGGAGCCCAACGCGATGTTCCCGGATGTAGTAGTAGTGAGGCTGACGGCTTGGCCAGCAGCCGTCACGCCGGTCAGGCCGTCGATGGGCGTATTGCTCACGCTCAGGTTGGTGCTGCTGTTGTTGAAGGTGATGCCGCCGCTGGTGATGTTGGCAGCGGCCAGATTGGCGACCGCGTTGGCCCCAGTCAGGCTGATGCCCGTGGCTGCACGCAAGGCGACGTTGGTTTCGGTAATTGTACCGGTGCCAGTGATGTTTGCAGCGGTGATCAAGCTGAGCGTTGAAGTGCCTGCTGGCGAGATGCCACTGGTCATGGTGATGGCGCCAGTCGCGATGTCGTCGCGGCCGATGATGAGGGTGCCGGCAGTGATGCGATCGAGTTCTGCATCGGTCAGGCCGAGTTGTGCAAAAGTATCGTCCGTACCTAAAT
>DAITME010000054.1:0-29434 GCA_036835305.1 Lewinella sp.
ATTTCAAAGCTTTACGCCCAGCGATATTTTCTTTTTCGCCACCGAAATATACCCCTACCTGGAGGATGAAAAAGAAAGGATGCGCAAAATAGAGGACAATCCTTGGCCCTTCTTTATGTTGAGGCTTTTTAACGCTGGCTGGGAGCAAAAGATACCGAGTGCAAAGGTGTGATTATTTTTGTCCGAGTACTTAACTATATGGTTTTCGTCAGTATTTGGAAAAACGACTGCCTATTTTAAAAAGCTCCGGGTTCGAGTGCAGGTATTTGATGGCTCCCGCCCTACTAAACCTAGACCCATACGGGTTGGAAGACGGGCGTTCCCGTCCCTAGACGCGTATGTGCGGGCACTGCGTGCAGGAGCAAAGATGAAGCTTAAGAGCCGTGTTTAGCTTGCTACTTATCGGACAAGTCGGACTTATCCGATAAGTAGCAACTTAGCGCGACTAAAAAAAATAAGCGATTTTTACACTCTTTTTCAACAAGTTACAAAGGTACAAGTGAAAAAAGTTTCGAAAAAGCTTGTGCAGCTTGCGCAAGAGTACTACCTTTGCATCCGCTTTGGGACAGGCTGGGGTTAAAACAGCCTTTTCACCGCCCGCTCTTCAGAGTAATAGGTGGGTTCCAAACAAAGCATTATTATCTAGTAATATCAAGCAGTAGCAAGTGAATACACTGTCTTACAAAACACAATCGGCCAATGCCAATACCGTAGATCGGAAATGGTATGTGATCGACGCCGACGGCGAAATCGTGGGGCGCCTGGCCAGCAAAGTTGCCAGCATCCTGCGCGGCAAAAGCAAGCCCGACTTCACTCCTCACTTTGATAATGGCGACAATGTCATCATCATCAACGCGGAAAAAGTGCGCTTCACCGGCCAAAAAATGAGCAAAAAGGTATATCTGCGCCACACCGGTTACCCCGGCGGGCAGCGCAGTGCTACCCCGAACGATTTGCTGGCCAACAAGCCAGAGTTGGTATTGGAGAAAGCCATCAAAGGCATGCTTCCCAAAACCCGCCTAGGCCGCGCTCAAATCAAAAAATTGCATCTGTATGTGGGCGACAAGCATCCCCACACCGCTCAGAAGCCGGAAGCCATCAAATTATAATTAACCAACCTCTAGGCGGTTACCCAGCCGCTGAGCTATAAATCGAGTTCCGAATATGGAAATGATCAATGCTACCGGGAGAAGAAAAGCAGCTGTCGCGCGCGTGTACCTCACACAAGGCAGTGGCAACATCCTAATCAACAGCCGTGATTACAAGGAGTACTTCCCCCAAGAATTCATCCAACTAAAGGTCACTGAACCCTTCCGTACGATTGATGTGGACAACAAAGTCTATGACATCAAAGTACTAGTAGCCGGTGGTGGTTATAAAGGCCAAGCCGAAGCCATCCGCCTCGGTATCAGCCGCGCCTTAGTGAAGCTCAACGAAGACTTCCGCAGCCCACTTAAGTCGAAAAAATTGCTCACTCGTGATGCACGCGTGGTGGAACGTAAAAAATACGGACAGCCCAAAGCGCGCAAGAACTTCCAGTTCTCCAAACGATAAGCTTTTGTCTTGGCTATCTTTTTTCCAAAAGATGGCTCCATTCCAACCATTCTTAATATTTCGGGTCTAGCGATCCGCTTTCATAAACCAATTATGGAAAAGCCTACTCAAAAACAGCTCCTCGAGGCCGGCGTTCACTTCGGTCACCTCCGGAAAAAGTGGAACCCCAAGATGGCTCCTTATATCTTAACGGAACGCAACGGCATTCACCTCATCGACCTCACTACCACCGTAGCAGGTCTGGATCGGGCAGCCAATGCAGTGCGGCAGATTGCTAAAGCAGGTAAAAAAATCCTGTTTGTAGCTACTAAAAAACAAGCGCGGGAGGTAGTCACTACCATCGCCAAGGAAGTGAACATGCCCTACGTCACCGATCGTTGGCAGGGTGGTATGCTCACCAACTTCGCCACCATCAAACGCTCTATCCGCAAGATGCAAAACATCGAGCGTATGCTCAATGACGGCACCTTGGATAGCGTAACCAAAAAAGAGCGCCTCATGATGAATCGTGAGCACACCAAACTTTCTAAAGTACTAGGCGGTATTGCCGATCTTAACCGTATCCCTAGTGCTATGTTCGTGGTAGATATCGTACACGAGCACCTTGCTATTGCTGAAGCCAAAAAACTGAACCTGCGCACCATCGGCATCGTAGATACCAACGCAGACCCCAACACCATCGACTATCCCATCCCGGGCAACGATGATGCCAGCCGCTCTATCCATATCATCACCAACTATCTGGCACAAGCCATTAAGGAGGGATTGGCCGAGCGCAACGAAAGCAAAGACAGCAAAGACGCTGAAACGCAAAAGCAAGGAGCTTAAACTATTAAAATTTTATCCTATCATGGCAATATCTGCTAGTGACGTAAAAAAACTCCGGGACATGACAGGTTCCGGTATGATGGATTGTAAGGCAGCCCTCAATGAAGCAGAAGGCGACTTCGACAAGGCCATCGAAATCCTTCGCAAAAGAGGAGAAAAAGTAGCCGCCAAACGCGGCGACCGCGATGCCAAAGAAGGGGTTATCATCGCGCAAGTAAGCAGCGACAAAACCTACGGCGTGATCGTTCGCTTAAGCTGCGAAACCGACTTCGTATCTAAAGGCGAAGACTTTGTTGCCTTTACGCAAAAAGTGGCCGATCTTGCGCTGGCCAATCGCCCTGCTACTCACGAGGCCCTTATGGCACTCCCTATGGAAGGTAGCCTGAGCATACAAGACAAGGTAACAGAAATGGTGGGTAGAATCAATGAGAAAATTGATGTAACGGCATTCGAGCAAATTACAGGTGCCTTGGTTGCCCCCTATATCCACAGTGGCTACCGCGCCGGTGTTTTGGTATCGCTAACAAAGAGCAGCGACGCCGCCTTCGAAGCGGGCCGCAACGTAGGTATGCAAATTGCCGCTATGCGCCCTGTAGCCCTCGATAAAGACGGTGTTGACCCTAGCGTAATCGAAACCGAAATCAATATCGGTAAAGACCTCGCCCGCCAAGAGGGCAAGCCCGAAGCAATGGTTGAAAAAATTGCCATGGGTAAGCTCAGCAAATTCTTCAAGGAGAATACCCTGCTAGAACAAGCTTACGTAAAAGACGATAAGCAGACCGTAGCTCAGTACCTCAATAGCGTAGAAAGCGGCTTGGCCGCCACTGGCTTCAAGCACGTGGAACTAGGCTAGGCCTTTCCAAAAGGTTCAATAGAAAAGGGCTTCCTCTGCGTGCAGAGGAAGCCCTTTTCTATTTTAGCTAACTCAGTTTGCTAAGGTCGCCGATCGAGATAGTTGCCTTCCAGATCGAAGATAAAGATCACGCGGCTATCTCCTTCTCTACCAAGCACGAAGATACGGGCTGCCCTGCGGCAAGTAGTTCTCACTTCCGCCTCAGGGAAATTCTCGGCAATATAGCTACGAATAGCAAGCAAGGTAGCCGGCCGAACGGGGGCACAGCGATCCGTACAGTGGTCTAGTGGGTTCCACTCGTTGAGGAAAATACCGCTGCCATCGAACAACAGAACTGTAGCGCGGCTGAGGAAAACCAGAGTGCTATCTCCCCAGGCCTTGGCAGCCCGAATGGTATTCTCCGGATAATTTTCACTGATATACGTGGTAACACCCTCACTTAGCTCCGTAGTTTCCAGCGCGCGGCCGAAGCGAACGAGGCGCGCAAAACAACGTCCGTGGGGGTGCTGACCAAATACAGCGCCGGGGCGGAACTCGCGGCGGTACTCCAGGAAACGACCATCCTCCCGGCAATAAAGGGTATTGCCATTAGCCAAATGAATGATAAACCCCCTACCAGGG
Source organism: Lewinella sp. (assembly GCA_036835305.1). Classification (GTDB taxonomy): domain Bacteria; phylum Bacteroidota; class Bacteroidia; order Chitinophagales; family Saprospiraceae; genus Neolewinella. The sequence goes on from DAITME010000054.1 coordinate 3,857, forward strand.
ATGCGCTCAATTACTTCCACAAAAGTTTCGAAGTGCTCGTTGGCCAGCACCTCCACCGCTGCTGGGGGAAGCCGGTCGTAGGTTACTTCCTCCGCATCGGGAGCCGTAGCGAGGGCTTCAATTAGTGCCTCATCCGTGAGGGTGGTATCCACTGCAGCCTCCCGCTCGCAAGCGGCGAAACCCAGCGCTAGCAACAAAGTCGCCAAAAGAAAAAATTGCTTCATCATAAGAATTGATTTTAAAAATTTGAACGATCACAGCTCTTTGCCGTATCTGTCCTCTTGATGCCACGCCTAGCGAAAGGTTGCCTGAGAAATTATTCTTTTTTCGTAACTATTTAGGCGGTGCGCTTTATCTTACATGGCTCTAAAAAGAAAGCACTGCTCCTGCACTTGTGCCAGCCTAGGTATTCGTATGGATGTACATGACCCACCGAGCTATCCCGCTTCACAGGGCAAGCAAAGGCTCCGCTGCTGTTTTTGCAAAAAATATGTTACCTTTGTATAGCAAAACTCGGAGCGAGGGAAAAATTCGCTTCGTCAATTCATTTTAGCTGTTGCCCTCAGAGAACAAAAAAGTCTTGTTTTTCTTTATAACAGCAGCACATTCAACGATATAATGGACGCAAGCGAAAACGAAAAACCCCTAGAAGAAATCCAACCCGAGCAAATAGAGGAAGTTTGGTTTGAAGACCTCGATTTAGCCGATGAGGTGCTGGATGGCTTGGACGCCATGGGCTTCACCAAGTGTACCCCGATCCAAGCCAAAGCGATACCTGCCGCCCTTGAGGGCCGCGATGTCTTAGCGGTAGCTCAGACGGGTACGGGCAAGACAGCTGCATTTTTGCTGCCCATCATCAGCAAGCTCACGGATAAGCCCACCGATAAAGTCAATACCATTATCCTGACGCCCACGCGCGAGCTAGCGCAGCAAATCGATGGGCAGATGGAAGGATTTTCCTTCTATGCGCCTGTTAGTTCAGTAGCGATCTATGGTGGCCGCGATGGGCATAGCATGGAAATGGAGAAAAGAGCGCTCAAGAATGGAGCCCCCATCGTGGTGGCAACCCCGGGCAGGCTCATTGCTCACCTCGATATGGGCTACACGGATCTTTCAGAGGTCAAGCATTTGGTGCTCGACGAAGCCGACCGCATGCTAGATATGGGCTTTGTTCACGATATGCAGAAGATCATCGCGATGCTACCGCAGGAAGGCCGGCAAACGCTCTTCTTTAGTGCAACGATGCCCTCGAAAATCAGGGCTTTCAGCAAAGAAATCCTCAACAACCCTGTTGAGATCAGCATTGCCATCTCCAAGCCCGCTGAAAGGATAGATCAAAAAGCCTACGATGTCATAGACAACGGCAAGCTCAAATTGGTTACACACATTATCACCTCTAAGAAACACCTAGAGCGCATTTTGGTGTTTGCGGGTACTAAGCACGGTGTGAGAGACCTGACGCGCGAGCTCAAGCGGGCACGGCTAACGGTGGAGGCTGTTAGCTCCGATCTGGAACAGCAAGAGCGGGAAGACCGCTTATCCGATTTCCGTTCCGGTAAACTCCCTATCATTGTAGCGACGGATGTACTGAGCCGAGGCATTCACATTGATGGCATCGACTTGGTCATCAACTACGATGTACCGGGGGATGCCGAGGATTACATTCACCGCATCGGACGTACGGCTCGCGCTGCAGCGGAGGGAGCCGCTATCACGCTCATCAGCCCAAAGGACAAAGGTCGCTTCCGGCGTATCGAGGAGTTAATTGGCAAAAAAGTGGAACGCTTGCCGCTGGAGGGTCATCTTGAGATATTTAAACCAGGCAGCGAAGCCGCTGGCAGCGATCGGGGCGGCCGAGGCGGTAGTGGTGGTAACCGCCGTTCGGCTGGTGGCTATCGCGGTGGCAACAAAAGTGGCGGCGGCGGCGGCGGACAGCCAAGCGGCGGTGGCAACCGACGAAAAGGCGGCGGCAATAAGTCAGGTAGCCAGCCCAGACCAAAGCAAGACTAGCGGAGGCTTCCTAGCCCTCTGTTTTTGCCAACAACTGTGCAGCTTGTGCAGGCCAAGATGACGGATCGTGCATCTGATAGCTACTTCCTGCCTTCGCTAGTATTTCCGTCAGGCTGTTTGCGGGTGTTTCGCTGAGTTGCTTCAGATCGTGAATACCATGAGCATGGAGCACCTCTTCTATCTTGGGGCCGATGCCCTCCACCAGCTTTAGGTTGTCTGGCACCGCTGTCTCCTCTGGGCTGCTTGCGGGCTTTGGCGCACGCTCGTTGAGCAAAGCCTTGGCTTGGCCCACCCAGTTATCGAGGTGAATGCGGCCCGGCAGATAGCCTATGCTAGCCGTGATGTCATCAATATCTTCCAAGCTCCAAGCGGCGATTTGGGCGTAGCTAAGGATGCCCAAGGCTCGTAGTTTTTCTTCCAGAAAGGGCCCGATATGTTTAATGGCTTGCAGGTCGTCGGCCTCATTTTGCGCGCTAGCCCCCACCATCGGGGCAATGACCCATTGGCCGTTGTCCACCACTACCTCGGTCTGTCCTGCGGTATTTTTCCGTTCGCCAGCTTGCGTAACATCCGCCCGAATACTGATGGGCTCGCCGGAAGCATCCACTGCTACGGCTGGGGTGCCTACTACTGGGCGATGCGGTGTACCAAAGGGGCGCAAAGGCTGTTCCGTTGTCGCTTGCTCCTTAACCTGCTCGCCTCTTTTTATGGCTTCGAGTTGGGCTTCGAAAGAGCGCAAACGTACCTCCATAGCAGCCAAAGCTGTATCGGTAGCAGGGCTGTTGGCCTTTGTAGTGCTCGCGCTGGCCGCTACCTCCTGCGAGGCTTGGTTTGCCTGCTCCAAAGCCGTTTTCAGCGCCTCTGCCTCTAATTGGAGTAGCTGGATTTGTTCTTGATAGGCCACGCTTGTTTCCTCCCAATTGATAGAGCTATTGCCAACAATCCCCTCTTCCCGAACCTCCTCTTCTTGATCCTCCCGCTGGCTCAGCAAGCTTTGGAGTGCTTTAGATTTATCGATAGCGGCTACTTTTTCCTCGCTGAGTTGCTCCACTTCTCTCGCCAGCATCCGCTGCTTTTCTTCCGCTGCTTTGTATCGGGCTTCGAAGGTAGCCTGATCGCTTTGCAGCATCATGATTTGGGCTTTATAGCGCTTTATACTGGCTACACGCAGGAGCCAGCCGAGAAGGAAAGCAAAGATAAAAACCAAGATAAGCAAACCAAGCAAAGTTAATTGCAGCGGCTGATCCAAGCCAGCGAAAAAATCTTGAAGGCGATTGAAGTAATTCATGCCGAAAGGTAGTTAAAACTTATATTTTGTAGGTAGTATCGGGCGCATTTTCGTCCAAACCTTCTAGCGTAGAAGCGGTTGTTGGCTCTTCGACAATATTTATTTTTGGAAAAGTGATGGGGTAATCTGTTCGGAAGTGATAATTGAGTTCTTCCAGAGAGATCATATACTTGCTTTGGTTATCGAAGTGTTCAAGGTCTTCGCAACCCAAAATATCAGCCGCTAGCCACTGCCCTAGCTGGTAGTAACTTTCCCATTGTATGGGATCGAAAAACTGGTCGGCAGTGCTTTCGTGTGGGAAGGCCGGATTGTAAATTTTATATTTATAAGTGCCGTATTTTAGCCAGTCCTCCCGCGCTATTTCTGGCCGCCCTACGGGGGCGGTCACACTGCTTTTCACATAGACGAAAGTGCCTATTTTATTGTTCTCGTAATGTACAATCTCCTCCTTTCCGTCGGCTCCTTGCACTTTATCCCAAAGCTGGTACATATCCGCCACAGCAAACCGGCGATCGCTATAACCATGACTGGGCTTGGGGCGGATGGTTTCTTCGGGTATCTGATCGGGGCGAAAGCGGATATCTATCCCCAGCTCATTTCGGGCCCGCACGGTGAGGTTTTCCAGCCCTCCAAAGATATAGTCGGGGTCTGCCTCTGCATCTACCGCAATGATGAGGCGACAGCGACGGCGCAACAGCTCCATAACGCCTAGGTTTTCGATATGGCCGCCGTCGCTGATGTTGACCATCAGTTTATCGGTGCCGATATTGCCGAAGAGCTCATAAAAAAAATAGGCCGGCCACCAGGGCACGGGATATTTGCTATCTAATTTTAGCGGGTTCCATATCCAAAAGCCCAAGCGAAGATTCAGCAAGGTAGTGACAAAACTCAGCACCCGATTGCTGTAAGCACCCATGCCGGGGTTCACGGCTGCCGCACTAATGGTAATGGCCGAGGGCAGCGTAAGTTCGCGGTAGCCTTTCGTCCGAGCCGTTGGCACATAGCCTACCAACTTGGATCCACAAAACTTGGGGGAGAGCAGGAAATAATCGCTGGCTTTACTACCTTGGAAGTTGGGGTCTTTGCTGCTCAGCAGGTTCAGCGTTGTATTGATCAGGGGGTAGGGCGCTAAGTCTTGATCTTCGTTGGTATGCTCCAGTTGGTGCAGCCGGCTGTTCATTTTAGCGCCAGCAAAATGCAGGAAAGCATCTGCTAGTTGCTTGCGGTAAAAACGGTGAAAACTCGTAGCATTCGGGTTGGTTATCAACCCCAACAAGCCAATAAAAAAGGCTAAGGCGGCTAGAATCATCAGATTACCACTTTCCACGCCCCGCATCCCCTGAAAAGCCGTAAACAAAGCCCCGGAAGTACCCAAAACAAGCAAGAGCAAAAGCCCTGCTTCCAAGCGGTTATACCAGCTGGAAATATGTAAGCGATAGATAAAAAGCGCGTTGAACAGATAATGTAGCCCAATCACCACCGCAAAGACCATCCCGCCATACATCACCAAGTCATTGATAAAAATACTGATCTGCTCGGGGTTGAAAATCAGTAGTTCTCGCCCGATTCGATAGAGCACATAAGCCATCAAAACAACCACCGCCGGGCTTACTAAACTCATCAGGAGGCTCACGAAAAAAGCCACCACCAAGACAAAAATATTCCAAATTTTATACCAGCCCTCTCCCGGGAAAAGGTAGCGCCCCCGTTTGCGCAAATAATCGATGTGTTCCTCCCGGAAAAGATCGCCGTAACAACCCTCCCCTTGCAAAATCGCTTGGATATAGCTATTGGTATAACCGCCGCCGGAAACAGAACTCAGGTAGTCGGCCTGCCGAAGCAAATTAAAGCGCTGCAATGACTTCAAAAAGCCCAAATTAATTACCGCAGACCGGATGCCACCGCCACTAAGTGCAATACCAAAGCGGTTCTCCTCTATTTGCTCCTCAAAGTCGCGGCCGAAATGCATCCGCCGCCGCTGCCGAAGCAGGATTTCCTCTTCTTCTAATACCGTTCGGAGGTCTATTTTGGGGGTGGACATGGACTAGACTTGTGGCGTGAAAATAATTTTATTGATGCTTTTTCAAGAAGGCAATCAGTCCCTCAAAATAGCGCTGCTGATCATCGAACATCGCCATATGGCTGCCATCAGGCAAGTAAAGAAACTCACCTTGCGGTAATTTTTCCGACATCATCCGCATGAACTGGGGATCCATCGTGTCGTGCTCAGCCCCGATGACGAGGGTGGGCAGCTTGATTGTAAGCAGATCTTCCGTTCTATCCCAATTCGCCAGCTTTCCCCGGATGCCAAATTCACTTGGCCCCTGCATGGGAACATAAATATCGGTATTGATGTGCGAAAAAGCGCGCACGGCCGCCGCTGGCCATGCTTCCAAAGGCATCCTCAGCACATGACGGGTGTAGTGCTCGCTTTCCATCAGTTCCACGTAGGCGGGATTGCTAAAATCCTCAGCTTCCTCAAAAGCTAGTATTTTTTGATAAATCTCATCGCCCAAGCCCGGCCCTAGTACCTCGTGGGCATAGCGGCCATAGGCAGGGCAACTGCTCATCATGTTCGAGATAATCAGCCCTTTGAGCTGTTGGCCATATTTCAGGGCATATTCCGTAGCCAATATCCCACCCCAACTGTGGCCTAAAAGAAAGAAATTATCGGCGTCCAGCCCCAAGGCTTTTCGTACCTGCTCCACTTCCTCCACAAAACGCTCCGTGTTCCAGAGGCTGGTATCCTGAGGCTGATCGCTGAAGTAGCTGCCTAGCTGGTCGTAATAATAATACTCGATCCCCGCTGCGGGCAGGTAGCTATCGGCAGGCAAAAAATACTCGTGCGTAGCCGCTGGCCCACCGTGCAGTAGCAAGAGCTTGATCTTCGGGTTGTTGCCCACGCGCTTGGTATAGACCTGAAACTCCCCAGCCGGCGTTTGTATCGGGATCATACGTAGGCCGCCGTCAATGGCATCCGTTCTGCCCATAGTCTGGTGATATTCCGCTAGCGTGGGGGTATCTGAAGTAGTCTCCTGATCTTCATGGCCAGAGGCAGGAGCCGTGCAAGCCACAAAGGAGCAAAGTAATAGACAGTAAAATAAATATCTCATGATTAAGCTGCGCGTGAGGGGTGAGGAATAGATCGACCGCAAAATACGAATATTTTTTTCAGTACACCACAGCTCGGATCAGCTTTTTGTGGCTGCGCTTGCAAAAAGACAGTTCCGAGCAGGGTGTAGGGTGGCTGGCTCTAACCCAAAGAAGCGCACTCAGCACCAAAATCCATCGACATTCCGTAAAAACCCCATCGCCCATTGCCACTCGTCCATCGTCCATTCAATCGAACTTTCCTATCTTTGGCAATTCAAAGAACAAAGCAGCCAACGCTTCGGCGTGCTGCTTGAACGTTCTTGCACACGTCCAGAAAATAAAAATTGCTATGCCCGCACCCATCATGGAGCTGGTAAACGACAAAATTATGTCGCTTACCGAAATGTACAACCGCCGCAACAGCTGGGGCCCATACGACCAACTGACGGTCTTCACCAACGGCGTTTTCGATATCATCCACCCTGGCCATCTCACCTATCTAGCGGAAGCCCGCGCCATTGGCGACCGCTTGATTGTGGGTCTGAACAGCGACGAAAGCGTACGCCGCCTCAAAGGCAGCAACCGGCCCATCATGCCACAAGCCGCCCGCGCACAGCTGCTAGCCTCCTTGTTCTTCGTAGATGGCGTCATCCTTTTCGAAGAGGATACCCCTCTAGAGGTCATCAAGCACCTCAAGCCTGATGTGCTAGTAAAGGGCGGCGACTATACCGAAGAGCAAATTGTCGGCGCCCGCGAAGTAAAAGCCTACGGCGGCGAAGTACGCATCCTCGATTTTGTAGAGGGCTACTCCAGTAGCCGCATCATAGAACAAATACAAGCCCAATAAGCTCCCAATTATGCCCACGATCAGAGAAGTATGCAACTACTTAGAAAGTATTGCCCCTTTAGACCTCCAGGAAGCCTATGACAATGCGGGCCTGCTGACAGGGCATCCTGACTGGGAAGTAAGCGGCATCCTTTGCAGCTTAGACTGTACCGAAGCAGTGGTGCAGGAAGCCAAAGCGAAAGGCTGTAATCTGATCGTAGCGCATCACCCGATTGTTTTTCGGGGACTGAAAAAAATCACAGGCCGCAATTATGTGGAGCGCACCATTATCCGCTCTATAAAAGAGGACGTGGCCATTTATGCCATCCATACCAACCTCGATAATGTGCGCCGCCAAGGCGTCAATGAAAAAATTGGCCAGCAGCTAGGGCTGCAACAGATGCGCCTTCTAGCACCCAAAGATCCCGACGGCAGCGTAGGTAGCGGAATGCTGGGGCAATTACCCGCCCCGATGCCCGAGGAAGCCTTCCTTGCCTACCTCCACAACCGTATGGCCGTAGATACCATCAAACACACCGCACTGCTAGGAAAGGCCATCCATACTGTGGCGCTTTGCGGCGGTGCTGGTGGGTTCTTGCTCTCGGCAGCCAAAGCTGCTGGGGCTCAAGTATTTATTACTGCCGACTACAAATACCACGAGTTTTTTGATGCCGACGGGGAAATACTGATCTGCGATATCGGCCATTACGAAAGCGAACAATTTACTATTCCCTTATTAGCCATTATTATTAGCAAAAAGTTTAGTACCTTTGCGGTTCTTTGTACGACGGTGAATACCAATCCCGTACAATACTATCGTTAGTGTGTTGTAAAACAAAGCTGGTGTGTGCACTGGCTCCCAAATAAACGTTTGAACCATGGCCCAAGTGGAAAAGCCAATTCTTGAGAAACTGCGCGATCTGTATCGCCTGCAGCAAATTGATAGCGATCTTAGCAAAATCGAAATCTTAAAAGGGGAGCTCCCCATGGAAGTGAGTGATCTAGAAGACGAGCTGCACGGAATGAACACCCGCATCAGCCGCCTAGAAGGTCAAATTAAAGACTTTCAGCGCGAAATCGCCAACCAAGAAACCGTTATCAAGGAAGAAGAAATGCTCATGGAACGCTATGGGCAGCAAATGGATAATGTAAAGAACAACCGCGAGTATGAGGCGCTGATGAAAGAGACCGAAATGAGCCGTCTCAGAATACAGCTCGCCGAAAAGCAGCGCAGAATCTCCCAGGGAGAGCTGGAGGCCAAAGAGCAAATCCTCATTGGCACTAAGGAGAAGCAAATCATCAAAAAAGCCGAACTGCTCACCAAGCAGGAAGAACTGAAAGGCATCATCGCCAAAACCGAAAAGGACGAGAAAAAACTGCGCAAAGCTTCCGAAACTGCTCGCAAGACCATCGAAGAGCGGCTGGTAAAAGCCTACGACCGCGTCCGCACCAGCTACCGCAACGGCCTGGCCGTGGTAACAATCGAGCGCAATAGCTGCGGCGGCTGCTTCAACGCTGTGCCGCCTCAATTACAACTAGAAGTCGCTCAGCGCAAGAAAATCATTGCCTGCGAACACTGCGGCCGCATCTTGGTTGATGAACACATCCTGACCGTAGAGGAAGAAGTGGCTGAATAATAAACAGCCAATTCCAAAAAAAAACAGTACCGAGCAAGCTCGATACTGTTTTTTTTTTGCCCGAATATATTCCTAGGCAGCCAGCAAACCTTCCAGTTGGCGACGCTGCTCATAGAGCTCGTCGGAAAAAATCAGGAACTGCCGACCGTCTTTCATCCGAAGGAAGAGGCCGTGGCGATCGCCAAAATCGAAGTTGTGCAGATTGTGATCGAAGCTAATGAGGCCGCCGTTCCATCGTTGCAGGATGGGGATATCCACAAACTCATAATCGGCCACATCGGCGAAGCGTAGTTTGTAGCGCTCCTTCAGTAGTCTGTTGGCCTTAATCTTGAGGCAGCGGTCGGTCACCTTGATGGTGAGCTGCGCTCGGTAGAAAAGATACCAACAAATAGCCAGACCCACTACTAGCAGCGTGCTGATCAACAGATCACTTCCTTGCCAGTTGCCACTGACAAACAGGCTACTCAGGCGGTAAATGGTGAGGCCACTCAGCAAGCCGAGTAGTGTAATGATGCCCCAACGCTGGGGTCTTTGTTTTTCTTTATGAATCGTTTTTGCCATGTCTGTAGGCTTTTTGAAGATGGAGAAACATTAGTGGCTAGCCCTTGACACTGCTCTTTCGGTGTGTTCATTGCTCCTGTCAGAACACCCGCATGGGCCCTTGGAGCAAACTTCTTGTTCACACAGATATGCGCGCAAGCAATAACGAACACAGCAATGATGACTTTAATAGCAACTACCTCAAACTACTGGTTTTAGCGTTTGTGAACGGGCAAAAACCCGAAACGGTAGTGCAGAGAGACGAACGCAGCAAGGCTACTTTCCACCAACCTAGTCTATTACAACAACAAAAGTAAACATTAAGTTCATGTTAAATTTACAATGAGTTAACATTCAACATAAAAACCCCCTGCTTCATCCAAAGTGACGCAGATCACCACTCTTAATCAATCGAAGATACCATCTTGCGGCTTTAAATACCATCGAACATGAAAAGTAGCTTTTTGCTCCTTCTGAGCACTTTTTATTTGCTGCCCTTTTTAGCTGCACAAACTCACTTCCCCTACACCCTCTCGTTAGCGCCCGTGGCCGTAGAAGGCCTACCGGGTTTACACTCCTATGCTTTTGGGCAGTATGATGGCAAATGGATTCTCGTGGGAGGAAGAAAAGATGGCATCCACGCGCGCCAGCCCTTCAATGCCTTCCCCCCTAGCCAGAACAACACGACCATATATGTGGTAGATATAGAGAATCAGCTTGTTTGGTCGGCGCCCTTGGCGGGACTGCCCAGTATGATGGCTGAGCAACTGCAAGCAACCAATACCAATTTCCACCAATCGGGCGACACGCTCTACATCGCTGGTGGTTACGCCCACTCCGCAAGCGCAGAGAGCCATATTACCTTCCCTGCGCTCACGGCTATCGCACTGCCTAGTTTGGTGGAGGCTATACAGGCAGGCGAGGACATCCGCCCTTCTTTTCGCCAGCTCCTACACGATAATTTTGCTATCACAGGCGGGCATTTGGGTAAAATTGGCGACACCTTCTACCTCGTGGGCGGCCATCGCTTCGATGGGCGCTACAACCCAATGGGCGGCCCCTCTTTTTCACAAGAATACTCCAACCAAATCCGAAAATTCACCCTGCTAAATACGCCCACCGATTTTCAGTTCAACAACTATACGGCTATTACCGACCCCATCCACCTACACCGCCGCGATTACAACTTACTTCCACAGGTATTTGCTGACGGCAGCCGAGGCTTTACGATCTCTTCGGGTGTTTTTCAGTATCAAGCCGATCTGCCCTACCTCTATCCCGTAGAAATCCACACCGAAGGGCACCGCGCTATCACCGACTTTAATCAGTATCTCAGCAACTACCACAGCGCAAAAGCCAGCCTTTTCAGCGAAACCAACAAGCAGACCCACCACCTTTTCTTTGGCGGCATCAGCCGCTATTACTACGAAAATGGCCAGCTCATCGAAGACGACGATGTGCCCTTTGTGCGCACCATCAGCCTACTCAGCCGCCTCCCCGACGGCAGCTATCAAGAAACCAAGCTCGGCTTGGAAATGCCTGCCCTGCATGGTGCCAGCGCCGAGTTCCTCCCCGCCAGCCAATTGCCCAGCTTAGAAGGCGAGCTCCTACTCCTCGACGAAATAAGCGACACCAGCTTCCTCATCGGCCACATATACGGTGGTATCCACAGCGATAGCCGCCACCCCTTTACCTTCAACCAAACCAGCAGCCAAACAGCCGCGAGTGCCACCATCTACGAAGTACGCCTACATCGCCAGACGACGACGACGACGACCAGCACTGCCACCAACACACTACCCTCCACGGCAGGCCCCAGCTTCACGATCTACCCCGACCCCCGCAGCGGTAATTTTATACAGATAAAAAGCGAGGAGGAAGCCAATATCCAACAGCTCACTTACTTCATCAGCAACGCTCAAGGACAAATAGTCGCCCAAGGGCCGCTCGATCCCCTCCAACAAGAACAGTCGCTACGCCTGGATAGCTTGGCTGCTGCACAGACCTATCTGCTTACGCTGGTAGTGAATAATCGGTATTATTCCTGCCATCCGCTACAAAAGTATTGAGGCAACTCTCGCAAGCGCAGCGGCGCGCATGCTCCTCCTAGCCGTGGTGCAACCGGGAGCCTGTCAATTTATGTAAGTACTATTGCCCCAAGGGCAGGAGCCGTGTTTTAAAAAAAGAGCCAGGCTAGTAGCGAGGCTCCCCGCCTCCGAATCGATTTGGTTGAGCTGCTGTTAGGATATACTAGAGTTGTTCGGTGGGTCATGAACGAGCGAAAACGCAGCAAATTTTATGCTGAACGAGGCTAAAAACGCAGGCGCAGTGGTGCTGCGGCGAGGCTTTTCAACGAAGTGCGGTATAAAATTTGCCGTTTGTAGCCGTTTGATGACCTGCCGAACAACTCTAATTATCAATTTGCTGTAAATTTGCCCCATGATTAGAAAATTGCTTCTACGAACCCAACCAACGGATAACCGGCCCGTGTTTGTGGCTGGCTCTTTCAACAACTGGAACCCGGAGAGCCCGCACTATCAAATGACCCCCACCGGCCAGCCAGGTGAATATTCCATCCAGTTGGAAATCGACCCCAACCACAAATATGTGGAATACAAATATACCCGTGGTGGCTGGGCGAGCGTGGAGCTAAGCCGCTTCGGCGAATACGTCCCCAACCGAACCATCGTTACCACCAATCCTTCAGAATATATCGACTGGGTACAACGCTGGGCGGCCGACGGGCTATATTACAAGCAAGATTTACTGCCTGTAATAGAAGTGATTGACGAGGCCTTCGAAATACCACAACTCATTCGCACCCGCCGCATCGCTGCGCTCTTGCCCCGCGATTATTACAGCAATACCAACAAGCGCTACCCCGTGCTCTACTTGCAAGATGGTCAAAATCTTTTCGATGACTACGCGCCTTATGGCAGTTGGGGGGTCAATAAGCGTATGGCGATGATGGCAGAAATGGGCATGGGCGACCTCATCATCATCTCCATCGACCATGCCGAAAACCAGCGGATGGGCGAATTCCTTCCTAGCTTCAAAACCACCCTTGGGCGCGGCGATGGTAAAAAATATGTTCGCTTTTTAGCCGACACCCTCAAGCCTTATATTGATAGCCACTTCCGCACCTTGCCAGCGGCCAGGCACACTGGTATTGGCGGCAGCTCCCTAGGCGGGCTCATCAGCATCTACGCCGGCATGATGTACCCTGAAGTGTATGACAAGCTGATGATTTTTAGCCCCTCCCTTTGGGTGGCACCGAACATCCCCTTCCGCCTCATTGACCTGGCCAACGAGTTCAGTGGCCGTATTTATCTATACGGTGGTGCCGCCGAAAGCAGCACGATGGTTCCCAACTTAGAACGTTTCAAAGCAGAAGTCGAAAAACAAGAAGGTACCTTCGATGTAGCCTTCCGGCTCGAAACCGATCCGCATGGGCAGCACAACGAAGCTCGCTGGGGGCAGGAATTCCCCAAGGCGGTGGAGTGGCTCTTCTTTAAAGACGATGAGTAAGGAAGGTTTTTTTTATTTTTTCCCAAACTAGCTATTTATCAAATAATATACCTATCTTTGCGGCCGAATTTGGGTGACGAATGTTCAATGCTTCGTCTCAACCCTGGCTGGGTGATACCGGACACATCTCTTTTTTGCCAGGTTTGGCAAGACCGTCACTGTTACTGTGGTGTCCATTTTCGCCTGATTTACTAACCGCAGCGGCTTCGCTGCACAATCCGGTGAAATGGATAATTTTAAAGAAAGCGGGCTCGGCGAGCTCGTACTACAGGCTGTTTCCAGCCTAGGGTTCGAAACCCCCACGCCTGTACAGGCACAGACACTTCCCCTTATCCTCGACCAAGAACGCGATTTGATTGCGCTGGCCCGCACAGGCACTGGCAAGACAGGCGCTTTTGGCCTACCTTTGGTGGATGCGATCGACGACCAACTGCCCGTGGTACAAGCCTTGGTGCTTTGCCCCACCCGCGAGCTTTGCTTACAAATTACTCGCGATTTCGAGACCTTTGCCAGATACCGCAAAGGAGTTAAAATTGCAGCTGTTTATGGTGGGGCCCATGTAGGCGACCAGATCAGAGCACTAGAAAATGGCGCACAAATTGTAGTAGGCACCCCCGGCCGTACGCTCGACTTGATCAACCGCCGTAAGCTGAAGGTAGAAAACCTCAGCCGCTTGGTGCTCGACGAAGCCGACGAAATGCTCAACATGGGCTTCCAAGAAGAGTTGGATGCTATTTTGGCGGCAACACCTTCCGAGAAACAGACGCTGCTCTTCAGCGCAACCATGCCTAAAGAGGCGCGTAAGATTGCCAAAAAATACATGCGCAACCCTAACGAGGTGAGCGTGGGCCACGAAGATGCGGGCAACTCCAAAGTAGAGCACTTCTACTACCAAGTGAAGGGCTCCGAGCGTTTCCGATTGCTACAGATGCTCATCGAAATGGAGGAGGATATGTATGCCGTTATCTTCTGCCGTACCCGCCGCGAGGTGGACGAGATCAACAACGATCTGCAAAACGCAGGACTGCCAGCAGCCGCCATCCATGGCGAGCTTAGCCAGGCGCAACGGGACAAGGTGATGGGGCAATTCCGCAGCCGCCGTATTCAATTGCTCGTAGCTACAGATGTGGCAGCCCGGGGCCTCGACGTCCAAGACCTCACGCACGTCATCAATTACAACCTCCCAGACCAGCCCGAAGTGTATGTCCACCGTAGTGGCCGAACTGGCCGAGCAGGCAAGACGGGCATTGCCATCTCCATCATCAATGGCAGAGAGGGGCGCAAGATTCGCGATATCGAGAAACATACAGGCATCACTTTCCTGCAAGGCGAACTGCCCACTGCGGAAGTAGTTCATAAGAAAAAAGTATTGCGCTACGTTGAAAAAGTAGAGCAAACAGCCATCAAAGACCAACGCCTGGAGGCCCTGCTAAAAAGCGAAGTCAACGAACGCTTCAAAGACCTCAGCCGCGAAGAGTTGATTCTAAAGTTCATTGGTGCAGCCCTCAGTGAGCTTGGCCAGCAGATGAGCGAAAACCGCCCCTTACAAGCCGACCAAGTGGTGGTGCAAGACACCGAGCGCCGTGAGCGCCGCAGAGACATCAACTACACCCGTCTTTGCATCCGCATGGGCAAAGTACACGGCCTGAGCACCGCTCAACTGATTGGTATGCTCAATCGCCGCGTCCCGCGCAAGCGCGTAGCCATCGGCAAAGTAGATATTCAACGCAACCTCACCTTCTTTGATGTGGATACCAAAGAAGCCGACATCGTAATGGAATCCCTCACTGGTGTAGTGGACAAGGGCGTCTCCCTGGAGATTCAGCGCTTCGGCGAAGGAGAAGCAGCCGAAAAAGGCGGCCAGGATTTCCGCGCCGAACGCCAGGAGCGAGGCTTCAAAGCAAAAGGCGGCCCCAAAGCCAAAAGCTTTAAAAAAGACAATGGCTTCAAGAAAAAGAAGAAGTAAATCTACTACTCGGTGCTTTGCTCCCGCGTGAGCAAAAACAATGCCCGCACTTATTAGCAGATCGAAAAAACTGCTTACCTTTAGAGCTTCTTGAGAAGAACAAAACTTCTCAGGAAGCTCTTTTTGTTTCACAAAGTTTTAAGCAGCTGTTTAGAACCACGCTACACTCCATCAAGGCCGAGCTAAGGAATCCTCCTCTTTGGCTACTGCTCTTTGGCACCGCCAGCCAAAGGAGGTGGTTTGCTTTGCTCTTAGTCCTCTGCCTGAACCAGCCTTTCTGTGCTGCACAGTCTTACTATTCTGACGACGATGACGAAGTAGCTTACGAAGAAAACTACTATACAGAAGAAACTACGATCCTGCCAGCCGCTGCTCCGCCCTTGGCTACCTCCCCCTTCCCCGCTGCTCGGCAGCAAGAAATTATAACAGACCTCGACTACAATCCCAAACCAGCATGGGAGCAAAAGGAACGAGAACGAAGAGAAAAAGCTGCCAAAAAAGCCAAAGAAAGCCAGGAAAAAAGTTGGTGGGATCGCTGGAATTCCTCGCGCGATATTGGCCCACTAGAAATTCCTGCTTGGCTGTTTTATAGCCTACTAGCGCTATTCCTAGGCCTCTGTGGCTATGTTATTTATCAGTTGCTAGACGGGAGGTTCGGTCGCACGCCGAAAGAGCAGAAATCCGACGATCGCCGCGTGGAGTTAGAAGAAATTGAAGAAGAGCGCATCAGCTTTCGGGAAACGGAGAGCCTGCTGGAGCGCGCCGTCCGCAACGAACAATACGAACTGGCGGTGCGGCTACAGTACCTCTCGCTCCTAAAGCGCTTACACGAAATGAAGCTAATCGTTTTTAAAAAAAACAAGGTCAATAGGGCTTACCTCTTCGAAATGGATCGGCAAGCACTGGGAAAAGCCTTCCGAAAAATCACGCTCGACTACGAGCGCAACTGGTATGGCAATTACCCCACCGACCGCCTCAGCTACCGCCTGGTAGCTAGCCGATTCGAGCAGCTACAGCAACAGCTAGACCAGATAGAACAGCCCACCTATGAATAGAAGCAGTACCAATGGACTGGGGCTTTTGCTGTTCTTAATACTCGTATTTGGCAGTGCTTGTGGGCGTTTTTCGTGGTCGGAATCTTACCGCTACAACAAGAAACAACCCTATGATCTGTATGCCCTTTACGAGCTGCTATCGGCTAGGTCTCAAGGGCTTACGCTACACACCGACACATTAGGAAGCCTACTACAAGACAGTATTCAAGGCGCCAATTTGTTATATGTAGGCTCGGCCATCTATTTGGATGAAGAGGATGTAAGCGGACTACTCAATTTTGTACAGCACGGGAACACCGCCTTTCTGGCCATGAAGCAGATTCCCGAGGATCTCCTTTATCATCTTTTCGGGCCTTCCTGTTTTTACTTGGCCGATCAGGGCTATTTCCCAGGTATGGCTTATTTGTTCAGCGATACCGTTCGGCTCCGTTTGGAAGCACCTAACATGCTGGCCGATACAGGCTTTGTAGCCGATTTTCGATATCGCTTCAAAAGAGTACAGCATGCCTGGGCGTATGTGGATAGTGCTATGATTTGCGATCCTTATTATGGTCTTTCTGTCATCGGCACCGTGGGTGATACGGGCGCTAATATGTTGCAGCTTCGTTGGGGGGAGGGTTTTTTGTATCTGCATACCCAGCCTGAACTGTTCACCAACTACTACCTCAGCGATAGTAGCCGCTACCACTACGCTTCGGCGGCACTGCGCTACTTGTCAGACGGCCCTGTTTTTTGGAACGAATATGGTCGAAAGCGGCAGCCCGACCCGCGCGATCCGGCAGCTAAAAACAGCTACAATCCTTCTGGTGGGCGGCAATTACTGCAAGATCAGCATGCTTTGCGCTATATCTTAGAACAGCCAGCCTTAGCTTTGGCTTGGTATGCTTTCGTATTGGGTATTTTGTTGTTTATCTTTTTCAGAGGCAAGCGTGAACAACGGCCCATACCCATCCGCCAAGCACTGCGCAATGACAGTCTGGCACACGTGGATACAGTCGCTAGCCTAGCTTTGCAGCATGGACACCACTTGAAATTGGCTAAGCAAGAACTCAAATCGCTTCGGCATCATTTACTGGAGCGCTATCAGATCCGCTGGACAGAAGGCCAAGAACCACCTGCTGATTTGGCTGCGCGTATCGGGCTGAAAGATGCTGAGGTGCAGGAAGCTCTAGAGAAAATAGCCTGGGTTGAAAAAAGCAGCTGGATCGAAGCCAAGGAGCTTCTCGCCTTTTATCGCCTCCTACAGCCTTTTTATACCACTGCTCAAACCCCAAAAAATACTCCCAACGATGTGGCCTGATTTATCTTATTTTTTTCACGATCTGCTGGGCACTGCCCGAGACAACTGGATCAGCGTCTTCAAAACCTACGGCTTTATGCTGTTGCTAGCTTTCGTGGCAGCTGCTAGCTTGCTAAAAATAGAGCTACAACGAAGAGAACGTATAGGCCAACTAAAAGGCAGCCCCATTATACAAGCTGCCGGCGCCGGTATTGGCTGGAGCGACTACCTTTTCAACGGCATTTTCGCCTTCTTGCTAGGCTACAAAATCCCCTATGCGCTCCAAAATATGGAAGCTTGGCAGCGGGATGCAGAAGGCGTACTCCTCAGCAGCCAAGGTAGCTGGCTAGGCGGGCTGCTACTCGCTGTGGCCGTCTTGTCTTATTACTACTGGCTAGACAAGAAAGGGCAGCAGGAAAATCCTGCACCCAAATCCATCATGATCTATCCGAGCGACCGGATTGCGCCCATCACCTTTGCTGCGGCTATTGGAGGGCTAGTAGGCGCCAAGGTATTCGCCATCATCGAATACCTCCCCGATTTTTTTGAAGATCCTATTAGGACTTTTTTTTCTGGTTCTGGGCTGGCTATTTACGGGGGGCTTATCGGGGGCTTTCTTTCTGTTTTTTGGTATCTCAACAAGCACAAGATCGATAAGCTACCGCTGATGGATGCTGTAGCGCCTGCCCTGATGATTGCCTACGGCGTGGGGCGCATCGGCTGCCAGCTTAGTGGGGACGGTGACTGGGGTATTGTGGCGGCGCCCATGCCTACCTGGTGGTTCTTGCCCGATTGGCTATGGGCCTACGACTACCCTCACAACGTCATCAACGGTGGCGACGCCCCCATTGTAATGATCGAAGGCTGCCAAGACCGCTATTGCAGCCGCCTAGCAGAAGGGCACTACCCCACCCCCATCTACGAAACGAGTATGGTCTTCCTGATTGGCTTTTTCCTATGGAAAATCAGGGCGCGGTTAACGCTTTGGCCAGGTCTGCTGTTCAGCATCTACCTGGTTTTCAACGGTATCGAGCGCTTCTTGATCGAGTTCATCCGTGTCAACGATCGCTACGAAGTAGTGGGGCTTTCGCTCTCTCAAGCGCAGCTCATTGCCATTGGCTTCATCGTCGCGGGTCTGGCCATGGGACTTTGGGTACGAAAGCGAAGTAAAGTAGCCACTTAGTGGGCTAGGGCGCTGCCCAAAAACAGGAAAGCCATGTATTGGCAACAGGTGCTTATTTCTTCATTTCCATTGAATTTGCAGTTAATTTGCGTTATCAATCGTTTTGGAGTATCTCAGGCTCCTTATTTTATCATCATCACAACGCTATATTATGGCTACCGAGCCGCTCCAAGAGGACATTAAGCAACGTATTTATCAGTTCATCGTAGAGGCCTTGGCAGAAGATGTTGGGCCTGGCGACTTCACGAGTGAGGCTACGATCCCAGCCGATAAACGCGACACGGCTCGCCTGCTCGTGAAAGATATCGGGGTTTTGGCGGGCATGGAAATAGCCAAAATGGTTTTCCAGTATGTAGATGCCAACAGCGTCTTCGAGGAAATCTTGCAAGACGGCGATATGATCAACCCTGGCGATGAGGCTTTTCGGGTTACTTGCAATACCCGTGCGCTGCTGCAAGCCGAGCGCTTGGTGCTCAATACCATGCAGCGCATGAGCGGCATCGCTACGCTTGCCAGCCGCTATGCTTTTGAAGTAGAGGACTTGTCTGTAAAGGTGCTGGATACCCGCAAGACGACCCCCAATTTGCGCTTCCTCGAAAAGTGGGCCGTCCAGCTGGGCGGTTGCCACAACTACCGCGACGGGCTATATGACCGTATTATGATCAAAGACAATCACATAGATGCTGCTGGTAGCATCACAAAAGCCATCGAAGGAGTGCAGTACTTTTTTGCCGAGAACAACCTACTCTTGCCTATCACCGTAGAAGTGCGCAACCTCGTGGAGCTGATGGAAGTGCTGGATTGTGGGCAGGTAGATCGGATCATGCTCGACAACTTCGAGCTACCCCTACTAGCCGAAGCAGTGCAGCACGTGGGCGGGCGTTTTGAGACTGAAGCCAGCGGCGGTGTTGACCTACAAACGATCCGCGATATTGCCCTCACGGGCGTGGATTTTATCTCCGTCGGGGCGCTTACCCACTCGGCTACCAGCTTGGATCTGAGCCTGAAAGTAATCAAAGATTGAATTAGCCTTGGCTAGTTCCTCCTTTTTACCGATCTTTAGTGTTTGTTTTCCATCCGCATGGCTCTGCTCAGTAGTTCTTTGCTCCTGCGTGAGCAACCAATTTTACGGAATAAGCGCCAAGAGCCGTATAGCTCGTCAACGATTTCACTTGCTTTTAAACTAAAGGGCCAACTCAAGCATTTTAAGTGTTCATTTCGTTTCTATTTCATTTTTTATTCCCGACTCCATGCCAGCTAAAAAGTATGCTTCTGATGTTGAAGCCGTTGACGCACTCGCACGCGCTTACCAAGACCTAAAAGCCGAAATCGGTAAGGTGATTGTGGGTCAAGACGAGGTAGTGCGCTCGGTCATCATCTCTTTGTTTAGTAACGGCCACTCGCTTTTGGTGGGCGTGCCAGGCTTGGCCAAGACCTTGCTCGTAAGTACCATCGCTGAGGTGCTAGACCTCGATTTCAAACGCATCCAGTTCACACCCGACTTGATGCCCAGCGACATCACTGGCTCCGAAATTTTAGGCGACAACCGCCAGTTCAAATTCAATGAGGGTCCGCTTTTTGCCAATATCGTGCTAGCCGACGAGATCAACCGGACGCCGCCCAAAACGCAAGCAGCCCTGCTGGAAGCCATGCAGGAGCGCAGCGTTACCGTAAGTGGGGTACGGCATTTATTGCCCAGTCCTTTCTTCGTACTCGCTACGCAAAACCCCATCGAACAGGAAGGTACCTACCCGCTGCCCGAAGCCCAGCTAGACCGCTTCATGTTTAATATCCCGCTCGACTACCCTAGCTACGAAGAAGAGATTGCGGTGGTTAAAGGCACCACCGGCATGGGCAAACAAGATCTGCAACACATCCTGAGCGGCGAAGAAATTCTCGATTTCCAGCAACTGGTACGCAAAATACCCGTCAGTGATAACGTCCTAGAATATGCCGTTGGGCTAGTGGCCAAAACGCGGCCCAAAACCGAGCGCGCTAGCAGCAATGTCAACGAATACATCAGTTGGGGTGCGGGTCCACGCGCCAGCCAATACCTGATTTTAGGCGCTAAAACGCACGCCGCCATCTCGGGCAAATACAGCCCCGATATCGCCGATGTAAAAGCCATCGCCAGCTATGTGCTGCGCCACCGCATCGTGAGGAACTACAAAGCCGAAGCGGAGGGTATCACTGAAGAGGATGTGATTGGTGCGCTATTGTAAAAAAATAAAGCAGCGGGCTTAGTACTTTCAAGTACTAAGCCCGCTGTTTTTTCACCTAAGCATATATTATAATAGTTGTGTTGTTCAACTCAACAAAAGTGTTGCCAGCTTCGAAAGCAACTTCAATCTGATCGAAGTTCTCTTCAAACAATGTTATCAATTCTTTATTTAAGATGTTTCCGGTTGCAATCATCAAGAGCCTTTCTGGCCGTCCAAAAAGTACGTATTGCTTTTGAAAATCGCTGTCCTTGGAAGCGATGATCCGTTTTTCCGCGTCTGCTACCTTAATAATATCCATATCAACAGTAGCATTCTTATTCGGAAGATCCTTTGTATGCACTACGTCATGCCCTCTATTTATCAATCAGCTTTTTAAGCTCGGTGGCAAATGAGCATCTAACAAAAATTTCATACCTAAGCACCCTTGACCTGTGAAATAGATTTGACGCTTAGCAACTTCGCAGCAAAAGCGATACAAGCTAAAATATCAGCTTCCTCCAAATCATCGTAATCCTCCAGTAGCTCCTGCGTGGTCATACCAGCCGAGAGCAGATCTAGAATGATTTCAACAGGATAGCGCATGTTCCTAATGGTAGGTTTACCAAAACAAACGTTCGGATTCATCGTGATCCGCTCTAGTAAGTGATTGCTTTGCACGGCTTTACTTTTTTATTGGCTTCCTATTGGTATCACGTTTGCTAGGACATGAAAATAACAGATTTTTCCTGACGGTACAGCTAACGTTTATGCCATTTTTAACAGCTTCGGAAAACTTTAAGTTCAAAACTCAATCACCACCGTAGCGCCATCCACCAATTCTGTCACGAGCCCCTCGGCGCTGCGCGCCTGAAAGTCGAGGTGATCCGCTAGCACTTCGCTGGCGATATAATCATGATGCACCTCCAGGGCTTTGGCCACGGCGGCATCTTCGCTGTACAGCCGCAGTTGGATGCGGTCGGTCACTTCTAGCTCGGCTTGTTTGCGCGCTAGTTGTATTCTATTGATCAGTTCCCGTGCCATGCCTTCGGTGTAGAGCTCGTCGGTGATGGCTACATCCAGTGCGAGGGTCAGCTCGTTATCGGTGGCTACTTTCCAGCCAGGGATGTCTTGGGTGGTGATTTCCACATCCTCTAGCAAGATTTCCACGCTTCCGCTTGCTATAGAGAGCTGGAAGCGGCCTTCCTGCTCGATCCGCTTGGTGTCTTCATCGCTCATGCTTGTAATGGCGGCTGCGGCGGCTTTCATATCCTTCCCTAGGCGCTTGCCGAGGGTACGGAAATTGGGCTTGATCTGCTTGCGCAGGAAGTCGTCGTCGGTGAGGAAAGTCAGCTTTTTCACGTTTACCTCCGCCAACAGAATATCCTGTATGGCTTCTACGCGCTGCTTGAAATCACCATCCGGGCAAGGCAGAACGATGCTACTGAGCGGTTGGCGAACGCGGATTTTCTCCCCCTTTCGGAGGCTGAGTGCCAAGCTGCTGAGGCGCTGGGCGTAGCTCATGCGCTTTTCCAGTTCGCTATCAATCAGGCTTTCATCGGCAGCGGGCAGCAGGCTGAGGTGAACCGAATCGTGAGCCGTGCCACGCGTGAGGTTGAGGTACAACCAATCGGCAAAGAAAGGAGCTACCGGCGACATCAACTGCGCCACCCGCTCCAAGCAAGTGTACAAAGTCTGGTAGGCAGCTTGTTTATCGGCGGTCATTTCGCCCTTCCAGAATCTGCGGCGGTTTTGGCGCACATACCAGTTGGAAAGCTCTTCGTTTACGAATAGGTCTATGGCACGGATGGCCTTGGTGGCTTCATAATCGGCATAGTAGCCGCTGACGTCCTTCGTCAGACTGTTGAGCCGCGAGCTGATCCAGCGGTCAATTTCGGCTAGCTGATCGTGGGGGATAGACTCCGATTTTTCAGGCGCATACTGATCGATATTGGCATAAAGCGCATAGAAACCGTAGGTGTTGTAGAGTGTGCCAAAGAAGCGGCGCTGCACTTCCTTGATGCCTTCTTCGTCGAACTTGAGGTTGTCCCAAGGGTCGCTAGCGCCTAGCATGTACCAGCGGGTAGCGTCTGCGCCAAAGGCATCGATTGTTGTGAAGGGATCCACTGCATTGCCGAGGCGCTTAGACATTTTCTTGCCGTTTTTATCCAGTACCAAGCCGTTGGAGACCACATTCTTGAAGGCTACGCTATCGAACACCATGGTTCCGATGGCGTGTAGGGTATAAAACCAGCCGCGTGTCTGATCCACCCCTTCCGCAATAAAATCGGCTGGGAAATTGCGCTCAAAAACGGCTTTGTTCTCGAAGGGATAGTGCCACTGGGCATAGGGCATGCTGCCCGAATCGAACCAAACATCAATGAGGTCGAGCTCTCTCAGCAGCTTTTTGCCATTTTTAAACAGCACGATCTCGTCGATGTAGGGGCGGTGTAGGTCGGCAGGAACGCTTTGCTGTAGTCCCAGTGCGGCATTGGCCTCGTCGATGGCACTTTGCAACTCAGCCAGGCTGCCGATACAGACTTCCTCTGTTTGGTCTTCGCTGCGCCAGATCGGCAGCGGTATGCCCCAGTATCGACTGCGGCTGAGGTTCCAATCCTGGAGGTTTTCCAGCCATTTCCCGAAGCGTCCTTCTCCCGTGCTGGCAGGCTTCCAGTTGATCGTTTGGTTGAGGGCACTCATCCGTTCTTTCACGGCACTGGCTTTGATAAACCAGCTATCGAGCGGATAGTACAAGATCGGCTTGTCGGTGCGCCAGCAGTGGGGGTAGTTGTGTACATATTTAGCCACATTGAAGGCTTTGCCATCCAGCTTGAGGCGCACAGCAATATCCACGTTAACGTCCACATAATCGGCTTCGTCTTTATAGTTTTTGACGTAGCGGCCGGCAAATTCGCCTGCATGCTCGGTAAATTTACCTGCTTTATCCACCAAAGTCAGCGCACCAATGCCGTTGGCTTTGCCCACGCGCATATCGTCGGCACCAAAGCTCGGGGCGGTGTGTACGATGCCCGTACCATCCTCGGTGGTAACAAAATCGCCGGAAATCACCACAAAAGCGTCGCCTTCTTCCGGCACGCCCATATCCAGCAGCTGCTCGTATCGGATGCCCAGCAGTTGCTCGCCTTTAAAAGGCTGGCTGATGCCCAAAATCTTGGGCTGCCGTTTGCCACCAAACCATTTCTCTAGCAGCTTTTCAGCCAAGACCACGTCTATGATTTGCCCTTCGATGTAAGGGTTTTCGGTACGGACTTTCACATAGTCCAGCTTCGGCCCCACGGTGAGGGCGGTGTTGCTGGGTAGCGTCCAGGGCGTGGTTGTCCAGGCCAAGATGCCCACCTTTTCGCTATCTGCCGAGCCTAGTAGCTGCACTTCCGCTTCTTCGGTCTCACTCGGCGGAGGCATCAGGGGCAGCGTGTGCAACCACTCACTTTGGGCATTGCGCAGCGTGGTAAAAATGGCTACTGCCGAGGTATCGCTCACCTCTTGGTAAGCCCCTGGCATATTCAGCTCATGAGAACTCAGCCCTGTCCCAGCCGCCGGGCTGTAAGGCTGTATGGTGTAGCCTTTGTAGAGCAAGTCTTTGTCGTAGATCTGCTTCAACAGCCACCAAACCGACTCGATATAATTGTTCTCGTAGGTGATGTAGGGCTGCTCCAAATCCACCCAATAGCCCATTTTTTTGGTGATATTATCCCAGACGTCCTTATAGCGCATCACCGTTTTACGGCAGGCTTGGTTGTAGTCGTCCACCGATATTTTGGTGCCGATATCTTCCTTCGTGATGCCCAATTCTTTCTCCACACTCAGCTCAATGGGTAGGCCGTGGGTATCCCAGCCGCCTTTGCGCTCCACGCGCTTGCCTTGTAGGGTCTGGAAGCGGCAGAAAACGTCTTTAATCGCCCGCGCCATTACGTGGTGGATGCCCGGCAAGCCATTGGCACTTGGGGGGCCTTCATAAAAAACAAAGCTGTTCTTGGCGTCGCGTTCTTGCACGCTGCGCTCGAAAATACCGCCTTTTTCCCAGTGTGCTAGGATTTCGCGGTCTATTTCTGGTAGGTTCAGTCGTTTAAATTCTTTGTACATCTTCGTTCGCTTATTTTTTGGGTTGGTGGGTGCTCATTTATTGGCTCACGCAGGAGCAAGGTTTTCTAGTAAGAACCATACCAAACCAAAAAAAAAGCTCCGAGGGATGCTATCCGCCGGAGCTTTTTGGTTTCTATCAACAACCGTAGCGTCCTAAGGATGGCAGTGGCCACTAGGAATAATTATAATACCGCTTATAATTCGCTGCTTCGTCATGTTGCAAAGGTAGTGCTTTTTCGGAAACGAGCAAATAAAATGTGGGGTGTTTGGTGGGAGGGCGTTGTTGAGATGAGCTTTCTTTCTAATTTTCTATTCTCATTTGTGGTTTAATCCAATTTTGTCCGGCAGAATCCAAAACTACAGAAGCTTCAACATCTAAAGTGAAGGTGACATTCAACTCTTCTCCGTCGGATAGGGAAATCGGAAAGGCGGTGTAGCCTCTATATCCGTATGGCCGAACCAATTCAAGCGTGTCATTACCTCTTACAACGCTGAATTCCTCCAGAAGGAAGCTATAACCATCAATATTTTCAGCCTCTACCGTCGATGATCCCATGAACAATTCTTCAGGATTACCCAAGTTGAAGCCTACCGGCCGGTAATCAAGATAAACAGATCGGACTTCACTATTTTGTTTCCTGTGAGCCCTTGTAGCATCAAATTGAAAGAAGATCCTGCTGTAAGTTGTATCACTTGTTGCCGTAAGATAATAATTGATAGTAGCCTCTTCTTTTTCGTATTTATTACAGCTAATCAGCAAAATAGCAAGGAAGATAATGGATAGATTTTTCATTGTCATGGTCAAATTGATGTTTGTTGTTTTTAGATACATGGGGCGCAAATCAGATTGTCGGCGTGAGTTTTTCCTCGG
>DAITME010000055.1:0-4291 GCA_036835305.1 Lewinella sp.
GCACAGCTGCAATAGAAGCGGCCAAACGACCCATAAAAACACCGTGGTGGGCATCCTCCGCTAAATAGCGCAGGCTAAATTTGATGATAACAAAGGCCAAGAGCGCAATCATGCCAAGCATCCCCACACTGAGCGCATCGAGCCGGATGCTGAAGCCAATGCCGGCAATACTCCACAAAGACGTATTCAACAGACCGATTTGGGCAACATACAAGGCAGTTGCTCCTGCAATCAATAAGCTGACTACAGCCGATAATTGACTGAGCAGCAGCAGCTGTTTTGGCTTGGATCCTGGCTGAAACCGAGCAGCCAAAGCTGTGAGGAGGAAAACCGCAGGAGAAAGCAAGGCTAAAAGAAGAATGAGATTTTCTGACATTAATTGCTCGTTTTAGTGTGGCGAGTACGGGTATGAATCGCACGACCTACACTCGGGTTTCATCCTCATACCGCTGCAAAGGTCAGAAATGTGATCTATAAATTTTTATTTAACTTTTTAATGATTCACATAAATAAAAGATAATGTAATTCGCTATTGACTTTGTATATTGCTTGCGTTTATGGACTTGGATCGGAGCTGGAATTATTCGCTAGGGGGCACTGCTCCTAAAGAGAAGCATGGCTCCCGCACAGCTGTGCCACAAGGGCGGGAGCAAAGAATACTGAATAGAGCAAAGCCAGCAGCGGTAGCGGGTAGCTGTAGATGCTGAATATACCAAACAGGCTAGCGTAATACCAGCAAGGCTACATTTTCTATGTGGCTGGTATGGGGGAACATATCTACGGGCCGGACGCGGGCTACGTCATACTTTTCTGATAGGAGCGCCAGATCACGCGCTTGGGTAGCGGGGTTGCAGCTTACGTACACAATTTTCGGGGCGGCCAATTCCAGCAGCATGGCCACTACTTTGGGGTGCATCCCTGCTCGGGGCGGATCGGTGATGAGTACGTCTGGCTTGCCGTGTTGGGCAGCAAACTCGGCAGTGAGGATGTCTTTTACATCGCCGGCGTAGAAGCTGGTGTTTTGTATGCCGTTGAGGGCGGCATTGGCTTTGGCATCCTCGATGGCTTCGGGGATTTCCTCGATGCCCACCACATGGCCGGCGGTTTGTGCGATATAGAGTGCTATGGAGCCAATACCTGTATAAAGGTCATACACATTTTCTGTGCCATTGAGCCCTGCGAAGTCGGCTGTGATGGCATAAAGTTGTTCGCCTTGGTGGGTGTTGGTTTGGAAGAAGGATTTAGGGCCTATCTTGAATCTAACAGAACCGAGCTGTTCTTCCATGCTGGGGCTTCCCCGAAAGTGATGGATATCTAGGTCCATCAGATATTCGTTGATCTTGGGGTTGATACAGTAGTGTAAGCTGCTGATGTGCTGCCCGAGTTCTTCCCAGATCGTTTCGAGGAAGGGAACAACTTGGGGATGCTCCTCAAAGAAGGCTAGGGTAAGCATCGATTGGTTCAGGGTGCTGGTTCGGATCATCATCTGCCGCAGTAGGCCGCTTCGCTCGCGCATATCGAAGAAGGGGATACCCATTCGTTCGGCAATTTGCTTAATCCCGCTGCGCAGCTCATTGCTAGGGCCATGCTGGAGGTGGCAATGATCGATCTGTATGAGTTTGTCATAGGCTCCCGGGCGGTGAAAGCCTACAACGTTTACTTCGTTGCTGACATCGGTGCTCACTTCTTCGGCGGTTAGCCAGCGGCGGTTGGCGCAGCCAAACTCTAGTTTGTTGCGGTAGAATTCGGTCTGTTCGCTACCCAGAATGGGTTCCCACTGCCCTACGGCAACTTTTGCCAGGCGGCTGAAGGCATCTCGTACTATTTTTTCCTTTTCGCGTAGCTGGCCGGCGTAGCTGAAGTTTTGCCATTTGCAACCGCCACAAACGCCAAAATGCTGGCAAAAAGGGGTTGTTCGCTCTTCGGAATAGCTATGGAAAGCCAAGGGGGCGGCAAAAAGTGCTTTTTGTTTTTTGCGGAACACCCGCACATCTAGCATATCGCCCGGCACCACTTGTTCTACGAAGACGACTTGGCCTTCGGGTGTTTTACCTACACAGAAGCCTTTATCTGCCAAGCCAGTGATAGCAACGCGTTCGAGCTTTTCGGGGAACCGATTTCTTCTTTTTCTTGCCATACAGTAGGCTAGGGGGGCGGGGATACGGGCAGCTTACTGGGATTGGAGGCCAGCAGCGCCCGCAGTATCTAGTAGCCCTTATTTCAGCGTTTGCTTGATCTCTACGATTTCGTAGCCTTCTATGATGTCGCCCTCCTTGATGTCGTTGTAGTTTTTCAGGGAAATACCACATTCAAAGCCGGCGCGCACTTCTTTGACATCGTCTTTGAAGCGTTTGAGGCCAGAGATTTCACCCACCATCCCTTCTTTCTGAGGATAGACAACAATGCCGTTTCGGATCAGGCGAACGAGTGTGTTTCTGGTGATCTTGCCTTCATCGACATAACAGCCCGCAACCGTACCGATCTTAGAGATTTTATAGACCTCCCGCACATTGACTTGGCAGACGATTTTCTCTTCTTTTGTCGGTTCCAACATGCCCTCGATGGCGGCACCAATTTCTTCAATTGCCTGATAGATGATGGAGTAGGTTTTGATCTCTACTCCTTCTTTTTCGGCGAGTTTGCGCGCGGTAGTACTTGGGCGCACCTGGAAGCCAACGATGATGGCGTCGGAGGCGGTGGCAAGCAAGATATCAGACTCGATAATTTGCCCTACTGCTTTGTGTATGACGTTGACCTGAATAGTCTCCTGGCTGAGCTTGATGAGCGAGTCGGAGAGGGCTTCCACGGAGCCGTCGAAGTCACCTTTCACGATGAGGTTCAGCTCTTTGAAGTTGCCTAGAGCCAAACGGCGGCCAATTTCGTCGAGCGATAGTCGTTTGGAAGCTCGGTTGGCTTGTTCTCGGTTGATTTGCGATCTTCTTCCTGCCAATTGTCGCGCCTCTTGTTCGCTGCTCATGACCTTGAGGATTTCACCCGCTTGGGGCGCACCATCCAGTCCTAGCAAAAGAACGGGCTGAGAGGGGTCGGCTTCTTTAACGTTTCGGTTGCGTTCGTTGAACATCGCCCGAACCCGTCCGCTGTTTTCGCCTGCTACGATGATGTCGCCAATTTTGAGGGTACCGTGCTGTATGAGGACTTTGGATACATAGCCTCGGCCTTTCTCTAGGGAGGCTTCTAGTACCGTACCAACAGCAGGGCGGCTGGGGTTGGCTTGCAGCTCGAGCATTTCGGCTTCCAGCAGCACTTTTTCCAGCAAGTCTTCGACGCCATCTCCTTTGAGGGCAGAAATATCCTGCGATTGGTATTTACCGCCCCATTCTTCTACTTGGTAGTTCATCTGAGCCAGCTCCGTTTTGATTTTATCGGGGTTGGCACCGGGCTTATCTACTTTGTTGATAGCAAAAACGATCGGTACGCCAGCAGCTTCGGCGTGACTGATGGCCTCCTTGGTCTGCGGCATAATGTCGTCGTCGGCAGCAATAATGATGATGGCGATGTCGGTTACCTTAGCACCCCGTGCGCGCATGGCGGTAAAGGCTTCGTGGCCAGGGGTATCCAGGAAGGTGATTGCCTTGCCATTATCGAGCGTAACTTCGTAGGCACCGATATGCTGTGTGATGCCACCCGCTTCGCCGTCAATTACATTGGCACTGCGAATGTAGTCTAGCAAAGAGGTTTTACCGTGGTCAACGTGCCCCATCACCGTGACAATGGGAGGCCTTGGCTTCAGGTCTTCTGGTGCATCGATGTACTCGTCGATATCCTCTTCAACATCTTCTGCGCTGACGAATTCGATCTCGTGGCCAAATTCTTCGGCTAGCAACTCAATGATCTCCGCATCTAAGCGCTGGTTGATAGAAACGATG
This sequence comes from Lewinella sp., assembly GCA_036835305.1. GTDB lineage: Bacteria > Bacteroidota > Bacteroidia > Chitinophagales > Saprospiraceae > Neolewinella. The sequence goes on from DAITME010000055.1 coordinate 3,888, forward strand.
ATGCCTGCATTCATACAGGTCATGATGACCTCCGAGATATTCACATCCATTACGTTTGCCAATTCTTGGGCTGTAATGAATTCTGTTACCTGTAGTTTGGTGATTTCCTGTGCTGCGTCTCTTTCTTCTTGGCGTTCGCGCAGTCGTTCGCGGTTGTCTTTCCGCAGGCGCTGCCGTTTTTTCTTATCACCACCGCCGCCCTGGATACGCGCCATGGTGGCTTTGATCTTGTCTTCAATTTCTTTTTTGGAGACTTCTCTTGGTTCGTCGCTTCGGTTACTTGGGGCAGCTGTGCGGCCTCTGTTGTTATTGGCCGCAGGGCGCCCACCTGTATTATTGGTAGGGCGCGTATTATTACTGCGGTTCCCTCCGCCAGCTTGGCCGCCAGCTTGGCCGCCAGCTTG
>DAITME010000055.1:4391-29387 GCA_036835305.1 Lewinella sp.
CCGCCAGCTTGGCCGCCAGCTTGGCCGCCAGCTTGCTGGCTACCAGGGGGCGGCGGCCCTGTCGTTATTTTTTTGCGTTTACGCTTTCGCTGGCTATTGTCTCCGCTGGGAGCTTTTACGCCTTTGCTACCGGCAGCCCCTTTTTTTTCGGGCTTTTTGATCTCAATCTTACCCATGATTTTTAGCCCTCTCAGCTCGGGCGCTACGGTTCTGACCGTATCGCTTTGTTTAGTTGCTGTGGGCGAATCTGTAGGAGCGGCTTCCCCCTTCCTTTCCTCGGGTGGAGCGGCGGTGGGAGCTTTTTCGGTAACCTTGCTTTCGGGCGTGGGAGCGGGCGTTTCGGGTGCCTTTTTCTCTACCTTCGCAGCGGGTTTTTCTGGTGCTGGCGCTGGCTTTTTTGGTGGTTCTGTAGCTTTGAGCCTGCGCTTGGCAGCATCCAAATCTATGGTTCCCACAATCTTTAGCCCTGGTACCACCTTAGCAGCTACCTCCGGTGTGCTCGGCCGTGCTTCTTTTGTAGGTGCACTGGCTTGCTCGGGGCTAGCTTCTGTTTCTTTGACCACGGGCTTGGCTTCCTCCTTGACAACTGGCGGTGGTGGCGGCGGTGGCTGCTTGGCTACTACCGGCGGCGGTGGTGGCGGCATCACCTTTGGCGCGGGCGGGATCACAGGTTTAGGAGGCGCAGGTGGGCTGATAGGGCGGGTGCCAATGATTAAATTATCTGCTTCTTGTTTGATAGAAACAGATTTGGAAAATTCCTTCTGGAGTAGCGATTCCATTTCCGGGCTTACTTGCGCAATAGGTTTGTTTTCTATGTCGAAGCCCTTTCCATTGAGAAACTCGACGATGGTCGAGGTCCCTACGTTTAACTCTTTCGCTACTTTTACTAATCTTTTACTCATCCGAATGTTTAAGCACTTTTATTGTTGCGGCGTGCAAACCGACCTTCTGTACAGCATCTGTAAAAACACCGATGCCCCAATTATTTGCAAAGATAAGACTTAACAAGCACAATCAACAAGCATTTTGCCGACTGTAGCATAATTTATACCTTTACCCAGCGAATAGCCGAGCAGAACATACACTTCTACTCGGCTATTCACAGGGAAGGTGATGCTTCTATTTAGCCATCTCTTCTGCCAGAACACGCACCACTTCCAGAATAGTTTCCTCTTCCAGATCCGTGCGACGCACCAGTTCTTCCACTTCCAAATCCAATATAGACCTGGCAGTATCACAACCGATGGCCTTGAACTCGTCGATAACCCAAGGCTCCAGTACATCGCGGAACTCATCGATCTCGACGTCGTCGATTTCGATTTCGTTGTTGCGATAGACGTCGATTTCAAAATTGGTGAGCTTGCTAGCCAACTTGATGTTGGTGCCTCCTTTACCAATCGCTAGCGATACTTGGTCTGGCTCCAGAAAAACCTTTGCTCTGCGCGCTTCCATGTCTATTTCAACATTGGTTACCCTGGCGGGGGTCAAAGCCCGCTGAATGAAAAGTTGGGTGTTGTTGGTGAAGGGGATGACATCAATGTTTTCATTCTGCAACTCCCGAACGATGCCGTGGATACGGCTACCTTTCATACCTACGCAAGCCCCTACCGGGTCGATGCGGTCGTCGTAGCTTTCCACTGCTACTTTTGCGCGCTCACCAGGCATGCGAACGATACCTTTTAGCGTGATAAGGCCGTCTTCAATTTCAGGTACTTCTTGCTCCATGAGCTTACCCAGAAAACGTTCATCTGTCCGAGAAACAATCACAACAGGCGTATTGTTTCGCATCTCTACTTCCTTGATAATACCGCGTACCATATCGCCTTTGCGGAAATAATCGCCGCGGATGGTCTCCTGCCGAGGCATCACCAGCTCGGAGCCGGTAGCGTCGTCGAGTACCAAAAATTCGTTGCGCAGGATCTGCTGAATTTCGCCCACCACCAGGTCGCCTACCCTGTCGGAGTAGGTCTGGTAGAGTTCGTCTTTCTCTAGTTCCATGATACGGCTGATGAGCGTTTGGCGCGCAGCGAGGATAGAACGACGGCCAAAATCTTCTAGGTGGAGTGCTTGGTAGCATTCTTCGCCCACTTCATAGTCCTGATCGATGCTCTGTGCTTCCGATACACTAATTTGCGATAGATCATCCGTCACCTCACCATCGGGCACAATGGTGCGTACCCGCCAAAGCTCTAAGTCCCCCTTCTGGGTGTTGACGATGATGTCGAAGTTCTCGTCGGTACCAAATTTTTTGCGGATTAGGGTACTGAAAACTTCTTTCATTACCTTCACCATGGTAGGGCGGTCAATGTCCTTTCCTTGGCTAAATTCCGAGAATGTTTCTACTAGATTGATCATCTCTAAAAACTTATTTTAACAACAGATTTTGTAATAGTTTGGAACGGTATGAGCACTTCTTCTACATTTGTTACTGTGCGCTTTCCGTCTTTTTGCCGCACTTTCGTGCTTAGCACAATGCCCTCTGGGCTTACGCTTTTTAATTGGCCGCTGTGTTGGGCACCCGCTTCGGTGCTCACCTCCAGCATACGCCCAATATTTTTGGGGTATTGGCGGTAGAACTTGAGGGGCCGCCCAACGCCTGGGCTACTAACTTCCAAGGTGTAGGTATCGCCCAAAGGCTTTTCCACATCTAGGTATTCCTTTTCGATGGTGCGGGAAATTTTTTGGCACTTCGCAAAGTCCATGGCCTCGTCGCTATCGATAAAAATTTCCAACTTCTTTTTGTTGTGAACAATTTCTACCAGAAAGCAGTCGGCAAAGTCTTCCGTGGCGAAAATTTGTTCCAACAATGTCTTGAGCTGTTCTTCCAAAATGGCAGTTTGAATGCGTTCCTCTCTAAGCTTCCAAAACGAAAAAGAGGGACACCGATGGGGTTCCCTCTTCCGAGTATTGTAGCCTTGATGCCGCAAATATACGGCATTTTTTGATAGCCAAGTGCTTTTTGTGTGAAATTGTTATTTTGTACTTGCCTTGGCATAACTACTCACGACATAAGCATGGCTAACGGCAAGCGATTTCTCGGGCATACTACGATATTTTTTAGCTAGGGGAACTTTCCGAACTGCTGCTACGTCCCCAGCCCGCAGCTGGGTTTCGCTAACGGGAATTTGGAGTGCTTGATAAAGCGCCAAGTACTCGGGGAAACGCAAGCGGCTTTGCGGTTGTATGCTATTGTCTATGCTTGCCCAAGTGGTATCGGAAAAGCGAAGAAAATTATAAATGGTGATGCTGCGATCGAAATGGGCAAAATGATCCGACATATCAATAAAATGAGACATCAAGCCACCTGGCTTCTTCACTACGCGCTGGAATTCGGACAGGATGAGCCGCAAGAGGTCTGGGTAGATGTGCTCGAAAGTATTGTTGGAGCTGATCATATCTATGCTATTGTCTGCTAAGGATATTTTGCGCGCATCTTCTATTAGATATTGGATGTTTAGTTGGCTCAGGCAATCCTCCAGCGTGCGTTGATCAATTGTTTGTAGTAATGCTTGTAGGGCAGCTATCCTTTCAGGCAAAGGGCGGATATACTGATGGAGGGTTTGGTCTTGATCACTTTGCACTACTTTTTGGAGGGTAGTCGCTAGCCTTTCTTTTGTGATGAGCGAAGAAATATCGATAGAATATATTTGCTCGCCACCAATCAAAAACAAGGAGATCGGTACTACCGGATACCAACCAGTACCGATTTCCAGACTCCTGGAAGGGTATTCCAAACCACTGTACTGCTTATAATAGCCGATATGCTGAGCAGCGTGAGCGAGGCGATCGTAGAAATATTCGTCTGTTAAATAGACTCCTTTGGTGATATATTTCTGAAAAAAGAAATTCAGTTGGTGGGGGAAAGGAGTATAGGATATGAGCTTTTGCACGATGGCTTTGAGGATCCATTTTTTCATCGCTAACGCTTTTGTTTGATTAAACGGTAAGGAATAGCCTTGCTCAGAATAGCAAGACTTTGCTCCTGCGTGAGCAATAATACCTATTTAAAAGGCTCGCGTCCATACAAGCACCAATGTACAAGCGTATGGACAGCCAGACCAGACCCAAGCGGGCATGGCGGTACGCATTGGTTGCTCACGCGGGAGCAAAGATAAACTATTTTGAGCCGTCTTAGCGACCAGAGCCAGGGGGGGGCAGCCATTTCGCTGCGCACTTGGCCACTGCTTTCAGGAAGGATCGTAAAATCTGCACAAGAACTTTCGAATATTTTGTCCTCGCCGATAGTCAATTCATTTGTGCATCGTCAATGGCACATGGGCACTTCTGTTTCTACGGCTTGCCAGAAGGAAAAATCGGCGGGTAGGTGCATTTGCCCCCCACGCCAGATAAGGAAAATGCCCACGGCCGCAATAATGACGGGGGTCCATTTGGGGAGGCGAAGCCCCCAGCGTTTGAGTTGCCCAGCGCCCAACCAGACGGAGGTGAGCAACAAGGGGGTGGTGCCCAAACCAAATACCAGCATAAAAGCAGCGCCCAAGAGCGGGTGGCCAGCATTTACTGCGCCGATGATGGCCACATAAACCAGTCCGCAAGGTAGGAAACCATTCAAGGCGCCTACGCCCAAGTAGCTGGCCCAACCGGCTTCTTTAAAAAGTCGGCTAAACTGCCGTCGTAGAAACAACTGGAAACGCCCAAAAGCTGGAAAACGCAGCAGAACCGTACCCAAGTCTATCTGCAAAATAGCCAGCAGTAGTAAGATCACGCCGGAAAGAATGGCCAAGGTGTTTTGGCTGTTCCATATTTTGGCACCCCAACCCAGCCAGCCCAAAGTGAAGCCGATCAGGGCATAGGAACTAATGCGCCCTAGCTGGTAGAGCAATAACTGCCCGGCTCGCTCGGCAGGCCCCGGACGGGTAGGCAAAGCCATCATCAGCGGCCCGCACATACCCACGCAGTGCAAGCTACCGAATAAACCCAGGGTGAAAGCCGTCCAGAGAAAGAGCATGGCTTAAGGTTGGAGGTAAACGGGGAATTCGTTGTAGTAGTCTATACCTGCTGCTGACCAAGTGACGAGTGCTTTGTAGTAGCCCTCTTGCAGTGCATCGGTGGGGATAAACATTTGGCCTTCGGTATTGGTGGCGATCTCGAAGGTTTGGTCGTGTTTTTTGCTGCTGGGCCGATAGAAATGCACACTTCCTTGGAAAGGGCCTACGATGTCGGAAGCTGGGAAGTTGAGCTGGCAAAAATTAGGCCAGATATCGAGTGTGAGCGGGGTAGAAAGCCCGAGGCTGTTGTTTTTCCGATCTATCGTTTCCTGATAAGTGATGTCTTTAGCGTAGTAGTCTTCGAAGACTAGGCTATTGTCGAAAGCAGTACTTTTTACCACCACCACCACTAGGCTAAGCGCGAATAGGCTGTAGAATACAAAGATACCGGTTCCCCAATTGAATTTCATAATGTATAAGTTGGTCGCTGCTGCTTCAAACGCAGGGCGGAGGAGGCAGCAGCGGAGTAATTAATTGATTGGGCGAAGGAAAGAGGTTTTGAAGCGCTTGATGACCTTGCCATCGGACCAGACCTCGATGGGTATTTTTTCATTACCGCTCTTGCCGTTCTTGAGCGGTCGGTCTATGAACAAGGCGCCTTCGGTAATTTCGCCGGGTTTGGTTACGATGGGGTCGCCTACCAAGCGAACTTGGCCCGCTTCGCCTTCTGCAAGCCGGAATTCCAGGGGTATGTCCTGATTGGTTTTGTTGACCAACTGGAATTTGTAGAGGTTGTTGATGCTGCCATCTTCATTTTTTTGGTAGAGCAGGCCGGGGGTGCGCATCAGAATGATATTCACATCGCCTCGGTTGGAGAGGAGAAAGATATTGGCGATGACCAAAACCAACAAGACGGCGGAATAAGCCATAACACGAGGGGTAATAAGCTTGCGTTCTTTTTTCTCGATTCCTACGGTGCTGTCGTAGCGGATGAGGCCTCGTGGCTTACCGATTTTGTCCATTACTTCGTCGCAAGCATCGATGCAGGCTGTACAATTGACACACTCTAGCTGTACGCCGTTGCGGATGTCTATGCCGGTGGGGCATACTTGTACGCATAGCCCACAATCAATACAGTCGCCCTTGATGTTGATGGCTGGCGGCGCAGGGGCCGCGGCTTCAAAAGCGCGGGCGGCTGCTTCCATTTTTTCAAGGACTCCGCTATGGCAGCCGTCTTTACCATTGCGGCAGTTGGGGCAGCTTTTACAGTCGCTTTTGGGCTGGCTGGCTTTCTGTTTTTGCAGTTTCCCACGGGGTTCGCCCCGAATCCAGTCATACATCACATTGATGCTGTTGTTGTCGAGCAGCACGCCTTGTAGGCGACCGTAGGGGCAGATGGCGATACAGACCTGTTCGCGGAGGTAGGAGAAAACAAAATAGAAAGCCCCAATGAAGAGTACAATAGCCGTGAAGCCCATCCAGTCTTGAGAAGGTGGCTGGCTGACCAATTTCACCACGGCATCCAGGCCAATGATATAGGCCAGAAAAGTGTGGGCAATGAGGGCAGAAATGAGAATGAAGATAAACTGTTTGCCACTTTTTTTTAGGATTTTATCGCCTGTCCAAGGGGCGCTGTTGAGCCGTCGCTGGGCGTTGGCATCCCCCTCTATCCAGTATTCTACCTTCCGGAAAACCATCTCCATGAAAATGGTTTGTGGGCAAACCCAGCCGCAGAAAAGCCGACCAAAAATGGCGGTAAACAAGGTGATGAAAACAACTCCCGTAATCATCAGGATGGCGAACAGATGGAAATCTTGCGGCGTGAAGTGCAAGCCGAAGATAATAAACTTCCGCTCTAGGATATTGAGCAATACCAAAGGTTCGCCTCTGAATTTAAGGAAGGGCAAACCAAATAAAATAGCCAGCAAGACCCAGCTCAGGTAGGTGCGCCACTGGTAGAATCGGCCTACTGGTTTTTTGGGGTAAATCCAATTGCGCTTGCCTTCCTTGTTGACGGTGGCAATGGAATCGCGGTAGCTATCGACGTCTGGTAAAGTACTCATGATGATCTGCTGAACAACTCTAGTGATTCAAAGAAAGGGAAGCATCTTCTCCTTCGGTGAGCTGTTCCTCTTCTGGAGCGGACTCCGTGGGGATGTAGCGCTCTCCCTGTGCTTCTTTCTGATTGGGTGGATTGCTGCCTTGCAGGGATAGGATATAGCTGGAGACTTCTTGCATTTGGCGGGGGAGCAACTCGTTTTTCCAGGCTTGCATGCCTTTCTCTACTACCCCGTACTTCACTACCTTGAAGACATCTTGAATGCTGCCACCATGGAGCCAGTACTCGTCGGTAAAATTAGGGCCGATGCCACCTTCGCCTAGCTGGCCGTGGCAAACGGCACAACGGCTGCTGTAGATCGTTTTGCCGCTGGACAGCGCGTCGGCCTCCGCTAGTAGTACTACATTGCTCTCATCCACGGCATTGGCTTGGGTGGCGAGGTAGGCTTTTACCTCTTCTTCTGCTCGGGCTACTTCCATGGTATAGGCTTCCCCGCTGGAAACTGCGTAGTCGGAGAAGTGATTGAAGTAGATATATACGAAGGCGAAGGCCGTGGTGACATAGAAGATGGCTAGCCACCAAGGTGGTAGGCTATTGTCTAGTTCGCGTACCCCATCGTAGTCGTGATCTAGCATGATGTCCTTTTCCTTCTCAATGGGCACCACGTTGGTCCAGCGGCGGTAGGCGGCTTTCCACCAGCTTTCGGTTGCTACCACTTGCTTAATACCAACCTCCTCAAGCAAGGCTGGAGAATACTGCTTGAGCAGCCGGATTTTCTGTAGCTCCATGAGCGTGAAAATCAGGCGGATGATACTATTGGCAGCAGCCAGGAGTACAATCAAGCCTACGCCAAGCAGCAGCTGCTCCAAAACAGATAACTGGCTGAAACTGATACCCCTGGCGGGGGCAGCTGCCGTTGCAACGGCTAATTCTTCTTGCGCACGAAGTAGGGGGCTAACAAGTGCTAGTAGCAGGGCAAATAGCCATTTGAATCGTGAGTGGCTGTTCATTATTCTTCTTTTTGTGTGTGGGGAACGTCATCTTCTAGGGGTAGTTGGGCTACCGCTTCATACGATTGTCGATTGCGGCCAAAGACCATGACAAGCACTAGGGTGAAGACGATGAAGAAAGTAAGCAAGGCCATGATCGCTAGCCAATTGATGCCCTCGCCGGATAAGAGATACTTTGCCATTATTTTTTGCCTTTTACGAAGATGTCTTCGGTGGAGTTAATATCTGTACCCAGGCGCTGTAGATAAGCGATGAGGGCAATGATTTTTTTGTTCTCGAGCTGTGCATCCTCGACGCCCATTTCCTGGCGGAGGTTATCAGCAATGCCTTTGGCTTGTTCTTGGAGTTCCTCCACGGCTCGTTCGGCATAGCCATCGGGGTAAGGAGTACCCAGTACTATCAGCGTTTTAATTTTTGCGCTGGTGTACTTGGTGCTCAGGTCTTTGCGCAGTAGCCATGGATAGGCTGGCATAATACTACCCGGGGAGGTAGAAGTGGGGTCTTGCATGTGTGCATAGTGCCAGCTGTTGGGGTATTTGTTACCTTGGCGGTGCAGATCGGGACCTGTGCGCTTGCTGCCCCACAAATGTGGCCGATCATAGACGAATTCGCCCGATTTAGAGTATTCGCCATAGCGAGCAGTCTCGGATCGGAAAGGCCGTATCATTTGGCTGTGGCAGTTGTTACAGCCTTCGCTGATGTAAATATCTCGCCCTTCCAGTTCTAGTGCGGTGTAGGGCTGGATAGATTCTATTTTCGGGACGTTATCATCCACTAGTAACATAGGGAACACTTCCGCTAGACCCCCAATGAGTACAACGATGGTAGAACCTACCAACATTTGTACAGGGCGGCGCTCAATCCAGCGATGCCAGTGCTCGCCTTTGTGTGCTCCCGGGCTAGCCGCTAAAGGCGGCGCACTCACCGGCTCGTTGGCCAGCAATTCACCTTGGCGGACAGTTTTGATCAGGTTGTACACCATCAGAATGACACCACCCAAGTAGATCGTTCCACCTAAAGCCCGTAAGGCATACATGGGCAAGATGGCTGTTACCGTTTCGAGAAAGTTGCCATATTGCAGCATACCTTCTGGCATAAATTGCTTCCACATGGCGCTCTGCGTCCAGCCAGCCCAGTACAAGGGTATGGCATAGAACAACATACCCAGCGTAGCGAGCCAAAAATGCGTATTCGCTAGTTTAGTACTGTAGAGTTTGGTCTGGAAAATACGAGGTAGCAACCAGTAGAGTACACCAAAAGTGAGCATGCCATTCCAGCCCAAGGTGCCAATGTGTACGTGGCCTACCGTCCAGTCGGTATAATGGCTCATGGCATTAACCGATTTGATAGAAAGCAAGGGGCCTTCCAGCGTGGCCATACCATAAGCGGTGACGGCCACAACCATCATTTTTAGTACAGGGTCTTCGCGCACTTTATCCCAAGCACCCCGAAGCGTTAGCAGGCCATTAAGCATCCCGCCCCAGCTAGGGGCAATAAGCATCAGACTGAAAACCGTACCCAAAGACTGTGCCCAGTCAGGTAAGCTGGTGTAGAGCAAGTGGTGGGGGCCCGCCCAGATGTAAATGAAAATCAAAGCCCAAAAGTGAATGATAGACAGGCGGTAGCTATACACCGGCCGGTTGGCTGCTTTGGGCAGGAAGTAGTACATCAAGCCCAAATAAGGCGTGGTGAGGAAGAAGGCTACCGCATTGTGGCCATACCACCACTGTACCAAGGCGTCTTGCACGCCAGCAAAAACGGTGTAGGACTTGAACATATTCACAGGCACCTCTAGGCTGTTGCCCACGTGCAGTACCGTTACCGTAATCCAAGTAGCAATATAAAACCAAATAGCTACATACAAGTGGCGCTCCCGGCGCTTCAGGATCGTCATGAACATATTGATGCCAAAGACAATCCAGATCAGGGCAATGGCAATATCGATGGGCCATTCCAACTCAGCATATTCCTTAGAGGTGGTGATGCCCAATGGCAGGGTAATAGCTGCCGCCACGATAATCGCCTGCCAGCCCCAAAAGTGGATGTTGCTCAGCATATTACTGTACATCCGCGTTTTAAGCAAGCGCTGCAGGGAATAATAAACTCCCATAAAAATGCCGTTGCCTACAAAAGCAAAAATCGCCGCATTCGTATGCAAGGGGCGAAGCCGACCGAAGGAAGTCTCGGCCGTGAAGTTGAGACTCGGGAAAATGAGCTGCAAGGCGGCCCACAAACCAACCGTCATACCTACCACCCCAAAGAGGATACAGGCGTAGGCAAATTTCTTGACAATCTCGTTGTCATAGCTGAAGTGATCGAGCCCCGAAGCATCTGCGTGGGCGGGTACATTACTCATGCTTACTGTGTTTTTTATCAGAATTCGTATCATCAAAAAGCATCCGCATAGAAGGTGTTACATCGTCTTCATACTGCCCCGTGCCTACTGCCCAAAAAAAAGCAATCAGAAAGCCAATGGCGATCACTAAACTAAGCCCGATTAGGAGAAAGATAACCTTCATAAATAGCGTATGCTTGAAATATGCTGCAAGGTAGATCGCTCCTGAAAGCCGTGAAATGACACCCATCAGCGCCCAGAGTGATCTTTGTCATTTAAATGTCTGTGAGCTACTTTTACTACATTCCGCGCTGAAATAAATACGCTAATTGCGCGGAATCTACATTTTTAGAGCACATTCCGCGCAGTTAGGCTTGTTTTAACTGCGCGGAATGTGTATATTCCTCATTCCCAATCAACATAGCCAAGGGCTTTTGGCGCACACGCTGGATATGGATTGCTTGTTCCAGCCTTTTTATTGATGGGTGGCTCGCGCCCTACTAAACGGGCACTTCGTGCAGGAGCCGTGTTTTTTCTTCGATAGCAGTGCTGGCGGATGGCTGTGTGTTGGTTGGCCACGCCGTTTACGAAGCCTCCAAGGATTCGTAAACGTAGCGTCCCGGAAGTAAAGCTTCGCAGATATACTCCCCTAGGAAGTTTACGAAGCCGGGAAGGCTTCGTAAGCTGCGCCCAAAAGATATCGATTAAACAGATGCTCAACCTTTTCCTCCTTTATATCTCTCCCACCTTGCTCTCTAGGGAAGACTTTGCTCCCGCACTTAGTGCCGGCCCATACGGGTGGCAGACCGGAACGCTCGTCTGGGCCTGAGGGTGAGCCAACAACTGCGTCCCCACCACCCCAATAACAACGATACTGAGGGAAGAGAGCGGCATCAAAATAGCAGCTACCACCGGCGAGAGGAGGCCTTGAACGGCGAAACTAAGGCCAACGATATTGTAGCAAAAAGCCATGGCGTAGGCGAAGTAGAGTATCCATTTGGCCTGCTGAACCAAACGGAGCAATTGTGGTAGCTGGCCAACCTGGTCGGCTAACAGAATACCATCGCAGGCGGGTGAAAAATTGGCCATGTCTTCACTCACGGCAATGCCGACGTGGGCTTCTTTTAGGGCACCGGCATCGTTGAGGCCATCGCCTAGCATCAGCAGACTATCGCCTTTTCCTTGCTCGCAGCGCAGATAGGCTTGTTTGTCGAAAGGACTTTGATAGAAGAATAGCCGCTCGGGGGGAAGGAACTGCTGCCAATAGTTGGCCTCTCGGTCGGTATCGCCCGAGAGGAGTACCACTTTTTGCTGTTGTTGCAAGGCCGTGAGCATATTCGCTACACCCGGCCGCAAGACCGGAGCCGCGGCTTGATAGCGGGCTTTGAGCTGGCCGTTTATGCAAACTACCAGATGGCCTTCTGCTGTTTTTATGCCGCAGAACGCTTCACTACCGATTTGGTAGTTTTGGCCGTTTTGTTCGGCTTGGATGCCTTGGCCACTTATTTCTTGAATACTCTTCACGGGGCTAGCTTGCACACCCTGGCTGCGCAGATGCTGAGCGAGTTGCTTGCTTTTGGGGTGGCTGGATTGGGTAGCCATGGATAGTATAATACCCATTTCCGCGGAGCTGAGATCTTGCTGTAGCTCGGTGTAAAACACCGCTGCCGGGTGAGTGAGGGTACCAGTCTTATCCAGTACGAGGCCGCTGACGCGTTGAATGTCTTCCACCACCGAGACGGCTTTGAGGTACCAACCTTTTTTAGCCAAGAGGCGCAGCAAACTACCGTAGGTAAAGGGAATGGCAAGGGCTAAAGCGCAAGGGCAGGCAATAATCAAAACAGCGGTGGCTGCGCGGATTGCCAATTGGGAATCCTGCGACCACCAAAATAGTAAAGTAGCCAAGGAAATGGACAAAATGGCGAGGGTGAAATTGCGGCTAATCTTGTCTGTAGTGCTCCGATTGTGGATGGCAGTATCGGCGGCGTCTTCACGCCAGAGCTGTAGGAGGTAGCTTTGGTCAGCCGTTTTGCTGGCTTGTATTTTTAGGGCCTCTTGGGTGGCGCGGCCACCCGCAAAAACTTCGTCGCCCACTTTTCGCGATTGCGGTAGGTTTTCGCCCGTCACAAAACTATAGTCGATGCCGCTGGGGCTATCATTGAGCAGCAGCCCGTCGGCAGGGATGAGATCGCCGGGGCGGATGAGCAAGATATCTTTCGGGGCTATTTCTTCTAAGCCGATGGGGAGGGTATCTCCGTTATCAAGTTGGCGGCGTGCTGCCACGGGGAAGTAGTGGCGGTAGTCCCGATCGAAAGACAGGCGCGCAAAGGTATGATCTTGGAACCAGCGCCCAACCAGCAAGAAGAAGAGTAAACCCGCCAGGCTATCGAAGTAACCAGCACCGCTGCGGCTCAGTACTTCGTAGGTGGAAGTGCTAAAGAGCGCCAGTAGCCCGATGGCGATGGGTACATCGATATTTAAATGCCCTTGGCGCAGACTTTGCCAAGCCGAGCGCAGGTAATCCCTCCCGCTGTATAACAAGAGGGGAAGACTGAGCAATAGATTGAGGTAGCCGAAGAAGCGGGCAAAACTGTCGCCGCCCAGATCGATGTGTAGGCCTAGGTACTCCGGGAAACTCAGCAGCATGATGTTGCCGAAGGTGAAACCAGCCAGCCCAATTTGGTAGAGCAAGCGGCGGTTGGTAGGGCTGCTTTTGTCGGTGGCTGTTTTTTTGTGAAAGGCAGGAGGGTAGCCGATGCGCGCTAGGAGCTCAGCAAGTTCGCGTAGGCTGAGGGCTTGATGGCGGAAAAGTATATCGGCTTTTCGCTGCCCGAAGTTGACCTGCACCGCTAGCACACCGGGGTGTAGGCGCCCTAAGTTTTCGAGCAACCAAACACAGGAGACGCAGTGAATTTGCGGCAACTCCAAGGTGATGCGGCTTTGTTCCGGATCGCTGTACCGCAGGAAGGGGCGGGCTAGATCGGCATTGTCCAGCCAGCTATAGTCCTCTGTATTCAGGCGCTGCTGAGACCGACCTGCCGTAGCTTCTAAGGCGTAGAAATTGTCTAGTCCGTTTTCTGCCAGCAAGGTGTAAACGGTTTGGCAGCCAGTGCAACAGAAGTGGCGGTTTTCGGCCACCAAGCCGTCCTTGCCACAAGGGTCGCCGCAGTGGGCACAATACACACTTGCTGGAGACTTTTCCGGAGCGGCGATGGGGGCAACGGTTTTGTTCATAAGCACTTAAACGGACTGGCTGAAGGTAGCTTGATGTGGCTGTTGGTGCCAGTAGTAGTCATCTAAAGGTAGGCAAATATTGCGCAAGAAAGGCAGGCCACCGGGTAGGACCTCCAAGCCCAATTCGCTTAGCTCCAGCAGCCCGTCACTTTCCATATCTTGCCAGAGCGGCAGTGCGCGTTCGAGTGCGGAGCACCGCATATTGGCGGCCTCCCAAGTGGTTTTTTGCTGACACATGATATTCAGGATATGCTGCCGCACTACTTGGTCTTCTGCTTTCAAGGTATGGCCTTTGACGATGGGCAAGCGATTTTCTTCTAGCACGATGCGTTGATAGGTCTCTACTTTTTTCTCGTTTTGTACGTACATGTTCCAGCTGTCGCCGATGCTGGAGCAGCCCAGCGCAATATTGAGGCGGGTGGGCAGTGCGGTGTAGCCCATGAAATTACGGTATAGCTTACCCGCTTGGCTGGCTTTATACAGATCATCATAGGGCAGCGCAAAATGATCGAGGCCAATTTCGTGGTAGCCCAGTTCGAGCAGCAGCATTTTGCCTAATTCGTATAAGCTACGTTTTTCGTTGCCTTTTGGCAGGTCGGCTTCGTCGTAGGCGCGCTGGCCAGGGCTTACCCAAGGCACGTGGGCATAGCTGTAAAAAGCGATGCGCTCGGGTTTGAATTTGGCAATTTGCTCAGCAGATTGCACGATATCGATTTTGTTCTGGGTGGGTAAACCATAGATAATATCGAAGTTGATAGAGGTATAGCCCGCTTTGCGCGCACCATCTACCGTCGCCAATACCGACTCGTAGCTTTGTTTTCTGTTGATAAGCTGCAGGATGGCTTGGTTGAAATCCTGAATACCAATGCTGATGCGGTCAAAGCCCCGAGCTGCTAGGGTATCCAGGTGGGCTTGTGTGGTACTTTCAGGGTGAGCTTCAAAGCTGTAGCTGTAGGTGGCTGCCCGATCGGCATATTGGAAAATACCGTCAATGAGGTAGGCCAGTTCCTCCGGGGCGAAGAAGGTAGGCGTGCCACCGCCCAAGTGAAGCTCCTTAATCTTAGGCCGCTTGGGCATGCTATCCACATAGATCTTCCACTCCGCAAGGATAGCTTGAATATAAGGCCGCTCTACGGCATGGTTGATCGTGATGCGCTTGTTGCAGCCACAGTAGGTGCATAGTTGTTCGCAAAACGGAAGGTGGATGTATAAACTGATATGATCGTCGGCAACAATTTTTTGGTTCACCGACTGCAACCAAACCGCTTGACTAGGGGGTATTTCCTGCCAATATGGCACCGTGGGGTAGCTCGTGTAGCGAGGTACCGGGAGGTCGTACTTTTCGATCAGTAGCCTGTTGTTGTAGCGGCTCATTTGCATAATTGCATCCTTGATTCAAGTGGCAAGTGGCTCAAAGGTAAGACGCTGTGTAAACCGCTTAGATGACCTGCGTCAAAATGCAAAATGATATATATCACTCTTGTTTTTTTCTAGCAAAAACCAGCACGTCCCCTAGGAAAGTTTCGTAGGTGCCAAAAAGCTTTTTATATAGTATTCGCTCGGGGAAAACACTAGTTGTTTGGAAGTGCGCGATCTGTTCAACGGCTTGGTTGTTGCCCTTCAGCAAAGCTTGTATGGCTGTACATTCTTCTACGCTATGACAGTGATAAACGCCTTCACAGCAGTCGGGGAAGCCGAAGGGCGTGGTGAGACTGCGGGTATAGCGTTGATAGTAAGATTCGTGTAGGAGGGCGTATTCCCAAGTGCTGCTGGATTGGAAACGCGGATAATTTGGTAGGCCATTGACAGCCATGTAGGGCGTGGCTTCAATTTTTGCAGTATCTGGCAGCTCACTAAGCACATAGTTGCGCGCATCCACGCGGGTATCCCACCAGTGGTTGCTTTGCCCAACAAGCGCAAAAGCAAAGGTGTAGGCTAGCACAGCTGCTATTTTCCAAGGCGCTGATTGCAGCCGATAAAAGCCATAGGCTGCCAGTAAGCAGAGCGCAGGCATGAATTCGTTGGCGCGACGCACAAAGGGTGTATCTATCCGCCAGCGAAGTAGGATTTCCAATACCAACAGCGCCGCCACATACCAAACGGCTGGCCGTGACAGTGGCTTTGGCCACCGAATCTGCCAAGCACCCCGCAGCGCCATCCAAGTGGCTGGCAGTCCAATACCCGCTACAATAGCAGCGGTATAAACCAGCGGATTGTCGCGCCAGTGCTGATCCTGCGCGATTACATTCTCATTGGCCGCTCTTAGTATTTTCCAAGAAGCTACTATGTTGTCCAGTGGCCAAGAAAAGCCCGTTAGGATACCAAAGAACAAACCAAAGGCAAGTAGGAAAAGTAAACCTTGGTAAAGAAAGTAGCCTTTTACCCCCTCGGCATTGCCATATCCTTTCCAAAGCCCAATCCCGAGCAGCCCGCCCCCCAGCAAGGCGGGAAAGAAATCGAACTTAAAGGCAAAAGCGATGGCCGCTCCCAAGGCCATCCAGCAAGCAGCCCAAGGCGCGCGTGCTTGTATTTTTTGCGCGCCGAACATACTTAAGTACAAGCCAAAAACATAGCCCATCGCTGGCAGACCATAGTGGCTGTAGGTGCTGTGCAGATCGCAAAAAGCGAGTAGCAGCGCGGCAATGGCTGCATAGTAGGGTGACAAGCCGAAACCGCGCGCCAAGAAAAAAACAAGCAAAATAGTGAGCAGCCCGAAGCCGCTGGCTAGTTGTCGGTTGAGCAAAACAACACGGCCAATATCTGGTGGTTTTCCGCTAAGGATATACTGTCCGTAAGCCAAGTGACCAGCGGTGATGCCATAGCCGCGCACATTAAATATTTCAGTAAACGAATGCGCTAAACTGTCTCCACTTAGTTGTTGAAACCGATCCAGGGCAATATCCACATGCTGTATTTCGTCGGGTTCGAATAGCTGAAAACGCGCTTTTGTATCGTCGGTGAACCAGCCTGGAAGCCGTAGAGCCAACCCTAAAAGCAGGGCTAAAAAGAGTCCGTATCGCGCGATCATGTTGCTGGCTTAATTATCCAAGATGCAGTTAGCTGGCTTTTATAGGCGCGATTCCAAGATGCCTAGCAAGCAGCGGATGCCATCGAAATAATGGCGCAGGAGCAAGTTCTCGTTGGGGGAGTGCTGGTTGTTGTCGGCATTGACAAGCGGCAGAATAACGGCCGGCACTTCTAAGGTGTTGACGAAAGGAGCAATCGGCACCGAGCCGCCCATGGTGCGGATAATCACGGGGGCTTGGCCAAATGTTTTCTGAAGTGTTTTGGTTAGCCAGCGGCCGCTGGGCCCATCCGTGGGCGTTCGGAAAGCAGCGTAGGAAGCCGTGGCGCTGAAGGATGCTAGTTTAGGATATTTTGCCCGCTCTTCGTCGCTAGGCTCTCGGCCTTCGGGAATCAGGTAGTAGCCTTGGCGAACAAGGTATTTTTGTAGCAACTGAATCATCCGTTCACCATCCGTTTCCGCCACGAGACGAATATCCAGATTGGCCACTGCCGTGGCAGGAATGATGGTGCGAGCCCCAGCGCCCACCCAACCGCTGCTCATACCTTTGATATTCAGGCTTGGGTATTGCAAGGCTGCCTGCAAACCTTGGTCGCTCACCGCATCTGGTTGAGAGAAACCCAGGCTTTGGTGTATTTTATCTTGATCATCCGGCACCGCCGCGAGTTGTTGGAGGGTGCGTTTGTCTAGCGCAATACCATCGTACCAGCCGGGAATGGTCACGCGGCCTTCCTCGTCTTTCATACCCGCCAGCAACTGGGCTAAACGCAGTGCTGGATTAGGCGCGTAATTGCCATAATGCCCACTGTGTAAAGGCCGCTTAGGACCATAAACCGTAAGCCGAGCAGAAGCAATCCCCCGAGCCCCAAAAACAAGGGTGGGTTGGCCGCTAGGATGTACAGGCCCGTCCAAAATGATCAAGTGATCGGCAGCCAGCTTGGCCTGATAGTCTCTAACCGCAGCAGCCAGCTTAGGCGAGCCTATTTCTTCCTCTGTGTCGATGATGATCTTTAGGTTGTAGGCCAGTTGCCCTCCATTGGCAATAAAATGATCCCAGGCCACTAGAAACATCATGATGGGCCCCTTGGCATCGCTGGCCGAACGGGCAAAAAGCCTCGCCTCGTGGAGCGCCTCGCCTTCCGGCAGCGCCTGTAGGGCTTCGTAGTGCGTACTACCGTCTTCTAAAGTACTCATCTGCCCCAGAAGGGGCTGAAAAGGAGATCCCAAAGCCCACTTGGAAGGATCCACAGACTGCCCATCTAGGTGGCCATAAAATAGTACCGTTGGGGCGTTTTTCTTGCCACACTCCATACTGACTAGCAATAGATCCGTTCCCTGGTTGGCCAGCCGCTCTACCGTAAAACTACGGCCAACCAACTGCCCCTCCAGCCAAACTAAATTATCTTCCAATTGGCCCGCTATTTTGGCGTCGTTGGGTATCGAGAGGAACTCGTAAAAATCGCTTAGCGAGCGCAGACTCCGATCCTCTAAAGACTGAGCGCGCAGGGGCATATAAGCTAGCAAAAAGAACAGCAGGATAAGTGGACGCATAGAAAATAATTATCCACAAAGTTACAATTTTTTCTTGCCATTCCTCTGGGTGGTCAGCCATTCTCGATTTTGGCTCATACCTTAGTATAATTAGATCCAGGGCAGTACGAATGTTCCAGTTCTTGGAACGCGTATGTGCCCAGACGGGTTAAATAAGGGTACAAGTGTACATCCATACGGACACGGTATGCACTCGCTGGCTCTCGCCCAGGCGGGCACAAGTGCAGGAGTAAGGCTGATATAAAAGAGCAAGGCTATTTTAAGCTAATGGCTTCGATTGGGCATCTTCGGAGGCTCATTTTTAGTCCGTTGAACCAGTCCAACTGACCAAAAAAGGACGATTGGACCAGTCCAACTGACCGTTTTCCATGGGTTTTACCCAGCAAACACCGTTTTGTGTAGCTCCTCTCTAGCCAGTCTGATCGAGCGCTGTTGGACGCATCCAACTGACCAAAAAAGAACGATTGGACCAGTCCAACTGACCGTTTTTCCGTGGGGTTTACCCAGCAAACACCGTTTTGGGTAGCTCCCTCCTAGCCTGCCACCTTTTAAAAAGCGCATGGCTCTTAAGAACGAAAGCCTTGCTCCTGCACTTGTGCCCGTTTCAGTAGGGCGTGAGCCAAACCGATCTTGCCCTCATTTCTAGCCATTTATTGGCCATTCGCCGAACATTCGTGAGCCAATACTATTTATTTTCTACCTTTGCATATTGTTCTAGTATCATTTATTTCCGTTTATGAAATCAAATTACTTTTTCCTTGTCCTGCTGCTAGCATGCTCCACGGCTTTGATGGCGCAAACCGAAAACATCAATCACAATCCTTTTCGGCAGTTATACGACCAGCTTCCCACGCCCAATGTGTATAGAAATGCTGCGGGCGCTCCCGGGCACCAATACTGGCAGCAGCGCGCAGATTATAAGATCAATTTGCGGCTCGACGATGAAACCCAGCGCATCTACGGCGATGAGGTCGTGACTTACTACAACAACTCGCCAGATGCTTTGGACTACCTGTGGCTACAGCTCGATCAGAATATGCGCGCCAAGGATTCCGATACCTACAAAACCGCTACCAACAGCATTAACGAGCGGATGTCGTTGCGCGGCCTCGCTGGTTTAGAACCCGACTTCGACGGCGGCTTCAAACTCGATTATGTGCAAGACGCCAACGGCAAACCCCTTTCCTATACCGTAGTAAAGACGATGATGCGTATCGATCTGCCCCAGCCATTGGCCAGCGGCGCTCAGGTGTCGTTTAAGGTCAAATGGTGGTACAACATCAATGATCGTATGAAAATTGGTGGCCGTTCGGGCTATGAATACTTCGAGGAAGACGATAACTACCTCTATACCATCGCCCAATTTTTCCCGCGCATGGCTACCTACACCGACAATGAGGGCTGGCAAAACAAGCAGTTTCTAGGTAATGGAGAGTTCGCCCTTACCTTCGGCAACTACGAAGTAGCCATCACGGCCCCGGCCGATCACCTCATCGCCGCCACAGGGGTGCTACAAAACCCAAAGGAGGTACTGACGAAAGATCAGCAAAACCGCTTCGAGCAAGCTCGGAAAGAGCGCGTTCAGCCCGTCATCATCGCTACCCAGGCCGAAGCCGAGGAACGCGAAAAAACAAAAGAAAGCAAAACAAAGACCTGGCGATTCAAAGCCGAAAATGTGCGCGACTTTGGCTTTGCCAGCTCCCGGAAATTCATTTGGGATGCCATGGGGGTAGAACAAGAAGATGGCAGCGTGGTGATGGCTATGTCGATGTACCCGAAAGAAGGCAATCCGCTCTGGGAACAATATAGCACCAAAGCAGTGGCTCATACCCTGCGCTGGTACACTCACTACACCTTCAATTATCCCTACCCAGTAGCTTGGTCCATTCACGCAGATGCTATCGGGATGGAGTACCCCATGATTTGCTTTAATTTCGGCCGACCAGAGAAAGACGGTACTTACTCCGACCGGATAAAATACGGCATGATTGGGGTGATCATCCACGAAGTAGGCCATAACTACTTCCCCATGATCGTCAATTCCGACGAGCGGCAATGGACCTGGATGGACGAAGGCCTCAATACCTTCCTGCAATACCTCACCGAACAACAATGGGAACGCAACTACCCTAGCCGCAGAGGCCCCGCAGATCAGATTGTGAACTACATGAAGGGCGACAAGAAATTCATTTCGCCCATCATGACTAATTCTGAATCTATCTGGCAATTTGGCAACAATGCCTATGGCAAGCCCGCCACAGCACTTAATATCTTGCGCGAAACCGTCATGGGGCGCGAGCTATTCGACCATGCCTTCAAAACTTACGCCAACCGCTGGAAATTTAAGCACCCAGCGCCTGCCGACTTCTTCCGCACCATGGAAGATGCCTCCGGCGTGGATCTCGACTGGTTCTGGCGCGGCTGGTTCTTCACTACCGATCACGTGGATATCGCCATCAAGGAGGTGAAACCCTACCGCATCAATACCAAAGACCCGATGAAGGAGAATGGGATGGCCAGAGCCGCCCAAGAAAAAGCGCCGCGCAACATCAGTAGTATTCGCAACGAAGCCATCGGGAAAACCTACGATGAGGAAGACCCCAGCTTGCGTGATTTCTACACCGACTATGATCCGCTGGAAGCCACCATCATCGATCAAGAAGAATACGAGCGCTACCTAAAAGACTTATCCGACGAAGAAAAAGCCGTCTTGAATGCAAATAAATACTACTACGAAATAGCT
Source organism: Lewinella sp. (assembly GCA_036835305.1). Classification (GTDB taxonomy): domain Bacteria; phylum Bacteroidota; class Bacteroidia; order Chitinophagales; family Saprospiraceae; genus Neolewinella. Next base: position 25,295 of record DAITME010000055.1, read on the forward strand.
TTCGAGAACATCGGCGGCCTCGTCATGCCCGTGATTGTGGAGTTCACCTTCGCCGACGGCACCACCAAAGTAGAACACATCCCCGCAGAAATCTGGCGCAAGGATTACAAAAACGTTACGAAGGTATTCGTGGCAGACAAGGAGGTTAGCCAAATAACACTGGATCCCTTCCTCGAAACAGCCGATACCGACAGGAACAACAACTACTTCCCAAGCCAGCAGGAGATGAGCCGCTTTGAGCTTTTTCAGCAAAGACAGCGCACTGCAGGGGAAAACCCCATGCAGCGTAGCCAACGCGCAAAGGAAAAAGCTGGGTCTAACTAAGTATATTAATCTTTCAGAGTGGGGTCGAACCCCACTCTGAAAGTACTATTTTTCTATATGGCAGTTGATTACAGCAATCCTAGCCTGCGCATTATTAGCAGCGAACTGAAGCCGGGCGCCGTTCGCTGGCGCTGCCCCAGCAACATAGCCCTAGTGAAATACTGGGGCAAATATGGCAATCAACTACCGCGAAACCCCTCCGTTAGTTTTACTTTAGACAGTGCAGCGACGGATACGAGCCTGCACTACCAGGTGCGGGAAAATAACCAGTCGGAAAAAGCCGAGGTAGCGCTTTACCTCGATGGGCAGTTGAACGAAGCTTTTTCGGAGCGGACATCGGCCTTCTTCACCAAGCTCTACCCGATTTATCCCTTTCTCCAACAGCTTTCTTTTCGGATAGAAACGGGCAACAGCTTTCCGCATTCGGCGGGTATTGCCAGCTCGGCCTCCGGCATGGGAGCCTTGGCCTGTTGCTTGGTTGATTTGGAAGAGCAGCTTTTTGGTCCTATCAAAGACGAGCAAGCCCGCTGGCAAAAGGTAAGCTATCTGGCGCGTTTGGGCTCTGGCAGTGCCTGTCGTTCGGTTTTTGCCGAAGCGGCTGTCTGGGGCACACTGGCCGACTTGCCTGGCAGCAGCTTAGAATATTCCTGCCCCATCGCGCAGGAGCTTCACCCCAATTTCAAGGCTTTTCATGATGATATCCTACTCATTTCCACTGGCGAGAAAAGTGTAAGCAGCAGTGCAGGCCATGGTCTTATGGACAGCAGTCCCTACGCCGATACCCGCTACCAGCAAGCCAAGCGCCGCTGCGATGAAATGTTGCAAGTGCTGAGGAATGGCGATCTGGAACGCTTCGGCGCCTTGCTAGAATCGGAGGCCCTCACCCTCCATGCCCTCATGATGGCTGCCCAACCGCCCTATATGCTGCTTGAACCCAATACCATCACGGCTATTCGGAAAGTGCAAGCCTGGCGCGAAAGCACCCAGCAGCCACTCTACTTCACGCTGGATGCTGGCCCTAATCTACATCTCTTGTACCCAGATAGCATTGCTGGCCTAGTCAAGCCTTTCCTTCGGGAGGAGCTTTTACCGCTCACCGCCGGCGGCCGCTACATCGCTGACCGGATGGGGCTGGGCGCCCTGCGTTTGGAGGTGAGCGAGGCCTAGAATAAGCCTCCCGCTGGCATTAACGACAATTTAACAAAATCCTCACACCCTTTTGTAGGCCCTTAGCGTTATAGCCCTACAATCAAATGAACTACCACCCGCTATGCGATATTTATTTTTTTCTTTTCTCTTCCTGCTAGCACAAGCTAGCCTCTCAGCACAACCCACCACCAGCTACCGCAGTACGGCTGACAGCGACCCAGCTGCTAAGAAAATAGTAGATGCCCTGCGAAAACAATACGACGGCTACAGCAGCCTGAAAGCCGATTTTCGGCTAGAGATTTCCATCCCCGGCCAAGCCGTGGAGACGCAAAAAGGACAGCTCAGCCGCAGCGGCGAGCGCTTCCACTTTAGCCTCGGTAAACAAGAAGGTATTAGCGACGGAAAGGCCATCTACGTCATCCTCCACGACAATAAGGAGGTGCAGATCAACAACCTGCCAGAAGCTGGCGAAGAAGGTATGCTCACCCCCCAGTCGCTGTTCAGCTTTTACGACCAAGGCCAGTATATCCTAGCCCTACAAGGCGAAGAAAAAGATGCCAAGGGTCGCACCCAGCAAATTATAGAAATGAAGCCCAGCCAGCGCGACGAGAGCGAGTTCACCAAACTCCGTATGCTGGTGGACAAAAGCAGCCAGCAAATGACCCAACTCGTTGCTTTCTCCAGAGACGGCAGCCGCTTCACCTTCCACCTCGATAAAATCAGCCCCAATCCCAGCCTGGCGGCCAGCACCTTCGTCTTCCAAAAAGACAATTACCCCGGCTATTACGTGGAGGACTTGCGGTTTTAGAGGGAGAGTAGGGGTGTAAAGATGAGGTGGTAGGTATTCGCACAAATGTGCAGGAGCAGTGTTTCCTCTAGGAGCCATGCTTCTGATAAAACCTTGCTAACGCTAATCTTGCTGATTCCGATTTTCTACGGCTATGATTGTTTCGATGGCTTGGTTCTCTATTCCCAAGAGTATCTTGTCCAGATAGTCCACCCCGAATTGATTCCGAATCCAGTAAACTTCTTTGATGAATGCTTGCAAAAGCTGTTCATTTCTGGGTGTTAGTTCGATTCTTCCGAGCCGACCTAGCGTTCGCTTAGACAGCGTGTGGTACTGCTTGATGTCCTTTTGCAGAATTTTCATAAACGCTACAAGTTCTGAATTTTCAGGAGGGCTTAGTTTCAGGGCTGTTTTCAAGTTGGTAATCGCTTTTGTTTCTAATGCAATATCACTCTTTCCCGATTTGTGCACAACTTTATAATGCTTGATGTGCTCATACTGAGGCCAAAAAGATTTACTAAGGGGCAATCTAGGTTCATGCAATTCGCATTGGACAGCCGCTACCAGTGCTTCGAAGTCAATATTTTGTGTGCTTATTTTATCTTCCTTGTGAAAGGCATATTGAGCAAACAGAGAAAGCCCCTTTTTACGCAGTACATAGACCTGATTTTCGCCGAAAGATTTTGCAGTTTTTACTCTTGGTGGTAATTGGCTAATACGTTCAATGACGGCTGGGTAGTTGGCCTGAATTTCTCTAAAGGTATTCCTTACAACAGTAGAGAGGTTTAATTCTCCCTCATCGTCTGGACTGCTGTTTACTCTTTTGAAGAGTGCTGAAGGAGAGGGGTTTTCATCGGCATGAAAAATCTTACTGTCTTCGCCAAGCGCATTGTGAATCATAAACATTTTCTGCTGCGCAATCTCTCGAGATTTTACGTGGTTAGCGCCTGTTTCGGAGGGGAAGAAGTTGTAGATCAACAAATTATCAAAAACTTTAGTGCCTATGCGATTGATTCGCCCTACTCTTTGAATGACCTTCGTCGGGTTCCAAGGAATATCGTAATTGATGATGAGTCCTGCACGGTTGAGGTTGAAGCCTTCCGCTAGCTTATCGCTGGTTATCAAGACGTCAAAGGTGTGTTCTTGATTTCCTTTGTGCTGTGCATTAAAATTCTCATTGAGCTGTTTGGCCAATTTTTTTGTTACCTCCCCGTCACAAACTAACAAGCGGCCGCCAATTTTTGCTTTGAAATAAGACTCCAAATGCTTTACGGTGTCTACATACTCCGTGAACAAAATTATCTTTCTTTTAGGAAGTGCTTTCTCAGAAAGTAGTTGTTCCACTTCCTGATAAATCCGATCTCGTTTTGGGTCTTTATCAACCAATTGAAGTCGTCCGATTTCTTCTTTGAGGTCTTTTAGTAGATTAATATCGGTTTGAATATCCGCTAAAAATTTATCCTTGAACTTAAAATCATCTACTTCGTAAACTGTATTGTTTTTTGGCGTTTTTTTGCTTAACAAGTCTTGCTCAAACTCAAGCAGTACTTTGTTTATTTCGTCATCTGAGCGGGTGTATATTTTTTCTATAAGACCTCGATCCAAGATGTATTTTCCAGTCTTCGCTATAAATTTTTGCACCACTTCATGCACTGCCAGAAAACGATCGATAGAATTGGAAAAAGCGCCGAAGCTACTTTCAAAGCGCTTGACTAACAAGCGCCGCATGAAATCGTATAAGTTTCGTTGTTGTTGAAAAGAGCGATTGCCCGATTCATCAAGCTTTTCCTCTTTAACTTCTTTCTCATAACTAAAGGGTTGGTAAATAGCTCC
>DAITME010000056.1:0-29095 GCA_036835305.1 Lewinella sp.
CTCACCAATAGCCGAACCACCCAAACACGGCTGCGCTATCTTTCGCTAGACCCTGACAAAGAATATTTCTCTGCTAAAGACACGCTGCTGTTGAGCACCTTTTCCGAGAAAGACCACCACAGCGGCTACGCCTTCCTATCGCTGGAGACCGCTACGGTCACCCCTTGGTTGGCGGGACCATTTGTGCTTGATAGAAGCCCTTTAAAAGCGCGGCTGGCACCGGGAATACTCTATACTCAGGAAGATTTTTCGACCTTTCCGGATCTTCGTTTCCTTGCTCATCCGAGTAAAGCACTGCTCCCGCACGTAGTGCCCGTACTGGGGCGACAGCCAACTCCTTCGAAAAAAGGTCGCAAAAAAGCCGAGGATGCCCAGGCTTCAGATGCCGTAAAAATCCTCTCCGATGCCAATCCCCAGCAGTCTGATTTTGCTTGGGGCCATGCGGAACTATTTCGCTGGATAGACCCCCAAGGCCGCGAGCTAAAAGGCATCTTGGTGAAGCCCGCCAATTTTGATCCGAGCCAGCAATACCCGCTGATGGTCAATTTCTACGAGCGCTCTAGCGAAGGCGTGTATAGCCATCGGGCACCCTTCCCACACCGTAGCTCCATCAACTATAGCCACTATGCTAGCCGAGGCTATGTGGTTTTCAATCCTGATGTGCACTACCGCATCGGCTACCCTGGCGAGAGTGCCTACGACTGTGTGATGAGCGGCATCACGGCCCTGATGGCCGAGGGCTATATCGATCGGCAGCGCATCGGGGTGCAAGGCCATAGTTGGGGCGGCTACCAAGTGGCGCATCTGGTGGCTAAAACCGATCTTTTTGCTTGTGCCGAGTCCGGCGCGCCCGTGGTGAATATGTTTTCTGCCTATGGCGGCATCCGCTGGGGAACAGGCGTGAGCCGACAGTTCCAATATGAAAAAACACAGAGCCGCATTGGCGGGACGCCTTGGGAATATCCGCTACGCTACTTGGAAAACTCCCCCTTGTTTTTCCTCGATAAAGTAAATACCCCTTTGTTGATTATGCACAACGACCAAGATGCAGCCGTGCCTTGGTACCAAGGCATTGAGTATTTCACAGGCCTGCGCCGCTTGGGGAAACCTGCCTGGCTACTCAACTACCGCGGCGAACCCCACTGGCCGGTGAAACAGCACAATCGCGCTGATTTTCAGCTGCGGATGAGCCAGTTTTTTGATCACTACCTCTTAGGCACCCCTCAGCCGAAATGGATGGAGGAAGGCGTGAGCCCCCTACAGCGCGGTATCGAACAAGGGCTGGAACGCTAGCGAGTTAAAGTCACATCCCCCGCAAAAACACCCTGCTCGCCATTGCGAAAGCGAACGCGGAATTGATAGACGTACACGCCATTGTTCAAGGCCTTGCCCGCCAAGGTGCCATCCCAACCCAGCGAAGGCTCGTTGGGCGGGAAGGGTGCGCCCGATTCGTACACTAAGCCGCCCCAACGATGGAAAACCTGTAGTTGCTCGATGGCTTCCACGGCTGGCCCCGCAAAAAGCGTGAAGCCGTCGTTGATGCCATCACTGTCCGGGCTAAAAGCGTTGGGAATAAAGACGGGCTTGTCGTTGATGACGCGCACCAAAACCTCCGCAGTGGCCAAACAGCCCGCTTCGTTGATGCCTGTTACGATGTAATTGGTAGAATGGAAGGGTTGCACCAAGACCCGGCTACAATCGGTATTCAAGCAAGTGCTGCTGGCGGTTGGCTCCCAACTGTAGATCACTGGGCGATAATTGCTCACGGCTGTGAGCGTGGTATCGAACCCGAGATTGATCAGCACGCCAAGGCCGGGATCAATAACAAATTCCACAGGCTGGCTAATACTAGCAGCTAGCGTATCTGTGCAGCCTTCGCTGTCCATGATGACTAGGTTGTAGTCGCCAGCCGCCAGGTTGATGAGGCTATCGGCTAGCTGAAAATTACCATCGCCGCTACTAAAGGTGTAGGGAGCCGTGCCGCCCGAGGCATCTAGCGTGACGCTGCCGCTATTTTCTCCGAAGCAGACATTGTCTATGATTTGGCGCACGCTGCCGAAAATTTCGCTTGGCTCTATGATGATGGTGCTGACTTCGGCAGGGCAGCCGCTTTCGTCCGTAACGGTGAGGACATAAGTACCCGCCGCTAGATTGGTAATATTGGCGTCATTGGCGCCGTTCGACCAAGCATAGGCGTAGCCAGGTCGCCCACCGATCACTTGGGCGCTTATGGCACCATCCAGCTCTCCAAAACAGCTGATGTCTTCGCCTTGCAAACTCGCCTCAATAGGTGGCGGATCGGCGAGGGTGAAGGTAAATTCCCCTCTGCAATTGTTGGCATCGCTTACATTCACTTGATAGGAACCGGCGGGGATATTGGCCAAGATTTGCTCGTTTTGAAAGCCTCCTCCTCGATTGAAATCGTATAAATAGGGCCCCAGGCCATTGTTGACCAAAACATTGATGCGCCCATTGCTTTCGGCTGTGCAGCGCGGATCTTCCACGAGCACTACACTGGGGTCGAGTTGTAAGACGAGCTCGTTGACGAATATATCCTGACTCACCTCACAGTCGTTGGCATCGCGTACCCGAATGTTATAGGTGCCGATGGGAATGTCGCTCAGCGTGTTGTTGTCTATGAAAGGCCCCCCCTCGAAGCTGTAGGTGTAGCCGGGCGTCCCCCCGCCTACCACGATGGTGAGCGCCCCGTCCTGCCCACCATCGCAAGTGGGCATGGTGATGAGCGTATCGAAAGTGTAGGGCGGCGGGCCGGTTATGGTAAAAGAACGGACGGTAGAACAAGTGCTCTCGTCGGTGATGGTTAACGTGTACTCTCCTAGTGAAAGATCGGCCACATTTGGGGTGGTGGCGCCAGTACTCCAAGCATAAGTAAGCGGGGCGAAGCCACTGCTAGCGTTGAGGTTGATGGCCCCAAGATCGTCAGCACAGGGAAGGTTGGTCACGTCGGCGCTCACATCAAATTGACTATCGCAACAGATAATCTCCAGGTCGGATTGCACCTCGGTAACCGTACAGCCTCGGTTGGTTTCCACCAGCATGCGCACGAACTGGTTGCCCGGTCGGCTAAAAACGACGGCGTGAGGCCCGGGGCCAGTGGCCGTGCTAGGACTAGCAAAGGGGCCAAAACTCCATTCCCGCCGAATGATGGGATCCACCGACTGGGAGTTGTCGCTAAAAATCACGCTTTCCCCCACACAAGCCTGTCCTAGATCGCGCTGAATAACCGCACTCGGCCCAAGGAAAGTACCCGTACCTCCAAAATTGATAGTGAAGCCCGCACCGGAATTGGAAAAGTTCATAATCAGCAGGGCATAACTGCGGCCAGCTACCATCTCAATGGCTTGGGCGAAGTTGTTGTTACCTGGCTGGCAGCCGCATTCCTCGCGGTCGTCGTTGTCTGTTAGGCTCAAGCCCGTGGCACCAAGACAAGGCGCATTTTGGGCATCGGTATTACCCTGTGTTTGTCCAGAAAGCATACAACGGATGTTTTGCTTACTGTTGCAGTCGTCGATACCATCGGGAAGCTCATAAAGTAAAAAATCGAGATCGTCAAAAGCTGGCCCAAGTGGATTGATTGTGAAAGTTAAACTTCCTGGCTGATCGCAAGTCCATTTGTACCAAGCAGAATTGGCTTCGCCCACACCAGCACATTGGTTGGTATTGCAGAGCAGATTACCCAAATCGTCGTTTACCGCTCCATTGCCCGAAAGGAAGGCGACCGAAAAGGGCGACTTATCGCACAAGACCACTCCCGTTTCACAATCGCCACTGGGGGTTGGCACCGCATTGAACTGGTTGAGGCATATCTGAAAAGAGCCCTGCCGACCAAGGCGGGCGCCTACATTGATGTAGTAGGTCTCGCCGGGTGTGAGGCCTGTGAAGATACCAGAAAGGGAATTTTGCCCCACAATTACGCTCACACAGCCGATGTCATTAAGGGCATCACAGCTACCTTCATAGAGCAAAAACTGCGGTGTCAGCAAGCTGCCTCCCGGGCTGCCGCTTTCGTTGCCAACAATGCGCACACTCACCTCCGTGGCTTGGGCTACAAAGCTAAACCACACATCACGATTCCGATCTTCTTCCCGGATACAGGCAGGGTAGTTTAAGAAGGAAGGCGTGGCAGCCGTGTTCTCATATTGCCCAGGCGTGGTACAAAACTCATCCACTGCTGGCAAGGCAATGGCGTTGATACACTCGTCATTGGTTGGCTGCGCAGCTAGGTGCGCAAGGCTCCAAAGGCCAAGAAAAAAGAGTAAGAATGTACGCATATGCTTATATAGTTCTCTAGTAACGCTTGTTAAAACCACTTTCTGACTGCTTAGATTACTAAATTTAACGTTTTCGTTGGCGATTAGTCGTTGAAAATACCTTATTGTTGTGTTAAACTACCGTAATTTGCCGCAATGAAAGCATGGATACCCAACGGGATTACTCTACTCAACCTCTTTTGCGGCGTGGCGGCCATCGTTGCCATTCTGGATCAGCACTTTATCCCTGCCTTCTGGTTTTTGTTTGCGGCAGGGCTTTTTGACTTTGCCGATGGCCTCGTAGCTCGTTGGCTGGGGGTCAGCAGCGAACACGGAAAGGAGTTGGATAGCCTTGCCGATATGGTCTCCTTTGGGGTGGTGCCTGGGGTGATTTATTATGTTTTCTTGGCTACACGCCCATACGGGACGATCGTCGGGAGCAGTGCCGACCTGCTAGGAGCCGTGCCCTTCCAATGGGCTGCCGCGCCAGCCCTACTAGTGACGCTTTTTTCCGCGCTTCGCCTCGCTAAATTCAATTTGGATAGTCGCCAAACAGATGATTTCATCGGTTTGGCCACCCCCAGTAGTACGCTCTATGCCGTTGGGCTGATGCTCATTCACGCTACCGATGCTTTTGGCTGGGGGCAGGCAGTGGCCTCGCCCTGGGTAGTCTATCCTTCGGTGCTGCTGATGTCGGCACTGCTGGTTTCCGAGATACCCATGTTCAGCTTTAAGCTCAAAGGTTGGGGCTGGGCAGGCAACGAGCCGCGCTGGATATTCTTGTTACTGGCGATAGGCTTGTTAGTTGCTTTACAACAAGCCGCCTTTCCATTCATTGTTATCAGCTATCTGTTGCTGAACATAGGCACTTGGCTGTTGAATCCACAAAAGAAAAGTATATGAGTAGTTTTTTAGCCCACATTAATATCATGCCCCTGGAAGGCACCCCCGAGCCACAAGGCGAAGCCGCCCTCCAAGCGCTGGAAGACCTAGGCATAGAGGGCTTGGCCGAGATACGCATTGGCCGCCACCTCAGCATACAATTGTATGCCAAAACCATGAATGAAGCCCATAAGAAAGTGGAAGCTGCTTGCCAAGAGCTGCTCGCCAACGAGGCAAGTGAGCAATACGACTTCGTACTGGAGGAACTGGATTAGAATTGTTCGGCGGCCTAATACACCTTGTGTGCCTCCACAGGGTAATAACTACCCCATTTTTTGTTGTAGGTATGTATTTTCTCGGTCTTTTGCCCTTGACTGTTTTCTAGCGGGTAGCCCGCTAGTGCCCAGGCATAGATGCTGCCGTAGAGGTTATACACCTCCCGGAAACCGAGTTTCCTCAGTTTGTCTGCCATCTTTTCGCTTCTGTAACCGATGGTACAGTACACCACCACTGGACGGTTGCGGTCCAGTGTATCTAGCATTTGCGTAGCTGGTTTGTCGTAGCCCAGATGGAGTGCCCCCGGCAGGTGGCTCACTTCATACTCAGCGGCTTCGCGGGCATCTAAGTAAAGAGCTGGCTTCGCGAGCGCCCGAGCCTGCTGCGGGCTCAGTGCTTGGTCGTTGGCACTTACCATAGCAGCCAATTTTTCATTTAGTGGGGCGTAGGGGGTCACCAAGCGAGTGGGCAGCGTTTGGGGCTGGCAGCTAAGGCCAAAAAAGGAAAGTAAGCTAGAAAAAAGCAAGCTGTAGCGAATGGTAGCAATCATAATTAGTAAACGCGCCCAAAGAGTGTTTGGTTATACCAAAAAGAGCCGCCCACTGTCCAGTAGGCGGCTCTTTTTTAGATACATCTCCGGTTCTTAATCGGAGGGTACATTAGTTGATGCTATCTGTCAATTTCTTACCAGGCTTAAACTTCGCCACGGTTTTAGAAGCAATTTGAATTACCTCACCCGTGCGTGGGTTTTTTCCTTGGCGAGCTTCCCGCACGCTAGCAGAAAAAGTGCCAAAGCCTACCAGCGAAACACTGTCTCCTGATTTGAGTGCTTCTGTGATACCGTCTAGTACAGCAGTAAGTGCCGCATCGGCTTGTGCCTTCGTCAGATCAGCATCAGACTGAATTTTGGCTAAAAGATCTCCCTTATTCATTTATTAAGGATTTTGGTTAAAGAATCATTTGAGCGTGCAAAGTTAGTCGGAACCTTAATATTTACAAGCATTTCCTTCTGAAATATGCAAAATCAATCAAAAAAGCCGACTTTTGTATCCTAAAAGGCTTGCTAAGGTCGTTTTACACGTACCAATGCCGCTTATAATGCCCCTATTGCAGGGCTGTTGCTAAAAACGAAGGAATGAAATCATTCAAAATACACGGGTCTTTGCTCTTATTCTGCTTAGCTATTCTTTGCTTTGCCGGCAGCGGCTGCTCCCGAGGCAGTGGTTGCGACAACCTCAAAGGCTCGGAAGTGAAACTCAAGAAAGACGGGATGCCCCAAAAAAAAGCTCGTACGGCGCTCTTCGATAAAAAAATGAGACGAAAAGGATGAGCCTAAAAAATTATGCTTACCTCGCCCTCTTGCTATTGCTCGTAAGCTGCGACCCCCAAGAGCGGGGTCCTCTAGACATGGAAGAAACAGAAAGAACCGTACACTACCTTGCCCTGGGCGATAGCTATACCATTGGCGAAAGCGTGGCAGAAGCAGAGCGCTGGCCCAACATATTGGCTCGGAAGCTGGATGAAAGTAGCCAATTTCGGCTAGAGCCGCCCACCATCATTGCACGAACAGGTTGGACAACAGCCGAGCTGGAGGCCGGTATTGCCCAACGTGAAGATTTGCGCCAACAGTACGAATTGGTTTCCCTCTTAATTGGGGTCAACAACCAATACAGGGGGCAATCCGTTGGGCGCTACGAGGAGGAATTGAACCGTTTGCTTAGCTATGCCCGCCAAAAAAGTGTGCGAGATAGCGCGGGGGTTTTTGTAGTGTCTATTCCCGATTATGCCTTCACACCTTTTGGAAGAGGCAACCCGGCTATCAGCGAAGGCATCGACGTTTTTAATACAGCTGCCAAACGCCTTTGCGACTCGTTAAATATCCCCTTCCTCAATATCACCCCCATCTCCAGAACCGACCCCAACCAAGCTAATTTGGTGGCCGAAGATGGCCTACACCCCAGCGGATTTCAGTACCAGCGGTGGGTAAACGAAGTGATACTAGCGGCCGTTAAAAATCAGCTGGAAGCTCGGTAGGCTGCGGAGTACTGCCTATTTTTGTCACTCGGGCAGGAGCCATAAACCAGATTGTCGGTGCGGATTCGTCCTCGGCCATATCTATGCTCGTCCGAGGTTTGAATACGCGACAATTTGGTTTGCCCCAAGGGCGGGAGCCATGCCTTCAGTTTTGAGCAAGGCCATTAAAAACCCTGCTCTTTCCAGAAGATACACGGCTCCTGCACGTAGTGCCCGCTGTGCCCGTCTGGATTTAATAGGGCGTGAGCAACAAAACCTAGCTCCATACCCAACCGAGGGGCAGCAGCAAAGGAAGCCCCCACCAACTGTAGTGTCAAGTTGGCATACTGCCTGAGATTGGCACTATAGTTGAACCGCAACATTATTGCTAAGATAGTCTTATCTTTGTGCTGCTTAATTCATCGTCTTCGCCGCGGTAGCTACTGCGTCATCATAATATATTTCTATGTTTTCTGCCTTTAAAAAACTCTTTGGTTCCAAGCAAGATCGCGATTTGAAGCGCTATTACCCGCTGGTGGACGAAATCAACCAAATTTGCGCCAGTCTATCTGTGCTTTCGGACGACGCGCTGCGCCATAAAACAGTAGAATTCCGCCAACGTATTGCTGATTACCTTCAAGGGATTGACGCGGAAGTTGCTAAGCTCAGAGAGCAAATCACCACCGAGGAAAACCTCCAACAGCAAGAACTCATCTTCAAAGAGATAGACCAGCTGCAGGAGCAGCGCAACACCGAGCTGGAAGTGGTGCTCAATGATATTTTACCGGAAGCCTTCGCAGTGGTAAAGGAAACTGCCCGCCGCTTTGCCAACAACGAAAGCATCAGTGTACAAGCCACCGACCAAGACCGCGAGCTGGCGGCTAACCCCAAAAAGACCTACCTAAGCATAGAAGGCGACAAGGCCGTTTACAAAAACAAGTGGACGGCAGGCGGTGGTGAAATCACCTGGGATATGGTGCACTACGATGTACAGCTCATCGGCGGTATGGTGCTACACGACGGTAAAATTGCCGAGATGGCCACCGGGGAGGGTAAGACATTGGTCGCCACCCTGCCGGCCTACCTCAATGGGCTTAGCGGCCGAGGCCTGCACGTTATTACGGTCAATGACTACCTCGCCAAGCGGGATGCCGAGTGGATAGGACCAGTCATGGAGTTTTTGCAGCTCACGATCGACTGCCTAGACCACTACCAACCCAACAGCCCACAGCGCCGAAAAGCCTATCAAGCGGATATCACCTACGGTACCAACAATGAATTTGGCTTCGATTACCTGCGCGATAATATGGCGCGCTCCGCAGAAGAAAAAGTACAGGGTGTGCACCACTTCGCCATGATTGATGAGGTGGACTCTGTACTGATTGATGAAGCGCGTACGCCCTTGATCATCTCAGGCCCCGTACCTTTCGGTACTGATGAGCAAGAGTACCAAGAGCTAAAAATGCCCATCGAGGCGCTCGTGGAAGCCCAACGGAAAGCCGCCAACAAATTCCTCACAGAGGCTAAAAAGCTCTTCAAGGAGGGCTATGTGGGGGTAGAAGAAGGCGAAGCGGGACCGCCATTACTGCGTGCCTACCGAGCATTGCCCAAAAATCGGGCTCTGATCAAGTTCTTATCCGAAGATGGGGTTCGCGTCTTGCTACAAAAGACCGAGAACACCTACATGGCCGAGAACAACAAGCGGATGGGAGAAATCGATGAAGAATTGTATTTTATCATCGATGAAAAGAACAGAACCGTTGATCTCTCTGAGAAAGGGAATATATTTCTGGCAAAACTCAACGACGATCCGCAGTTCTTTATCATGACCGATATCGCCACGGAGATGGCGAACTTAGATAACAATACTTCCCTAAGCAACGAAGAACGGCAGCAGCGCAAGAACAAACTTGCTCAAGATTTTTCAGTCAAGTCTCGCCGGCTCCACAGCATCAATCAGTTGCTAAAGGCCTACACCCTCTTCGAAAAGGACGAAGAGTACGTAGTGATGGAAGGCCAGGTGAAAATTGTTGATGAGCAAACGGGCCGTATGATGGAAGGCCGCCGCTACAGCGATGGCCTTCACCAAGCCTTAGAAGCAAAAGAGAATGTGAAGGTGGGGGAACTTACCCAAACCTACGCCACCATCACCCTACAGAACTATTTCCGGATGTACCACAAACTAGCGGGTATGACGGGTACTGCTGAAACGGAGGCGGGTGAGTTCTGGGAAATTTACAAGCTGGATGTGGTGGTGATCCCCACCAACCGACCCATCCAACGAGACGATCAGAACGACCGCGTTTACAAAACCGAACGGGAGAAAATCAACGCGATTATCGACGAAGTTGTGAGTTTAAGCCAGAGCGGCCGCCCTGTCTTGGTGGGTACTACTTCCGTAGAGAATAGTGATCGCCTGAGTCGTATGCTCAAGATGCGGGGCATAGACCACAACGTACTGAATGCCAAACAACACCAGCGCGAAGCGGAAATAGTAGCAGAGGCTGGCCGGCCTGGGAAAGTTACCATCGCCACCAACATGGCCGGCCGAGGCACCGACATCAAGCTCAAACCAGAAGTGTTGGCCGCAGGAGGTTTGGCCATCATTGGTACAGAACGCCACGATAGCCGGCGGGTAGATAGGCAGCTTCGGGGCCGTGCGGGGCGGCAAGGAGACCCTGGTAGCAGCCGCTTCTATGTAAGCCTAGAAGACCGGCTGATGCGCCACTTCAACAACGAGCGCACGGCCAAGTGGATGGATCGGGCAGGTCTAAAAGAAGGAGATGTTATTGAGGCAGGCATTGTCACGCGCTCTATCGAGACGGCTCAGAAAAAGGTAGAAGAAAACAACTTCGGCATCCGAAAGCGCCTTCTGGAGTACGATGATGTGATGAATATACAGCGCGAAGCGATCTACCGCAAACGGAATAATGCCCTCACGGGGGAAAGGTTGCAGGTGGATCTCAACAATATGTTCGAGTCACTCATTGAGAGCATCGCCTATGATGCCAAGCGGAGCGGCAACTTTGGCAGTTTTAGAAGAGGCACCCTAGCTATCCTTGGTTTCGATCCGGAGGTGAGTGAAGAAGTTTTTACCAAAGAAGATGCCAATGGCTTAGGCCAAATTATCTTAGCCCAATTCCAGCAATTCTATCGCAGTAAAATGCGCGGTTTGGTGGACTTACTGATGCCACAAATACGGCACGTGGCCGAAAACCAACCGCATTATCTCCGGATCTTGTTGCCGTTCACCGATGGTAGCACCCACCCCCTGCCTATTACTGCGGACATAAAAAAAGCTGTAGCCACCAATGGGCAGAGTATTATCTCGGATATCGAGCAGGCTGTTACGCTGGCCATTATCGACGATCGGTGGAAAGACCACCTCCGTACGATGGATGAGCTCAAAACCTCCACCTATGCGGCTTCTTTTGAGCAGAAAGACCCCTTGGTCGTTTACAAAATGGAGGCCTACAACCTTTTCGAGTCCTTGGTGATGAACGTCAATGAAGCCACCACCGCCTATCTGTCTAAGGGAGGAATTGTTTTTAGGGAAGAACAAAGCCAACCAGTTATTCGCCAGGCTCCCAAAGAGCGTAATAACAATGAGAAATTGAGCACCAACCGAGCGGAGGCTGCCCAGCAAGCGGCGCGGCAAGCGGCGGCACAAGCAGGCCAAGAAGCTCAAAAAGTGGAAACTTTTGTTCGCCAGGAAAAGAAAGTGGGCAGAAATGATCTTTGCCCTTGCGGGTCTGGCAAGAAGTACAAGCATTGCCACGGCTAAGGAGATAAAAAATATAATTTTAACGCCAGTAAAAAGTAGATAGGTTTTTCCGACTTGTGCAAAGGGAGATGGTGTTGAAAATCAGTTGGTTGCGTGTAGTTGGTGGATGACAAGGCGCAGCGTTTATTTTTTATCTTCAGAAGCTTTATGTAACTTGATTATTTTGGAGCTATCTTGCAGCCACGTTACCAAGTTTTAACCCCCGTTATGCGCCCCTGCTTGGTAGCAACAAAAGTCCGAACCGCTGCTTACAGTTCTTTTGCTTGTTCTAATTAGTTGGCCAAGAGTAAAGTTGTAAAGCAGACCGTTCTGGGCTATTCAGTTATATCTCATGACCTAGGAAGGGAGTTGCTAAATTAAATGATGGACGTTAAAAAAACTATTGACCACACCTTGCTAAAGACCACTACCAGCGCTATGGAGGTGCAGCGGTTGTGCTTGGAGGCAAGAGAATACGGGTTCTATGCCGTTTGTATCCCTCCTTATTTTGTTGGTTTAGCTAAGCAAGAACTAGCGGGTAGTGATGTAAAAATAGCCACTGCCATCGGTTTTCCGTATGGCTACGCAACTACAATGGCCAAGGTGGAGGAAATTAAGAGAGCCGTGGAAGAGGGCGTGGATGAACTAGACGTAGTGATTAATTTAGGCGCGCTCAAATCCGGTAATTGGAATCATGTGAGTGCCGATATAGACCGCATGGTAACCGCTGTCAGATTGAGAGGAAGAGTGATCAAAGTAATTATAGAAAGCAGTGTACTCACGTCCGACGAGCTGGAGAAAGTAATCAAAATTTGTAATACCTATAAACCGGACTTTGTCAAAACCTCTACCGGCCTACAAGGCGGTGCCACCGAAGAAATGCTGCGCCAAATCCGTCGGTTGCTTCACCCCGATGTAAAAATAAAAGCCAGTGGTGGCATAAGAGATTTGGGTGCAGCGGAGCGTATGCTGGCCGCTGGAGCCAATCGTCTGGGAGCTTCCAGCGGAGTGGCTATCGCTAATACTATTCAGTAGGCTAGCTTTTTGGTAAATTATCGCTACCTTTGTAGGCCGATTATAGGGAATAAGCGTTATGCTCCGTGAGCATAATTTGTGCTGAAAATCAGTACACTACCATATAAATTAGGTAGTCAGCGTTTTTTTTGTTGTCATCAAGGAGATAAAACTAAATTTATGCGGTTGCTTCTTTTTTCTTTCCTCTTGTGTTTGGGGAGCCTTGGCTTGCGGGCACAGTCCAACATTGTTGTGCAAACAGCTCCTGAAGTGGAGCGACTGCTAGATGCCTTTATTCAGGCAAATACAGCAGAGACTAAGGTGTCTGGCTGGCGGGTACAAATTCTAGCTACTGCCGATCGGCAGCGTTTGGAAACAGTGGAAAGCAACTTCAAGATTAACTACCCTAGCATCCCTGTAGATTGGGTACACGCGAGCCCCTATTACAAGCTGCGTGCTGGTGCCTTTCAAACTAAGCAGGAGGCCGAGCGGTTGAAATACACACTGAGCGGTCAGTTTGACGGTGTTTACCTCGTGAAAGACCAAGTAGGAGAAGAAGAACTCCTCCGTATGTACTAGCATCTATGTCGCTTACCACCAAAAGGCTGGGCAATAAAGGCACAGATATACCTTGCTTTTCCATATATCTGGCGCTGGTGTTCACTGGCTGGGCCATGATCTACAGCGTAGGCGCAGGAGTGGGAGGCTATGCGGACATTTCTTTGGCTACTTTCCTCTTCGAGACCGAGGCAGGCAAACAGGCTGTTTGGATTGGGATCAGCTTAGCTACTTTCTCGGGTGTGTTCTTCCTGTTCAAATCTACCACTTGGTCGGTATTTGCTTATCCGATATACCTTTCTACGCTTGTACTACTACTGTTGGTGATGGTGCTGGGCGTTAAGATCAATGGTGCTACCTCTTGGTTTCGTTTTGGCGGCTTCACCATACAGCCTTCCGAGCTTGCTAAGTTTGGAACTTGTTTAGCGATGGCAGCCTACCTTAATGCTTGGTCAAATAGAATGGATAAACTTCGTACCATCGCCGTTGGTTTTTCTATCTGGCTTTTGCCACTTTGCCTAATTTTTTTACAGCCCGATGCAGGTTCGGCGCTCGTCTTTTTGTCCTTTTTGCTGGTGATGTATCGGGAGGGGCTCAACCCTATCTTATACGTTTTAGGTGGCTTCTCGATACTCATGTTTGTGATGGGGATTCTTCTGAGCCCTTTGTTGCTGGTACCTGCCTTGGCAGGCGTAGGCCTGCTGGCATACGCCATCGCAGGGGGGCGAAAAAAAATAGGGTACAGTTTGGCACTATTGCTACTTGCAGTAGCCATTGTTTTTTGGTGGTCTTCACTCAGCTCCTGGCTAAATGGTTGGCTGGTTCCGTTAGTAGGTCTTGTTATTTTTGTGGCAGTTACCTTATTACAGTTTATTCGCCAACGAGCGCGTTTGGCCAGTATCGTATTGCTGGGATTTGTTTTGGGCATTAGCATAGCAGGGGGCGCCAATTATTTTTTTAACAACATCCTCAAGCCTCACCAACAAGAACGCCTCAACGTATGGCTTCGCCCCGAGATGGCCGATCCCTTGGGCCCCCGTTACAATGTCATGCAATCCCAGTTGGCCATTGCTGCTGGGGGGATTTCAGGGAAAGGACTCACACAGGGTACCATGACAAAGTTTGGCTACGTGCCCGAACAAATAACAGACTTCATTTTTTGTGCCGTGGGAGAAGAGCAAGGCTTTGTGGGGACGGCCCTCGTCATTCTGCTCTTTTTCGCCCTGATTTGGCGCATCACCATCATTGCCGAACGCCAACAACTCGCTTTCAACCGAGCCTATGCCTACGGTGTGGCGGGCATCCTCTTTGTCCATGTGTTGGTCAACATAGGGATGACCATGGGGCTGCTACCCGTTATTGGTATTCCGTTGCCCTTCCTTTCTAAAGGCGGATCTTCCCTCTTGGGTTTCACGATCATGCTAGCGGTGCTTCTCAAGTTGGATAAAGAACGGGATCAATTCTAGGTCCTGTAACACCTTCGAACCCCATAGCATAAAGCAGTAAACAATTGCTGCTGCTATGCTCCGAAGCATTCTAATAGGGCTACTTTTCCTTTTTTGTCGTGTTGGCTGGGCACAAACTTTCCCTCCCGAAACGCTTGTATGCCGCCAGGGGGCTTTCATTTTGGAAAGCTCGCTCAGCGGCCTTTGGTTATACCAGTGGGAACGATCGTTCGACGGCGGCACGAGCTGGTCGGAGATAAGTGGAGCCACTGCTGCTAACCTCCTTATCAACACACCCACCACCGGTATCAGTTATCGCTTGCGCTACGCCCTCAGTCCTACATGCTTAGCCGATCCTGCTTGTGCTAATCTCACCAATGCTACCCGAATACGGCTAGAGATACCTATTTTTTACCAAACGGCTGTCATCTGCCAAGGCGATACTGCCCGCGTTGGAGATGATCTGCTGACTACTCCCGGCACCCACCTGACGCGCTTCAACAACGGCAACTGCGATAGCCTCGTGAGCACCTTCATGCTTGTTAACCCCTCCTACAATCAACTGCAAAGCATTACCCTATGCCCTGGCGAAAGCTTCGAAGGGGTGGTTTATGCCGAGCCTACCAACTTCACCCGAATGCTAACAGCCAGCACGGGCTGCGATAGCATCGTCCACTACGAAATTCGCCCGAGCTTTCCTCCCAATCTAGCCATTGAGGGCCCCGAAGTGATCTGCGCGGGTGAAACCGCTACACTATCTGTGCTAGGTGTATATCCCAATATGCGCTGGAGTAATGGGGAAGAGAATAGTCGAAGCATCAACGTCAGCCAAGCAGCTACCTATACCCTCGCCCTTACCAATAGCAGCGGCTGCCAGCTAACGCTCCAGCACACACTAGCGGTCGTGAGCCTGCGTGCAGTGGCCAGCAGCCAGCCAGCTAGCTGCCCGGGCTCCGCCACCGGTCAGGTCAGCCTACAAGCCAGCGGTGATGCGATGCTGCTTTATTCCTTCGATGGCGGTATCACTTTTAGCCCAGATAGCATCGCTAATAATTTGCCGCCTGCTACTTATGACCTTGTAGTTGAGTCTCCTTTAGGTTGCCAATGGAGCGGCAGTGCCACAGTAGAGGATGCACCATCGTTAAGCATCTCTACCAATCAACCTAGCGAAATAAGCATCGAGCGTGGCGATAGCTTAGCGATCCGGATTGAACCCAACTTTCCGGCCGAAAGCTTCCGCTGGAATACTCGCTTCGGACTCAGCTGTGATGATTGCGCCAACCCCACCGCCACGCCCTTAGCAGATGTTCGCTACACCGTGCAAGTAAGCACCGCTGAAGGCTGCTCGGTAGATACTTCCTTCCGCATCACCGTCCTAGACAACCGCCGATTCTACGCGCCCAATGCCTTCGCCCCCGGTGGCCGCAGCGAAAACCGCGTCTGGAAGATATTTCCTGGCCCCAGAACGGCCGCTATCGAAGGATTTACCATATTCGATCGCTGGGGAGGAACGCTCTATCGCCAACCGGAGGCGCTGCCTACCAACGATCCTCGTTTGGCTTGGGACGGCAGCAGCCAAGGGCAAGCATTGCCAGCAGGCACCTATGCCTATGCCGCCCGCTTACACTTCACCGATGGTGGCTTTCGAATAGCCCGTGGTACCATCAACTTAATTCGTTAATCCAAATTTTCATCCTATGAAAACCTATCTATTCTTTTTTCTTAGCCTCAGCTTTTTCGCTGGCCTCGCTGCTCAGGAAATGAACCGCAGCGTGGTCGGCAGCGCTGGCACCTATTTTTCCGATGTCAATACGGGAAATTTACACTGGACGCTGGGGGAAATATCCGTTGCCTATCACGAAAACGGCAGCGTCCTGTCGGAAGGCTTCCATCAGACCTATTTCGACTTAGTCGTTACCGCTTTATGGGAAGCCCCCGAGCTAGGTCTTAACCTCGATGTTTACCCCAACCCCACCGTAAGTCAGCTTACCTTGGAGGGGGACTGGCAAGTAGGCGACCAAGTGCAAGTCCTCGATCTCCAAGGCCGGCTATTGCTACGCAAACCGCTGAACCCCGAGCGGGAAACTTTCCGAATGGATGCCTACCAAGCAGGCGTTTATTTCCTCAGTATTCTTCGGGCAGGCAGAACGCTTAAGACTTTTCGGGTAGTCAAGCAATAAGGGACGGAGCAGGTTTTTTGTTGCTCGCGCAGGAGCCGTGTTTGCGATAAGGAGCAAAAAGCACGGCTCAAAAAAGAGAACATGGCTCCCGCGCGAGCCATCCAAGCAACAATAGTAGGCAGGAATGGAAATTGCAAGCTAAATTTGCGCATTCAAGTGCGGTATAAAGATAAAGTCCTCTTTTAAGTTTCCCAATTTGTGCTCGAAAAATTGATTTTCAGTGCAATTTGTCTTCGCGCAAATCGGAAAACGGCGGTCTATTTTTGTACAAATACTAAGCCAAATTGCCACAATGACCACTTCCACACTAGTCCCACTTGCCTACCAAGGCCACGATCTGAACCCCGAAACATTACTCGCGCTGTATGAGGATCTCCTTTGGCCGAGGCTGATTGAAGAAAAGATGCTCAAGCAACTTCGGCAGGGGATCATTAGTAAATGGTTTTCGGGTATTGGCCAAGAGGCTATCAATGTGGGGGTAACGGCTGCGCTATTGCCCGATGAGTTTATCTTTACCATGCACCGCAACCTCGGGGTTTTTACAGGGCGTAAGCTGCCGCTAGATCGCCTTTTTGCGCAATGGCAGGGCAAAGAACACGGTTATACCCAAGCGCGCGACCGCTCCTTTCACTTCGGCACCGCCCAGCATCACATCGTGGGGATGATCAGCCATTTGGGCCCGCAGTTGAGCTTGGCAGCAGGAGTGGCTTTGGCACATAAGCTTGAGGGAGAAGGGAAAGTTGCCGTAGCTTTCACGGGCGACGGCGGCACCAGCCAAGGGGAATTCCACGAAGCCCTCAATGTAGCAGCTGTTTGGCAGTTGCCCGTCATTTTTGTTGTTGAGAACAACGGCTATGGTCTTTCCACGCCCGTGAACGAGCAATATGCTTGCGCCAGCTTGGCCGATCGGGGGCTGGGCTACGGCATGCGCGCCCTTTCAATTGATGGTAACAATGTACTGGAGGTGTATCATACGATGCGAACCTTGGCAGCGGAGTTACGTGAAAAACCCGAACCAATTTTGCTGGAATGCCGAACCTTCCGCGTGCGGGGCCATGAGGAAGCCAGTGGGGTAAAATACGTCCCCAAAGAACTCATTGCCGCTTGGGAGGCACGCGATCCCGTGACCAACTTTGCTCATTATTTGCTTAAGGAGGAGATATTGAGCGAAGCAGCAGATACCCAGCTACGGAAAAAAATTAAACAGGCCATCGAGGCTGGGCTGAAAACTGCTGGTGAGATGCCCCGGCCGGTAGCCAGTCTCGAAAAAGAGCTAGGCGATGTGTATGCTCCTCATCAAGTGGCGGTAGTGCCACCAAGCTTCACGACCCAGAACATCCGCTTTATTGATGCCATTTCCGATGGACTTCGGGAGGGGATGCGCCACCACGAAGACCTGGTGCTGATGGGGCAAGACATTGCCGAATATGGCGGTGTTTTTAAGATTACCGATGGCTTTGTGGCCGAATTTGGCAAGGAGCGGGTGCGCAACACGCCGCTCTGCGAAAGCGCCATTGTAGGCATCGCTATGGGGCTGAGCATCGCGGGTAAAAAGAGTATGGTAGAGATGCAGTTTGCCGATTTCGTGAGCTGTGGCTTCAATCAGATTGTCAACAACTTGGCTAAAAGCCATTA
Source organism: Lewinella sp. (assembly GCA_036835305.1). GTDB lineage: Bacteria > Bacteroidota > Bacteroidia > Chitinophagales > Saprospiraceae > Neolewinella. Next base: position 18,038 of record DAITME010000056.1, read on the forward strand.
CCGCTGGGCACAAAATGCCGACGTGGTGATCCGCATGCCCACAGGCGGCGGGGTGGCAGCCGGCCCCTATCACAGCCAGAGCAACGAGGCCTGGTTCTTTCACGTCCCCGGCTTAAAAATTGTTTACCCCAGCAATCCTGCCGATGCCAAGGGCTTGCTGCTAGCTGCACTGGCCGATCCCAACCCCGTCTTATATTTCGAACACAAGGCCCTCTATCGCAGCCTGAGTGGTGAGGTGGCGGCAGGCTACTACACCACACCGATTGGCCAAGCGGCTATCGCCAGAGCGGGCCAAGACCTGAGCATCATCACCTACGGCAGTGGGGTACACTGGGCCTTGGAGCTAGCCGAAAATTTGGTCAGCGAGGCCAGCATAGAAGTGCTCGATCTGCGAAGCTTGCAGCCGCTGGACTACGACAGCATCGCGCAGAGCGTGGAAAAAACCAGTAAAGTGCTTATCCTACACGAAGATACCCTCATGGGTGGCATCGGTGGCGAACTGGCTGCTTGGATTGGCGAGCATTGCTTCGAGGCACTGGATGGCCCGGTGGTTCGCCTAGGCGGGCTGGATACGCCCATCCCCTTTGCTAAGGAATTGGAAGCCCAGTTCTTACCCAATAGCCGACTGGAAGCGGCCGTCCGAGAACTGCTAGCTTACTAGCAGCATGGAACTTCGCCCGCTACTCCGCCGTCGGCTGAGCCGAGAAAATTCCGATCGCATTACGCATGCGGTGCTAGCGGATGCCAGTTTGCTAGCGCCACTTGTCCATATTTTCTCGGAAGCTGAGCCCGAAGAGGCAGGGCTGGCGGCGATGGCTTTGGGCAATTTAGCTCGGGAGCAAGCAGCTTGGTTGCAGCCTTACCAAGCTGCGATTTTTAAAGCTGGTCGCGCGGCTGCTCATCCAGGCATACTGCGCAACGCTATACGTATTTTTAGTGAACTGCCCGTTGTGTTGCCTGAGGATTGCCCGATCCCGCCCAAGGCCAGAAAACAAGGCTTTCTGTTTGTATTACAAAAGGAATGCAAGCCGGGAACTGCTTTTTTGGATACAGCACTAGAGGGCGCACTACTAGATTTTTCTTTACAGCTTGTTAATAACCCAACAGCAGAAGTAGTACCCAGAGCTTTCGCCATGAGCGCGGCACAGAACCTTTGTCTTAAGTATCCAGATTTAAAAGAGGAGCTGGAAGCCATCATTATTACCCATTTGCCCTACACGACAGCGGCATTTGTTAGCAGGGGAAAGCGGGTCATAGCAGCCCTGCGCTGTTTGTAAGTGACTTAGTCGTTGGCGAGAGCGTCATACAATAAGCAGGCAAGTGAGATAGTTTGTTTTCAAAACAAAGCAACTAATCTCGCTGCGCTTTGTTAATTAGTTAATCAAATTAAAACCAGGTTTATGTCTGCCGAACTTCAATTTGCTCAAGAACACCTCCGCCGTAAGGGTTTCCTCGACCTAGATGTAGATCCTACCTTGGATCTGGAGGCCGAAATTCGCCAACTAAAAAAGGAGCGGAACGCTATCATCTTGGCGCATTATTATCAGGAATCGGAGATACAGGACATAGCCGATTATGTGGGCGATAGCCTAGGCTTGAGCCAGCAAGCCGCCAGCACAGAAGCAGATATTATTGTATTTGCAGGGGTGCACTTCATGGCTGAAACTGCCAAAATGCTCAGCCCTTCTAAGAAAGTCTTGCTACCCGATCTGAAGGCGGGTTGCAGTTTAGCCGATAGCTGCCCAGCGCCCGTTTTCAAGAAGTTCAAGGAAAAATACCCCGATCACATCGTCGTGAGCTACATCAACTGCAGTGCAGAGCTGAAGACCCTCACCGACATCTGCTGCACCAGCACCAACGCTCGTCATATTATCGACTCCATCCCCAAAGACCAGCCTATTATTTTTGCGCCAGACGTGAATTTAGGCCGCTATTTGGTCAAGACCACTGGCCGCGATATGGTGCTTTGGAACGGTAGTTGCATGGTACACGAAATCTTTAGCCACGAAAAGATTACCAAACTACAATTGCGTCACCCCGAGGCTAAATTTATCGCTCATCCCGAGTGCGAAGCCCCTCTTTTAGATATAGCCGACCATGTGGGTAGCACCAGCAGCTTGCTACGCTACACCAAAGAAAACCCTGCAACTGAGTTCATTGTGGCCACCGAGCCTGGCATCATTCACCAGATGGAAAAAGCCAGCCCGCATAAGCACTTCTATCCAGCGCCACCCAACAATACCTGCGCCTGCAATGAGTGCCCCCACATGAAGCGGAACACCATGGAAAAACTCTACCTCTGTATGAAATACGAGCAGCCAGAAATTATCCTGCCAGATTGGGTGATCGAGCAAGGTGTGGCTAGTATAGACCGCATGCTAGAAATCTCCGCCAAAGCGGGATTGTAGCCTTGGGTTGAGCTAATTCATCTCGCCCCAGTTCTCCCGATCTAAATTCCGGAAGTGTATCGACTCTGCGAGGTGCTCACTAAGGATGTTGGCACTGCCTTCCAGATCGGCTATTGTTCTGGATACCTTTAAGATGCGGTCGTAGGCGCGAGCCGAGAGTTGCAACTTTTCCATAGCCATTTTTAAGAGCGCTGCGCCGGCATTGTCTATTTGGCACACTTGCCTTACCATGCGGCTGGGCATTTGAGCATTGCAATGGATGTTGGCCAGTTCTTCATAGCGCTTGGCTTGGATAATTCTGGCGGCTTCTACCCGCTTGGCGATGGTTTCGCTGCTCTCCGATTCGTGGTTTCTTTGACTGAGTTTTTCCAGCGGTACGGGGGTTACCTCTACCTGAAGGTCGATTCTATCCATCAGCGGGCCGCTTACTTTGTTGAGGTAGCGTTTTACTACGTTCGAGCCACAGCTGCATTCTTTTTCTGGATGATTAAAGTAGCCGCATGGGCAGGGGTTCATGCTGGCAATGAGCATAAAGTTGGCGGGGTAGGTGATGGTATGCTTGGCGCGGCTGATAATGATGCGGCGTTCTTCCATAGGCTGCCGCATAACTTCCAGCGCGCTGCGCTTGAATTCGGGTAGCTCATCAAGGAATAGTACACCGTGGTGCGCCAGGCTGATTTCGCCGGGAGAGGGGAAAGACCCACCACCCACCAAGGCCACATCGCTAATAGTATGATGAGGCGAGCGGAAAGGCCGCGTAGTGATCAGGGCAGCATCCTTAGGTAGCACCCCAGCAACAGAATGGATTTTGGTGGTCTCCAGCGCCTCATGCAAAGATAGGGGCGGCAAGATGGTAGGCAGGCGCCGAGCCAGCATGGTTTTCCCTGCCCCGGGAGGGCCAATTAGGATCGCGTTATGCCCGCCGGCGGCAGTGATCGTGAGAGCCCTCTTGATGTTTTCCTGTCCGCGAACATCCGAGAAATCCAGTTGGTAGTTGTTGCGTTGCTTGAAAAATTCATCGCGGGTATCCACGATGGTGGGTTTTATATCACCTCGCCCCAGGAGGACATCAATGGCCTCATTCAAGTTGGCAACACCATATACATCCAAACCATCCACAATGGCGGCTTCGCGAGCGTTGCTGCTGGGTAAGATCAGGCCTTTGTATCCTTTTTTGCGCGCTTGGATCGCTAAAGGAAGAGCGCCTCGGAGGGGTCTTACCTCCCCTCCTAAGGAGAGCTCGCCCATAATCATATAATGGCCGATGGTGGATAAATCTACTTGCCTAGTGGCATGCAGCATCGCTAGCGCAATGGGCAAGTCGTAGCAGGCGCCTTCTTTACGGACGTCGGCGGGCGCCAAATTGACAATGGTCTTTATCCGAACGGTCCGGAAACCACTGTTGGTAATGGCTGCTTCCACGCGGTAGGAACCTTCCCGAACCGCATTGTCTGGTAGGCCTACCAAACTGTACCAAGGTTTACCGTCCTGAACGCTGCCGCCCGCATTGATCTCTACGGTGATGGTCTGTGCATCTACCCCTTGCACAGCGCCGGCTAATGTGGTTACTAACATGCTTTGTCATGCTGTTAGTGACTCTCTCCAGAGGCAAAGATAGACTTTGGTTTTTAATATGCAAATAAAAAACAAAAAAATTATTCTAGTTCTAGCACATACCAGGCTATATCTTCTAAATTAGGACGCCGACCAGCTTGTTCTTCGATGCCGTAGTGGGTGACGAGGTAATCTACAACAGTGGCGTGGTTAGCGCCCAGATCCCAGAGGCCTTGTTTGGCTTGCATCCAGCGAATCATCTCTTCCCAACCTGCTCGATTGGCGCGGTTTTGGATAACGAGCTGGGCAGAGTGGCAAGCGGTGCAGGTGGACTTAACAATATCGTAACCTTCTGCAATAACGAGGCCTGCCGCATCGTAGCCTCCTTGCATCCCCGCTATTGTTGTGTTAGGCTCGGAGGCAGATGCGGGGATGTTTTCGACCTTTGGAAGTGGCTCTGGCAAGCTCAAACGATCGCCTAGAGTGCCATATATGATACCCGCCAGCGCTATGATGGCTAGGCTAGCAGACAGAAATAGAAGAACATCCAATAAGAGTGCGGAAGCTGGTTTCATTGCGCTAATATAAGCAGGCCGATCGATATCTAGCTCGGGCTGCCTGAAATTTGTATTCTTAAAGGCCTTGCTCCAATGAAAAAGCCTTGCTCCCGCCTTTGGCCAATATTATTTTGGCACCAAGTGCAGGAGCAAGGCCTTCCTAAAAGAGCCGTGTAGATGGGAATTACTCCATCAACTTGAAGGGCACTTCCACCATGGTTTTATCCCAGCCCATTTTGAGGTGTACCATACCAGAGGGTGCCTCGTAGAGCGTAATGGAGAAGGCTTCGATTACTTCTTTGCTGCTGCTGGTTGGTACGCTGAGGGTGGCCACATTTTTGTTAGCATCGTAGGCATATACGCCCCAGCTATCTACGTCTGTGTTGATGAATACTTCCCAGCTATCTTTGCTAGGGATGGCTCCCAGCGTGTAGCGGCCGGCGGGTATAACTTGGTCGCCCAGCATCGTAGGAACATAGAACTGGATTTCGGTATTTTCATTGGCGCCTAAGCGATAGGGCGCATCGAAGGGAGCCATTTTCTCGGCGCCCCAGATGTCGCGTCCGCTTTTTAAGGGGCGGCTGTAGATGACTCGTATCTTGGGGTCAAGTGCTGCTTTTTCCTCGGCTGTTTTAGCAAAAGCACGGAAGGCTGCCCGGTTGGGGAAGTAAGCCATATCCATGCTACTCTTGTCGATGTCGGGAAATTCTTGCGCCACGGCAAAGAAGGGTAGCAGGCAAGCTAGTAATAAAATAGAAAATATACGCATGATGAAAAGATTTGTAGCCAGCCCTATGAGAGGCTCTGCTAGATGAGTGAAAATTGGTGTGCCAGCTATCCTGAAGCGTAGCCGAGCTTTGTACTTGCTATAAAAGTGTTGAGGTGGCAAATAGTTTAGACTTCGTTAGAGACACTTAGCGCAAAAAAGCCAGCAGCTCGTTGGTAATCATAGCCGTAGCGCCCCATATTTGGTGGCTCTGTACCTGCCAGCAAGGTAGGTTGGTGAGCGTGATGCCTTTCCCGATTGGCTTGTTGATGTGGGTGCGGGCAGTTGGCTGAAGGAAATCAGCCAAAGGCAGTTCCAAAATAGCATCTACTTCGCTGATTTGGGCTTGGAAGTTCGGTCGGCAGGGGGAACAAGCCACAAAAGGATGCACCAAGAAATTACTGACGGGAATATAGAGGGTGCTCAGCGAGCCCAAGATTTCCACCTGGTCGGGGTCAACGCCTACTTCTTCTTGTGCTTCCCGAAGCGCTGTGAAAGCCAAGCTGGGGTCGCTGTCTTCCACACTCCCTCCTGGAAAGCTGATCTGGCCAGCATGGCGATCGCGTAGATTTCGGCTACTTCGCTGAATGAATACGAGGTGGTAATCCTGTGCCGCTGTATCAACAGGGAAGAGTAGGACTAGAACGGCGGCAATCCGGGCGTCAGACGGCGGATCGGGCGGTGTTTGCCGAACACTGTGGGCCATCTCCATCTGTGCTGTTTGGCCAGGAAGATCCCCTTGTAATGCTTCTCTTAGCTGACTAATGAGCTGCACCATCGCATTTAGGCATTGGATTTTTTCAGGTAAAGCTCCAGCGCAGAAGTCATAGAAGGCACTTCGGGCGGTGCTGGCGTAATATTTACCTTTAGGCCGCGCTCTTCTACTGCTTTGGTGGTTTTGCTACCTGCAACGGCCAGGCGCGTGTCGTTCTGCTTGAAATTGGGGAAATTTTCGAAGAGCGACTCAATTCCTTGGGGGCTGTAGAAAACGAGCACGTCGTAGGTCACGTCTTCCAGGTCGCTCAGATCACAGGCAACGGTGCGGAACATGAGTGCGTCTTTCCAGTTGAATCCATTGTCGGTGAGGTACTTCGAAACATCCTCGGCGCCTAAATTGCTGCAGGGCAGCAGAAAACGCTCCTTTGCTTTGTTGCGCTTTAGTGCAGCCGCCAAGTCTTCTATTTTTCTTTCCCCAAAGAAAACCTTTCGCTTTCTGTAGAGGATGTACTTTTGTAAGTAATTGGCCATGGCCTCGGTTAGGCAGAAGTACTTGGTATCGGGAGATATTTCAATGCGCATCTCTTGGCAGAGGCGAAAGTAGTGATCGATAGCATTTAAAGAAGTGAAAATAACAGCAGAAAATTCTCTGGGATCAACACGTTGCCGGCGGAATTCCCTAGTTTCAACCCCTTTAACTTCGATGAAAGGGCGCCAATCTATTTGAAGCTTATACTTTTCAGCAAGGGCAAAGAAAGCACTTCGCTCCGGTTTGGGCTGCGAAATCAGGATCGTTCTAATGGGTTTATAAGACTCGTCGGGTAAATTTCGGTTTTCTGCCATAGTTAGCAATGTCTTCTTTTGCGTATTTTCAAGCAAGCCTTGGAAATAGAAAATAATGCTCGCTTGTCTGTACTATCTAAATGACTATCGGCTTAGCCCTGCATGGCTTGGTACAAAACCCAAACAGGAGCCGCTTCGACGGCGCAAAGGTACAATAAAAAATGCAGAAAATTGCTAGACAAGTATTTGCTGGCTAGTAATAAAGCCCTGAAAGAGCGAAATAGATAAAGCAAAAGCAGCAGTGCAAGTCCTGTATAGGCGAAAAAAAGTGTGTAGGAGGAGGGGGCGTAAGAAATCAGCAAATTAATTGGCAACAAGAGCATACTGCTGATAATGGCAAACAGCATGATGATGAAGCTGTATTTTCCCATGATGGCTTTTAAGTCATAAAGCCACCCTAGCCAGTATAGTGCGGTGTGCTTGGCTAACATCAGCACAAAAAGTAGGAGGCTGAGCCGAACCCAGTATTGCCAAGGCTGATCAGAGGGAAACCAATCGAAGGCTTGCCCCATTAGGTAAATAAAGAAGCCCCCAACTAAGAAAAAGAGCACATAGGCCAGGAAGAAGATACCAAACTGTCCACTTTCGCGGCGCCGATATAGCTGAGTAAGTAGTCCTTCATTGAAAGCTGCTTGGAACATATCAATGAGAATGGGGCGGAAAAAAATCCATAGCAAGGCCATAAAAAAGAGCAGTAGCACATGGATGCCCAAACTGCGCCCTCGGGCATCGAGGAAACCGGGCTCGGTACTCCGACGAACCAGCAGGGGCCCTTGGTTGAGGCCTTCCTCATCCGCCGCTTCCTCTTGTGCTGCCGAAGCTTCGCGATCGCTGCCTATGTCGAAGGGGTTGCGTGGCGGGGAAGGGCTCAGCGGCGCGGTTTGCTCCGGCTCTTTTGTTTCCAGCAGCGGCAAGCGTTCGGATACTTCAAAAGGGTTCTGCTGAGCCGTTTGCGTTGCTAGCGGCATCCCTAGTAAAAAATAGAACAATAAGTAGTGGTAGAATCTTGGCATGCAAAGTACCTAATGGTGATCGGGGGGGGCGGGGCTTTCGTCAAACCCCAAGGAATATTTCCCAATCAGGCACAAAGTAAACCAATTTAGCAGAAAATAGCGCGTAAAAGTGTAATAAAAGGTGCGTAAAGCAAGAAGTCGGTGCGCGTACACGGGCACCGACTTCTTTATTTTGGTTTGTTGGTTGGGAAGCAAAAGGAGGAGCCACGAAGGGTAGCCACCTCCGCTCGTTTTTGCCAGCAAGCGGAGCTGGCTGGCAAACCTTATTGTAGCGCAACTTGGTGCTCTTCTACCATTTTGCGCATATTGATAAGGGCATAACGCATGCGCCCCAAGGCGGTGTTGATAGAAACGCGCGTAAGCTTAGCAATTTCCTTAAAGCTCATATCTGCATAATGGCGCAAGATTACTACTTCCCGCTGCTCTGGCGGCAGCGCATCTACCAATTGCCGAATCTTATCATGCGTCTGACTGCGCATCATGGACTGCTCGGCATTGTCGTCGCTACACTGGAGGACATCGAAAATATCGAAAGTCTCTGTAGCGCTCACGAGTGGGCGGCGCTTGTTGCGGCGGAAGGTATCTACACACATGTTGTAGGCAATACGCATAGCCCACTGGAGGAATTTTCCTTCATGGTTGTATTTTCCCTTGCGCAGCGTATCTATGATCTTGATGAAAACTTCCTGAAAGATGTCTTCTGCCACGGCCTGATCCTTGACAAAAAGATAGATAGAGGTGTAAATCTTTTGTTGGTGCCGGTTGAGGAGTTCCTCGAAAGCACGCTCTTCTCCAGCTAAGTATAGATTGATCAATTCCTGATCAGTGAAGGTTCTGACGTTCATGACTAACGTTTTATGAAACCACTGCGAGCCACTAGGGCTGCACATAGGCCGTGAGTAAAAAGCTTATAAGTTAGTGTAAACGTTGATGCGTATAGAACCTAATTTTGTAGCTACCTGACTGTAGGTTAGCCGATTGATGGATCAAAGGTAAGTGACTTTACCCCAACTATGCAAGTCTTGGCAAAGATTTCTTCGCTTTTTAACTACTTTTTAACGCTTTTGTTGACCAAACGGCCATAAAAAACACCTCCTAGCCTAGTATTTTCCTAATATTTATAGCAGCAAAGGCAAAAGCGATGAAATCTTATTTGGCTTGCAATATTTTTTTGTACCGCGCTGGATCATTGAGCACCTGAATGGCTTCTTGCACCTCTTGGTCATTGCGCAAGCCCATCTGTACTTTTCCTTTTTGGTAGTAATAGCGGCCGGCAATCTCCTTTTCGATGACCTTGATGATATCGTCCTTTTGCTTGGCGATGGCCAATAGCTGGGCTTCATCTATTTGTTGTTGGATACTCGCGATTTTGGCATCGATGTCATAGCCTTCTGCTTGAGCCTTGATTTGCACATCGGCCAGCAGTTTTTCGGCTTCGCTCGTGAAAGTAAAGTCTTTTTGTTGGACGAAGGCCAGGAAGTCGGGCCAATCCTGAAAACGGAAATCGGCTACGGAATCGATGCTGGGGTGCTTTTGTGCCCAGTTGTTGACGTAGTCGAAGATGATATAATCCTCTAGTAGGCCTTTGGCGATATAGTCGTTGCCCAGCACGGCGATTTCAATATCTGGCGATACGCCACCGCCATCCAGTACGGTGCGGCCGCCTTTGGTTTTAAACTGGGCGCGTTCTTCGTCGGGGATATTCACGGGCTTACCATTCTCGTATCGCACACTTTGGATACAGCGCTGGCTAGGGATATAGTATTTGGCGGTGGTAATTTTTACACGGCTGTTGTAGCCTGTTTCCATGATGTTTTGTACCAGGCCTTTGCCGTAGCTGCGTTGGCCAATTAGTACGCCCCGGTCATAATCTTGCAGTGCTCCGCTGACAATTTCGGAGGCGGAAGCCGAGCGGCCGTTGATGAGGACAGCCACGGGGAGCTCTGAATCCACGGGGTTGTTGCGTGTTTTGTAGCTTCTATCCCACTCTTTGACCTTGCCGCGGGTGGTGGCCACAATTTCGTCCTTTGGGATGAAGATATTCACAATGTTCACGGCTTCGTTGAGGAGGCCGCCGCCATTGCCGCGCAGATCCAGCACAATGCCTTTCATATTGGGGTGGTCGGCACGGAGCTTCAGCACAGCCTCGCGTACATTCTTGCCAGCATCAGCCGTGAAGGTGGTGAGGGCTACATACCCCACTTCCTGCTCTAACATACCGAAATAGGGCACATTTTTCTGTTCTACTTTGCCGCGTACTAGATCGATGCGCTTTTGGCCTTCCCCTGGCCGATCGATCAATAGCTCCATGGTGGTGCCAGGGAAGCCCCGCATAATGTCTTCTAACTGCTCCAGCGTTTTGTCTTGGGCATTTTGGCCATCCACTTCCAGCAGCCGATCACCTACTTTTAAGCCTGCGGCATCGGCGGGTTGGTCTTTAAAGAGCTGCATGATCGTTGCCTTCCCCTCCAAGTATTCCATCTCGGCACCAATGCCCTCATATTGCCCGCTCATACGCATCCGGGCCCCTTCCACATCGGCTTCGCTAATGTAGTTGGTATAGGGATCTAGGCTGCCCACCATGGCTTCCAGGCCCGTACGCATCAGTTGGCTGGGCGCTATCTCGTCCACATAGTAGGTATTCACCTCCTTGTACACATTGGTGTAGATCTCGATGGCCTTCATAATTTCGAAGAACTTATCGTTGGTAGGCAGCACCGTAGTGGCTATGGTGGTGAAGACTAAGGCGATGCCTAAAGAAGTGGGGACTATTTTTTTCCAGATTGCCATAGCAGATGTAACTATTTTATTTTTATGCCGTCAGCGCGTTGATGACTTAGCTGTCGGACAACTCGGAGTTGTCCGACAGCTAAGTCATCAACGCGCATCGGGGGCTAGATGTTGGCTGGGGAGTTAATTTCTGCGGAAAGAGTAAATCTCGGACAACTCAAAGTTGTCCGAGATCTACTGCGCGCCCGGAAACACCGTCCACGTTTCGCGACAAGCAAAATCCTGTTAATTCTGTAAATCCTGCGTGCCCGCTGTGCCCGCCTCCATACGGACACGGTGGGTCTGGGTCTAAATTTGTCAATGTCACGTATAAAATCCTGCAAATCCCGTAAATCCTGTCTAAAATCCGTCAACACTTCGACACGCTCAGTGCGGCGCGTCACCCGCGCAAATCCTGTAAATCCTGCGTG
>DAITME010000057.1:0-29033 GCA_036835305.1 Lewinella sp.
GGCGACGGTTGGTACCGCGATTCTTACATTTTATTGGCCTCGCCGAGTACGGAAACGGTAACGGGAACTGATTTTTATCAAGAGCGCTACACCGATTATCCGGCGGAATACGTTTGCCGCGCCGTACCCGGTGGTTACGTCCTGGAAGCGGCTATTCCCCTGGCGTACATAAGAGAGCAGCAGGGGGATGCCTGGCGTTCCCTGCGCATCAACGTTTCGATTCAGGACGAAGACCCTGGTAAAAAGGAAAAACCCCGCACGAGTTGGCAGCCCGAATGGCGGGGAGGAGAGAATATACTGGGAAGCGGCTTGTTTTTCAGGCGGTAAGGTAACAGGGTGCAGCGCTGCGGTTGGCTCAACACGCTGAATTCACGCCCTTATGAAGCTTTCCCGGATTCGTAAGGGTAGGGCGGGCACTGCATGTACATACGCACTCGTTGCTCTCGCAGGAGCCATGCCTTCTTTTAGGAGCAGGGTTTTCAGCGGGCAAGCATCCATCATTTTGGGCGGGGGATGCTTCCCCGTTTTCAATGAAAAATTTCGGGTAGAATTTGCATGTGTCAAGGGGGAGGGTGTATCTTGCGGGCGGAGGTGACCGCTTGGAGCCGTGTTTAGGGTACTGTTGCTTTTTTCTGGGTGTTTTTGGGAAAAAGCGAAGGTTTGGTGCTGGTTTTTTTGGGGGGTAACAGCGTTAGCGGTAATGCCGACAGACTTCACAGACAAATAAGAACCAAGAAATGAAACGGAAAGGAGCACGTTCAATAAAAGATATTCCGGCAGATGTTTTGCAACAACTAAATTCGGGACAAATTGAAACCGCAAATCTTGTGGAATGGTTAGCTCTTAACCCAAAAATCTTGTTGGAAAATTTACTTAAACAGAATAATCGAACAGAATATTTAAAACCTACTTTGGCAAATATTGACAGACTAAATAAAAAGACTGTCAATACTATTAACGAAGCTATCGGAACACAACTTTTTGAGTTAGCAACGGAAAATAATGATAGTGAATTTTTAGCAATTATCTCAAATCACAGTGCGGACACAATTCGCTGTTGGGCGACCTATACTATCGGGAGAAATAAGAACCTAAGCCTTGACGAAACACTAAGACAAATTCAACCCTTTTCGGCAGATAAACATTTTGGAGTAAGGGAGATTAGTTGGTTAGCTGTGAGACCTAAAATCGCCCAAAACTTAAGAAGAAGTATTGAAATACTTTCCAATTGGACAACAAACGTAGATGAAAACATCAGGCGGTTTGCAACTGAATCCACAAGACCCCGTGGAGTTTGGTGCGAACATATTGACGAACTGAAACAAAATCCCGAATTAGCTTTGACAATATTAGAGCCATTAAAAAACGATTCTGCAAAGTATGTTCAAAACAGCGTTGGAAATTGGCTGAATGACGCTAGTAAATCGAAACCCAACTTTGTAAATGCCATTTGTGAAAAGTGGACTAAAGAAAGTAACACCAAAGCAACGGCATATATTATCAAAAAGGCACTGCGAACCATAGAAAAGAAATAATAAAACAGGAATATATGTTTACAATCGAACAAATACACGAAGCATTCGGCAGTGTGAAAAGCGGAGCGGATTTTCCGCAATTTGTCCAAAACTTAAAAATAATCGGTGTTACACACTACGATAATTTTGTAGCTGACGGCAACACTCGTTATTATGGCACAGACGGTTTTGTTTTGCACGGAGAACCAAAGTATCCAACTATGGAAATAAGCAATAAAAGTTCATCTAACAAACTGAAACAAGCCATTTCAATACATCAAAAAGGACAAACCGACTATCTGACATTTTGCAGACAGGCAGCCGAAGCGGGTGTCGAAAAATGGACAACCCATATGATTGAAATGACCGTAACATATTTGGATAAAACAGGAAATAAACTGACCGTAGAGGCAATCCCACAACCGTAAGACAAAGCACATACGCGCAAACCGTCGCCGTCCATCAATCGAAGCCCCCAACCCGGCTCCTCCCCAAAAACCTGGCTCTTGCCCCCGGCGCGTACGTGCGTGAGCAATCCCTTCCCTCACACAATCAAAATACCCTCCCGATTTCGCTCCTATTCAAAAACTGTCCCTATATTGTGCCCTGATAGGCCTTGGCCATCTTTTGTTGTATAAATATTGGATTGTGCAGATAAAAAAACCGACTAAAGAATACGATGTGGTCATTGTGGGCTCCGGGGCAGGTGGCGGCATGACGGCCAAAGTACTAAGCGAGCAAGGGCTTTCTGTGGCCATTGTGGAAGCGGGGCCTTATTTTGATCCCGCTGACCCGGCTACGAAGACGCAGCTGCGCCCGGCTTGGGAAAGCCCTCGCAGAGGAGCAGGAACGGCGCGGCCTTTTGGCGATTTCGACATGGCCTACGGCGGCTGGGATATTGAGGGCGAGCCTTACACCAATACGGAGGGCTCCAATTTTCGCTGGTTCCGCTCTAGGATGCTGGGAGGGCGTACCAACCACTGGGGGCGCATCAGTCTGCGCTTCGGGCCCGATGATTTTCGGCGCAAAGACATCGACGGACTGGGCGCCAACTGGCCGATTTCCTATGAAGATGTGAAGCCTTATTACGATAAGGTGGACAAATTGATTGGGGTCTTCGGTACAAACGAAGGGCTGCCCAACGATCCCGATGGCTTTTTCCTGCCGCCACCCAAACCGAGGCTGCATGAGCTGTACTACATCAAAGGTGCCAAGCAGGCCGGGGTGACAGTCATCCCCAGCCGACTATCGATCCTCACCAAGCGGATCAACAACGATCGGGGGGTGTGTTTCTACTGCGCTCAATGTGCGCGCTCTTGTGCGGTTTATGCGGATTTCAGTGCGGGTAGCTGCCTGATTTTTCCCGCCCAAAAGGCGGGTGGGCAAATTGATCTTTTCGTTAACTGCATGGCGCGCGAGGTCATTACGGACAGCAGCGGAAAGGCAACGGCCGTAAGCTATATCAACAAAGAAGACCGCTTAGAATACCAGATCAAAGGTAAGGTGATTGTGCTGGCCGCTTCGGCCTGCTCCACGGCGCGGATCTTGCTCAATTCCAAAGACAAGGATAGTAGCGGCCTGGGCAACAGCAGTGGGGTTGTAGGGCGTTATCTGCACGACTCCACCGGCGCAGATATGATGGGCTTTATGCCAGCTTTGATGGATCGGGATCTCTACAACGAAGATGGGGTAGGGGGCTTGCACGTCTATTCTCCTTGGTGGTTGGACAATAAAAAACTGGACTTCCCCAGAGGTTACCACATCGAGGTGTGGGGCGGTATGGGCGCACCGGGCTACGGCTTTGGTTTTGGCCTCACCGATCTGCAACGCAAAATGGGGATTCGCCCCGGTGGCTACGGCCCTGGGCTGAAGGATGAACTGCGGCGCACCTACGGGGCTTTTGTGGGGATGTCGGGCCGCGGCGAATCGGTTGCCCAATACAACAACTACTGCGAAATTGACCCCCATAAAGTGGACGAATGGGGCGTACCCGTGCTGCGCTTCAACTATCAGTGGACGGACTACGAGCGCAAGCAAGCCCGACACATGCAGAATACGTTTGAGGAGGTACTCACCAATATGGGCGCTACTTACATTTCCAGCAAAGCGACCAAAGAGCAAAACTATGGTTTGGCTGCTCCCGGCTTGATCATCCACGAAGTAGGCACTACCCGCATGGGCAAAGACCCAAAAAGCTCCGTCACGGATGGCTACGGCCGCTTGCATGACGCACCGAATGTGTTTATCACCGATGCGGGTACTTTCCCCAGCCAGGCGGATAAAAACCCCACTTGGACTATCATGGCGCTCGCTTGGCGCACTAGCGACTACATCGTTCAAGAACTCAAAAAAATGAATATCTAATGGATCGCAGAGAATCACTAAAAAATCTACTGGTGGGTGCTGCCGCCACCTCGGCGCTTTTCACGGCGGCAGGCTGCGAGCCGAAGCCCAGCGAAACAGCCGCCAGCACCTTGCCCTCTGGGGTCAATAAATATTCCTATGAAGGCAGCCGAACCCAGTGGGAAAAGGAAAGGGATACCAGAATGCAGGCCGTGCCCGCCTTCAATACCCACGAGGAAAAGATGCTGGATACCCTGGCCGACCTCATCCTGCCCGCTGATGAAAAGGGCCCGGCAGCCTCAACGACGGGCACCACGGCTTTTATTGGTTTCATGGCCAATGATTACCCCGATTTTAAGTTCCCCCTCCGCGCCGGCCTAGCTTGGCTGAGCCGCGAAGCCTTACAGCGCTTCGATAACAACGATTTCACGGCGCTAGAAGAAGCGAAGCAAAAAGCCATCTTGGATGATATTGCCTTCCTCCCCGAAGACGAAACGGAAGACCCTACGCCAGCGGTCGCTTTCTTCGATCTGCTGCGGAAGCTGGTGCTCACGGGCTATTTTTCCAGCAAAGAAGGCACCAAAGACCTCGGCTATCAAGGCAATATACCGAATGTCTGGGACGGCGTGCCCGAAGAGGTGTTGGCCAAACACGAAGTGGACTACGACCCAGCCTGGATAGCCAAATGCATCAACCAAGAGACCCGCGACGTAGTGGCGGAGTGGGATGATAACATGAATTTACTTACTTAGCATTTACACCTCATATCTTTGCAATGAGGTACAAATTTAGGGAAAAAACCGATATTACAGCGCAGTAATATTGGGCTGGTCAGGCAAGTCGGTTCACACCTAGGTAAGCACTGCGCTATACCGTCTCGGAGGAACTTTTTTGTCGCCCCTTCCCAACAAGATGCCTTCGAGGAGAAATGCTTGCTCTTGCACTTCGATCGAAGCCAAGATTTTCGCACCCTGCTCGGAGGCGACTTTCGCTAGCGCAGCGCAGCGAATGCTCCTCCGAGCTGGCGCCCTGATGAGGGAAGTCGAAGGATGGTGCCCACTTAAAATAAAATTAACAAAGGTCTTTGCCAAATCAAAAACTTGCGTACCTTTGCAGCCGGGCGGCGTGGAGTCAGCTCCTGCTGAACTCCCCCAGGGTGGAAACGCAGCAAGGGTAGGTGGTCGAGCGACTGGTGCGTCGTCCTTCTTTATGCGCCCTCAGCTAGGTAAAACTGGCTGAGGGCGCATTTTTTTTAATACAAATCTTCGTCGCCCAGCATATCGGCTAGGAGGTCGCGGAAGGAGAGTTTGTTTTCCAGCACATCTTTGTTGAGGACTTCCATTTCTGCCAGTCCGTGGAGCACGAGCTCCATATAGAGGTAGGTCTCTTCTTCGCTGAGGGCGTCGGGGAGTTCGGCTTGTACGAGCTTCCGCAGTCCAGCCACGCCATCGAGCTTTTGGCGATAGGTCTTTTCGCTATCGTCGTTGAGGATATCCACCACGTTTCCGCCGCTGAAGTAGGCGCGAATAACGCCGTAGGGATCGCCTTTTTTCGTGTTGCTGGCATCATCTGGGTCAGGGAAATGGGAGAGGAAGCTGGCCTTGATACTCGCGCCCAGCAGATTCATAGCCACGCCGTAAGCACCCGCTTGTTCGCCCTCATACACCAGCTCTACCTTACCCGTGATGGCGGGGACAACGCCCCAGAAATCGGTGATGCGGGCAAAGGCGGTTTGCTCGCCGTTCAGCAGCATTCGCCGCTCGGCAGTGGAAGCGAGGTTCTCGTAGGCACTGATGCTGAGGCGGGCGCTGACGCCACTTTTTTCGTCCACAAATTCACTGCTGCGCGCGGCAAAAGTGAGTTGCTCGAGCATGATTTCCAGCAAATCGGCGATGCGGATGCTACTGATTTGATCACCGCTCAGCTGGGCTTCCTGCTGGGTGATGTTGCGGGCAGTCTCTATATTCTTGGGATAGTGGGTGAGGATTTGGCTCTCGATGCGGTCTTTCAACGGCGTGATGATGCTACCGCGGTTGGTATAATCTTCGGGGTTGGCGGTGAAGACGAAGCCAATATCCAGCGGCATCCGCAGCTTGAAACCCCGAATTTGGATATCGCCCTCCTGCAAAATATTGAAGAGGGAAACCTGGATACGGGCCTGCAAGTCGGGTAGCTCATTGATGACAAAAATGCTGCGGTGGGCGCGGGGAATCAAGCCGAAGTGGATGACGCGCTCATCCCCATAAGGCAGCTTCAGTGTGGCTGCCTTGATAGGGTCCACATCACCAATGAGGTCGGCTACACTCACATCCGGAGTAGCGAGTTTTTCTACATAGCGGGCGCTGCGGTGGAGCCACTCCACGGGCGTATCGTCGCCTTTTTCAGCAATCAGGTCTTTGGCATAGCGGCTGAGCGGCTGCAGCGGATCGTCGTTGAGCTCGCTGCCCGCCACTACGGGGATGTATTCATCCAGCAACGTCAGCAACAGCCGTGCTAGGCGGGTTTTGGCCTGTCCGCGAAGCCCTAGCAGCAAAATACTGTGGCGAGAAAGAATGGCGCGCTGAATATCTGGTACAACAGTGTCTTCAAAACCGATGATGCCTTCAAAAACGGTTTCTTTGTTCCGTAACTTCCTCACTAGGTTGGCCCGCATCTCATCGCGGATAGATTGTGGTGTGTAGCCCTGCTGCTTGAGTGCGCCCAAAGTCGTTGCTGTCGGAGTCATATAATTTGTATTCGTGGGTAAAGGCATACAACGCAGTCGCGCGAATAAGGTTGGGAAGCGAGGGCTTTTGTGTGGCTCACGCCCAGGCCGACCTTGCCCGTATGAAGGCGGGTTGGAAGACCCAGACGGGCACGGCGCGCACCAAGTGTACATACGCACTCGCTGGCTCTCGCACGTACGCGCCGGGGGCAGGAGCAAGGCTATTGAATAGGAGCCAGGTTATCTCCGGCCAGTCGAGCCTTTGCTCGCTTGGGTGTAGATACGGGCTTTGCTGTCGCAGGATGGAAGGCAGAAAGCACGAGCAGGCCAAGGGGGCTGGATCGGCCATACAAAAAGGTTTTGCCCCAGAAACTTGCATTTGCCCAAACCGGAGCCGTATCTTGTGGGCAAAGGATGGTATTCCGACCATCCATAACAGCCGCGACCGCCTTCCTGCTTGTGCTGATGAAGAAAAAGTACTGGCTTGGAGGCGGGATAGTGGAAGTTTTCACGGGCAGAAAATGTAGACAATGACAAACGAAACGGATAAAACATATCCATTTGATCGGGTGGAAGAAATTGTAAATTGGATATTACCTGGTCTGACGATGTACTACAGGGATAGCAATCTGAAACAAAGTATCATCGACAAATACAAGGAAAGAAAAATTTTTAGGGCTCAAGCATTCACAGATGTTTCAAATTTTGCTGGAAAACCGACGAAGAATTGCCGATTCGTATTCGCTTCTAGCAAGGCTGCCCACTTATATCAAGTGAATCCAGCAACACAAAAATGGGGATTTCATTCCATCAACTGTAATAGTTACTTTAAAGTCTTGGACGTATATAAGTTCGAAGAAGTTACGCAGATTTTCTTACTGCATATTCCTTATAAAGGGATTGATTTTTTTAGCAGGACGGTTCTAAAAATACAAGGACAAAGTATAGAAGATCAAATAATCGGGAAAGCACGTGAAAGTATGCACCAAAAATATCAAGCGACAATCGTTCCAGCATTGGAGGAACAAGATTGGATTCAGAGAACGGCTTTCCCCGTCGGGCTTGATAGTAAAAATGACTTCTTCCCTTTGGAGCCAACCGAACCCATGTATCCCCTGGCAGTATCAATGTTCGCGGCTATAAAGAAAATGACAAACGATCTGACCGACTTAAATGAAGTTCCTATGCCTGACAAAAATGTATAGTCTTCCAATGCAGGGCTTTGCTTCGCGGCTACTACACATCCCCAAAAGGATAATTCAGGAAAATCCAAAAAAGGAAGTGGGTTTTGTTCAAATTTATTTAAGAAAAAGTAAAAGACCGAAGTACCACAAAAATACAAAAAGAATATGCCCAGAATTGAATTGCGAACAGAAATAGATGCAGCGATCACAATGGTATTTGATCTCTCGCGAAGTATCGATTTGCACAAAATATCCACGGAACAAACAAATGAAAAAGCTATTGCGGGAAGAACAAGTGGACTAATCGAATTAGATGAGCAGGTCACTTGGCGAGCTAAGCATTTTGGATTCTACCAAAACCTAACATCAAAAATAACCGACTACAGACGGCCGCACTACTTTGTTGACGAAATGGTAAAGGGCGCATTCAGCCGCTTCAGACACGAACACTACTTTGAGCAGATGAACGAGAAGACACTGATGACCGATATTTTTGACTACCAATCGCCACTTGGAATTTTAGGCACCCTAGCCGATAAATTGTTTCTGCAAAAATACATGACTCAGTTGCTCGCCGAGCGAAACCGAATTGTGAAAAAGTATGCAGAATCGGAGAGGTGGAAAGAGATTTTAACGGAATAAAGTCTGCCGTTAATGCCCCATTGCATCCACCACCCACTTCCCATTCGTAAAATCAGGAAAAGCTTGTAGGCCACCACCGCTGGCGATGCTTTGCTCCGAGAGGGGGGTGATGGCCATCCAAGCGGCGGCATCATAGACGTCAATGGGCGGGCGGCTATTGCTTTTGACAGCTTCTACGAATTCGTGGATTAGGAAGAAGTCCATGCCGCCATGGCCGGCGCCTACGGCTTGGGCCTCGTATTTTTTCCAGAGGGGGTGATCGTATTGTTCGAAGTAGCTTTGGGTATCTTCCCACTGATGGGCTTTGCTGAGGCCCTCGATGTGCAGCGACTTGTTGACGTCCATCCACAGCCCCTTGGTACCTTGGACGCGGAAGCCCAAAGAATAGGGGCGTGGCAGATTGGTATCGTGGTGCAAGACAATGGTTTCGCCATTGTTGCAGGAGATCAGGGAGGTCACCTTATCGCCCAGCTTAAATTCGATGGTGGCATTGGGGTGATTGGGACCGCCTTTAGGGTGCTGGAGGATATAATCGTGGAGGCCACGGGCTTTGCTAGCCATGGAGGTGATGCCTACAAAACGGTTGCCGCGGTTGATGTGGATATACTGAGCCACCGGGCCAATACCGTGGGTAGGGTAGAGGTCGCCATTGCGGTGGACGGAATGCTGGGTGCGCCATTTGGCTTCGTGGAAGCCTTTTTTTCCAAACTCTACGCCGCCGCCGTAAGGCTGTTGGCCATCGTTGAATTTCACCTCCCGCAAATCGTGTTGGTAGCCGCCTTCCAAGTGGAGTAGCTCACCAAAGAGCCCCGCTTTCACCATTTGGGAAATGGCCATCACATCGCGGCGATAGCAGACGTTTTCTAGGAAGAAAAGGTGGCTGCCCGTGGCTTCGTGGGTGTGGACGAGCTGCCAGCATTCCTCCAAGGAGAAAGCGCCGGCAACCTCCATGCCTACAAATTTTCCGGCCTGCATCGCAGCCACTGCCATGGGGGTGTGCCACCGCCAGGGCGTAGCAATGATGACAGCATCCACATCCTCCCTCTCCAGCAGCCGCCGGAAATCTTCTGGCCCCTGATCATACAAGCTGGGGAAGGCGGCGCCATGCTCTTCGAAAAGGGCCCTGCTGCGGGCAATCATCTGCGAATCAATATCGGCAATAGCCGTTACCTGACAGTCATCGCGCCGAAGAAGAAGATCAATATGGCTCTGTCCGCGCAGCCCACTGCCCAAGATCGCCACCCGGATTTTTTCCTTCGAAGATAAGGGTGTTTGCTGGCTTTGGGCTAGCACGGCTCCTGGCAAAAAAACTGCTCCTGACATTAGTCCCGCATGGGCGGCAGCCACCACAGCCGCTTGTGCACCCCCGTTCTTTAAAAATGATCTCCTACTAATTGGCATAATGATGGTATTTAAAGCTAGAACATAGCGTAAATTAAGTCAATTTTTGGCACATTTATTTACGAATTGGGCTTTAGACACTGTAAAATAGCTACTTTTGTACATGCCTCTGATGAACTTTTGCTAAATAATCAAGTTTAAAAATCACTTTACTGCGCTCCAATTCATTTCACGGAGCAGCAACCCAAATTGCTTTGTATGGAAATTCGCAAGAAAGCCAGTCTGATTGTTTACCGCTTCCGCGAGCGCGGCTTGGAGGTTTTTATGCTTAATAAATCAGATGAATGGGGGCTGCCCGAAGGCGATTTGAGAGCTTCCAAGCACGAGGATCTCATAGAGTTGGAGGCTGAGCACGACGAGCAGGAAGCCGTGGCCATGGAAGGCGATTGGCACGAAATCCCCAGCCTCAAATCCATGCTTTTTGAGGATGCCCAAGAGCTAAAGGAGAAATTCAAAGAAATAGAAACAGGAACTTACCTGACAATCAAAGAGGCACTCAAAAACAAGCTCAGCCCCGGCCAATACAAGTTTCTGAAGGAGCTGAAAGACATCTTGGTGGATCGCAACTCTGTCCGAGACATCTAGCTCATTTCCCTCTGCCTATGCGAATTGTTGCGATTATTCCTGCCCGCTACGCCAGTACGCGTTTCCCGGGCAAGCCGCTGGCCATGCTGGGCACCAAGAGTATGATACAATGGGTTGTGGAAGGCGTAGAGGCCGTCGGCAGCATCGACGAAGTGGTCGTGGCTACGGACGATGCGCGCATCTACGAGCACGTTCTGTCCTTTGGTGGCCGTGCAGCGATGACAGCTAGTACCCATGAGAGCGGTACCGATCGCATTGCCGAGGTAGCTGCTCAGTTAAAGGATGCCGATATCATCGTGAACGTACAGGGCGATGAGCCCTTCGTTGCAGCCGGGCAGTTGGAGGCGCTGCTCGCTCCTTTTCAGGATGACTCAGTACAAATCACCACACTGGCGAGGCGCATCCACGAGGAGGCCGATTTGTTCTCGCCGAATGTGGTAAAAGTAGTCCGAAACGAGGCTGGAGCAGCCCTGTACTTCAGTCGGCAAACGATTCCTTATCTGCGGGATGTTCCTTTAGGACAATGGCTCACGCAGGAGCAGCACTTTCAGCATGTAGGTATATATGCTTATAGAAGAGATTGCTTGCTGGCGCTTACCAAGCTTCCCCTCTCCGTTTTAGAACAATCAGAAAAGCTGGAGCAACTCCGCTGGTTGGCGGCTGGCTACACGATCCAAGTAGCCGAGACGACCATTGCCTCCATCGGAATAGATACGCCCGCCGATTTAGAGCGGGCGGCTAGCCTAATTTCCGCTCAAAATCCTCATACGTAAAGCTTCTGGCTACGGAAATACTACCATCCTGATGCTGTATGCAAAGATCGGGATGATGAACGCCGTTGAAGGTAGTCGTCTTCACGGTCGTATAATGCAGCATATCCTCGAAGATGACCGCATCGCCCACCAAGAGTGGCTGCGGAAAGCTGTATTCGCTCAGGTAATCACCCGCCAGACAACTCACGCCGCCTAGTTGGTAGCGGTAGCCGTGTGTTTCTGGCTCGCTGCTGGCATTTCTTACCTGTGGGCGGTAGGGCATCTCCAGGGTATCGGGCATGTGGCAGGTGAAGCTAATATCCAGCAGCGCTGTTCTTTTGCCATAGTTTTGAACGATGTCTAGCACCGTACTACGCAGGTAGCCAGTTTGCCAGCCGATGGCGCTGCCAGGCTCTAAGATGACTTCCAGCCGCGGATAGCGTTGGCGAAGCCCTTTGAGGGAGGCCACGAGGCGATCTATATCGTAGCCCTCCTTAGTCATCAGGTGGCCGCCGCCCAGATTGAGCCATTTTATCTTGCGCAGGTAATGACCGAACTGAGCTTCGATGCGCTGTATGAGCATTTCGGTGTGTTCGGCGCTGCTTTCGCAGAGGACGTGGGCGTGGAGCCCTTCCAGTCCAGCGGGTACATCGATGGGCAGATTGGGCAGGGTTTCTCCTAGCCGACCATAGGGGCTGGCGGGATTGTACAAAGCCGTTTCTACAGGGCTATATTCAGGATTGATGCGCAGGCCAACGCTACAATCGGCTTGTTCCCAGATAGGCCGATGGCGCTCTAGTTCGCCGAGGCTGTTCATCGTTAGGTGGCCGGCCAAGTCGGCAATGGCCTTCATTTGCGCAGGAAAATAAGCAGGGGAGTAAACATGTGGTCTGACGCCCATGTGCTTGTGAATCAGCAGGGCTTCGTTGAGGCTACTGGCCGTAGCGCCACCTAAATAGCTGCCAATGAGTGGGAAAGTAGGCCAGAAACTATAGGCTTTGAGTGCTAGTATGATCTTTACATCAGCGGCTTCAGCCACCTGACTGATCAGCGCCAGATTGGCCTTCAGTTTTTCTTCTTCCAGTACAAAAGCGGGGGAGGGAATGTGTTGCGTCATTTAAGCAGGGAATTCAAGGTCGATGTTTTCAGCTTCGTGCCAAGGCAGCCCGTGCTTACCCAATACCGCCAAGAAGGGGTCGGGGTTAAATTCTTCTACGTTGAATACCCCTGCGCCTCCCCAATGGCCTTGCAGCAGCATCATCGCACCAGTCATGGCGGGCACACCTGTCGTATAACTCACGCCCTGAGCCCCTGTTTCTTCGTAAGCAGCGGCGTGGAAGGCATTGTTCCAGATGTAGTAGGTCTTTTCCTGGCCGTCCTTGATACCGCGGATGCGGCAGCCGATGCTGGTCTGGCCCGTGTAGTTTTCGCCCAGCTCACCGGGGTCGGGGAGTACGGTTTTGAGGAATTCGATGGGAATGATCTCCATGCCTTGGTGCATCACTGGTTCGATACCTGCCATACCGATGTTCTGTATAACGCGCAGGTGGGTGAGGTACTCTTCGCCGAAGGTCATCCAAAAGCGGGCGCGCTTGAGGCTAGGGAAGTTTTTTACCAAGCTTTCCAGCTCCTCATGGTAGATGAGGTAGCTCATCTTGGGGCCAATATCGGGGTAGTTTACTTCTTTTTTAATGGCGTGGGGAGGTGTTTCTATCCACTGCCCATTTTCCCAATATTTTCCCGGCTGTGTGATTTCCCGGATGTTGATTTCGGGATTGAAATTGGTAGCGAAAGCCTTGCCGTGATCGCCAGCATTGGCATCTACGATGTCGAGGTAGTGGATTTCATCGAAGTGGTGTTTGGCGGCGTGGGCAACAAAAACACCAGTTGCTCCGGGGTCAAAACCACAGCCTAGCACGGCCGTGAGGCCAGCTGCTTTGAAGCGGTCGTGGTAGGCCCATTGCCAGTGATAAGCGTATTTGGCTTCGTCCTTTGGCTCGTAGTTGGCCGTGTCGAGGTAGTGTACGCCCGCTGCGAGGCAGGCATCCATGATGGTCAGGTCTTGGTAGGGTAGCGCTACATTGATGACCAAAGCCGGTTGGAATGCTTGAATGAGCGCTGTGAGCGCTGGCACGTCTTCCGCATCAATGGCCGCGGTCTGGATAGCTTGATGACCCGTGCGGGCTTTAGCGTCGGCAGCAATTACATCACATTTGGCTTTGGTGCGGCTGGCTAGCAGGATGCTGCCAAAAATTTCAGGATGCTGGGCACATTTGATGGCCGTTACCCGACCCACACCGCCTGCCCCAATGATGATAACTTTATTAGACATATATCAATTGATTCTATTAGGCTGCAAAATAAGGGAAGTTTTTTAAACACCCTATACAACTGAATCGCTTCGACAATAATTTATCCTATAAAAACATTTTATCTTTGTGAGCCGCTACCAGCATGTCGTTGGGGTGGAAAAACGAAGCAATACGCATGAGATTAGCAATTTGGATATGGGGTTCTTTTTTATTTATGAGCCACTTGAGTGCCCAAAAAATAAGTGGAATTTTTATGCCTACCGAAGCGGAGATGGCCTACACGACGGTGGAGGGCTGGTCTAATTTCCTGGCCGATCATGATGCGAAGAGCACCCAAGGGCTGCGCCTGATTGATTTAGAATCGAGCAGGGTCGGGGGCGATCAGCGGGTGTATTACGGGATTTACACGGAGTCTGGTCTGCGGGATACCGTCGCCATGGCCCTAGGATGGCGAGATTTCGTAAAGCTCAAGCGCACGATGAATACAGCAGGTTATACCATGGACGATGTACACGCCTTTGCGCTGAATGAGCGGGATTTTCAATACATCGGCGTATGGGTGAAGGAAGAGACACCGCATAAAATAGCGCGGCTGACTTCCCGAGCGGGTATTGAGGAGCAAGTGAGGGAAATGGGTGCCCGCCGCTATAAACTTAAACGGCTGCACGTGATCAATACACCAGACGGCGAGCCGGAATACGTGGCGCTTTTTCACTATTCAGCAGTGCAAGAGTACAATTTTCTTTACTATACGAAGGACCTCGCTGATTTTCGGAAAGATCTGGAAGAGCGCCGCCTGAGTGATATCCGTTTGGTGGATTATGCAAGTTTTACCGAAAATGGTGAGCGTTTTTACCTAGGTGTTTATCAAAGAGGTACTTATGACTATGCTTTTGAGCGCCACGATGAGCAGCAGAATCTCGAAGAGGTAGCCCAGAAATTGAAGAAAGAAAGAGGCTTGTCACTAATGAATAGGAACGTATATTAGGTGTTGTTAGAAAAAAGACTTTTAGTGCAACTGGCTGCTTTGAGCGAAGCAGGAAAACTACGTCATTTACCAGGTAGCCGAATGGGTACCGACTTTTGGTCCAACGATTATCTGGGCTTCGCTGCGGAGCTGGCCAAGCAAGGGTTGTCCGCTGGTGGTGGAGCTACAGGCAGCAGGCTCATTAGCGGCGATAGCAGGAGCTACCAAGCCATAGAGCAGCGTATAGCGCAATATCATGGGCAAGCGGCGGCCTTGGTGTTTCCCAGCGGCTATATGGCAAATCTAGGCCTATTGGCTAGCCTTCCACAGCGTGGTGACCAAATTTTTTACGATCAGCTCATCCACGCCAGTTTGCGGGACGGCTTGCGGCTTAGTCAGGCCGAAGCTTTTTCTTTTCGGCACAATGATGTAGCGCATCTGAGGCAGCGTCTGGAAGCGGCCAAGGGCACCGCCTTCGTGGTGACGGAATCCGTCTTCAGCATGGATGGCGATCGGGCACCCCTCGAAGCGATGGCTGCTATTTGTGCGCAATATGGGGCGGCACTGCTAGTAGATGAGGCGCACAGCATCGGGGTTGACGGCAGCGGTGGCGCAGGACTGGTAGCGGCTCTGGGCTTGCAGAAACAGGTGTTTGCCAGCGTCGTTACATTCGGCAAGGCCATGGGCTGCCACGGAGCGGCTGTGTTGGGGAATGCGGAGCTGAAGGCCCACTTAGTCAATTTTTGTCGGCCTTTCATATTTAGCACAGGGCCTTCCCCGCATCAGTGGGCTAGCATCGCCGCTGCCTACGAGCTGCTGGAACGCCAAGGCAGCGAGCGACGGGCTCAGCTGGCCGAACGCATCGCCTATTTTCAAGCAATAGCACATACCTACCTGAACGGTTCTGATCGGATGCCAGCAGTGGGTGATCACCCGATACAGTGGGTGCCTTGTCCGGGAAATGCCAGGGTGGTGGCGCTAGAGCAAGATCTAGCAACCGCTGGCCTGTTGGTAAAAGCCATTCGCCACCCCAGCGTTGCCAAAGGTAGCGAGCGGCTGCGCATCTGCCTGCATAGCTTTAATACAGAGGCAGAGATCACGCAGCTGATACAGAGGCTAGCACAACATGGCAATGGAGGAGCCTAAGCGTTATACCTATGCCGATGCGGCGATAGAAGCGGCACAGTTGAAAGATAGAAAACCGCCCATCCCGCGTGATTTGCCCATTTACATTGTGGGCTTTGGCCAGGTCTCGGCGCTGTCGGGAGCTACTCCTATGGCCGACTTGGCAAAGCTCCCTCCTCAGGCTAGTATCCATACAGAATACGAGCAGGCATTGGTCGGTTTTCGATTAGCAGACAGCCCTTTCTGCGACCACGACCGCTCCGTTTTATTGGCTCTGTTGGCTGCTCGGCAAGCGGTGGAGGCCGCGGCTTGGGAGGGACAAAATTTTGCCATTCTAGCGGGTTCCTCGCGTGGGCCTACGCAGGCCTGGGAAGCGGCACACCAGCAGTACCAGGCTGCCAGTCCACTGCGGCCGCACACTTCTCCACTAACCACATTGGGGAGCGTAGGCTTTGCACTGGCCGATTTTTTTGATCAGCGCGGCCTCGCCAGCACCCAGAGCGTTACCTGTTCCTCGGGCCTGCATGCACTGGTACACGGGGTGGCCTTGATTCGGGCAGGTATGGAAGAGCAAGTACTGCTGGGGGGAGCAGAAGCCCCGATCACACCTTTTACAGTGGCGCAGTTGCGCGCGATGCGGCTGTTGGCTACGGATGGCCCCTCCCAGCCCATGGGCGTCGCTAGCCGAGGGATGCGGCTGGGGGAAGGTGCGGCTTTTTGTTGCCTTCGCTTGCAGGGCAGGGGTGCGGCATTTCCGCGTATCTTAGGCATAGGCTTAGCGCAGGAAAGGCCGGGTAGCCTCAGTGGAATCAGTGAGGAAGGGGAGGCTTTTTTTCAAGCGATGCTTTCAGCCATAGAGGAAGCAGGACAGCTGCCCGATCTGATTATTCCTCACGCCCCGGGCACTCATCGAGGAGACAAAGCAGAGCAGAAAGCGATCCGGCGGCTGTTTGAAGGTGCTACTCCACCGATTTATACTACTAAATGGCTAAGTGGCCATACCCTAGGCGCTAGCGGGTCTCTATCTTTAGATGCGGCGCTGCGTTTGCTGCACGGGTTGCCGTGCCTACCTATTCCCTACGAACTGAAAAGTCCTTTCCGCGCCTGGGATGTGCAGCAAAGGCCCCAAAGGGTGCTGCTGAATGCCAGTGGTTTTGGTGGAAATGCCGTAAGCGTTTTGGTAGGGTGGTAGAGACAAGGCATTGCCTTGTTCGCACCCACAAAATCACAAATAAACAAGGCATTGGTCTATCCAGGAATGACAAAATGGCACTATTTTAAAATAGCTAATGACAAAATGGCATCAACTATTTATTTCTAGTCCTTTGGAATGCACTTTGCAAATAAGGGGGTGTCGCTGTTATTGGCGATAACGACAAAAATTCTGCAAAATGAAACCAACTACTTATAACCGCAACCGCCCGAGCCAGCTATTCAATTTCTTCGATGAAGTGCTCAATAGCCCTGCTCTGATCAAAGGCACTGCTCCTGCGTATAGCCCTGCTGTAAACATTACCGAGGCAGAAGATGCCTACGAATTGGAACTGATTGCCCCGGGCCGCAAGCGCGAAGATTTCAAACTAGAAGTGAAGGACGAGCTGCTCACCATCCGTTATGAATGGGAGCAAAAAGCGGAAACGGAAAAAGCGGGCTACCTCCGCAGAGAGTACCATTTAGAGAACTTCCAACGCAGCTTCCACCTCGATCCAAAGGTGATTGATGAAGACAAAATCACGGCCACTTACCAAGATGGCATCTTAAGCGTTCGCCTAGCGAAGAAGGAAGTAGCCCTACCCAAGCAGCCCAAGCGGATTACCGTAGGTAGCTAAAAGAACGACGTACTTTTTTGGGAGGCCAGCGACGCAAGTCGCTGGCCTTTTTTATTGTGCTAGTCGCAAGCCAAGGGGCTTAGTTGTGCTATTCCCTGCTTGTTCGCGCGTTCCTTGGTTGGAAATTAATCTGTACATCGCTTTCCTGTAGGGCTTCATTGTAGGCTTTTCCGGGCAGTGCTTGATTGTTCAGCTGCAGCACTTTGCTGAGCGGCAGACCACCTTTTCGAACCTCGAAATTGAGGAAAAATAGGCTTTCCGCTGCGTTCAGGCTTATTGCTTTCGGACTCGTGAAGGCGCTGCGAATCAAACCTGTTTTAGCTTGCTGCGTATTGAAGTCGCTCAACTTCATTGGGCTGTTGGGAGCCGGCACGATACTCTGGAGGCTTAAATAGCCTGTATCGAACTGCAGGGCAAACTGCCAGCCGCTGAGGTCGTCGTCGCTTTTGGCTCTTATGGCCACTTGTACGGATTGTGCTGTTTCAAGCATTTGCTCTTCGACGAATAGCTGTGTGAGGCGGCTACTTAGGTTCATGGGGCTCGACCAGCTGCCGTCGATATCTCCTTTTTTGATGCCGATGAAATCCAAGCCGCTAGTAGCGCTCGTCACATTGTTTAGGCTGATCGTTTCAGGGAAAGTCCAGGGGCTTTCTGGTATGAGGAAGGTATGCGTAGCATCCACGAAGCGCCAAGACCTACCGAATACCGCTTGAGCCATCGGATTGCCGAGAACCGACTGAAACACGATAGCGGCATCAAGGGCGCTGATGCTGCCGCTCTCGTTTACGTCTGCAGCGATGAGTTTGTAGGGATCTGTGAGGCGCTCGACAAAGGTAATGTGCCGTTGTATGAGTAGGACGTCGAGTACACTTAGTCCGTTGAGCAAATCGTCATTCTTGCTGGGGGTGAGGGTGTAGCTACCGTCACTGACGGCTAGTGTATATTCCCCATTGTTGTTGGTTGGCGCCGTGTCGGCAGCATCGCCCGTTAGGCCTACGTTGACGGCAGGTACGCCGTTGTTGTTGTGTTCCCATCGGATGGTGCCGCTGAGCGGAAAGGCGCACACACCCAAATCGTCGGTGATAGTGACCGTGATGGTACAAGAGGTTTCGTTGCCGTTGCCGTCGCGAGCAAAGATGGTCGTAGTGTTGGGGCCAAGATCGTCGCAGTCCCAACTATTGGAGGTGATGCCAAAGCTTGGAGAACTACTGGCGCAGTTGTCCTCGTAGTTGGTTTGGATATTGTTGCGTATGAAATTGGCAGAGGGAATCACAAACGTTCCGCTGGCATCCAGAGAAACGGTGATATCCTGGCATTCAAACACGGGCGGGCTAAGGTCGCGTACGTTCACCTCTGCAATGCAGCTAGCGGTATTACCGTTGCCGTCGTTCGCGGTGAGGGTGACCGTTTGGATGCCGATGTTGCTGCAATCAAATTCACTGGGAACAACGCTGACTAAGTTGACCATACCGCAGTTATCGGAACCTGAGTCAAACACATCGCTGGGCATAATCGTCACTAGCCCACTAGCATCAAGGTCGGCATTGATGTTTTGGCAGAAAATTACTGGGTCTTCATTGTCTTCTACGACTACCGTAGCACTTTCAGTAAGGCTCTGCAAGCAGCCACTTAGATCAACGGAAACCAAGGTAAGCGTTTGGCTGGATGCAGCGTCAGGAACTTCTACCGTAGCCATTCCATCAGCAGCCAAGGTGAGCATTTGGCTGCCGCCCATGTTGATATTGTAAGTAACGCTTGCATTTGGCGTGCCGGTGAGCTCAAAGCTTGCCGTCTCTCCAGGGCATATCGGAGATGTTGCCGCGGCTACGCTAACAGTGGGCGCGGTGCAGCAGTTGTTGGCCGTGATGGTCTGAGTGATGTTTGTGAAATTGTTGTAAGCGTCGGTGACGCGATAAGTACGGGTGACGATATATGGATCGGCGTTGCTGCCGGATCCGCCGTTGTTGGTATCGCTGAAGTGAGTTACCGTAGGCTCATTATCCGGGCAGTCTGTAATGGTTTGGCCCGTGTTCAGGTTGGCCTGCGTTTGGGTGAGTACCGCCCAGGTGAAGTCGCTGGGCTTGTTGCCGTTGCCCACGCGGCCAAGGCTGCCATCTTCTGGAGTGGTCGTGTTGGATTCTGATACGCCCACATCTACGGAGGTCATGCCCATAGCGGGGCCATTGGTGGCGGTTACCACGCCTTCGTAGCTGATGAACTCGATGACTTCGGTACCGTTTTTCACCAGGGCGATACCTTCGGTCATGTTTTGAAGGTTAGGGGTAAGTACAAAGGCTGCGCCGAAACCGTTGTCTTGGTCGGGAATGATGCCAGAAAGGTTAAACGTGTTGTAGAATTCCCCATTGAAGCCATCGTAAACATATAAGGTATAGTTGCTCAAATCAATACCCGCAGGGCCAGCTACTTCGATAAATTCGTTCACATCGGTGCCGATATTGTCATAGTGGAACTCATTGATCCAAGGCTCGGTGACGCAGGGGATTTGGCAGTTGTCGTCCACATTAAAGACCACCGAGATGTCGGGGGCGGGCACATCTGCTGGGCAGTTGACCGTGATGGGGTTTACTTGGCCAGTCGGAGGGCTGCTATCTACGCCGGGAGCAATGCTTCTCGTGGCGTCAGCAGTGCAGTTGCCAGGAGCAAAGGAACCATCTTGTAAGCTGATGGAGTAGTTGCCGGGAGGCAAATTCATGAATACGCCAGTTTGGTTGCTGCTGCTTACTGGTCCGCTGATGGTATAGGTGATCGGCCCATTGCTGGTGGTGGCATTGACCGTAATGCTGCCGTCGGCTGCGCCGGGACAATCCTCATTCACGGTGGCGACGCTTACCAGATTCAGGTCACAAACCGGGCCTACACTGCCCGTGGTGGCATTGGTGGCGGAGACGTTGTCGATGGTGACGATTTCTTGGTTAGAATTCACATCCACACAAACGCGAATTTGCAGGGTGGAGCCAGTGAGGCCGGTTCTTACTATAGTGGAGCTGCCGTCGATATTGACGCCCATGCCAAGGTAGGAGATCGTGCGGGGCCCACCACCAATGAGATTGGGCAAAGTCACCCAACTGCCGCCGTCGAGGCGATAGGATACGTCGATATAGTCTTTGGAACCTACGGCACTCATGTCGTAGTCATCAAACTGTAACCAAGTCAAATCTAGCGAGAACGAAGCTGTTCCCGTCATATTGAGTACCGGGCTGAGCCAGCAGATTTCTTCGTCGATGTCCAAAGCTTCTAGCTTGCCTCCAGTTGTCTTGAAATAGTCAGTGTTGGCGAAGACACTCAAATTCCCTTCCAGTGTCCAATTCACGCCAGCGAAGTCGTTGCTAGTGCAGCTCGTAGGATTGTTGTTTGCACAAGGCCCTGCGAGGATGCCTTTGTTGGGCACATCGAAGGTTTCGGCGTACTGGGCATAGCTTTTAGTTCCCAGAAGGAGGAGGCTAAAGAGGAGGAAATAGAAAATTTTCATGAAAGAATAATTTGATTATTCTGATTGTTGAAGGTTTTCGGACTGGGCACCTAGCCCAAGCGGCCGAGGATGCCCAATTCGTTTTGAAGCCGAATGATTTCCCGATCGGGCAGATGTTGATTCGGCTGTACGTAGAAGCGCTTGAGCTGATCGGCATGGGCTTCGGTGAGGCCAACCAGTTTACTAAAGCGATTGTTGCTGGCGTAGATGGTGCGCAGCTTGGTGAGTGCTTGGAGCGGCCGTAGGTCGCTCACCTGATTATTCTGAAAATAGAGCTCTTCAAGTTCCGTCAGGTATTCGATACCTTCCAGCGACTCGATTTGGTTGTCGTAGAGATAAAGGTGACGCAGCTGGGTGAGGCCAGCCAATTCTTTTACGCTTTTGAGCGGCATATTGGTGACAGACAAAAAGCGGAGTTGCTGCAGCGCCACGACGCCAGAGAGTTCAAAGATTTCTACGGAGACATTGGGGCTGTAGGCCGTGGGGCCTGCCAGCCGCAGGACTTCTGTGTCGTTGAGCAACTGCAGCAACTGCTCGTCTTTGGGAGTTGCGGTGGTAGCACCTCTCCCAAAGACGGCTTCGTTGAAGGCAATTTTCCAGGGCGATTCCAGGTCGTTCCACCAGGTTTGTGCCGATGGGAGGTTCAATTGCATAAGTGTAGGAATTAACCGCGCGGCGGATAAATGCCTTCCAAGGCGATACAATAATTCATCACGAGGAAGGGGTCGCGATTATTAAAAGGTACATTACTTCCTGCCTGTGTCGTGGAATCGGCAGCAAGATGAACCGTTCCGCTTCCTCCTGTGGCGTAGATACTGGCACCGGCAGTGCCTAAGCGAGCGCCATTAGAGGCTTCATCGCTGTTGGCGTCGCTGTCGGTGGCGGTGAGTTGGTGATTGTGCACGGGTAGGTTGGAAGCCGAAAGCGTGGTGGTTTCACTGCCTGCTTGTTGGCCGAGGATAAATTGGCTTAAGCCGGGGCCATGTCCGTGGCCAACTGCGGAGCGACCGCGCAGGTCGGGCAGCCCGAAGGTGCTTCTGCCATCGCCGCCATAGGTAGTTCCCAGCAGGGAGAACAGGGCGGTATTTTGCGCGATAGGCATCAATTGGCCTTGGCAAAGTGCCCAGCCGCGCGGGGCAAAATTAAAACCGAATGCTTGTATTTGACCGATATATGGTTCCATGATTTTGAATTTGGGTGTGGATAGAAAAGCCTAGTTTCTGGAGGGGTAAATGCCTACGAGTGCGATGCAATAGTTGATGCACAGATAGGGATCCTGATTGCTGAAAGCCTGGTTGCCGCCTGCCGAGGTGGTGGAATCGGCAGCCAAGGTAACGGAAGCGCTGCCTCCAGAGGCGTAGATATTCGCGCCAGCAGTGCCCAAAAGGGCGCCATTACTAGCTTCGTCGCCGTTAGCATCACTGCTGGTAGCGGTAGCCATATGCCGGTGAGCAGGCAGGTTGTTCACCGTCAGCATAACGGTTTCAGAGCCGCCATTTTGGCCTAGCTGAATATTGGATAGCCCGGGGCCTTGTCCATAACCGATTGGTGAGCGGCCGCGCAGGTCGGGCAGCCCGAAGGTATTGACGCCGTCGCCGCCGTAGGTCGTTCCCAACAGGGAAAAGAGCGCATCATTCTCAGCAATTGAAAGCAATTGGCCTTGGCAGAGTGCCCAGCCTTGGGGGGCAAAGTTAAATCCGAAGGCCTGTATTTGACCGATATATTGTTCCATCTTGAATATGTTTTTGTGTGTAGGAAGGGATGATTAATTTCTGGAGGGGAAAATGCCTTGCAAGGCGATGCAGTAATTCGCACCCAAGTAAGGCGAGCGGTTGTTGAAAGGCTGACCGCCACCAGTTGATGTGGTGGAGTCGGCTGCCAAGGTAACGGAGGCGCTGGCCCCAGAAGCATAGATTCCTACCCCCGCAGTGGCAAGTCGGGCACCATTACTGGCCTCATCGCTGTTGGCATCGCTGTCGGTGGCGGTTAGCTGGTGGTTATGAGCGGGCATGTTCGCAACCAGAAGGGTCACTGTTTCAGTACCGCCCCTTTCGCCTTGCCTGAAATCCGAAAGCCCAGGACCTTGGTCGAAGCCTACGATAGCGCGGCCTTGTAGATCAGGTAGGGCAAAGGTCGTCCGACCGTCGCCGCCGTACATTGTTCCAAGAAGGGAGAACAGCGCTTGGTTTTGGTTAATGGGCAGCAACTGCCCGCGGCAAAATGCCCAGCCTCTGGGCGCGAAATTGAAACCAAAAAGTTGGATTTGACCAAGAAATTGATCCATGATGAATGAATTATGGGTTGGAAAATAAAAGTATCCACACACAACATGCATGATACAGACGGAACAAAGACATAAATTATTGACAATAAATTGGTTAAGCATTAGTTTTTTTGTGACGACTTTTTGCTGTATCTTTGCTTTTGCCACCTTCGTCCCCCCTACTTATTTCTCCTACTATGCCATTTCAGCACACGCATTTAGAGCTTATCCGAAGCAGCATCGCGGCCGATGACGTTCCGCAGGCCATGGCCAATCTACTCATTTGGCTCAAAGGGCTAACCGTACACAGCAAACTTGATGTTTTGGCTCTCGCAGGAGCAAAGAAAGCATGGATGAGCAGTGTTACCAACCTAGAGGCCCAGCTCAACCGGCTGGAGCAGGAGGAAATACAGGGTATCCTAAGCAGCGAAGAGGCCGTGGTTCGCCGCAATCGCATCCGCGCAGAACTGCTAAAATTACTAGCACACATCGATGCTGGTATCCTCCCAGAAGCAGCTACCAGCCCCCCCGCGAAGAAAAAGAACTATGCCCTGCTGTATATTGGCAGCACCTTAGGGGCACTAGGGCTTTTCATACTGGTTTACTTCGCTTTTTTGCGGCAGCCCACGGCCGAAGTCCCCAGCGGTAGCCAGCAAATTCTGCCCGACGAATCAGAAGCCGTGGCGCGCTGCCCGGATTTCGAGGGCGCCGATGATTTCCGCGTAATGGTATTGCCCTACCAAGTACTGCGGGGCGATGCCACCAACCTCCACTTGCTGGTGAGCCAGAAAATTGGCAACCTCATCGATCGCTACGGCATCCGCGCAGCGGTGCGCTCCTTTGGCCGCAAGCCCGAAGACATCCCCCGCTACCCCGATAGCCCCCGCGCTGCCGAACGCCTTGGCAAGGAATGCCAGGCACAGCTGGTAGTCTGGGGCTTCACCCAATCCGATGAAGACAATGCCGAAAGCCTCACCTCCTTCCGATTTGTAGATGGCGATCGCTGGCGCTTTACCGAATTTAAGCTAGACGAAAACCTGCAGGTAGATACCCTGCGCAGCCTCGCAGAAATGGCCATGAACGGCTCTTTTACCACCAAAATCGAACAAGCCTTCCTACTGATTTTTGGCCTACTGGCGCATGAAGCTGGCGAGCAAGCCCAAACCATCACCCTGCTAGAACAAGCCGCACTGTCCCCCGAAACCGACCCGGAAGTCTTCCAGCTCCAACAAAATTTCCTCGCCGAAGCCTACCAAGCTCACGGAGAAACCGATAAAGCCATCGAGGCCTACAGCAAAATCCTCGCTGCCAACCCAAAAGATGCCCGCGCCGCCCAAAATAGAGGCGTGCTCTACTACAAAATGGAAGAATACGCCAAAAGCGCCGCCGATTTCGATAAAGCCATCGAGCAAGAACCCGCCCGAAAAGAAGCCGTTGTGGGCAGAATCGCCAGCAACCTCCAGCTCAAAAATACCGAAGTGGTGGACAAAGACATGCAGCGGCTACAAAACGAGTACTTCCGCGTGGAGCAGCGCGTCAGTAGCCCCGATAGCAGCATCCCCGATAGCAGCACGCCCAAAAGTCCTAGTGCTACCAAACCCCAACCCACGCCCGAAGAAACTAAGGCTGCCAAGGCTGCCGAAGCGGCCGAAGCGGCCAAAGCAAGCGAGCTGCGCCGCCTAAAAGTCTTAATGGATCACCGAGCCTCCCTAGGAAACTTCGACCGCAGCCGCATAGCCCCCGATTTGCTGCAGCCAAGAATAATTTTCCCCCAACTGCGAGATTCTTTGAGGCAGTAAGTTGAATGGCCAACTTTTACACTTTTACAACCTTTCCTCCGCTGCGGCGTTCGCGTTTTTTTCGCATCTTTGCCCCATGGATCGATTGATAAGACAAGGCTGGTGGAAAGTACTCTCCGTACTGATTTTGCTCTATGTTTTTGTGGTGGGCATGTTGGTGCCCCTCAAGCCTAATATTACTACCGTGACGCCTTCGGTAGCCAAGGCCGGGGAGGTCCTGGAGCTGCAAGTGCTGGGCTACAACACTCATTTCGATACAGAAGCAGCCAGCAGCCGCGCCTGGTTGCGCCTGAACGAGCAGTATAGCCTGGCAGCGAGGGAAATCAAGGCGCAAAGCGGACAGCAAGCTCGCCTTATTTTTGAACTACCTGCTTTTTTGCCGAGCCGCGATAGCATCGTGAGCCTCTCCCTGGTGATGGATAGCCCAGGCGATGGCTTTTTTGTGCGGCCCGCAGCCCTTTCCGTCACTCAAACCCAGATCGACTCTGCGGCCGCCGCAGCGGCCTGGCAACAATCGCCCATTGCGGATTTGCATGCCCACCAGGGGATGACCTTTCCCTTCCGCAATATCCTGGCGGAGACGATTCGGAATACCTACTTCCACGTCTCTCTTTGGCTGGCGATGATGCTGATTTTTATCGCTGCTGTGACCTATGCCGTGAAATACCTGCGCCAACAAAATCGCCAGGGCGGCCCCATCGAGGCCATCAGCCTGCAGGTAAGCGCCCGCGAGCGGCTCGACTACTGGTCGCATGCCCTGACTTTGGTCGGCTTTATGTTTGGGATGCTGGGTTTGGTGACGGGCGCGCTCTGGGCCAAATACACCTGGGGCAGCTGGTGGAGCTGGGATATCAAGCAGTTCACGACCTTGATTGCCCTCTTGATCTATGCTGGCTATTTCGTGCTGCGCTCCTCTTTTGTAGATCAGGAGGCCAAGGCGCGCATCAGTGCGGTCTATAACATCTTTGCTTTCGCAGCCTTGATTCCGCTGATTTATGTCTTGCCGCGTCTCTCAGACAGCAGCCTCCACCCGGGCAATGGCGGCAACCCCGCCCTCGGTGGCGAAGACCTCGACAACACGATGCGGATGGTTTTCTACCCCGCCGTGATAGGCTGGACGCTCTTTGGCGGCTGGCTGGCTTCCCTGTTTTACCGGATTCGTCGGCTGGAGGCTAGGGCTTAGCGATTTCCGATGCGGGGTGCACTTCGTACTCCCAAGTGATCTCCACGCCCGGTTTGAGCATCATGGAGACGCTGCACATCTTTTCCATGCTCAGTCGGCAGGCGCGTTCTACTTTTTTGGGATCTACCCCGCCGTAGCAATGGTACGTAAGGTGAATCTTTGTGAAAATTTGGGGCACTTCCTCCCGTCTTTCGGCTTGGATATCGACTTCCACGTGCTCCAGCGGCTGCCGCTGTTTGTTGAGGAGGAAGATGACATCGATCAAGGAACAACTACCCAACGCACTCAGCAGCATCTGCATGGGGCGAATCGCCTTGTTGTGGCCACCAATATCGGGGCTGCCGTCGGCATAGATGACTTGCCCATCTTCGGTGGTGGTGCGTAGGTGGAAGGCATTGTCTTCTCGGGCTATGTTGATTTTCATATTTATGATTTTTGGGCTAGTGGAAAGTGAAAAGGCAGAGACAAGGCAGAGACAAGGCATGCCTTGTCTGTACTCCAAGCGCGAAGCGAGCTAGCTCCCTTTCGGCGTTCTCGATGGAAACATCAGCACAGATAGGCACAAAGGAACACAGATGGAGGCACAGCGTTGTTGCTCATTGCTCAAAAAAAGAATCTTTGCTCCTGCACGTAGTGCCAGCCGACACGCCCGTATGGGTTTAGTAGGGCGTGAGCCAAACCCAGTAGGATGCTTCCACCTACCTTCTAGCCCTTGACGCCATATTTCACCGGCGAATTGGTATTGTAGAAGAAGAAGGACCAGATATCGGCTTGTTCTTCGATGACTTTGCTGATGGGCTTGCCTGCGCCGTGGCCGGCATTGGTTTCTATGCGAATCAGGACGGGCTTATCGCCCTGATGGGCAGCTTGTAGGCGAGCGGCGAACTTGAAGCTGTGGGCGGGCACCACGCGGTCATCATGGTCGGCAGTAGTGATCATGGTGGCGGGGTATTCGGTTCCGTCCTGGAGGTTGTGCAGCGGGCTGTAGGCCTTGAGGACGGGGAACATTTCGGGGTCTTCGCTGCTGCCGTATTCGGGGATCCAGCCTTTACCGACGGTGAATTTGTGGTAGCGCAGCATATCCATCACCCCTACGGCGGGGAAGGCCACGGCGAAGAGATCGGGCCGCTGCGTCATGGCGGCGCCCACCAGCAGGCCGCCGTTGCTACCGCCAGCGATGGCTAGCTTTTCCTTGCTGGTATATTTTTCAGCGATGAGGTATTCGCCAGCCGCGATGAAGTCGTCGAATACATTTTGCTTGTTTTTGAGCATGCCGGCTTGGTGCCAGGCTTCGCCATATTCGCCGCCGCCGCGCAGGTTGGGCATGGCAAAAACGCCGCCATTTTCCAGTAGCGCAAAGCGGGTGGGGCTGAAGCTGGGCGTGAGGCTGATGTTGAAACCACCGTAGGCATAGAGGTAGGTGGGGTTGTTGCCGTCGAGCACCAAGTCTTTGTGGTGTACGATGAACATGCTCACGGGCGTGCCGTCTTTGCTTTGGTACAGAACCTGCTTTTCGACGTAGTCGGAGGGGTCGAACTGGAGGTCGGGCTTGAAGAAAGGCTCGCTTTTGCCGCTGGCTACGTCATAGCGGAAGATGGTGCTGGGGTAGGTGAAGCTGGTGAAGACATAAAACAGCTCCGTATCGTCTTTTTCGCCGCCGAAGCCGCTTGCTGAGCCTAGGCCAGGCAGCTCGATGGCCTGGCGCTGGCTGCCGTCGTATTGCATGCGGTAGAAGCGGTCAGTGGCTTTTTCGAGGTAGTTGGCAAAGAGGTAGCCGCCGCCGGTGCTGGCACTTTGCAGCAGGTTCTCGGTTTCGGGCAGGATGTCTTGCCAGTTGGCCGGCTCGGGCTGCTCGACGTTGAGTTTAATGAGGCGGTAGTTGGGCGCATCGATATCCGTGAGTACCCAGAAGTCTTTGCCTTCGTTGTGCACCACGGTGCTTTTGTTTTTGGTGCCCCCGAAGAGGGTTTTGATGTCCTTGGCCTTGGGTAGTTTGCCATCCAGCGGCAGGTAGTAGGTAGCGAAGCCGTCCGTGCCGGGCGCGGCGTAGAGGATGAAGTAATCCTCTTCCTCGGTGGTGCCGCCGTAGTGGTAGAAGCTGGGATTTTTGGGATCGGCGTAGATCAGCACATCCTCGCTTTGAGCCGTGCCGAGCTTGTGGTAGTAAACGGAGTGGTTTTGGTTGTTGCCTTTCAGCTCTTCACCCGGCGCGGGAGCCGGATAGCGGCTGTAGAAGAAGCCATCACCATACCAGCCAGCGCCAGAGAACTTAACCCACTCCAACTCATCGGGGAAATCGGTATTGGTGGCGATGTCGCGGATATAGATTTTGCCCCAGTCGCTGCCCGCATCGCTGCGGCGGTAGGCCATGTATTTCTTGTCTTTGCTAGCGCCCAGCAAGCCGATGGAAGTGGTGCCCTCGGCATTCAGCGCATTGGGGTCGATGAAGACCATCGGCTCTCCGTCCAAGCCTTTCTGATAGTAATACACCGATTGGTTTTGGAGGCCATCGTTCTTAGAGAAAAAGTAGTATTCCCCCACGCGGAAAGGCGAGCTCAGGCGCGGGAAATTGATCAGCTCCGTGAGCCGCTCGGCAATCTGCTGGCGGAAGGGCAGCTGCTCGAGGTAGCCGAAAGTGGCTTTGTTTTGGGCAGTCACCCAAGCTTTGGTGTTGTCGGCATTGTCGTCTTCCAGCCAGCGGTAGGGGTCGGCCACGGGGGTGCCGTGGTAGTCTTCCGTCACGGCCTGGGTATCGGTAGCGGGGTAGGAGACGGCAATGGTGGGGTAGGGCATGGGCAAATCATCATTTTTTTGTTGGCCGCCTTCGCTTTGGCAGCTCGCCAGCAAGCAAAGAAAGGATAGCAATATAGCGGTAATACCAATGGTTTTCATAGCAAGTGCTTTGGTCGTTGCGGGCAACGGATTGTGGGTGCGAAGGTA